>NZ_VOSL01000056.1 GCF_007997005.1 Lujinxingia vulgaris | reverse complement strand
GTATCAAGACGGTCGACGACGAAGAGAGCGAATCCACCGAAGAGCCCGCCCGGTTGAGTCTGCCGCGGCGCTGAGCAAAAAGAGGGAGCATGGGTATGCCGAGGCAAACGAAGTTGCGTATCGCCGCGCTGGCGCTGGGGTGGGTCCTGGTGATGGCGTCTTCGACGTCGGCCTGGGCCCAGGAGGGCGACGCCTATCAGCAGATGTTGCGCCTGAGCGCCCAGGCCCAGGAGCAGTATGACGCCGGGCAGCTCAAAGAGGCCGCCGACACCTACCGGGAAGCGTACGCGGCCTACCCGCAGCCGATCCTGCTCAAGAACGAGATGATCGCGCGCTACCTGCTCGAAGATTGCGAGCGCTCGGTGGAGCTTGCGCAGGGCTTTGAGGCCAGCGGGGAAGCGACGGCCGAAGATGAGCTCGACATCGCGGCGGTCTACGCGGACTGCTCGCTGGTGCTGGCCGAGGCCTCGCTGGAGGCCGGGGAGTTGGAGGCGGCGCGCGAGCAGCTCAAGATGGGGGAGGCCCATTGGGACGCGTCGCTGGCGGTGGAAGGGGAGGCGCTCTGGGAGCGTCTGGGCAAGGCGCAGGCCGAGCGCGAGGCTGAAGCCGAGGCGCAGAGTGCGGCCGCGAGTGCGGCGATTGAGGCGCCGCCCCGGGTCGATGGGCCGCCGGTGGGGGGCTGGGCCCTGACCGCCGGCGGGGTGGTGGGGCTTGTGGGCGCAAGCGCCTGGTACCTGAGCAGCCGAAGTGATTTTGAGGAGCTTGAGCAGGTTGCCGCCGAGGGCACCGACAGGGCGCGCTACGATGAGCTCTCATCGAGCGTGTCGACGGCGCGCTGGGGTGTGCCGACGCTCTATGCGGTGAGCGGCCTGGCCACCGTCGGCGGCATCCTCTGGGTGGTGATGCAGAGCTCGGACGAAGCGCCGGCGCTCACCGTGACGCCGGAGGTGGGTGCCGGGAGCGCCGGTGCTCGACTGCGGCTGCGTTTCTGAGCGGGCTCGGGCGCCGCGCGCGGGCGAGTTGATGCGCTCGCGCCGTCTCCGCAGGACGACATCGCGAGGGGGGAGGAGTGCGCTTCATCCACCTGTGGTGCGGCGCTGCCCCTGCGCAGACGTTGCGACGGGCGGATGCGCGCGAGGATGCCTCGTGACGCGGCTGTGGCCTGTGCTTTGCAAAGATATGTTTCGGACTCTTGAGAGTGGCGTGCGAATGCGCGTCGAGACCCGTGCTCTGTGTGGGTTCAGGGTGAGATGTGCGGTGAGAGTGAGGCGACGATGAAGGATCCTAAAAGACGCGAAGCCCCGGTGGCGCTGCGACTTCTGAGCGTTTTGGTGCTCTGTGCTGCGGTGGCCTGTGGCGAGTCGGGAAATTACGATGAGGCGGCCCCCGACGGCTCCGATCGGGAGCCTGATTTTGGCGCGGATGCCGACGCGGGTATGGGTGCCCCCGATGAAGATGGCGACCCGGCCGAGCCGCCCCCCGAGATCGAGGAGCAGATCGTGGAGCGCGTGGCCGCCACCGATCGCTACATCTTTGTGCCCACCGGGCGCGAAGGGGGCGACCAGGTCGCGCTGATCGATGGGGAGACCTTCCAGGTAGAACCGATTCGTGTGGGGCTCAACCCCCAGGCGGTGGTCGCCGCCGAGGTCGAGGGGGTGGGGGCGGTGGCCTATGTCTGGAGCGAGGGCACGTCGACCGTAGCGGTCGTGCGCGCCGACGTGCGTGACGCGCGCGACCGCCCGGACGTGCGTGTGGTGCGGGTGCCCCGGGAGGTCAATCAGCTGGCGGTGGCCCCGGGAGGGCGCTATGCGCTGGCGTATATCGACCCGGAGCTGCCGCTGCCCACCCAGGGGAGCGCCGTCTCGTTGCAGACGATGGCGCTCATCGCCCTGGGCGACGCCCCTGGCGAGGATGAGGCCTACCAGCTCTCGGTGACGCGTCGCATCGAGTCGATCTCGTTTAGCGAGGATGGTGCGTTTGGGTTTGTGGTGGGGGAGGAGGGCGTCAGCCGCATTGAGTTTGACGATGTGAAGGCCGACGCTTTTGTGCCCACGCTCGATCTCGGCGCGGCCACGCAGGACTTCCCGCCTCGCGACCAGGAGGCCGCGTTTACTGCCGACGCCTCGCGCATGATCCTGCGCAGCTCGCAGCTCTCGGGGCTGGGGCTCTTCGAGCTGGCGGTCGAGGAGCAGGCGGTGGCCGCGCAGCGCTTGCTGCCGCTCCCCGGCGTGCCCACCGACGTGGAACTTCGGGAGCGGGAGGTCGAGGGAACGCTTCGCCGCGAGGTGCTCTTTGCGATGCGTGAGCAGGGGCAGGTGGGACGTTTCGATCTCGACCAGGTGCTGGCCGCAGAGAGCGATGAGGCGGCTGCGGCGCTCGTCGAGCTCATTGATGTGGAGGGCGTGGAGGCGGGCATCGCGCGGCTGACGCCGGATGAGCAGTCCTTGATGATCTTCTCGACCCTGCCGACGTCTCCGAGCGTGGGGCTTCTCGATGTGGGCACTGGCGAGGTGCAGACGGTCGCGCTGCGAAATCAGATCCGCACGCTGGCGCTCTCGCCCGACAGCGCGATCGCCGTGGTGGTGCATCGCGCGCAGCCCGGAAGTGCGCCGGGCGGTGCGAGCTGGGAGGAGCGTTTTCGTTACGCCCACGGGCTGAGCCTGTGGGATCTGGCCTCGGGCTATGTGCGTCCGGTGGTGCTGGAGGCGGAGCCGCAGTCGGTGTTGATGGTCGAGTCGCAGACCGGCCCGACCTGGCTCTACGGGATGCTGGCCGATGAGGTCGGCACGGGCTTTGGGGTGGTGCGTATCTCGATGGAGACCTTCGGGGTGGAGGTCCTTCCGATCCCCCGGCGTCCGGCGCAGATCGGGGTGGTCGCCGACCAGATCTTTGTGACCCAGGAGGACGGCCAGGGGCGCGTGACCTTCTTTGATATTGAGACGGGCACCCAGCGGACGATCAGCGGGTTTGAGCTTAACGCGGAGGTGCAGTGATGCGAGGTCAGAAGTTCGCAATCTACCTGCTGATCGCAGCGCTTGCGGTGGTTGCCACGGCGGCCTGCGGTGGCGAGTCCGCCGGCCCACCCGGCGGCATCAACGACGCCGACGCTGGAGGCGACTATCAACCTCCGACCGATGATGGGGACCAGGGTGAGCCGCAGCCCCCGCAGCCGGAGGTGCCCGAGACGTACAGGTATTCGCAGCCGGCGATTGTGGGCGACAAGGTCTACGTCGCCAATGAGACGCTCGATGCGGTGGCGATCATCGACAGCCGCAGCCTGGAGATTCAGGCGGCCCCGGTGGGGCGGGCGCCCACGCAGGTGGTAGCCCCGGTGGATGGCGCCGGTGATGAGGCCCGGGTGATGGTGCTCAATGAGGGGGATCATACCGTCTCGTTGATCGACCCGGATGGCGGGGAGAGCCTGCATGTGCCGGTGCTTCGCCATGCCAATCGCCTTCAGGCCACCGCGTCGGGGCGTTTCGGGGTGGCCTGGTATGACAGCTCCGAGGCGGGGCCGGCCGGCGACCTCTCGGCCATCACGGTGGTCAGCAGCGCCGGCAGCTTCGATGTGGCGGTGGGCTTTCTGGTGCGCCAGGTGCTCTTTGATGAGGTTGGTGAACGGGCTCTGGTCGTGAGCGACGACGGGGTGAGCGTGCTGGATCTGGCGGCGATTGAGAGCGATCGTTTTGTTGCTCCGCGCCCGCTGACGCCGCCGGGCTTTGAGGCAGTTGACCCGAACGAGCTCCGGCTGCTGCTCGGCCCCCGGGGCGACACGCTGGTGGCCTGGACGCCGTCTGAGCCCTTCCTTTTTGTGAGTGATCTGAGCGAGGACGCCCGCGTTGCGATCGCGCTGGGCGCCCCTCCCACCGGCGCGGCGCTTAGCGATGCGACCCTCGTGCTGGCGCTCCGTGAGGCAAACCGCCTGCTCGCCATCACGCTCCCCGAGGGGCTGGAGGCCGCCCGCGCCGATCAGGAAGCTCGCGGCCTGTGGGTCGACGGTGCCTTTGTGCCGCCCCTGGCCGAAGAAGCCTTCGTGGACTCGGAGGGCTTTGTCTACCTGAGCCTTGAGGTGCCCGGGCTTGGCTCGGTGGTCTTGAGCGACGACGCGTCGGTGGCGATGGCCTTTACCACCAACCCGCAGGAGCAGCGCGGGGTGCTGGTGGATATGGCCAGCCAGGAGCTCAGCCCGGTGCGCTTTGAGAAAGAGGTGCGCGGAGTGCTGGCCGATGAGACTGGCCAGACCTTTCTGGTGATTCACCCGCGCCGGCCCGGCTCGCGCCAGGGGCTGACGCCGGCCGACCCGGAGTTTGTGGAGCGCAGCCACGCCTTCTCGGTGCTCGATATCGACAGCACCCAGACCCGGCTGGTGCTCACCGAGCTGGCCATCGCGCGCGCGGTGCTCTTTGCCCCGGAGGCGGGCGACGCCTTTGTGTACCTGAGCTACGAGAACCCCGAGACGGGCCAGGCCGAGCTTGTGGCGCATCGCGAGATCGTGCGCGTGAACCTGGGGAGCTTCCGCAGTGAGGTGCTGCGCCTCTCGGCGCTGCCCGACGCGATGGGGCTCATCCCGGGGACGGGGCGTGTCTACGTCAACCAGGTGCACCCCCAGGGGCGAATCACCTTTGTGGAGGCCGCCACCGGGGAGCGTCAGACGGTGACGGGCTACCAGCTCAACTCGGGGATCTTTTGATGGTGATGTTCAAGATGTTCACGAAGACGCCGCCTGATGCGGCAATCGAGGCAGTGATGCAGTGGATTCGACCTCTGATTCGACCCCATCGCCCGGCGATGATGGCGCTGGGGCTGGCGATGATGGCCGCGGGGTGTGGCCCGATCGAGCCCGCGCCCTGGACGGAGATGCAGAGCACCTTTGGCCCGATCCAGGCCGGGGAGGAGCTGGTCTATCTCGATCAGGCCCGCGATGAGCTGGTGATGGTAGAGCCCACCCGCAGCGCGCTCTCTGGCGAGCTGAAGACCGAGCGGATGGCGACGATGGGGCAGGTCAGCCTGGTGGAGGCGCTGGGCGATGGCCAGAGCATCTATGTGCTGGGCGGCGGCGCCACCCCGGAGCTTCGCCTGCATAACATCGTCGAGGGGGGCACGCGTACGATCGCGCTCAACAGCCCTTACGACCGCACCGACATCGATCCTCACGGGGAGTTTATGGTGCTGCGTCACTCCGGCAGCCAGAACATCGATGAGGCGCGCAACCTCAATGAGGTCGCGGTCGTCGATCTTCGGGAAGGCGCTGAGGATTCGGCCGACGTGCTCACGCTCTTTAACCGGGCGCGGGACGTGGTCTTTGCGCCGCCTTTTGAGCTCGACGGTCAGGCGTACCGCATCGCGCTGGGGCTCTCGACCAGTGAGATCACGTTGATGGATCTGGACGCCGAGCAGCCCGCCGACCGGCTGCGGGCGATCCCGCTCACGGTCAGCCAGGCCGACACCCCGCGCACACCGGTGCAGGTGGAGGTGGTGGTCGAAGAGGATCCGCAGATGCCGGGCACGGTGAGCATCTTTGTGCTCACCGATGTGGGCAGCGACATCACCCAGATCGTGTTGCAGCCGGCCGCGCGCGCTGAGAGCAACCGCCGGCTGGATATCGCCATCAACCAGCTCTACGCCGGCGCGCGGCCGGTGCGTTTTGAGGTGATGGATCTGGAGGGTGTGGGGCGCAGAATCTTCGCGATCGACGGAGGGCAGCCCCGCTTCACGATGGTCGATGTGCTCAGCGGGGAGTCGGACAGCTACGCGCTCCCGCTGGGCCGCGCGGCCGGCCAACTTATGCGCTTTGAGGCGCCGGCCGAGAGCGGTGCGGGCAGCGAGGCGCGCTTGATGGCCTACAGCACGAACGACACGCTGGTGGCGATGATTCGCCCCGAGCTCATCACGCTCAGCAGCGAGACGCCGACGGTGGGGCGCAGCGTGGAGGCGATCCGGTTGCAGTCGGCGCCGCGGCAGGTGTGGGTCGATGAGGCCGAGCGCCTGCAGCGGGTGGTGGTGGCGCATCACGCCGGGTTTTCGTTGATCAATCTCGTCACGAGTCGGGCGAGTTTTATTGACGGCGCCGGCGTGCTCAGCGGTGTGGTGCTGCATGAGGGCGAGGTGTTCGGGGTGTATGAGGACTCCGCCGGGGTGGTGCAGCTGGAGATCGAGAGCGGACGCACCAGCAGCGCGCGCCTCGATCTTAGGGCGCGCTCGGTGGCGCTGATCCCCTCGCAGGATCTTCTGGTGGTCGACCACGGCGGCGCCGGCGGCACGCTGACGGTGATTCCCACCAACGATCTGCAGACGGCACGCGCGCGCTCCTTCTTTGAAGTGACGCGCCAGCGCGTGCTCAGCCGATGAGCCTGGCTCCCCACGATGTTGAGATGAGGTTGATGATGAGAGAGACGACGAAGCGCACGATGGTGCTGGGAATGCTGGTGGCGACGGCGCTGGTCACTGGCGCGCCGACGGCCGAAGCGCAGGAGGTGCAGGCGCAAGCAGCGCCGGGGCAAGCTGCACCGGCGACGGCCGACGGACCGCGCTACAGCCTGAGCTACGCGGGACGTTTTGTGCCTGCGACCCACGATGCGGTGGCGATGGGCCTGGGGGCCGGGCCGTCGCTGCGCCTGGGCATGGAGGGCCTCTTTATGGAGGAGCTGGGACTGGGGCTCGTCGTGCACGGCGATACGCGAAGCGCGACGCCCTTTGGCAACTCCATGATGTTGGACTGGGAGCGCACCGGCGTGATGGCGGAGCTCGACTACGGGATGCGCTTCTTCGACGAGCGCGTGCGTCCGGCCGTGCGCCTGGGGCTTGGCTATATGCACCACGAGCTTGACCTCTATGCCGACGGGGGCACCTCCAACGACTGGGACAACCACTTTGAGGGCAGCGCGGGATCGCTGGCGTTTACGGCGCAGGCGGTCGTGGATCTGACGCTTCTGCGAAGCTCCACCCGGGCGTGGGCTTTCGGGCTGTACGGGGCCTGGGGGCTTGCGGGCCACACCAGCGCGAACTTCGACGCGATGGAGCCCGTCTACGAGGAGGGCGATCGGGTGGAGCGCGCGCCGATCGACGCTGGCTCGGCCGGGGCGCTTCGCCTGGGCGGAGAGATCGGGTTTTCGCTGGTCTGGCGGCCCTGATGACGCCCGGCTTTGCGGCTCGTGATGCGGGTGGCGACGACCTGCACACTTGACACTTTGCCCCGAAGTTTCCAGATTGTGCGAGCCGGACTCGCCGCCACGAAATCCCGTGGCGAGTGTGGACTCGGAGCGCGGTTACGGCCCGCCGCGCCATTTTTTTCAATCTGGAACTTTTTGAGGAGTCCACACCCCATGGCGAGCGCAGAGAACGTCCCCACCCCCGAGAAAGCCCCGAAATCCCACGCCGCACCGCCCGCCGAGCGTAAGGCTCGCCCGCCGGTCGATCCCTCGGTGCTCCGTCACCGTGAGCTGAAAGGTGGCGAGTTCTGGCGGGAGATCCCGGCCTTTGCCAACGTGAGCGAGGAGGAGTTCCTCGACTACAAATGGCAGATGAAGAACTCGCTCTATGGCGAGGATAAGCTCATTGAGCTGATGGAGGGGCTGGCCCCCAAAGCGTTCGTCGACGACGTGCTGCGCGGCTTTCACCTGGCGCCGATGGCGGTGCGCGTGACGCCTTACCTCTTCAGCCTGATCGACTGGAACGACCCGCTGCACGACCCGATCCGCACGCAGTTCATTCCGGTGGCCTCGCGGCTGACGGTGGATCACCCGATGCTCACGCTGGACTCGCTGCATGAGCAGGCCGACGCCCCGGTCGAGGGGTTGACCCACCGCTACCACGATAAGGCGCTCTTTTTGCCCCTGGACACCTGCCCGGTGTACTGCCGCTTCTGCACGCGCAGCTACGCCATCGGCGTGGACACCGACGTGGTCGAGAAGGTCAGCCTGAAGGTCAGCCCGAAGCGCTGGGAAGAGGCCTTTGCCTACATTGAGAGCCGCCCGGAGCTTGAGGACATCGTCATCAGCGGTGGCGACGCCTACAACCTGGCGTTTAAGCATATCGAAGCCATCGGCATGCGCCTGCTGGAGATCCCCAACATCCGTCGCATTCGTTTTGCGACCAAGGGGCTGGCGGTGATGCCGATGAAGATCTTGAGCGATGAGCGCTGGCTCGACGCGGTGACCCGGGTGGCCGACCACGGCCGCAAGGTGCACAAGCAGGTCGCCATTCACACCCACTTTAACAACCCCAACGAGATCACCGAGATCAGCCGCCGGGCCACCAACACGCTCTTTGAGCGGGGCATCACGGTGCGCAACCAGTCGGTGCTCCAGCGCGGGGTCAACGACGATCCGGAGACGATGCGTCTTCTGGTCAAGCGTCTGGGTGAGGTCAACGTCGAGGCCTATTACGTCTACCAGCACGATATGGTGCAGGGGGTCGAAGATCTGCGCACCTCGCTGCAGACCAACCTCGATATTGAGAAGTTCGTGCGCGGCGCGACGGCTGGCTTTAACACCCCGACCTTTGTGGTGGACGCGCCCGGTGGCGGCGGCAAGCGCGAGGCGCACTCCTATGAGCATTACGACCGGGAGACGGGCGTGAGCGTGTACAGCGCGCCCTCGGTCAAGCCCGGGCAGCTCTTCACCTACTTTGACCCGCTTCACAGCCTGAGTGAGTCGGCGCGAAGCGACTGGAAGGACGCCGGCAAGCGTGAGCAGATGGTGCAGGACGCGCTCTCAGCGGCGCGCAACCACCAGGGTCAGCGCTAAAGACCGACGCGAGCACTTCGCCAGGGGTTGAACTGGCGAGGAGGGCGATAAGGTTTGATGAGACGGCGCGGGGAGCCTCCCCGCGCCGTCTTTTTTTGTGGCGGCGCGGCCCCGGCGGTATCACGTTGGGGGGCGTTTCGTGTGCGCGCGTTTCCTATGTTGGATTCATTGATTAAATCGCGCACCCGATGCGTCCAAGCAGCGTGAGCGGTCGACATGTCGAGCCGCTGGCGTGAAGCCTTCTAAGAGTCCTGGTGAGTGAGAGGTCGATATGCGTTGGATTCAGGTGTGGTTGGCGGCGATGGTCACCGCGGCGGTGTTGGTGGGATCGGCAGGTGATGCGCAGGCGGTGGTGCGCGCAGGCGTGGACGTGCGCTGGCTGCCGGTGGCCATCGAAGATACCAAACTTGAAGAGGTGGAGCTCGGCGGAAGCCAACGCCAGCTGGAGAGCCTGGGGGCCGGAGCCAGGCTGATGTTGGGCTTTGATGTGTTCGCGATCGGCGCGAAGGTCAACTTCGCGCGCCATACCTTTGCGGACCCGGAGCTGAGCTACACCCAGGTCGACGCCAATCTGCACGCGCGCTTCATGATCCCGTCGACTCGCCTGGCCATCTATGCGGAGGCCGGGCCCTCGATCGCGCTGGACCTGGCGAGCACGGGATATAACGCCGGTATCGGCGCGGAGGTCGACGTGCTGGGCTGGCCGGTGCTCGACCTCAACTTAGGGATCGGGGCTCAGTACGCTCGGGTGCCGGTCAACGCCGGTCCGGGGGAGGAGCGGATCAACGAGGGGTTGAGGGCTATCGTCTACGTGGGCTTCGATTTTTCGATTTGAGGCGTCCGGAGCGCCGGGTTGAAAAGGGGCTGACGGGGCCCCTTTTCGGCTAATTTCTTGCGGGTGTCCCCGCTGCGATCAAGGCTCGTGCGTCCAGAGCCGGGAGACATGATGTCTCCGTGACCGCAGCATCAGACACGGACGCCTTGCATGCAGCGAGAGTGGTATTTGATCGACGATGAGGGGATTCATCGTCTGGATTTAGGCGAGCAGAGCTCAGTGGAGTTCTGGGACGGAGAGGGCAGCCCGGATGAGGAGACCGGCCAGTGGCCGGGGTTCTCGCAGGTGGTCATCGATGCCTCGCCATCACGGGTGGTCGAGGCGCTTAAGCGCACCGCGCCGATGATGGAGATCGGGCTGAAGGAGGTCACCGCCCACCCGGAGCGCTGGGAAGGCGGCGTGATGGTGGCCACCGATGGTCCGCTGACCCTGGTGGCGGAGCCAGGCGTCGATCTCGACGAGCGATTTTTAGGGGCGGAGTGGGCCGAAGAGCTCTTCAGCGAGCTGCGTTGCAGCGGCGCGTTCTTTGGCTATGAGCCTCACCTGGGCAGCCTGCACCTGACGATGTACGAGGAGGGGCACCCCCGCTTTGCCTGGTGCGACTCGTTGTTGCCGGGGCCCAGTTATGCGATGGTCTTCGAGTCCGACGGTCGGTGCACCAACGAAGATCCGCGTCAGTTCGCGCTGCGCGAGTTGGAGCTTCCGCCGACAAGCCCCCTGCTGGATCGTTACCACTTTGTGTGGGCGAACCTTCGGGCGCTGGGCATCGAAGAGCTGCGCCCGGAGCTTGAAGCCCTGCCCATTGTGGCGGCGATGCAGATTCGAGAGAGCGACGAGGAGAGCGCATGATCAAGCGTCTGTTAAGTGTGTCGGCCCTGATGGTGAGCGTGATGATGCTCTCGGGCTGCGGGAACTTCGGTGGCGCCGTGGCGGGTGCAGAGTGTCGCGACGACCGCGACTGCGCGCCGGAGAGCCGTTGCCAGCGTGGCGACAACTATCCTTTTGGGATGTGCACGCTCTCGTGCGATCGCCATGAGGACTGCCCGGTGAATACGGCCTGTGTGGATCGCAGCGGCGGGATATGCCTGCCGATGTGTGAGCGTTCTCTGGATTGTCGCGAAGACTACCGCTGCGACGACGTGCGGGACGAGCGCGGCGGGGGCCGCAGCGATGTGTGCGTGGGCGACTGAGCGCACCGAGCTATGTGAAGGTTGAACGCCGGCCTCCCACACGGGGGCCGGCTTTTTTGTGGGGTGCGCCCTTGCCGGGCAAGGATCTGAGAGTAAGGTGTCGACCATCCACGCGCAGCTCCTGCCGCGTGCCCCCCGAACCTTCCCGACCCCCTTATGCTGTGAGCAAACGCGATGCACCTTTATATCAGCCCTCGGATTGAGCAGCTCATCGATCTGGCGATCGATGAGGATGAGATCGGCTTTGATGTGACCTCCCAGGCCTTTTTTGCCGGGGAGTGGGGTAAGGCGGAGCTTGTGGCCAAGCAGGACTTTGTGCTGGCCGGCGCGCCGGTGGTTCGCGCGGTCTTTGCGCGGGTGGACGCAGCCATTGAGGTTGCGTTTGCGCGGGACGATGCCGCGGCGTTTCAAAAGGGAGAGGTGGTCGCGACGTTGCAGGGCCCGACGGTCTCGCTCTTGCGGGGGGAGCGCATCGCGCTGAACTTCATGCAGCGCATGAGCGGCGTGGCCACGCTCACCGCGTCCTTTGTGGCGGCGCTGGGCGACTCGGCGACCCGGGTGGTGGACACGCGCAAGACGCTCCCGGGCTGGCGCGCGCTCGATAAATATTCGGTGCTCTGCGGTGGCGGGGCCAACCACCGCTACAATCTGGCCAGCGGGGTGATGATCAAAGACAACCACATCGCCGCGGCCGGTTCGGTGGCCGAGGCGGTCAAGCGGGTGCGTCTGCAGGCGCCGCATTCGGTGCGCGTGGAGGTCGAGATCGACGAGGTCGAGCGCGTGAGTGAGGCGCTGGAGGCCGGCGCCGAGATCATCATGCTCGACAACATGAGCCGCGAGCAGATGGTCGAGGCCGTGGCGATCATTCGTCGCCATCCCCGCGGCGCGCACGTTGTGATCGAAGGCAGCGGGAACATGACCCGCGAGCGCCTCAACGACCTGGGTGATGTCGGGCTGGATATCATCTCGGTGGGCGCGCTGACGCATTCGGCCAGCGCGGTGGATGTCTCGATGAAGCTGCGTGAGAGCAGCGGGAGCAAGGGATGAGCGGCCAGCAAAACCCTCCGATTGTGGTTCACGCCGAGGTGGGGTCGACCAACGATGAGGCGCTGGAGGCGCTGCGTCAGGGGGCGCCTCACGGCAGCGCGGTGGTCGCCGAGCAGCAGCTGGCCGGGCGTGGTCGGCGAGAAGATCGTGGCGAGCGCCGGGCGTGGTATTCGCCGGCCAACGCCAACGTGTACCTCTCGGTGGTGTTGCGTCCGAAGCTCGATCCGTCGCGGGTCTCGGGCATCACGCTGGCCTGCGGTGTGACGATCGCCCACGCGTTGCGTGCGTTGGGCGCGGGCGACGTGAGGCTGAAGTGGCCCAACGATCTCTATATTGGCGAGCGTAAGGTGGGGGGAATCTTGAGCGAGGCGGCCACCGGTGTGGGCGGGCTCGAAGGCGTGGTGGTGGGTGTGGGCATCAACATCAACGTGCCCGCTGGCGAGTTTCCCGGGGAGCTGCGCGATCGGGCGACGAGCCTTTTGAGGGAGAATGGCCGCATTTTTGATCGTCTCAGGATCGTTCAAGAGGTTCGGGCGGCAATCCTGGAGGCCTGCGCGCGTCTGGAAGCCGGCGGGTTGCCGGACTTCGCCGAGGACTTCAGGGCGCTCGATGTGACCCTGGGCCGCGAGGTGCGCTTTGAGCAGGAGGGCGTGGCGATGCGCGGCATCGCCGATGGGCTCTCGGCCCAGGGCGGCCTCTGGGTCAAGCGCGATGCTGGCGAGCGGGTGGAGGTGATGGCCGGGGAGGTGGTGATCTGCGGGCTTGGTCGAGGCAAAGACGCGGCAGCCGACGTGTTGCCGGCGCGCCCCACCGCCGAGGTGGAGGCGCACGTGGAGCGGCTTCTGACCGCCCAGCCCGGGTCACCGCCGCAGGCGCGCCGGGTGCGGCGGCGCTTTGCGCTGCGGGCCAGTGAGCGCGTGGGGGCGCGCTACTGCCGGCTGGAGGTGGAGGTCGACGCGGCGTTTGCTGACAGTTACCTGCGCCCGGGCCAGTACATCACGCTGGGGCTTGAGGGGCATCCTCCCAACTTCTATGTGATCGCCGGGGTGCGGGGGCGGGTCTGGGAGTTTCTGATCGAGGTGGAGGGCGACCTGGGGAGCGCGCTCTCGGAGCTGGAGGTGGGGGCCGAGGTGGAGGTCAGTCTGGTGGAAGGCGGAGGCTTTGAGCCAGCGAGCGGGCGTGGGAAGACCGCGCTGCTCTTTGCGAGCGGCAGCGGGGTGGCCGCGGTGCTGCCCCTTGTGGATCGGTGGCTCTCGGAGCAGGGGCGGCCGGAGCGGATCGCGCTCTTCTACGGGGAGCGCCATGAGGAAGACCGGGCGTACGCCGAGCGATTGAAGCAGCTTGAGGAGGCGGGCGTGGAGGTCTTCTTCGCTGCCGAAGAGGGCGGGGCGTATCGCTACGTTCAGGACGCCTTTGAGGCTGCCGGGTTGCCTGTGAGCGACGCGGTGGTGTACGTGAGCGGCGCGGCGGTGATGACCAAGGCGGTGACCGAGCGGATGATGGCCGCCGGCGTCGACGCCAGCCGCATTCATATCAACATCTGAGCGCCCGCGCCGGTGGCGCGCCGTGCTCGCCGCCCTATCTTGTGGAGGTGGGGGGGGCTGGGCTATGCTGGCGCGCCCGTTCGGGGCAAGGTTCTTGAAGATTCGTGCGCCTGTCGCACACCTGCTTGAGTGAGGAGATGTCATGTCGACGCCCGTATACCGTTTGATGGCGCACGCCTTTGTGGCGACGCATACCTGGGAGGCGTACCCGGATGTGCGCGAGGCGATGAGCAAAGCGGGTCTGAACAAAGACGGGGTAGAGCGCGGCAAGGCGCTGCTGGCCGAGGCGGAGGCGCTGGTCGCCGCGCGAAAAGAAGAGGCCGCCGAAGATCGCATTGGCGAGCACGCCATTCATATGGCCGTGGCCGAGCTGGAGATGTGGTTGCAGACGGTGCGCGCCTCGTTGCGCCATAAGGTTAAGGTTGAGGAGGTGATCAAGCGCGCGCTCGATCATCACCTGCACGCCAGCGAGCACACGTTGAGCGCGGTGGCCGGGGCGCTGCGTACGCTGGCCGTGCTGCGGACCGACCCGCGCGTGGTCGAGGGCTTTGGCTCCAGGCGGGCGTTGCACGATCTATTGATTCACGGTCAGACGCTGCTGACCAAGGTCTTTACGCTGACGCGCCAGCGCCTGGAGCCGGGGCTGGGCACCACGGTGGCGCCGGCCTACGATGCGCTTGAGGCGCATCGCGGTAAGCTGATCGGCTGGCTCGTGGAGTTGGATCGGGCGGTGAGCAACGTCGGCGACCGACCCGACGTGGTGGGGCTGATCGGGTATGTGCCTCCCGGTGTGGGGCTGCCCCTGGGCGGCGCTTCCTTTGCGGTGACGTTGCACCAGCGCGCGCAGCAGAGCCCGCCGGATTTGAACTCGGCCAGCGCCGATTGCGCCGGGTGGTCGATCGGGCGCCAGGGGCGCAACCGTGAGAACCTGGGGCCGGGCTTTATCGAGCCCTCCTTCGAATAAATCGAAGAGAGCCGGGGGGAGCGTGCTGTTAAGACGAGCTGACCTGTGAACCTGAACCTGTGGTGGCTATGAAAGACGATCTTTACGGCATCCTGGGCGTCTCCAAGAAAGCGGACGCGGCCACGATCAAAAAGGCGTATCGAAAGCTGGCGCGGGAGAACCACCCGGACGTCAACCCGGGGGACGCCGCCGCCGAGGAGCGTTTTAAGCGCATCTCGGCGGCGTTTGACGTGCTCAGCGACCCGAAGAAGCGCAAACTCTATGACGAGTTCGGCTTTGACGGGCTGCGTGAGGGCTTTGACGCAAAGCGGGCCCGGGCGGGACGTCGACGAGGCGCCGGGGCGACGGGGTTTGAGGGGGGCGCGAGCTTTGAGGATATTTTTGGCTCGATGTTTGGCGGCGGGGCGGGGCCCGGTTTTGCCGGAGCCGGCTTCGGGGGCGGGGCGGTCAACCCGCTCAAGGGGCGCGATAACGTCATGCCGATCGATCTCGACTTTATGCGGGCGCTCAAGGGCACCGAGTTGACCTTCTCGGAGGGGGAGACCAAGACCTTCACCGTGCGCGTGCCGGAGGGCACCGACACCGGCGATCGCCTGCGCGTCCGGGGCAAAGGGGGCGCCGCGCCGCGCACCCGTCAGGGCAAAGGGGAGCGCGGGGACCTCCTCCTGGAGTTTAAGGTGAAGCCACACCCGAAGCTGCGGCGTGAGGGGCTCGATCTTTATCTGGATGTGCCCATCACGGTTCCCGAGGCGGTATGCGGGGCGTCGATCTCGGTGCCGACCCCCTGGGGGGACTACACCGTAAAGGTGCCCGAGGGGGTGAACTCCGGGGCGAAGCTGCGGCTGAAGGGCCAGGGGGTCAAGCGCGGCTCCAACCAGGGCAACTTCTATGTGGTCTTGCAGGTGCACACGCCCGATCGCATTGACGATGCGACGCGCAAGGCGGCCACGCAGCTGGCCGGCGGCTACAGCCAGGACGTGCGCGCCGGGCTGAAGCTGTAAAGGTGGGTGGCGGCGCTTAGCTTTAAGACGTGACGCCGCTGATGCGTCGTACGCAAATCGACAACCCGGGGGGGAGCGATGAGACGCTGGCTGGTAGCGTGCGCCTTGTGGGCGTGTGTGTTGGCGCAGAGCGGCTGTCAGACGGGGCCGGCCTGCGGGAGTTTTCCGCTCGACGCCGAGACCCGGCGCTGCATGGTCTCGACGATCGACGCGATGGTGCGCGACCATTACCCCTTTGCCGAGCAGAAGGGGGTCGATATGTCATTATTTTTCAAGGGCTTATGGGCATCGCTCGACGATGCGGAGCTCGACGATGAGTCTTTCGTGCTCTCTCTGGCGCAGTCGCTGGCGATGCTCGAAGACGGTCATACTCGCCTGGAGCGTTACCGCCTGGAGGAGGTCGGAGCGCCGCCGGTGAAGCTGGCGTTGAGGGCGGGGCAGGTGGTGGTGCGCCGTGCCGCGCCGGGGGTGGGGCTTAAGCCCGGCGAGGTCATCGCGGCGATCGATGGCCGGCCCGCCCCCCCGGTGCTTCGCAGCGCCTTCGCTTCGGCCGAACGCGGCGCCTCTGGCGAGGTCTTGCTCCTCGGCGCTGACGCCGCGCTCGCCGGCGAGGTGGGCACGGATGTGCGGCTGCAGACGGCGTCGGGCCGGGTGGTGCAGCTCACTCGCCAGGCGGTGCTGCACGAGCCTTTCATCCGCCGCTTTGGCGATGTCGGCTACCTGCGCATCAAGACCTTCGGCTTTATCGATGATCTCGACCGCCTCGATCGCCTCATCAACGAGCTGATGGACACCCGCGGTTTGATCATCGACCTGCGCGACAACGGCGGCGGCTACCCCTCGGTGAGTGACGGGCTCTTCGGGCGTCTGGTGGCCGAGGACGGCGCGCCTTTTGCGCTCGTTGACCGCCAGGGGCGCGTGCATCGGCATATGCAGGCGCGCTCCCGCGGGGAGACCTACCCCGGCGAGGTGGTCGTGCTGGTGAATGAGGGTACGTTTTCGGCCGCGAACTACTTTGCGCATCGCATGCGCGAAGAGCATCGCGGCGTGCTCCTTGGCGGGCGCACCGGGGGAGGCGCGGCCTCGCCAGACCGCGGGCTGATGCTGGTGGACGGGCTGTGGTTTCAGGTCTCGACCTATGTCGTGGAGACCTTAAGCGGGTTGAACACCGAGGACGGCATGGCACCCACCATCCCTCTCGACGACGCCGACGCCTGGTACGAGGTGCCACCCGAGCAGGGGGCTCTGAGCGAAGAGCAGGACGTGATGCTGCGCCGCGCGCGCCGCTACCTGGAGGGGGTGCAATGAGCCTGCGATACACCGCGGCCCTGAGCGTGATGCTGGGGCTTTGCCTGGCTGCCGGCCAGGCCTTTGCCGAAGACGACGCGCGCCCGGCACCCGATATCATTCAAGCCTCACACCAGGGCACCCAACCTGCGCCGCGCGTTGACGCACAAGCGCCAGAAGACGGCGCCAGGCCTGAAGAAGAGCGCCCTCGCCTCTTCGGACTCGGCGTGTTCACGCGGGGCGGGATGGCCGCCTACCGCGCAGCGGGGTGCGGGTGCGTCGACCGAAAGACCTGGCGAGCCGGGCTGGGGGCCAGGCTGCATGTGGGGTCTTATCTTGCGGCTGAGTTCGGCGCGAATTTTGGCATGATGATGCTCGGCGGAAACTTCCCGCTCAATGGCTGGGAGGTGGCTGCACGCTGGCAGCCGGCTCCCCACGCCGGCGCTCGCGCTGTGGCCGGGCTCTATACGCGCCTGGGTTATGCCTCAATGCAGGTCATGGGCATGCGATCGGCCGGCGCGCCCGGCGTGAGCGCAGCATTGGGTTGGTCGCTGGAGCTCGTGCCCATGCTCTCCCTGGAAGTGGAAGCCGGGGCGCAGCGCCACTTCGGATCGATGGCCCACTGGCAGCTCGGTGGCCAGCTGGGGATCGCGACGCGCTTCTAGGCGCGCAGACGCAAAAAAGCCGCCCGTCGCCGGGCGGCTTTTTCAACATCGACGCGCGCGTCATCGTACCGCGTTTCCACGCGCGCCGGGGCCAGCTCTTAGAGGGGCAGACACGCCGTGGCGTCGGCCACCGCGCCGAAGAAGTCATCGCCGGCGCTGCCGCTGATGCTCAGGCCGGTGCAGCCCACAAGCTCGCCGCCCGTGCCGACGTGGATGCCGTGCAGGCCGCTGCCGGTGATGGTCAAGTCGCTGACCGTGACACGAGAGTCGTCGTAGATCAGGATTGCAGATTGGGTGTCGGAGTTACCGGTCCAGCGTTTTGAGCCAGCATTGCTCAGCTCTACGTTGATGAGTTTGTTGTCGGGGAAACGGCTCGCCGCGAAGCGAAAGCCTTGCCAGTAGCCGGAGAGCTCCTCGGTGCCCTTGAAGACAATCGTGTCGCCGTCGGTGGCGTCTGCGGTGAGCCGGCCACCGTTGACGTCGATGCCCATGTCACTCTCAGCTTCAAACGTTGAGCCCGGGCTCAGCGTGAGGTGGCCCTCGACGACGATGTTGGCGCTCAGGCGTACAGGAACCTCAAAGGCAGGCCAGGTCTGGTCGCGGGTCAGCTTGGTGACCGCGCCGGTGCTGTTGTAGAACACCGTTACAGCCTGGCGATCGTTGTCGACAAACGCCAGATCGGCGCTGAAGCCGCCGATCTGATTGGGGCGCGTAAGCAGAGGATTGGCGTTATTGCTAAACGTCGATCCGCTTACGTTGACTTCTCCCTCGCGGGTCGCCGCGTGGAGCGCGGCGTAGTCGTTGTTGTCGAAGGTCGTGTTCTCGATGGTCAGGCGCGAGGCGTCACCATCAATAAAGACCGCGCCCCGAGCATCACCGTTGCCGCTGTAGGCTTTGCCGCCACCGTGGGCGATGAGCGCATGGTTGATCCGGTTGTTAGCTGAGGACGCATTCTCGAAATGAATTCCACCCCAGCCGCCACGCTCCCCATTGACGGCTTGAAGGGTAACGCGGGCGCTTTCGGTGCCGGCGATATTCAGAGAGCCGGTGTCATCGGCGATGGTGACGCGCACATCCTGAGCTAGCTCCAGCGTGGCGCCGGCGGCGATGGTGATGTCGGCTTGCACCGATAGGTCGCGCGTGATGCGGTAGGTGTAGCCCGGCCAGGTGCCCGAGAGGGAGACCGTCGAGGCGGAGCCCGTCATCAAGATATGATCCGCGTCGTTCTCGCTGATCGTCAGGTCGCCTTCCAGACCCGCGAAGTGGTTGGGACGCAGGCGCAGCGGGAGCTCGTTGTCGGTAAACGAGGTGGTCTCGACGCTGAGGGTGCTCGCGTCGCCGTCGGCGTGGATGCCGGCGAAGGCGTTTTGTTCAAAGGCGCAGTTCGACACGCTCAACCGCGACTCGCCGCGCACGTAGACCGCGCCTTTGGATTCGCTGTTGCCGGTGAAGCGCTCGCCACCGGCGTTGCGGATCGTCACGTATTCGAGCACGTGGTTGGAGGTGCCCGTCTCGTTGATGTAGATGCCGCCCCAGTAGCCGCGCTCATCATCGACGCCCTGGATGAGGATCTCGTTCTCTTCCTCGCCCACGGCCTCGATCGTACCGGTGCCGCTGAGCGTGATGGAGCTTCCGGCCCCCATAAAGACGGTGGTGCCCGCCTCGATGACCAGGGTGCCCGAGGAGACGTTGAGCGGGTTGTTGATCTGGTAACAGCTATCGCTGGAGAGCGTGGCGCCGCTGCTGACGTCACCACTGTTGATCTCTTCGCAGACGTCGGGGTTGTCGGGGCGGGGATTCGGGTCGGGATCGTCGTCGCCGGTGACGCAGCCCACGCCAACGCTCAGGCAGAGGCCGCCGACAAGAGTGAGGTTGGCAAGTCGTGTAATCAAGGTGTTCATCGTACCCTCCCAAAACATCAAGGTAGAGAAAAAGTCACCCGGCTGGGTGAAGGGGAACAGCGATGTTGTGCGCTTTAGACGAGGTCGCAAGCGCGATATTCAACGATGGGGAGGATGTATCAACACTTTTTGTGCAAAGCAAAAACAAAGCGCTTGGCGCGGCGTTCAGGCGCCGGAATCGAGTTTGCGCGCGCAGGCGGCGATGGCCGAAGCCAGGGTGGCCGGGGGGTGAAGCAGCGCGGCCAGCTCGGGCAGGGTGAGCCCGGAGCGCAGGGCGACGGCCAGCTCCATGATGGCGTTGGCCGCCCCGGGGGCCAGCAGGCGCGCGCCCAGGAGTTGGTTGGAGCGGCCGTCGCTCACCAGCTGAATGAGGCCGTCGGGAGCGTCGCTAAACGAGCCCTGCGGGTGCTCGCGCAGGTCCAGGGTGAGGCAGCGCGCGTCGAAGCCGGCCTGACGCGCCTGCTCTTCGTCCCAGCCCACCGCGGCCAGGGGAGGATCGGTGCGAATCACAAAGGGGACGGTGGGGGTGTAGCCGGCGGTGCGCGAGGGCATCACCGCGTTCTGGGCGGCGAGGATGGCGTCGCGGGTGGCGGCGTGGGTGCGGGTGCCGCGGCCGATGACATCGCCGGCGGCGAAGATGGCCTCATGGGTGGTGCGGAAGGACTCGTTGACGTGCAGAAAGCCGGTCGCGTCGCGCTCCACCTCAAGCGCCTCCAGGCCCAGGCCCTCGGTCGAGGGGCGGCGGTTGTCGACGATCACCACCCGGGCCGCGCTCCAATGCGTGGGTGAGCCCTGGTGGGTGCCCAGCGCGCGGGTCTGGCCCTTGCGTCGCTCCAGGTGGGTGACCGTGGCGTTGAGCACGACCTTGATGCCTTCAGCGCGCAGAGACTCCAGCAGACGAGCTTCGAGCAGCGGGCTGTGGTCGGCGTCAAAGAGGCGGTCTTCTTCGTGGAGGATGGTGACCTCGGCGCCCAGGCGCGCGAAGGCCTGGGCGTAGGTCAGTCCGATGTCGTGAATGCCAAAGAAGATCAACGACGCCGGGAGCTCGGTGGCGGTGATGAGATCGCGCAGGCTCCAGGTCTCAGCCTCCTCGATGCCCTCGACCCGGGGGGGCTGAGAGGTGGCGCCGCAGGTGAGCAGGACCCGATCGGAGGACCAGCTGCGCTTGCCGACGACCACGCTCAGGGGCTCGCGGCGCTCGGCGTCGGTGTTGGCGATGAGGCTTGCGCGCCCGTCGACGAGCTCCAGCCCGCGCCGCCGGCGAAGTTCCGAGACCAGGCTCTTGTGCGCCCGCTCGATGCAGTCGTGGACGTGCGCGCTCAACGCCTTTAAGTCCACGTCGAGCGTGGCGCTGCTCAGACCCGGGAGCGTGGGGTTGGCGGCGCGGTGGCGCAGCGTGGCCGCGCGCATATAGAGGCGCGCCGGAAACACCCCCACGTGCAGCGCGTTGCCCCCCAGGGGCAGCCCGTCGTTGACCAGGGTGACGCGGGCGCCGTGGTCGGCCGCCCACATCGCCGCGGCGCAGCCCGCCGAGCCCCCGCCGATGATCGTCAGGTGAAGAGGTGCTTCGTGCTCGTCTGTCGCCATGGTTCGGGGCCCCCGACCCCCGGGGTAACCCGCCACGCCGAGCTCACGAGACACCGCTCGTCTCCCGGCATGAACACCCCCTTCGAGAATGGTTGTCTGTGAGTATGCGTCGGCCCGACCTCGCCGCGCCGCTGCCCCGGGCTCCCTGACACCGACGAGCCCTGGACGGCATAAAAGCCCCCAAAACAAGCGCACCCGCGCCTCGTTTTCAAGGCACTCGCAGCAAGATCCGATCGATGGCCGCGGCCTGATCCTGGCGGGCCATGCTCAGCCACTGGCTGCGCGCGATCTGCAACGCGCGCCGGGCCCGGGCGTGCTCGCCAGCGCGCAGCGCGCGCTCGCCGGCGTCGCGCGTGATCACCGCCAGATCGGCGTCCACAAAGCCCGTGCTCTCCAAAAGCGGCTCGCCCTGGGCCAGGTGATGATCCCACTGCTCCCAGCGCCCGTGGTGGGCGGCCGCCGGAAGGTTGGCCAGGTGCGCAAAGGCAAGATACCCCCCGCGCTGCGAGCCCTCCACCAGCGTGAGCACTTTGCGAAAGAGCGGGGCGGCGTCGTCGACGTGGTTCTGCACCAGACGCACCATCCCTAAGTTGACCAGCACCACCACGTCGTCGGCCATGCCGATGCGCTCGAGCATCGCCAGCGATTCGAGGTACGCCCGCTCGGCCTGATGCAGGTTCCCCACCTGCCGATGCACCTCCCCGAGGTTATTGAGCACGCTGGCGACCTCGCCGACGTCGCCGTAGCGCTCAAAGACCTCGCGGGCGTGCAGGAGCATGGCCGTGGCGCGCTGGGGGTTGCCCAACGTGGTGTAGAGCGCGCCGAGGGCCATCTCCACGCGCGCAAGCTCCAGATCTTCGCCAGCCTGACGAAAGGCCTGACGCGCGCGGCGGTAGTGCTGCTCGGCCTCGTAGTACTCCCCGGCCCAGTAGCGCAGCTCGGCCAGGGTCTGGGAGGTGCGCGCCTCTCCGATGACCTCGCCAGTGGCCTCAAAGATGGCGCGGGCCTCTTCGATGAAGGTGAGCCCCTCGGGGATCTGGCCGCGGCGGTTGGCGACGTCGGCGCGAAGCTGCATCGCCCAGCCCACCAGGCGCTGGTCGGCGCGGGCTCGCCCCACGGCCACGGCCCGCTCCAGGATCTCGTCGGCGCCGGCGAGTTCGTCCTGGCGGATGAGGATCATGGCCCGCTCCAGCCAGCCCTCGGCGCGGCGCACGTCGTCGTGGGGCACGTGCAGCTCGTCGAGCAGAGCCTGGTGGCGCTGCAGGTGCGTGTGGGCCAGCTCGAACTCGCAGCGCACCCGGGCCTGGCCGGCGGCCTGAAGCATCGGGCCGAGCGCCTCTTCGGGGAGCCCCGCGGCGATAAGGTGGCGCGCCCGCCGCAGCGCCAGCCCGGGCTGCGAGGGCGGGTAGAGCTCTTCGAGCGCCCGGGCGCAGTGGGCGTGGTGGGTGCTCAGGCGCCCCTGCTCTTCGGCCAGGCGCACCAGCGTCTCGCGCAGGGCCTCGTGGGTAAAGCTCCAGCCCTTGCCTGCCAGCGTGGCCAGGTCGGTGGCGACCATCTGATCGACGGCTAAGAGCGGCAGGGGCACCCCCTCCTTACGGCAGACTGCCTTCCACTCCCGGCGGTGCACCTCGGTACCGAGCACCGCGGCCAGCTCCAGGCCGAGCAGCGCGTCGGAGGGCGCGTCGCGAAGATCGTGGCGCACGATCTGCCGCAAACGCTCCCGGAAGACCTGATGCAGGTCGGTAGGCATCGCGCCCGACTCCCCCTCCACCAGCTGAAAGCCGCCTGGGCCGTGCTTGAGCACGCCTCGCTCTACCCAGTCGCCGACGAGCTGCACCGCGTAGAGCGGGTTTCCGCCGGTGCGGACGGTGACCTGCTCAATGAGCGCGGCGTCCAGCCCCAGAAGCTGGCTGACCAGATCGCGCTGATGAACGTCGGCCAGCGGACCCACATCGATGGTGGAGACGGGCTCCTGGCCAAAGAGCTCGCGCAGGCGCTGGCGGGCCAGCGGACGCTCCAAAAGCGCGTCGGTCTGCACCGTGCCCACCACCAGCAGCGCCAGGCGTTTGGCCTCCGGGGAGCGCAGAAGGTGCTCCAGCCAGGCCAGCGCGTCGTTCCCCCATTGCAGGTCGTCGAGCACGATGAGCAGGGGGCGCGTGCGGGCAAAGCGGCGCAGAAAGCGCTCGATCACCACGTAGCGCTCCGCCGGGGTGCGAAAGCGAATGCGCGCCTCCTCCTCGCGGTAATCCGGCAGGGTGGCCGCGCAGATGATCTCGGTGAGCGCCAGGCAGTCGTGCAGATCATCGGGCCCCAGCGAGGTGTCGGAGACGCTCTGGCGCACCCGCTCCAGCACCCGCTCACGGGGCAGGCCCACGCAGCGCAGGTGGTTGGCCATCATCCCGCCCAGGCCGTCGGCCGGGCCCTCCAGCGGGCTGTGGGTGGCGGTGAGCGGGGTGGCCGCGCCGAGCTCGTGAGCGCGCTCAGCCATCCAGCTCGCCAGGCGGCTCTTGCCAGTGCCGGTGCCCCCGCGAAGGAGCGCCACCCGGGGACGGCTATGGTGGGCGACCTGGCGCAAAGACTCCCAGAGGGCGTCGCGCTCGGCGTCGCGGTTGACCAGGGGCACCTGCCGCAGCCCGAAGAGCCCCAGCCCCACGCCCACCATCTCCAGCGAGAGGGGTGGGGCCTCCTTGCGGTGCCAGGTGCGCGGTACGTTGTAGGCCGCGCCCACCGCCCGGTGGCGTGGCGAGGAGGGGGGGCGCTCCAGCGCGCGCAGCTCCGGCACCGAGGGCGGGGAGTTGATGACGTCGCTCAAGATCTCGGTCATCCCCAGATCGTCGACGCTCGACGAGGGCGCAAGCGAGGGGTTCAAAGGCGCCACAAAGCCCAGCGGGCTCGGCTGGCCGGGGCGCTCTTCACCCTCGGGCTCCCCGAGCGCGAAGAGGGCCTGGGCGGCGTCGGCGGCGCGCTGAAAACGGTCCATCGGGTTTTTGGCCAGGAGCTGCCCCAGCCACACCCCGAACTCCCGCGGCACCGCAAAGGGCGCCCGCAGCGGCGGAAGCATCCCCTGGAGATGCCCGCGCAAAATCGCGTCGGTGTCCCCGTCGCGAAAAGGCGGCTCCCCGTCGACCAGCCAGTAGGCCAGACACCCCAGCGCGTAGAGGTCGGTCCAGGGGCCGTGGTCGCGCCATTGGCCGGTGATCTGCTCCGGCGACATAAAGCGCGGGGTGCCCGAGATCGTGCGCGGGGTCTCCTCATGCTCCACGTGCTCATCATCGAGGGCGTGGGCCAGGCCGAAGTCCGAGAGCTTGAGCTGGCGGCCCTGGGCGTCGTCGACAAAGAGCACGTTGGCCGGCTTTAAGTCCCGGTGGATCACCCCGCGGGCGTGGCTGTGCGCCAGCGCGTCGAGGATGCGCACCAGGATGTTGCGCACATGCCACCAGTCCAGCGTGCTGCGGTCGAGATCCTGGAGGCTGTAGCTGGCCAGCTCCATCGCCAGCCAGGACGACCCGGCCACAAAACGCCCGCCGGTCTGCGCCTCGATCTGCGGGCTGACCTCCCCGCAGTCAAAGACCATGATGATGCCCGGGTGATGCAGCCGGGCCACCGCGCGCACCTCCGCCCGCAACGCCGAGCTAAAATGCGGGTCGCGCGCGCGACGCGCGGACATGACCTTGACGGCCACCTCCACCTCGCGGTCCAGGTGCACCGCGCGAAACACCTCTCCCATGCCACCCTTGCCGGCGCTGGCGAGGATGCGGAAGGGGCCTACATGGGTGGGATCTACGGCAGAAGGCAAAGCGAGGGTCCGCGGCGAGCTGATGCGTGACGACTTAGGTCGGTGAGCCAGCAGTGTAGACCAGGACGGCGCCGAAGGGAAAAGGGAAGGAGCCCGACCATGCAAAAGGTGCGCGTGTGAACACCGGGCGTCGCCCCTGCCAGAAATGTGCCAGATCGTCTCAGCGGCCGATAGCCGATCCCACCCTCGTCGCAGGGCAATCGCAAAGTGGGTCCCCACCACCCGCCACCGTAGGGGGACCCCTTGTGGGTCCCCGCCCTGGGAGTTCCGGAGGGGCCGAGGGGCGATCGCTCAGCGTTGATGCGCTTAAGCGACCTTCTTTCAAATTGAAATTTGGATTCCGAAGCCTTCGCCGCATGCCTGGTGAGGCGTGCGCGCGTCGCGAAGGCTTCGCTGCGTCTCGGGGGGCGAGGCACGCGTTTGCGAAGCCTTGATCGTGGCGATCGCCCGCCTGACCTGACGAGCGAAGCGGCTCGCAGCGTGCTCGCGCGTTAAAATCCGGCCGACAAAGGCTTTGTGGAAGGTTTTAGAGACAAAAAAAGCGCCGCGAACGCTTCGCGGCCGCTCGGCAGCCGTCCGATGACGAGGCGAAGGGTAGGACCGGCGTGTTTGATGCGGAAAAAACCTCTCGAAAGCCTGTTGAGGGGTGCGTGGACGGCGATAAGGCGTCGCAAGCGTGTTCGAACACACCATCGGGAGCGCTGGCTCGCCCGACGCCCCCGAAGGCCCGGGCATGCAGCTCAACACCACGCAAAAAAAAGCGGTTTAGCCCTTTTCCAGAAAATCGCGGCCGGAGAAACGCATCGGCAAGAGCTGGTCGAGGGTGGTGAAGCGTCGATCGCCGCGGGTGTTGATCATCAAAATCGGCAGGTCGTCGCAGAACTCGGCCAGCACCTGGCGGCAGATGCCGCAGGGGGCCGAGGGCTCATCGACGTCGGTGACGACGCAGAGGGCCACGAACTCGCGCTGGTTGGAGGCGACGGCGGTGCCGATGGCGTTGCGCTCGGCGCAGACCGTGGCGCCGATCGTGGCGTTCTCCACGTTGCAGCCCACCACGATGTCGCCATCGGGGGTGAGCAGGGCGGCGCCCACCGGGAAGCGGGAGTAGGGCACGTAGGCGCGCTCGCGCACGGCGATGGCCGCCTTCTCCAGTCGCTGCCAGTCCTTCTCGGAGATGGCGCCAAAGGGCTCGTCCTGCTCACTCATGCGTGCCTCCCGTCAGGTGGGTGTGGAGCCGCCGGCTCAGAGGGTCTTGCCCAGGGCTTTGATCAGGCCACGGACAAGACCGGTGAAGGTCTCGCGGACGCGGTCGGCGGTCTCTTTGACCTCGTCGTGGTGGAGCTTTGTGTCGCTCAAGCCGGCGGCGAAGTTGGTGATGCAGCTGATGCCGGCGACCTTCATGCCACAGTGGTTGGCGACGATGACCTCGGGCACCGTCGACATGCCCACGGCGTCACCGCCCATCGTGCGCAGCATGCGCACCTCCGCCGGGGTCTCGTAGCTGGGGCCGGCGACCCCGGCGTAGACGCCCTCTTTGACCTCAATGTCCCGCTCCCGGGCCACGGCGTGCAGGAGCTCGCGGAGCTCTTTTGCGTAGGGATCGCTCATGTCGGGGAAGCGCGGGCCAAACGCGTCTTCGTTGGGGCCGTGCAGGGGGTTCTGGCCGGTGAAGTTGACCTGATCGCAGATGATCATCAGGTCGCCCGGGGCGTAGTCGGCGTTGATGCCGCCGGCGGAGTTGGTGACCACCAGGTGGTCGATGCCCATCAGGTGGAAGGCGCGCACCGGGAAGGTCACCTCCTGCATCGTCCAGCCCTCATAGAAGTGCGAGCGGCCCTGCATCACGACCACCGGCACGCCTTCGAGCTTGCCGAAGACCAGGCGGCCCTTGTGACCTTCCACACCCGAGACGGGGAAGTGGGGGATCTCGCTGTAGTCGATGGCGACGGCGTCATCGAGCTGGTCGCCGATGGCGCCCAGGCCGCTCCCCAGGATCATGGCGATGCGGGGGCTCTCGCTGATGCGAGTTTTGAGAAAATCAGCGCTGGCCTGCGCGCGCTCAGCCAGATCGGAGGTGTGCTTTGCCATAATCGATCTCCAATGGTTCGAAGTAAGGGGGGGCTGGCGAGGCGCTCAGCGCGAGGAGCTCGCCACATTCAGCGGGGGAAGCGCTCGCCAGGCCCAAAAAATAGAAAAAGTCTGGCGAGCGCCGCAGTCATGAATGAAAAAATTAGATGAGAATGCCGGCGATGGTGGCGGTCATGAACGCCGCCAGGGTGCCGCCGAACATCGCGCGCAGCGCGATGCGCGCAAGATCGCCCTTGCGCTCGGGGGCGATGCCGCCGATGCCACCGAGCTGAATGCCGATGGACCCGAAGTTGGCAAAGCCGCAGAGCGCGTAGGTGGCGATGATGATGGAGCGCTCCGAGAGCACGACGTTCGGGTCGAGCAGAAGCTGCTGGAGGCTGCCGTAGGCCACGAGCTCGTTGATGACCATCTTCTCACCGAGCAGACGCGCAATCGTGTAGCAGTCCTCGGCCGGCACGCCCATCACCCAGGCGAAGGGCCAGAAGATGTAGCCGAAGATGTCCTGCATGGTGATCACCGGGGCTACCCAGGAGGCGGTCATGCCCGGGGCGGCCTGCATCGTCTCAATGCAGCCCACCACCGCGGCGTCGGCCACGGTGGCCGGGTCGCAGCCCTCGGGGAGCGCCATGCCACCGGCGGCAAAAGCCTCGGCCAGTGAGCCCAGGGTGGATGTGTTGATCATCATGCTGGGCCAGGTGATCAGGTAGTTCACAAGCTCAATAAGCGCGATGAAGGCCAGAAGCATCGCGGCGACGTTGAGCGCGAGTTTCATGCCCTCGGCGGCGCCGCGGCTGGCGGCGTCGAGCACGTTGACGTCCTCGCGCAGGTCTTCCATCTCGAGCTTGCCGGCGGTCATGGGGTGGTCGGTCTCCGGGTAGATGATCTTGGCGATCACCAGCGCCGCAGGCGCGCTCATCACCGACGCCGCCAGCAGGTGGCCGGCGATATCGGGGAAGGAGGGCTCCATCATGCCCACGTAGATGGCCAGCACCCCGCCGGCCACCGTGGCAAAACCGCCGGTCATCACGACCATCAGCTCCGACATCGTCATGTTCTTGACGAAGGGTTTGACGACGAGCGGGGCCTCGGTCTGGCCCACGAAGATGTTGGCGGCGGCCGACATGCTTTCTGCGCCGCTGATGCCCATGGTGCGCTGCATCACCCAGGCGAACATATGCACGAGCTTCTGCATGATGCCCAGGTGGTAGAGCACGGTCATCAGGGCGCTGAAGAAGATGATGGTGGGCAGCACGGCAAACGCGAAGTTGATCAGCCCGCCCTCGACCGAGCCCGTCACGTAGCTTGAGAAGATGAAGTCGGCGCCGGTGTTGGTGAACTCAAGGAGCTTGCTGACGGCGACGGTGGCGACCTCAAAGACCTTCTGGCCGCCGGGCACGTAGAAGATAAAGAGAGCGAAGAGAAGCTGCAGGCCGGTGCCGATGCCCACGAGCTTCCAGTCGACTTTGCGGCGGTTGGTCGACATCAGCCAGGCCACGCCCAGAAGCGCGAAGATGCCAAAGAAGCTGATGAATTTCTCAAAGAAGCTCGACTCCTCGCCCTTCATGCGGCTGAGCTCGATCGTCTCGGGCTCGGCGCTCTGTGCGTCGACGGCGTCGGCGGCGGCGTTCTCGGGGGCTTCCTCGTTGGCCGACTCGCCAGCGGCGGCGACGGTGTCGGTGGCCTCGTCGTCCAGAGCCTCCTCGACCTGGTCAGCTTCAGCCGGAGGCGGGGAGGCCGCGGCTTCGTCGGGAAGCGCGGGTGACTCGCCAGCGTCGGCCAGCTCACCTGTATCGTCGCTGCCGGAGTCCGGCTGCGCGATCTCCTGGGCGACCGAGGTGGACGTGCGCCCGACGACCATGCCGGTGGCAATGACCGATGAGCAGAAGAGAAAGACGAACCACGCCATCGCGTAGAGGATGCGACGCTGAGCCAACTGGCGGGGGCTATGCATAGGGGCTGCTCCACGAAAAGGGGCCGAGAGACGCGCCACTCTATGCCCAAAGTCTTCCCTGTGACAAGGCGGCCTCTGCGAGCAGGAATGTTGGCAAAGGTGCCCTCGTTGGCTATACCGAAGCCGGTGAGTTTTGCCGGGTGAGTGGGCGCTCAGCTACAGGTGGTGCCCTGCTGAAGTCGGGGAGAATGAGACCGGCAGCGATGCCTCAGACGATATTTTTAACGCGGAGTTAAGGCGATGCGACGACAGATTCAGAAACTTATCGACGATGAGATCAACCCCTTTGTCGCCGGGCACGGCGGGCGCATCGAGCTTGTGGATTACCTCGATCGCAACGTCTACATCCAGATGATGGGCGGCTGTCAGGGGTGCGCGGCCTCGTCGGCCACGCTCAAGCAGGGCGTGGAGCGCCTCTTGCGCGAGGCGTTCAACGACGAGATCGCCCAGATCATCGACGTGACCGACCACGGCTCGGGTGATAACCCTTATTATACCGAGAGCCCCTTTTGAGTGAGGGAGCACGCTGCGCCTGCTAAGCTGGCGAGCGGGACGTTGAAGGCGCGCGACCGGTAGCGGTCCGCGCCTGTTTTTTTTGGGCAGGACGTTTGTGGAAGGTTGAGAAGGTGAGAGCGCCGCTTTAAGGCCGGCGCTTTTGCTGATGGTGCGCGGCGCCCGGTGGCGTCGCCGGATCCGTGCCTGCGTTCCGGGTGACCCGGTACGAGGCCGCCGCCCTTTCGAAGAGGGCGGCAAGGAGTGGTCGGATGGACGAGTCGAAGGTCAGTGGAATCGAAGCGGCGTTGAACGAACGCATCCTGGTGTTGGACGGGGCGATGGGCACGATGATCCAGCGCCATAAACTGCAAGAGGCCGACTTTCGGGGGGAGCGCTTTGCCGACCACCCCAGCCCCCTGCAGGGCAACAACGACCTGCTGGCGATGACGCGGCCGGATGTGATCGGCGCGATTCACCGCGAATATCTGGAGGCGGGCGCCGACATCATCGAGACGAACACCTTTAACGCCCAGCGCATCTCGATGGCGGACTACGACCTCGAAGACATCGTCTATGAGCTCAACGTGGCCGCCGCGAAGCTCGCGGTGGAGGTGGCCCGGGAGGTGAGCGCGCGGCCGGGGGAGCGCCCGCGTTTTGTGGCCGGATCGGTGGGCCCGACCAACCGCGCGCTCTCGATGTCGCCGGATGTGAACCGCCCGATGTACCGCGCGGTGAGCTTTGATGAAATCCGTGAGGCCTACGCCGAGCAGATCGAGGGGTTGATGGACGGGGGTGTCGACCTGCTCCTGGCCGAGACGGTCTTTGATACGCTCAACCTCAAAGCCTTCATTGTGGCGATGGAGGAGGTCTTTGAGCGACGCGGGGAGCGGCTGCCGCTGATGATCTCGGTGACGATCACCGATCGCAGCGGGCGCACCCTCTCCGGCCAGACCATCGAGGCCTTCTGGACCTCGGTGGCCCACGCTCGCCCCTTAAGCGTGGGCATCAACTGCGCGCTGGGCGCCGAAGAGATGCGCCCCTTTATGGGGGAGCTCGCGCGTATCGCGCCGATCTACACGAGCTGCTACCCCAACGCCGGGCTGCCCAACGAGTTCGGGGAGTACGAGCAGTCGGCCGCGCAGATGGCCACGATCATCGAGGAGTTTGCGCAGCAGGGCTGGCTCAACGTGGTGGGAGGCTGCTGCGGCACCACCCCGGAGCATATCGGTGCGATTGCTGAGCGCGTGAGCACCTACGCCCCGCGCGTGCCGCCGGCGGGCGACACCCTGACGCGTTTCTCGGGGCTGGAGCCCTGTGTGCTGCGCCCCGACGCCAACTTCACGATGGTTGGCGAGCGCACCAACGTGACCGGCTCGCGCAAGTTTGCGCGGCTGATCCGCGCCGAAGATTACGAAGAGGCGCTCTCGGTGGCGCGCCATCAGGTTGAGGGCGGCGCCAACATCCTGGACATCAACGTCGACGACGGGATGCTCGACTCCGCAAAGGTGATGACGGATTTCTTGAACCTGATCGCGACTGAGCCGGAGATCAGCAAGCTGCCGATCATGATCGATTCGTCGCGTTGGGAGGTGATCGAGGCCGGGCTCAAGTGCGTGCAGGGCAAGGCCATTGTGAACTCCATCAGCCTTAAGGAGGGCGAGGAGGTGTTCCGGCGCCAGGCCGAGACGATAAGGCGTTACGGGGCGGCGGTGGTCGTGATGCTCTTTGATGAAGAGGGGCAGGCGGTCACGCTTGAGCATCGCCGGCGCATCGCGCACCGCGCCGTGGCGATCTTGAAGGACGTGGGCTTCGGAGCGCAGGACATCATCTTCGACGCCAACATCCTCACCGTGGGCACCGGCATGGCCGAGCACGACGACTACGCGGTGGGCTTTATCGAGGGCGTGCGCGCCATCAAGAGCGAGATCGAGGGGGTTAAGACGGTCGGCGGGGTGAGCAACGTCTCCTTCTCGTTCCGCGGTCAGGATGCGGTGCGCGAGGCGATCAACGCGGCGTTTTTGTACCACGCGATCAAGGCCGGCCTGGATATGGGCATCGTCAACGCCGGGCAGATTGAGGTGTACGACGAGATCAACCCGGAGTTGTTGGAGCTTGTCGAAGACATGCTGCTCAACCGTCGGCCGGATGCCACCGAGCGCCTGGTGGATTTTTCGACCAGCTACAGCGCCGATCCGCGTCGGGAGGCCAGTGAGGCCAAATGGCGCGAGGGCACGGTTGAGGAGCGTCTCAAGCATGCGCTGGTCAAGGGCATCGTCGATTATGTGGACGTCGATGTGAACGAGGCGCTGGAGCTCTATCCGCGGGCGCTCGACATCATCGAAGGTCCGCTGATGGCGGGGATGGGCGTGGTGGGCGATCTCTTTGGTGAGGGCAAGATGTTCTTGCCCCAGGTGGTCAAGAGCGCCCGGGCGATGAAGAAGGCTGTGGCGATCTTGTTGCCCCGGATGGAGGCCGAGAAAGAGGATGGCGAGGCCGAGGGGCGCGGTACCATTGTGATGGCCACGGTCAAAGGCGATGTGCACGACATCGGCAAAAACATCGTGGGGGTGGTGCTGGGCTGCAACAACTACGAGGTGGTGGACCTGGGCGTGATGGTGCCGGCCGAGCAGATCCTGGACGCGGTGGAGGAGCATCACGCCGACGTTCTGGGCTTGAGCGGGCTGATCACCCCCTCGCTCGACGAGATGGTGCACGTGGCCAGCGAGATGGAGAGGCGCGGCATGAAGGTGCCGCTCTTGATTGGCGGCGCCACCACAAGTCGCAGGCATACCTCGATCAAGATCTCGCCCAACTACAGCGGGGCGGTGGTGCATGTTGTGGACGCGTCGCGGGTGGGCGCGGCGGTGGGCGGGCTTCTGGGCGATGAGAAGGAGGCCTACATCGAGGAGAACCGGGAGCAGCAGGCCCGCGACCGCGAGATCTACAAGCAGCGCAACAAGCGCCCGCTCCTAAGCCTGGAGGAGGCGCGCGCCCGGCGTACGCCCATTGCCTTTAAGCCCGAAGACATCGCCACGCCGAGCTTTCTGGGCGTGCGCCAGATCGACGACCTCTCGCTGGAGGCGTTGATCCCCTACATCGACTGGACGCCCTTCTTTGTGGCCTGGGAGATCCGCGGGGCCTACCCGCAGGTGCTGGATGACGAGCGTTATCGCGAGATCGCGCGCGAGACCTTCGATAACGGCCGGCGGATGCTCGATCAGATCGTGGCCGATCGCTCGTTGCGCGCCAGCGCCGCCTGGGGGTTCTTCCCGGCGAACGCCGAGGGCGACGATATTTTGCTCTTTGAAGATGAGACGCGTCAGACGGTGCAGGAGCGCCTCTGCATGCTGCGTCAGCAGCGTAAGCGTCACGGGGAGGAGCAGGCCAACCGCTGCCTCGCCGACTATGTCGCGCCGGTGGCGAGCGGGCTCGACGACTACATCGGGGCGTTTGCGGTCTGTGCCGGGCACGGGGTCGATGAGCTCGTGGCGCGCTACCACGCCGACCACGACGACTACCGCGCGATCATGGTCAAGGTGCTCGCAGATCGCCTGGCCGAAGCCTTCGCGGAGTATCTGCATCGCCAGGCCAGGGAGGCCTGGGGTTACGGGCGCGGCGAGTCGCTGAGCAATGAGGAGCTCATCGCCGAGAAGTATCGGGGGATTCGCCCGGCGCCGGGCTACCCGGCCTGCCCGGACCACACCGAGAAGGCCAAACTCTGGGAGCTGCTCGACGTGGAGAGGCGCGCGGGGCTCAAGCTCACCGAGAGCTTTGCGATGTGGCCCACCGCCGCGGTCAGCGGCTGGTACTTTGGCCACCCCGAGGCGCGTTATCTGCGCGTGGGCGACGTGGGCGAGGACCAGATCAAAGACTACGCGCGGCGCAAACAGATGAGCGTCGCCGAGGTCGAGCGCTGGCTCGCGCCCAACCTCGGCTACTGAGGCCGACCCGGTAGCTGCCGGGTTATTCGCCGGCCTCGACCTGCTCGTCGAGGTCGGAGGCGGCTTCCAGGTTGAGGCCGACCGCCAGGCGGTCGGCCTGCTGGCCGTGCACATCGATCTGGGGATCGCCGATGCGCGCCCATTCGAGCTCCGCGCCCCCCTGCACGCTGAGGTTGGAGGCGGCCAGAGAGGGGATGAGCTCAATGAGCTCGGTGACAAGCCCGGTGACACGCGCCGCATCGAGATCGAGCAGGGGGGAGTTGGCCAGGTCACCCTTGGCCTCAATATCCAGGTCGAACTTGAGCGTGTCGGCCTCGACCGTGGGCACCACGTCGAGGTTGATGAAGAGGGCGATGCTCACCACGAGCTCGCGGGGCTGGTCGGCATGCAGCAAGAAGATGTCGATGATGAAGTCGCCCATGCCCACTTCGATCGCGCCGCCGGTTTCTTCGTCGGTGTCGACGAGCTCGGCCACCGGGGGCAGCAGCGGGCGCAGGCCCAGCCCCACCGGGGTGCCCGGCGCGGCCAGATCGCGGATGCGCTGGTCGGCGAGCAGCGCGGCCAGCCCGTCGACCGTCAGATCGAAGGGCAGGGCGACGGCGCCCAGGTCGTCGCCGCCGATCACCTGGTGGAAGAGGCCGCTGCGCCAGACGCCGTGCAGCGCGCGATCGAGGGCGGTGTTGTTGGTGTGCATGCGCAGGGGGCTGGCCAGGTTGGAGCCGCCCGTCGGGCCGAGCTCGCGGACCAGCACCCCGGCCACATCCTCCACGTCGGGGTGGGCCTCGGTGGGGAAGACCATCGAGACATCGACCAGCATGCCCTGCGGCGTGATGAGCAACGCCTCAAAGCCCAGGGTCAGCTCCACGCTGCGCCCCAGAAACTCAAAGTTCTGGGTGAGGAGCGCCGGGTCGTAGAGGCTCTCCACGATGAGGTTGCCCACAAACTCCGCAAAGGCCACCTGGAGGAGGTTTCCGACGATGTTGCGCAGGGTGTCGTTGTCTTCGATGAGGTTGCTGGTGATGTCGCTGTTCTCGAGCACAAGCTCGGAGTCGAGGATGCGCAGCTCCAGGCTGTTGTCTTCGCGCGGGGAGAGCTCGATTTGCAGGTTGACGCCGACGGTGGCGATCGCCACGTAGCCCTCGATGGGCTCGTCGCCGTTGATCGAGAAGATGCCGTCGAGGCGCAGCGCGTCGACCTGCATGGCGATGTCGAGGTAGCCATCCTGGGGGGTGATCGCCAGGTCGAGGTTCTCAAAGGCGACGCCGGTGATCTCAAAGTTCTCGGGGAGCTCGGCCTCGGCCACAAAGGCCATGATGCGCTCGGGGGTCACAAAGGCCTCAACCACCTCGCTGATGCGCTCAAAGCCGGTGCGGCTGACCTCCACGCGTAGGGCGTCCTCGATCGGCGAGTCGGGCTCGCCGAGGGGCCCGAAGTTGACGCCGCGGCGCGTGGCGCTCTCGTTGCCGGCGCGGTCAATCGCGGTCACGGTGACCACGTTGAGACCCGGGTTGAGCGCCAGCTCGTAGCTGAAGGCGCCCTCCTCATCGACGTCGATGATCTGCTCGCCAACTTTGACCAGGAAGAGCCCGGTGCCTTCCTCCACGACGTTGCCGCTGACCGTCACCGAGGTGGCGGTAGTGGCGTCGAGCACCGCGGCGCGCTGGGGGCTGCTTAAGGTGAGCTGCGGGGCCAGGGAGTCGACGACAAAATCGACCTGATCCTCCCGACCGTCGCCGCGCACCGTCACGTTGGCCTCACCTTCGGCGAAGGGCAGGAGCACCTCCCAGCTGCCGCCGGTGACGTCGACGGGCTCCCCGTTGACGTCAATCTGGTCGATGTTCTCGGCGGTGCCGCGCACGCGCACGTTACTTGTCGAGACGAGTTCACCCTCGGTGGGGGAGGTGATGCTCAGTGAGCGCTCGGTGGTCTCGGCGGGCTGATCGTCGCCGGAGCAGGCCAGGGGAGAGGCGCAGAGGGCGCCGACAAGCGCCAGAGTCCCGAGGGCGCGGCCTTGAAAAAAAGTCATCGGTGGTGCTCCAGAGGAGATGGTTCGAGGGGAAGCCGAGAGGCGGCCGTCAGACCTGTTGGTGATAGCGAGTTTGGGCGGTCGAATCAATGACCGGGGCAGGGGATCAGGCGTCGCGTTAGCTGTGCCATAATGTCGCACAGGGTGGGTCTGTGTGCCTCATGTTCCTACATTGTCCTACATCAGCGTGCGAGGATCTGGCGTTAAGGGGGCCGAGCCAACGAGAGGATCGGGTGAAATAAGCGCACGCTCACTGAGGATCGTCGAACTCAAGCGGAGTCGCCGGCCAGGGTGGCCCGAAACTTGTAGTGCGAGGGCGGCACATGAAGCGCGTTTCTCCGTCCATTGGCGAGTATTGCTGGCCACACGGGCTCTCTGAGGCCATACTTCGGGCGCGGCAATCCTGCGATAGTTTTTATGCGATGAGGCACTGCATGTTGAATCGGGCCAGAATGAACTGGGTGATGTGGGCGTGTGCGATGATGCTGGGTGCGGGCGCCTGCGCCGGTGAGGGAGAGCCGGAGGTGTCCAGCGAGCGTGGGGCTCTGGGAGAGGGCGCGCTCGATGAGCGCGCGAGCCTGCCCGCCGACGGGCGCGAGCTGCTCGACGGCGACCACGCCGACCACCGCCACCATGCCTCGGTGGTGCTGGCCTCGCCAGAGGCTGTTGCCGAGCTCTTTGACGAAGACGCTAACCTGGCGCGCCTGGAGTACCCCGACGCGTTTCAGCAGGTCGGCTGGATGATGGACGCCGACAGCCTGGCGGGCATGGAGTATCGCGTGGCCCGCGCCGACGGCAGCTTCTCGAAGTGGGAGCCGGTGGAGGTCTACTGGAACGAAGGGCGCATGTTTAACGCCCGGGTGCGCCTCAGTGCGCCGACGCATGTGATGGAGCTGCGCGGCTTTGAGGGCATCACCTTTGCCGAGATCGAGTTTTTTGAAGAGGTCGTCGCCCCCGAGCAGATTCAGCGCCGGGAGCGGCCGCTACCGCCGGAGGTGGGTGATGGCGGTCCCATCGGCACGCGTCGGCAGGCCTCGGTGGCGCCGCGCAGCCTGGTGATCCCCCGCTCGGAGTGGGGCGCGATCAACCCGGGCAAGATTTGCGGCAGCGTGGTCGCGCCCTACCGCGCGAGCATCCACCACACCTACTCGCCATCCAATGACGGCGCCGACGCGGCCGCGCGGGTGCGCCAGATGCAGAGCTACCACGTCAACACCCGCGGCTGGTGCGACATCGGTTACCACTTCATCGTCAGCCAGGCCGGCAACATCTACCAGGGGCGCTCGCGCTCGGATCGCCCCGGCGCGCACGTGGGCAACCAGAACTCCGGCAATGTGGGCATCAGCTTTATCGCCGACTTCACCACGCAGACCCCCAGCCAGACCCAGCTCAACGCCGGCGCGCGCATGCTCCAGTGGGTGCATGAGACCCACGGGGTGCCGATGACGCGCACCGCCGTCAAAGGCCACCGTGAGTGGCCGGGGCAGAGCACGAGCTGCCCGGGTGGCAACATGATCAGCAGCCTGAATACGCTCTTGCAAAAGACCCGCGATCTGATCGACCCGCCCGCGCCGCAGACCTATGAGGTGGCGCTGGACGTGACGCTCAAAGGCGGCGACGCGATGGTCGACCAGGGCTCCAGCGAGGGGGTGGCCGATGTGCTGCCCGGAGCTGAGCTTACCGCGGAGATCATGCTGAAGAACGCCTCCTCGTCGGTGATCCGCGGGGTGCGTCTGGGCTACGCCTTTGATGAGCTGGGCCTGACGCCGTTGAGCTACACGATTGAGTCGGACCACCCCGCGCTCGACCAGAGCAGCTGGAGCACCAACGACGCGATGGAGGTTGAGAGCAACCCGGATCCTGCGCAGATGGGGAGCTCGGGTGAGCTTGTGATGAACGCGTTCTCGGCCGGGGAGTCGAAGCGGGTGGTGGTGACGCTTCGGGCCGATGCGTACAGCTTTGCGATGGCGCCTTTTGGGGGCGTGCGCGCCTTCGTGACGCATATTGACGACGTGTACGCGCAGAGCGCCTTTGGTTCTACGCCTTCTGTGAACCGCACCGGCACCACGCTGCGCGCACACGCCGGGCTGGATATCTTCGCCACCGACGCCTGGTTCTTTGAAGGGCCCGAAGGGCCCGATGTGGAGGGCTGGACGGCCCAGGGCACCGACGCTTTTGATGATTTCCGCCTGAACACCTCCCACGGTCTGCTCGCGCTTCATCTGGTCGGCGAGGGCGCCACGGTGAGCTCACCGGCATGGACAGCGATCGACGCCGATGCCTTCCCGGAGCTGGTGCTGCGGGCGCGCTCGCATGATGGCGATCACATCAAAGCCGTGTACTGGGCACGCGATGGTGAGGCGTTTTCCGAGGAGCGAAGCGTGCGCTTTGAGGCGCCGGGTGATGGCGAGTACCACGATCTGATCGTGAATCTAAGCGAGCACCCTCAGTGGTCGGGGCAGATCAACGCGCTGCGCATCGCGCCGCTGGCCGAGGGCGCGCCGACCGAAGATGAGAGCGGCTGGTATGATATGGACCACATCTACCTGCAAAACCGCGCGGCGGGCACGACGACCACCGAGTTTGGTCCGGTGATCGATCAGGCGGCGGTGGCGTTGCTGGCCGACGACGATGCGCAGCCCGGCGTGGGCGGCCCCGATCGCGACAGCGATCAGGGGGGCCGCACCCCGGGGCTCGGCGCCAACGATGGGGAGCAGCCCGGCGTGCGCACCGCCTCGGGTTGCGCGACCACCGGGCAGCAGGGCGGTGGAGCGCCGGCGGCGGCGCTCCTGCTGCTGCTGGGGTGGATGCTTGCCTCCCGGCGTCGCGCTGAGGCTTAAGGTCTATCGGAGTGGGGAGTGAGGCGACCTCCCCGCCATCCTGCCCGTTTTGGGTGTGCTAAGCCCCTGAAAACGTTGCGGAAATAAAACCCGCCCCCTCGCAAAGCGAGGGGGCGGGTTTGTGTTGCTCGGTTCAACGCACGGCGCCGGCCGGGCGCGGCGGGTCTGCGGAGTTACTCGGCGACTGCCATCGAGGCCACCCGCGCGGCGTCTTCCGGCGCCAGGTTCTCAAAGCGGGTGTAGGGCCCGAAGAAGCGCATATGCACCGTGCCGATCGAGCCGTTACGGTGCTTGCCGATGATGAACTCCGCCAGCCCTTTGGCTTCGCTCTCCGGGTGGTAGACCTCATCGCGGTAGATAAACCCGATGAGGTCGGCGTCCTGCTCGATGGCCCCGGATTCACGAAGGTCGCTCATCATGGGGCGTTTGTCGGCGCGCTGCTCGACGCCGCGGTTGAGCTGGGCGAGCGCGATGATGGGGACGTTGAGCTCCTTGGCCACGCCTTTGAGGCCGCGGGAGATCTCACTGATCTCCTGCTCGCGGGAGGCCGACTTGCTGCGCTGCGAGCCCGTCATCAGCTGGAGGTAGTCGACAAAGATCATGCCGATGTCGTGCTCGGCTTTGAGCCGGCGGCACTTCGAGCGGAACTCCATAATGGAGAGGCCCGGGGTGTCATCGAGAAAGATCTTGGACTCCGAGAGGGTGCCGGCGGCCTTGATAAGCCGCGCCCACTCCTGCTCGGTCATCGAGCCGCGGCGCAGGTTGGACTGGTTGATGCGCGCCTCGCTGCAGAGCATACGGATGGCGAGCTGCTCGTTGCTCATCTCCAGGCTGAAGAAGACCGCGGGGACCTTGCGCATGATCGCGGCATGCGCGGTCATGTTCAGCGTAAAGCTCGTCTTACCCATGGCGGGGCGTGCGGCGACGATGATGAGGTCGGAGGGCTGCCAGCCGGCGGTGATCTCATCGAGATCGATAAAGCCGCTGGGCACGCCGGTGATCGTCTCGCTCTTCTGGTAGAGCTTCTCGATCTGGTCAAACGCGCTTTTGACGACCTCGCGCATTGAGGTGTAGCCGCGTTTCTGCCCGCTCTGGGTGATGGAGAAGAGGCGCTGTTCGGCCTCATCCATGAAGGTCTCGACGTCGTTGACGTCGTTATAACACTCCCCGACGAGCTCATCGGCGGTGGCGATGAACTGGCGCAACGCGGACTTACGCCGCACGATCGCCGAATACTGCCCGACATTCGCCGCCGAGGGGACCTCGCCGGAGAGGCGCGTCAGGTAGGTGGCACCGCCGGCGGCTTCCAGGTTGTCTTCGGCGCTTAAGAAGTCAGCCAGGGTGAGCACGTCGACCGGCTCGGAGCGGCCGTGCAGCGCGCTCATCGCTCGGAAGATGTGTCGGTGGGCCTCCCGGTAGAAGTCCTCCGGCTTGAGGGTGCCGGAGAGCTCGTCGAGGACGCGATTGTCGAGAAGAATCGCACCGAGCACGCTGCGCTCGGCGTCCTCGTTATGGGGAGGCACCCTTAAGGGCGCCTGGCTCATCCTTCAGTGCTCACGTAGTCGTTGCGGATCAGGTGCAGAAGCCCCTGCATCGTCTCGAGATCGCCGTGGCTGCTCTTGTTGAGCACCATGGAGACCGAGCCGTTATTGAGCACCAGCTGGAAGGTGTCGAGCTGCTCGGGGCTGAGCTGGCTTAAGGGCGCGATCAGCGGGGTGGGGATGCTCAAGCGCGCGTGAATCTGGGGGACATCCGGACCCAGGTTCTGGATCTCGTCGAGGATGCGCATCCCCTCCATCATCAACGACTCGATGGACTCGTCGATCTCGTTATCAAAGCTCTCGTCCGTGGGCTGCTCCAGCGAGAAGGTGCCCTCGCGCCAGGCGATCAGCCGGTAGAAGGCTTTGTAGGGATCGAGCTCGTGGTCGTCGTTGATGGTCGCAAAGTAGACGCGGCCCTGACGCAGGTAGATCTTGCCGATGTCGTCGCCCATGATCACCAGCACGCCGGATTTGCGGCTGGTGCTGAAGAGCTGGAGAAGATCGGGGAGGGGCACTTCTTCGATGAGCCCGGAGATCGAGCCGGTCAGCGTGCCGCCCATCGTGCGGTTGACCGCCGGGGAGGCCATGGTGCGGTTGGGCTGGGTCGGCGGGGCGGTCGGGGAGTGATGATCGTCGCCGGCCATCGGGGTACCGATCTCGGGGCCGGTGTCGTCGGCGCCGCTGTCGCGGTGGACCAGCTTGATGATGTTGGTGCCGATGAGGATGCGGTCGCCCTCTTTGATGCGCGACTTCGAGATCTTCTCACCGTTGACGAAGGTGCCGTTGGTGCTTCCGAAGTCCTCGATCATCAGCTCGCCACCATAGCTGGTGATGCGGGCATGACGACGCGAGACCATATCCTCGACCAGGACCATGTCGAGCTCACTGCCACGGCCGATCTCGATCTCGGAGTCCAGCTCGAGCGGAAATTCACCGCCCTGGTACTTGCCAGAGATGAACTTCAGGACGTAGCCGCCTGTTTGGGAACGATTCAAGATGACCTCTCCTCAATCACCAGCAATCGAGGCGCGGGAAGTGCGTGAAATAGGGGACCAGGCTGAGATTTGGTCGACGAGTGCGCCTACGTTACGAGACGTAATAAGCGACCGTCAACCGCGGGTCCGCACGCCACGGTGCGAAGCCGCGCCCCTGTTCTATCAGAGGGTTGTTTCAGGGCGCAACGCCCAAGGTGGGGTGAATCGACCTCAGCGACCCCGGTTGAGGGAGGCGTCAGGCACACCGACCTTGAACAGGGGCGATGGTAAGCCAGCGGGCGGCGGTAGCAAATAATTTCAGGGGGATAGGAGAAAAAAGATTCACCCCGCCCGGGGCCTGCGGCCCGGGCGGGGTGATCGATGTACGAGGGGGCGATGGCCAGGGCCTGGCGAGTCCAGACCTCGCGTCGCTTAAAAGTAGAAGGAGGCGTTGAGGCCCAGCGACTCCGAGCGCGCGCTCAACCCCTCGGAGAAGGAGAGATCGTTGCCAAACCCGTAGACGTTGTAGAGGTAGCGCAGCCCGACGCCAAAGCTGTTGAAGCGAAGATCGAGGCCGCCGCCCAGGCGCACCGCGCCGCCCACAGCCGTCTCCTGAAGGAAGGCGTCCTGGAAGTGGTAGCCGCCCAGGCCGGCCATCACAAAGGGCTCAAAGATGCCCAGCGAGGGCTGCAGCTTGAGATCGCCGCTGAGTCCCATCACGGCGATGTCGGTGCCGGAGACGTTGGGATCAAAGGTGTACCCACCTGCATGGAAGCCCAGCTCAAAGCCCAGCAGCTCGCCGCGCACGCCCAGGCCGATGTTGAACTCGTTGCCGGGAAGCGCACTGTCGGAGATCTGATTGGCGTCGAAGCCGCCCATGCCCAGCCCCAGGGTCAGGTAGCCATCGAGCGGCGAGGTCGACGGGGAGCGCGGGGAAGCGGGCGCATTGTAATGTTCGCGCGTGTCGCTGGTGGAGGTGTGGTGGATGTGGGTGGTGGAGCGCACCGAGGTGGTGCGGCGCGTGTTGTGACGGGTGCGCACGTGGGTCCGTGTGGTGCGCGAGGTGCCGGGGCGCGTGACCACACGGGGCTGGCCGACCGGCCGCGCGCCCGGACGTGCGGCCGAGGGTCGAGGGCGGGTGGTGC
>NZ_VOSL01000055.1 GCF_007997005.1 Lujinxingia vulgaris | reverse complement strand
CGCCGCGCCCGGCTCTGGGCGCCGCAGTGGCCCGCGTGGTGCGCACCGGGCGTGAGCGTGGAGGCCACGGGCAAACGCGCCGCCCTGGGTGTGAGCCCGGGGGGCGTGGTGGAGCTCGCCTCGGCGCAGGTCGTTCCGCACGCCGAAGGCACCACCCCCCTGTGGCCGGAGCGCGTGGCCATGAGCGAGCTTGAAGGCAAACGCGAGCGCATCCCCGTGGGGGTGGAGGTGCTCGACCTGCTCGCCCCCCTGGCACGCGGCGGCATCAACCTCATCATCGACACGCGCGAGCAAGCCTCCTCCCCCGGCGAGCTCTTCGCCCGGGTGGGCCAGCGGGTGCGAGCCCATCTTCAAGAGACCTACGGGGCGCTTCACACCCTTGATATGACGGGACATCTCGACCGTCCCGACACCCGGGTGGTCACCGAGAACTCCCCTGGCGAGCAGGCCAGCGCGCTGCGTCTGGCCGTGGCGCTGGCCGCGTCGATGCGTCACAGCCACGCCACGCTCAACCTGCTCACGCTCCCCACGTTGCAGCCCTTCACCCACACCCACGCCCCCGAGGCCGTGGCCCGGGGTGTGGGGCTGGCCGATCTGGTCGACATGGTCAGCGAGCAGCTCGTCTCCACCCGCGACGCCAGCCACACCACGCTGCTCTACCTGCGCGTCCCCCCCGAGCTGGGTGGGCTGAGCGACATCATTGAGACTCTGGACCTGGGTGCGGTCGACGCGCAGATCATCATCGGCCCCGAGGGCAGCTTTGAACCTGGCCGCTCCCACTCACGGGTGGAGCTCGACGCCGACGAGGAGCGCCGTCGCCAGGCCGCCCTCTCCGCGCTCGCCCAGGGCGCGCGCGCCGCAGAACGCGCGGCGATCTTCGGTGAGGGCGAGCTTGAGGAGGACGAGCTTGAGAGCATCGAGCGCGCCCGCGCGCTGCGCGTCAACTTAAGCGATGCGTTGACCTGAGGTTGCGCGCCATCACATCACGCATGAAAAAAGCCCCGGTCCGCACGACCGGGGCTTTTTGTTTCATCGCGATGGGGATGTCGTTTGCGTTGAACGCAGAGACGCGCCTGGCACCTTTAGCGCCGGCGACCTCCCGGCACGCCCAGCAGAAAGAGCACCAGGGTGAGCAGGAGCGGCGCCGGCAGGCCGGGCGCGGCCTGGCAGCCGCCGCTGACGCCTGGCGAGGCGCTCAGCACGCTCATCTGCGACTCCCCACCCGTCCAGGGGTTTTCGGGGCGCGCGACGCCTCCGGCGTCGTCAAAGCCGGCGTCATCGACGCCCACATCGGCACCATCAGCATCCGGGACGTCGCTGCCCGCATCGACCGGATCGTCAGGCAGCTCGGGATCTTCCGGGTCTTCGGGCTCGGGCTCCCAGTCCGGGTCGAGCTCCAGGCGGATGCTCCCCCAGTTGGTCACACCGGCCTCCAGGGTCTTCTCCAGCGTGGCCGTGTGGTAGCCCGGCGCGCTGGCCTCAATGGTGACCTCCCCTTCCGAGAGCAGCACACGATCGAAGTTGTACGCGCCGTTGGCCCCGGAGGTGGCCTGCTGACCGTCGCTCAAGCGCACGGTGGCGCCGGCGATGGCGCTGCCGGTGATGTCATCGGGGTCTTCATACACGTAGCCGGTCAGTCGCACGGCCGGCTCACTGCCCGCGGAAGCCAGCGTTCGGAGCTCGGTGTTGGGCTGATAATGATCGAGCATCCAGGTGTAGGTCTTGCCGCTGGCCGCCCACGAGATCGAGCCCCACTGGCAGATGCCCCGCACCAGGCAGCGGTCGCTGCCGGAGACGTTGGGGTGATCCTCGTGCGCCGCACAGCTGTTATGCCCGCACCAGCTACCGGCGCAGGCGCTCGTCGGGGCGTTATCCGGCACAATCGCCGACTGGTACGCCGGGCGCGAGCCGTGCTTCCCGCAGCTCGCCGCGTACTCGTACTTATCGATGGTCGAGGGTGAGCCGCGCTTGACCATGATCAGCTCCGAGACGGCCTCGGCGGCATTTGTGGTGATCGTGAGCCGCTGATCGTCGTAGCGCTGGTTGCAGGCGGTGTCGTCGATATGAAACCAGGAGTAGTTATGCGGCGGCACCGAGCGCCCAAGGTCGCGGCGGTTGCCCGGGCCGTAGCGCAGCACAAAGTAGAGTCCGTAGCTGCGCGCGGCGATGGCGAAGGCTTTGTACACCTCGCTGGCACCCGCGAGGTTGCGAAAAACGCCAATCTCCGGAGGGAGCACGCCTTTGACGTACTCATCGAGCGTCATCTCATCGATGGCCACGATCGGGTTGGAGCTGTCGGTGCACCCCTGAGCGCCGGTGTGGTCGGCGCGCCGGCCCACGCGAATGATCGGCGGTTGGGAGGCCGGGATCTCGTAGAGCGCGCTGGCCATCTCCGGATCCCTGCCCCAGAGGCGCCACAACTCCAGCGGTCCGGCCGGATCTTCGATGCGCCCTGACGTGGAAGGGAGCCCCACCGGATAGGGCGCCGCCGGCACGCCCCGATCATAAAACGCCGAGGTGTAGACGTAGGCGCGCGCCGGGCGCAGCTGCGGCACACGCTGGTGAACCAGACGACTTTGATGACGTTCATCGAAGACCGGCGCCTCAATCGCGAGCTCGTACTCCCCCTCGGGAAGATCGAACTCCCAGCGCCCCTCGGCGTCGGTGGTGGTCTGGACGTTGAGGCCCAGCACCTCGACGGTGGCGCCCTCAATGGGCGTATCCGTCCAGCCGTCGGCCAGGCGGCCGCTGAGCTCACCGGCAAAGGCCTGCGAGGTGGGTAGCAGAACAATCAGGGCGATGAGGGCGACGAAGATCTGGCGCATGAACCTCTCCCTTGAGGCGGGGTCGAAGATCGGGGTGGACCGGCTGTACGTCGCTTTTGCACCTACATCCTACCACACGTGCGGTCGGCGATGCCACAATCCCACGATGGCATCGCCTCGCCCCCCGATCCACGGCGCATTATTCGGCCGCCACGAGCAGAAGCTCCGTATAGGGCTCGGCGCCAATGAAGTCGCTGACCTGCCCGAGCTCATCGACGAGCTGCGCCAACGTCTCGCGCAACCAGCGCGTGGCCAACCCGCTTGTGGCCGGCGGAAGCTCCACAAGGATCGGCCCGATCACCGGCTCAAAATATCCGATCGGATCGTCGCCCCAGGGGGCCTGGCGAAGTTTGGCGGGAAGCTCACGCAGCTCGGCTTCGGTGAGCCCGCGTACCCAGGGTTTCCCGGCGATCAGGTGGGTGGCCAGCGAGCTCGCAAAGAAGACGTCAAAGCTGGCCTGGTCGGCCTCATTGCGCAGCTTGTCGTTGTAGAGGAGCGCGGCCAGATCTTCGACCCGGTGACGCGTCACCCCGAAGAGCCAGATCTGCTTAAACGCCAGCATCCCGATGCGCAGCGCCGCCTGATCGACCTGCGATTGCGTGTGAAAGATGTCGAAGGTGGCCCGATCGGCGGCAAAGGTCGGACGCACCGCGCTCAAACCCTCAAAGAGCGCGGCCTCATCGGGGTTGAGCAGCGAGTAGGGAAGATCTTCGACGAGCGTGAGCGTAGGGCGCTGCTCCAGCTGCGCCGCCTTGAGCTTGAGGTTATGCGCCAGCGAGTAACCCACCTGAAAGAGCTGGCGCAGCGGCACGGTGCGAATCACCCGCTCGGCGCGCTCAAGCTCGGTGCGGGAGACAAACTCCAGCCCCAGGCTCAAATACCCGCCGGTGCGGCGCACCACCTCCCTGCCCGTCTCGATCTCGCCGGGCTCAATGCCGTCGGCGATCATCGTGCGGTTGTTGAGCGCGGTGAGCTCGGCGGCGATGCGCTCCACAAGCGCGTCATCGTCGAGGGCGTCGACGACCTTAAAGAAGAAGAGGCGCTCATCGAGGTTTTCAACGAGCACCCGCGGCACATCAAAGGTCTCGGGCGCAGCGAGTTGGACTTTGGCCTCGATGTCGCCCTTCTCCCAGCGCTCCCGAAAACGCACCGGGTTGAGGTAGGCGTAGACCGCCAGCGCCTCGGTGCGCGCGACATATCCGAACTCTTCCAGGCGGCTTGTGCGCCACTGCAGGGCCATCTCCTCCATCTGCGAGGTCAGCTCCCAGCGCACCGCCTCAAAGAGCGTCCAGGCCATCGCCGGGTCCACCTCGTAGAGGCGCTTGACCATCGCGCGCATCAGCGCGGCGATGTCCTCATCGTCGGTGTAGACGAGCGCGTAGGCGTTGTCCGGGCTCAGCTCCACGCGGTCCGGCAGATGGTCCGGGATGCCCTCCTCCGGATCGAGCACCTCAACGGCCTCCACGTGCGCCTTGAAGTAGAGCGCGATGACCTCCGGATCGAGCTCGCGGATCACCTGCTTAAAGCGCGCGTCGTCGGCCTCGGCCACCAATACGGCCATCCAGGTGGCCATGCGGCGGCCGCTTAAGTGGTCGCCCTCCCAGCAGTCCAGGTCGATGATGACCTGGATCTGCTCCGGGCTGGCGTAGGGCACCAGGTCGACGCCCTGATCAAAACCCGCCTCTTTAATCAGTCGAAAGAGGCTGTGCGGGTTGATGCTCGGGATGAAGCCTTCGGCGTCGGGGCGATCGAGGATGGCCTGAATCTGCTCGACCGGGTTGCCAGGCCCCAGCGAGGTGTCCTGACCGGCGATCAGCGCCCGGGCAATGCCCGGGCTTGTGCGATGCGGGTTCAACTCGACGATCTTATCGTTGCTCATGGTTCGCCCTTTGGAGGTGCGTGGGGACGTGCTCAGGCGTCATCGCCGCCGTCAGCGCTGCGATCTTCGGCCTCTTTCTGCGCAATGCGCTCGTCGATCAACGCCAGGGTCTCTTTGACCCCGTAGAGGTGAATGAAGGTGCCCAGGCGCGGGCCGCGATCCTGGCCAAGCAGCATGCGGTACATCGTCTTAAACCACTTACCCAGCGCCACGCCCTGATCTTTGCCAGCGGAGTAGGTGGCCGCCTGCAGCTCCTCGGCGTCGTTGCCCTCGTAGCCCGCCAGAAACTCCCGCAGCTGACGCACACTCGGCATCATCTCGTCCGACGGAAGCTCGTACTTCTTGGTGGGAACGATGAAGTCCTGGTAGTAGCGCGCGGCGCGGTCGATCATGTCGTCGATCACCGCGTCATCGTCCTCCGAATGCGCATCGTAGCGCTGGAGGTACTCGCGGATGATCGCTTTGTCGCCGGTGTTGAGCACGCTCACCAGGTTGAGGATCATTGAGTAGGTCAGATCGCTCTCAAAGCCGAGCTCCTGGCCGGCGTCGATCTTGTCGTACTCAATGAAGGTGATCGGGTTGTTGAGGCGCTCCTGCTCGTCGTCGGCGCGGCCGAACTCGGCGCGGGCCTGCAGATGATCGTCGGTGGAGCGCGGGATCACGTCGAAGTGCAGCTTCTTGGCCTTGGTGGGGTTCTGGAAGATAAACCAGCTCAGGCTCTCCAGCGTGCCGTACTGCAGCCACTCGTCGATGGTCAGGCCGCTGCCGACGCTCTTGGAGATCTTCGCCCCGTTCTCATCCAAAAAGAGCTCATAAAACATGCCCGCCGGCGGCTCGCCGCCGAGCACGCGCACGATCTTGGCGGAGAGTTCGGCCGACTCGATGAGATCTTTGCCGTACATCTCGTAGTCGACGCCGAGCACGTACCAGCGCATCGCCCAGTCGACCTTCCAGCCGACTTTGACGTTGCCATCGGTGACCGGGACGGTGTCCTGATTTCCGCAGGACGCGATGCCGCGGAAGGACTTATCGCAGGCGTACGACACCGTGCCCGCGTCGGGATTTACCCCGGTGATGCGGGTCGTGTAGACCTTGCCGCACTTGCGGCAGATCGGGAAGAAGGGGCTCCAGTCGGCGCGCTTCTCCTGGCTGAGCGTGGGCGTGATGACGCCGCGCACCTCCTCATACTTCTCCAGGATGCGGGTCAACCCGGGGTTGAACGCGCCGCTGCGGTACTGCTCGTTGGACGAGACGAAGTCGTACTCAAAACCAAAGGAGTCCAGGAAGCGGCGCAGCTGGGCGTTCATATAACCCGAGAAGCTCTCTTCTTCGCCAAAAGGATCGGGGATGTCGCACAGGGGCTTGCCCAGGTGCTCGGCGATGAGCTCCTGGTTGGGCATGTTCTGCGGCACCTTGCGCAGCCCGTCGAGGTCGTCGCTGAACGCCACCAGGCGCGTGGGTCGGCCGGTGAGGTGCTCGTAGGCCTTGCGCACCCAGGTGGTGCGAGCGACCTCGGCGAAGGTGCCGATGTGCGGGAGCCCGCTGGGCCCGAAGCCCGTCTCAAAGAGCGTGGGTTTATCGCCCTTCTCGTCGCCAGATTTGGTCTTCTCGACGCGCTCCACGATTTTGTGGGCTTCGCGGTAGGGCCAGGCTTTGAGGTGTTCGGGCAACTCACTCATGGTGCGCTCTCGGTGGTACGGGTTAACCAGATTGTGCGGGAAGTCAGGATACGCAGGCCGCGCGCCGGGGCGTCGGCGGCGGCACTGTAGTGGGGGCATTTCGACAATGCAACCGGGTCTGCGAGGCCAACAAACGCCCCTCGGCAGGCGTCATTTTGAGGCCTCTTCATGGCCCCGGCGGCGAGCCGGCCCTACAGGGAGCGCTTCGCCCGCGGTGCGCATTCCAGCGCGCCGCTTTTCGCGCTCTTTATGGGCCTCTAAGGCCAGTCCACAAGCTCGCCGGCCTCATCGCGCCAGAGGGCAAAAGGCGCCACGTCGCGGATGGTGTCGGTGCCCAGTTGCAGCATCAAGAGGCGGTCCACCCCGAGCGCGACCCCCGAGGAGGGGGGCATGCCAAAGCGCAACGCCTCCAGAAAGGCCTCCGGCATCGGCAGCGCGGGCAGCCCGCGGGCCTCGCGCGCCCGGGCATCCTCCTCAAAACGCTCGCGTTGCTCCTGCGCGTCGGTCAGCTCGCCAAAGCCATTGGCCAGCTCCACGCCGTCGACATAAAGCTCAAACCGCTCGGCGGTGCGCGGATCGTCGGGGTTCTTTCTGGCGAGCACAGCGAGCGGCGCGGGCCAGTCGGTGACGAAGACGGCGCCCATCGTGGCGATATGAGGATCGAGATGCTCGACGACCAGCGCAAAGAAGAGGTCGTCCCAGTGCGGTGTCTCACACAGATGCGGCGGGAGAAGCTCCAGGCGGCGCACCGTCTCGCGCAGCGCGTCGGCGTTGAGGTTCTCCAAAATGTCGAAGCCGCACGCCTCCCACACCACCTCCTGCATGGTGACGCGGCGAATGGGCGCGGTGACGGGGCGCGCGCTCTCGGCGTGCAGCGTCTGGCAGACGAGCTGCTCCACATCGTCGATGATGGCGTCGAGCGGCTCCCAGGCGCGGTACCACTCCAGGAGGCTGAACTCCGGGTTGTGGCGCGCGGTGACCTCGCCATCGCGCCAGACGCGGGCCAGCTGGTAGATGCGCTCCGCGCCCTCGCACAGCAGGCGCTTCATGCTGAACTCTGGCGAGGTGTGCAGGTAACCCGGGCGCGGGTGGTGCGCACCGTCGAGGTGCACGGTGGCTCCCACCGGCGCAAGATGCACGTCGGTGCCCGGGGCACGCACCCAGGCGGGGGTCTCGACCTCGATGAAGTCGCGGGCTTCAAAGAAGTTGCGGGCCCGGCGATTGAAAGCTGCGCGGGCCTCGATGGCCCGGCCCAACTCGGTGGTGCGGCCGGCGCTCAGGCGCGTCGGACCGCTTCCGGCGCGCGTAATGACCCGCCAGGTGCTCACCTGCAGGACGGCGCCCTCCCGCGCTCCACCGACCTCCACCAGCGCGAGGTGATCGCGCGCGGCGGGCCGATCCCCGCCAGAAAACGCCAGATCGCAGGTGATATGAAGGTTGCGAAGTCGCCAGCCGTGCTCAGTTTGCACCAGCCTGCCCCGGGTCTGAACACTGGCACAGTCGGGGAGTCGGTCAAGTCGTTGGGTGTCGGTCATAAGTCTCTGCGAGAGATGGAGTTATCGGCAAAACGAACGCGCGCACAAAGCCTGTTCAGGGCACCTTGCGCGCCTCTGCATTGGCGGCTAGATTGGCGGGCTAAGAGCAGTTTGTCGAATGGTGATGATCGAGGAAGCCGTGGTCCTGATTGGCCACGCACGCTCAGCTGTTTACGGCACAGTGAGCGTCGAGTGCTAACGCGTATTGCGAAATTTGGAGTGATCGATGGCCAGAGAGTTTAAGAACCTCGTCGAGATTTTGGAGCACAGCGTCGCGACGTATAAGTCGTCTCCGCTCTTCGGCACCAAGACCGGCGGAAGCTACAAGTGGACGACCTACGGTGAGTTCGGCGTGCAGGTCGAGCAGTTCCGCGGCGCGCTGGCGGATATGGGCGTGGAGAAAGGCGACACCGTCGCCGTCATCGCCAACAACCGCGTGGAGTGGGCCGTCGGCGCGTATGCCACCTACAGCCTGGGCGGGCGCTACTGCCCGATGTACGAGGCCCAGCTGGTCAAGGACTGGACCTACATCCTGCGTGACAGCGGCGCGAAGGTCGCGCTGGTGGCCAACCAGGTGATCTACGACCAGGTCAAGCCGCTGATCGACGAGCTCGACTCACTCGAGCGCGTCATCTACTTCGACGGCCCCCGTGACTCCGAAGACAGCTACCAGACGCTGCTCGACCACGGCGCCAAAACTCCGGCGGCGATCGTGCACCCGGAAGAAGATGACGTCTGCGGCTTTATCTACACCTCCGGGACCACCGGCGATCCCAAGGGCGTGCTGCTCAGCCACAAGAACATCATGAGCAACGTCAACGGCGTGCACAAACTGCTGGAGATCGGCCCCGACGACGTCAGCCTCTCCTTCCTCCCCTGGGCGCACAGCTTCGGGCAGGTCGTCGAGCTGCACTGCCTGCTCTCAATGGGCGCGGCGCTCGGTATCGCCGAGAACGTCAACACCATCATCGAGAACCTCTCGGAGGTTCGCCCCACCCTGCTCTTTGCGGTGCCGCGCATCTTCAACCGCATCTACAACGGCGTGCAGCAGAAGATGGAGGCCGAGGGCGGCATCAAGCAGATGCTCTTCACCCAGGGCATGGCCAACTCCGAGGCGCTTCGCGCGGCGCGCGACCGCGGTGAGTCGGGCGGGCTTACGGGGATGATGAACAAGTTCTACGATAAGCTGGTCTTCTCGAAGGTGCGCGCGCGCTTCGGCGGCCGGCTCAAATACGCCTTCAGCGGCGGCGCGGCGCTCAGCCCCGAGGTGGCCCGCTTCATCGACAACCTCAACATCACCGTCTACGAGGGCTACGGTCTGACTGAGACCTCGCCAATCGCCACCTGCAACTACCCCAACAACCGCAAGATCGGCAGCGTCGGCAAGCCTATCCCGGGTGTCACCGTGACGATCGCCGATGTGGAGGGTTACCCCTCGGGCACCGGTGAGATCTGCGTGAAGGGGCCCAACGTCATGCAGGGCTACCACAACCTGCCCGAGCAGACCGCCAAGGTGCTCGACGATGACGGCACCTTCCACACCGGCGATCTCGGCCGCGTGGACGAAGATGGCTACGTCTGGATCCTGGGCCGCGTCAAAGAGCAGTACAAACTTGAGAACGGCAAATACGTGGTGCCCGGTCCTATCGAAGAGCAGCTCAAGCTCTCGCCCTACGTCAACCAGGTCATGGTTGAAGGCACCAACAAGGCCTACAACGTGGCGCTGATCGTGGTGGACCTGGAGAACCTGAGCAGCTGGGCCGACAAAAACGGCGTGCCCCGCGATGAGCTTTTGACCCATCCGAAGGTCAAGGAGCTCTACCAGAAAGAGATCGACCGGGTGAGCGCCTCGCTCAAGGGCTACGAGCGTCCCAAGCGCTTTGCGCTCATCGAAGAGGAGTTCAGCGCCGACAACGACATGCTCACGCCCAAGCTCAGCGTGAAGCGTCGGGTGGTCATGGCGCGCTACGGTGACATGATCAACAACCTCTACAGCGACGATAAGACCGCCGCGGCCTGATGCCTCAGCTTCGATCCGGCGCTCGACGCCGGGTTGACGCCTGCGACGTTCAGCCCTCGCCGACCTTAAGGTCAGCGAGGGCTTTTTTGTACCCTCGCGCCCGGCCCGCCTCACCCGGACGTGCTTGCGCTTTCCCCGGGAATCGCAGCGGCCGGTGCTACGGGCGATGCGCAAAAAAAGCCCCCCGGATGCGACGCATCCGGGGGGCTCTAAGACCGGCTCACTCCGCAGGGAGAACGCCAGCTGTCGACGTTGACCGGCGCATGAAACACGCGCGGGCCACAGTTCTATGCCTCACTCGGCAACCACGCACACGCCCGTGGTTCCGGCATCACAACTCGGGCAGATCGTCACCGGGTACTGATAGATGTTGGAGGTGACCTCGTTGCCGGCCAGGGTCTCGCCAACGAGCTGCATCGTAAAGACGAAGGTGATCTGGCTGGCTCCGGAGGACGCGACGAACTCTTCGAGCACGTCATACTCCGAGCTCCCCGCGATCAGCGGGACGGTCATCACGACCGAGCCGCCGCCGCTCTCCACCAGGGCGCTGAAGTCGCGACGGGCCTCCGGGAAGTCCACGCTACCGACACCGGCGAAGCTGTTGAGATCGGAGGGCACGTTGACGCGAGCGCCCGTCACGGTGATGGCGTTCTGGTCGAGGTAGAGTCCCTCAAAACCACCGGAGCCCCCGCCGCCGGTCGCCCCGACGTTGCGGGAGTCCGGGAGACGGTTGAGAAAGGCCACGCCCAGGTTGAACGCGTTCTGGCTGCCCGGCACGTACTCATCGCCGACCAGCGGCTGGCCAAACTCCGCAAACTCCTGGCCGGCGATAAAGCCGTTCGAGGAGAAGACCACCACCGACTCATAGTCCGAGGGAAGCACGCAGGCGACCTCCCCCTCCCCGGTCGTGGCCAGCACGCCACCTTTGAGCTGGAGTGTGGCGTCTTGCTCCACGCACCCGCTCAAGCTCAGGGCCAGCAGGGCGCTCGCGCTCAATACCTTCATCGGAGTTTTCATCATCCATCTCCTCGTCGGCGCCGCGCTCTCGGCGCGGTTGACCTGTGGCGTTTCTTGAGTGGGGTCTTGCCCCATTGTCGCAGAATCTGTTGCGTTGGACCAATCTTCCATCATCACTCCTCCCATCCGTCGCCGGAGACGCTGCCGGCGGACATGCCGCCGAGCGACTCGGCGCGGTTGACGATGCGCGGGGTGATGAAGATCAAGAGCTCCGAGCGGCGCTCGCTCTCGGACTGGGTCTTGAAGAAGAAGCCCAGAATCGGGATGCGATGCAGGAAGGGCACCGCCGAGACGCTGTGACCGGCGTTGCGGGTGTAGATGCCGCCGATGACGGTGGTGTCGCCGTCGGGGATCAACAGCTCGGTGGTGGCCTGGCGCTGAATGATCGTGGGGTCACCACGGGCGCCGGTGTTCTGGAAGTCGGGCTCGTTCTTGGTCGCGTCAATCGACAGACGGATGTTGCCGTCGGGGGTGACATGCGGGGTGACGGTCAGCTCAAGCGTCGCGTCGACAAACACCGTCTGCACACCGGCCGCACCGACCACGCTGATCGGGATGCTGGTACCCTGGGAGATGGACGCTTCCTTGTTGTCCATCGTCAGGATGCGCGGGGCGCTGACGATCTTGGCGTGACCGGCCTCTTCCAGCGCGGAGAGACGCAGGTTCAGGTTCACCGCGCCGCCCACGCTGCCCATCGTCAGGCCGATGGCACCACCGGCACCGGTACCGACCGGCGCGGGCAGGTTGACCGCGAAGTTGGGGTTCGACGAGGTGCCCGCCACCGGAGTCTGGCCGTCGGTCGCGCCACCGGCCAGGCCCAGAACGTTGGGGAAGATAAGCCCGGTGGGGTTACCGGTGCCCTGGGAGAAGCCGATATCACCACCCCACTGCACACCGATCTGGCGGCTGAAGGTGTCGCTGGTCTCCACGATGCGGGCCTCAATGAGGACCTGCGGCACCTGGGAGTCGAGCGTCTCAACGAGCATGCGGATCGAGGTGAGGTTCTCGCGCAGATCTTTGATGATGAGCGTGTTGGTGCGGGCATCGACCGAGACGCTGCCGCGCGGGCTCAAGAGCCCCTGCACCTGGCTGACGAGCTCGTCGGCCGTGGCGTAGTTCACCGGCAGCAGGAAGACCTCAAGCGGCTGCACACGCTGGGCGCGGGTGCGCGCTTCGGCGCGGGCGGCCTCTTCTTCGGAGAGCACCGAGGCCGGCGCGACGCGAATCACGTTGCCGCGCACTTCAAAGCCCAGCTGCAGCGCCTGCAGGATGTTAAGGAAGACCTGGTCGAGCGGCACATTGCGAAGGCGCATCGTGACCACGCCCTCCACGCCGTCGCCGGCGATGATGTTGACGCCGCCTTCGGTGGCCACAAGGCGCAGGACGTTCTGCACATCGGCGTTACGAAGATCGATGGTGATGCGCTTGCGGCTCATGCCGGGCACCGAGCTGACCTGCGAGGGGTCGGTGACAACCCGCGGGTAGCTCGGGGGCGCCGAGGTCACGCTCTGACCGTCCTGAACACGGCGCGGCGCGGTGTCCGCGGCGAGCTGTTGGGCGGGCTGCGCCTGCTCGGGAGCGAACTCCCAGACGAGCTCATTGCCGCTCTGACTCAGACGGGCGCTGGCCTCCGAGTTGAGCTCGGCTTCCATACGCACGGTGTTGGTGCGGGCGTCGACAAAGCTGGAGACAAAGCGCACCGCCCCACCCTGGGAGTCGGCTGCCAGCGTACGCTCCAAATGCTCGGGGAGCGCCACATCGTTGAGGATCATCACCGCGCGACCGTCGCGGCTGCGGGTCGTCTCCACCTGACCGGGACGGTCGAGCTGCACGACGATGCGCGAGCGGCCGTCGTCGCCGGTCTCAAGGCGCACCGAGCGCACCGCGTTGGAGCTCTTCGGATCCACCGGGATCGCGCGGGCGACCTGCTCAAGTTCTTGCTCCGAGGCCTGGCGGGCCTGCTCAGCACGCGCGAGCTCATCGCGGGTGTTCTCGAGGGCCTGGCGAGCCTGGGCCAGCTCGGCCTCCATGCGCTCGCGCTCCTGACGCATCGCCTCAACGCCGTCTTCTTCCTGCGTGCGGCGGGCCTGCAGGCTCTCCAGACGGCCTTCTTCGGCGCGGCGGGCCTGCTCCAGCGCCTCAACGCGCTGCTCTTCGCGGGCGATCGCCTCGTTGAGCGCACGCAGTCGGGCGCGCTCGGCTTCATGGGCGCTGGCAACTTCGCGGGCCTGGGCCTGCTGAGCCTGCTCAACCTCGCGGCGCAGACGCTCGATCTCGGCGTCGCGCTGGGTCAGCGCGTTATTCAGTTCACGAAGTTCGCGCTCCGCGGCGGCCGCCTCGCGCTGCACGCGCTCGACCTCGGCCTGGGCGCGGGCCTGCAGCTCACGCTGACGCTCGCGCTCTGCCTCGACCTGCGCGATGGCGTCACGATCGGCCTGCGAGCTCGAGGTGCCGAGCTGCTCAAGCTGCGCCTGGAGCTGCGCCTCACGGCGACGGGCCTCTTCAAGCTGGCGGCGCTCGGCGGCCAGGCGACGCTCGGCCTCCTCGACGCGCTCACTGAGCGTGCCGATCTGGCCCTGGGCGCCCTGACGCTGCGCGTTGACGCTGGCCAGGGTCTGCTCGGCCTGACTCAGACGCGACTCCAGCTCACGCGCCCGCTGACGGGCACGCTCGCCCTCTTCTTCTTTGGCGCGAGCCAGGCTCAGCGCCTGCTGACGCTCCTGCTCGGCCTGCTCGGCGCGGCGCTGGGCGGCGGCCAGACGTTCACGGCTCTGGTCGCGCTCGGCTTCCAGGCTGGCGAGCTGATCGCGCAGCGCCTGGGCCTCGGCCTGGCGGGCGTTGGCTTCTTGCTGGGCGCGCTGCAGAGCCTGGGTGCGGCTGGCGACCTCACGCTCCAGACGCTCACGCTCCTGGCCACGGGCCTGCTCACGCTGGGCGCGGGCCTGAGCCAGCTCCTGCTGGGCGCGGCTGAGCTGCGCCTGGGTGCGGCTGAGCTCGGCGTTGGCGCGCTCATAAGCCTGACGGCTGCGATCCAGCTCCTCCTGAGAGGCGCCGGCGTTGGCGGCGACTGCCGCCCCGCTCTGCCCGCGGCGACCGGCGCCGTCGACAAAGACCAGCACGTCGCTGCCCTCGGTGCGCACGTCGTAATGCGCGCTCTCTTCAAAGCCGATCACAAGGCGCGCGACCGTCTGGAAGCTGTCTTCAAACTCGATCAGCCCCACTCGCGAGATCACCCCGTTGTCGACGCGCTCGCTCGATGCCTCACCGGCGAGCCGACTGTTGGAGAGATCCACAAAAAGGCGCGGCGGATCATCGAGCTTGAAGACCGAGAAGGTCGCCACCTCGGTGCCTTCAATCCGGATGTAGGTGCCGTCGGCGCCCTCTTCCACCGTAAAGGCGCTGACCTGATTAAGCGCGCTGGACTGCTCGGTGGCCGCGGGGGTTTGCGCCATCGCCGGCGCGCCCATTCCCAGGGTCGCGCACAGCATCACTACCGGTATCTTCCATCTCATAGCATGACTCCTGCGTCTTGCAGCGTGGGTGATGCCTTCCTGGCAAAAAGCGCGGGCGCTCCAACCGAACACACCCCGTCGTTCATCGACGTTTGTTCTCTTCATTGTTGCCGCCGTGAGGGCGGGGCGAGCCCCGGAAATCGCGTGTCAGATGCGCTCTCGTTGGCCGATTCAGTGGCCGAGGCACCCGGGGCCATGTCGCGATAGGAGCGCTCAATCGCTTCACGACCCTCTTCAGACTCAAGCAGACGCTGCAGCGCCTCGCGCTCCTCCGGTGTCAAGCCGCTCTCGGCCACACGCAGCTGCTGATCGCGCAGCCGCACCGTGACCACCGCGCCGCTCTCGTCGGCGCCGCCTTCGCGGATCTCCACCTCATTATCTCGAATGACGCGCACCACCCCGCTGTTGCGGCCGATGCGATCACCTTCTTTCACAAAATGACCGAGCCCGTTGGGATCGACGAACATCGCCCGCGGCACAGCCGTCTCGCTGATGACCGCCACCAGGTTGAGCGAGCTCAAGGGGAACTCTTCCAGCGGCTCCAGCGGGCGCACCGAGTCATCGACCGCGGCCGGCTCCGGCTGCAACACGTCCAGATCGGGCTGGAAGGGATTGCGGCGCACCGGATAATCGGGCCGCTGATACTCCTCAGCCGGGTCGAAGGCGGCGACCTGAAGCTCGGCTTCAGCCGCCGGGCTATCCTCGGCCTGCTTCTGGCGCTCAGCGCGCTTTTTGCGCCGCTCCAGAAGCTCCGGCGGCACCCCACTTGCGGTATCGTCTCCGCCGCAGGCGACCATCGAGGGGGCGCTGATCGCGATCAGCGCCGCGATGATCCACAGGCGCCGGCCAGAAGGCCTGGTCGCTCTGCGGCGCGATCTGTTCAAAAGCTCAATCATCCTGCTCACCTTATCTCAGCGTCCCACCCTCAAAGGGATGGGCTCGTCTCGGACGCTCGGCGCTTAGTTGGCTTTCCAGCGGTAGGTCGTGGCTTTGGCGCTCACCTCAAGCTGACCATCGGCGACCAGCCCGCTTGCCTGCCGGCTGACGTTGATGTCCTTGACGTTGACGATTCGCGTCATCCGACCCACGAAGTAAAAGAAGTTGGCGACCTCATCGAAGGACCCGACCAGCTCCATCTCCACCGGAATCTCGATGAAGTCCTCGCTGGCGATGTCTTCGTTGCGCCGGAAGCGGTTGATCTCCAGGCCGGCGGTCTTGGCCTGGTTGTGAATGCGCTGCAGCAGGCTGGGGATCTCGGCGGAGACCGGCAGCTTCTCGCGGGCGATATGCAGCTGGCGCTCCAGATCGTTGAGGCGGGCGACCACCTCGGCGCGGCTCTCGCTGATCTCTTTGAGGCGGCCCAGCTCGCGCTGCAGCTCGCTGCGCTGCGTCTCCGCGGCGGCGATCTCATCCTGCATCGGCCGGTAGATCAGCGTGAGGAAGCCCACAAAGATCCCGATCATCAGGATAAAGACCGCCAACACCTTCTGGCCCAGCGGGTAGGCGTTAAATCTGTCGATTAAGTCATTCATCGTCATCGCCCTCCAGTGGCGAGTTCAGCGGGTAGGGTGCTCAGCTACCCTGCTCGGCATCAGCTTCCGGGGCGGGGGCGTAACCGAGGTAGCTCAGCTCGCCGAAGATGCGGAAGTTGACCAGGCGGACCTGACCGGCGCCGCTGCGCCCGCCGCCTGAGGCCGTCTCCACGTACTCAAGCTGCACGTTGGCGAAGTGGCGCGCGGTGGTCATGCGCTGCAAAAACTCCGCGACGTCGTCGGCCGAGCCCGCCATGCCTTCAAGCTCAAAGGCGCCCTCGCCCTCCGAGAAGCTCTCGACCCACAGCCGACGGGTGTCCCACTCCACGTTCCAGTCTTTGCGCAGCTGGGCCACGCGCTCCTCTTCGTTGCGCGGGGGGCTGAGCATCGCCTGGATCTCATCGAGCATACGCACCGGACCGATGCGCTGGGCCTCCAGGTTGTTGAGCACGGCGAGCTGGGCGTTGAGCGCCTCGGCCTCCTTCTCCAGGGTGCGGGCGTCGGCGACCTCGCTCTCCAGGGCCTTGACCTCACGCTGCAGTCCGCTCACCTCGCTCTCGCGGGTGTTCAACTTCTCGGACTCCACCAGGTAGAAGACAAAGAGGATGGCCAGCTCGGCGATCAGCAGCCCGGCGAAGAGCAAGAGCTGGGTGCGACCGGCAGACCGGCGGCGAGCTTGCTTTATCGGTAAGAGGTTTACGCGAATCATCTCTCGTTAATCCTCCGCAGTGCCAGGCCCACGCTGACCGCCGCGATCGGCGCCCAACGCTGGATCTGGTCCGGGGTAAACTGCCGCTCGTCGTAGGAGACGTTGCGAAAGGGGTTGGCCAGCTCGGTGGGCACCCCGCTGATCCGCCCGATGGTTCGCACCAGCGAGGGGATCGCGGCGGTGCCGCCGCTGACCACGATCTTATCGATCTTGGAGTCGGCGGCGGTGGCCGCGTAGAAATCCAGCGAACGCTGAATCTCATGGGCCATATCCTCGGCCTTATCCTGGATGATGCTCTCGACCTCCTGAGGCAGAACCTCGTCGGAGCTCATCCCGGGGCTTCCGCCCATCTTGTAGAGTTCGGCTTCCTGATAGGTGATGTTGAGCTGGCGCTGGATCTCCTCGGTGATGTCGCTCCCGCCGATCGAGAGATCGCGGGTGAACATCGTGATCCCGTCGGTGACCACGTTCATCGTCACCACCGAGTTTCCGATATCGAGCAGCACCACCGTCTCACCGCGGTGGAAGCCGTAGTTGACCTCGTACATGTTCTGCAGCGCGAAGGCGTCGACATCGACCACCAGCGGCTCCAGGCCCCCGTCGTGGCAGACGGCCACGTAGTCGTTGATCATGTCTTTTTTGGCCGCGACCAGCACCACATCCATCTGCCCCTGATCGGTCTTGGGTGCGACGACCTCAAAGCCGATGAAGACGTCCTGAATGTTGAAGGCGATATGCTGCTCGGCCTCCCACTGGATCGACTCCTCGAGCTCTTCCTGAGTCATCAGCGGCAGACGGATCTTTTTGACGATGACCGTGTTGCCCGAGACGCTCAGCGCGCACTCTTTATGCCGAATCTTATTGCGCCCCAGAAGCTCCACGATGGCGTCGGCGACGACCGTCGAGTTCATCAGCGCGCCGTCGACGATCGTCTCCGGCGGGAGCTGCGCGTAATCAAAAGCCTGTAAGCTCAGACCGCGTTTTGTGCTTTTAAGGACGCACAGCTTGACCGAGCTCGAACCGATGTCGAGACCGATGCAGTTCCGTCCATTGGCCATCGCCATGTGACTGCTCCTTACTTAAAGCTGTACTCGAAGAAATTCGCTCGCATCGTGCCACGCTCGCAAAAACAGTGTCAACTTCAGGCCCCGACTTCCTGCCCGGCGATCCGCTCCTACGACACCATCGGGCGGTGGCGAGAGGCGGCCCAGAGCTATGAGGCATTCGTGCTGAGGCGATTGTACCCCGGACTGACAGGGGCGAAAGTTTTTTTCTCACCCGGGATAAACCTGGTGGGTTTGCGTTGTTGGGGGGCTCCGGTGCGGGCGACAGCCCCCTTGAACTCTGCGGGGTTTTGAATACACTTCGCAGGCTCTTTTGGACGGCGTCGAATCGAGTCGCCAGCCCGAAAAGAGCCGGCACCACGCTCGAGGGTCGCTGGGAAGGTCGCTTTACGGTGCTTACGTTTGGCGCTATTCCAGAGGCTTATGCCGCCGCAACCATCTCTAATCCTTCGGTCTTCGGGCCGAGACAGCGTGTGGGTTTTGCCATGAGTCCTGAACATATCGAGGAATTCCGGCAGCTTCTCAACGACGAGAAGAAGCGCCTCCTTCATAAAGCCGCCAACACCATCAAGCACGAGATCGAGCTCTCCAAAGACGACATGGCCGATGAGGCCGATCTGGCCAGCGCGCTGACCGATCAGAGCTTGAGCCTGCGTCTTCGCGGTCGCGAGCGCTACCTCATCGACAAGATCGACCTGGCCATTGAGCGCATCAACCAGGGCGAGTTTGGCGAGTGCGTGGTCTGCGGCGACGACATCTCGATTCAACGCCTGCGCGCGCGCCCGGTCACCACCATGTGCATCGCCTGCAAAGAAGAGCAGGAGCGCCGCGAGAAGCTCTACTCTGAGTAAGGCGTTCTCTGATGCGCGTGCCTCTTCGTTCAGGTACGTGCTCGCTTCCACCTGATCACGAGAGCCGGCCTCCTGACCTGCGGTCCGGAGGCCGGCTTTGTTCCACACTGGATGTCACCGATGGAAAAGCAGCCCCTTTATCTTTACGACGCCAAATCCACCGCCCAGGTCGGCCCGGTGGAGAGCACCGGCCTCGACGTCTACTTCCCCGACCATGTCGCCGGCTGGACCGATGTGCTCGACTGCCGCGAAGAGCCTTACACCGAGCAGTCCATCGCCGAGAACTGCGCCTATGCGCTGCGCGTGCATAAGAAGTTCATCCTGGTGGGCGCCTCGCAGATCGCGCAGGAATCGCCGGCCATCTGAACCTCGGCCGGGGGCCGCGTCTCTTTTGCCGCCCCGCTTTTCCCGCCGCGTTCGGCTCGCTACACTGGACGGCATCGCTGCATGCTCGCCAGGAATGCCCTCCTCTGACGGAGCCCCCGATGGAAGTTCAATGGCGCGACCACACCCTTAAAGTCACCGGCGACTGGACGCTTCGCTGGCTCTATCTGGCGCCTCAGTACGAGCTCTGGCTCGACGACCAGAAGCTCGACAGCCGCGGCGGCCCCCGTCTGCGCCCCCTCCTCGAAGCGATCTATGAGGACGAAGACGGCGATCTCCACCATATCGAAGCCGAGCTCGTCTCGGTGATCGGCTTTCGCCCTTACTGCGAGATCAAGGTCGAGAGCGAAGTCGTGGCCGCCGATAAGGTGCGGGTAGAGAACTTCATCAACCCCTTTTTGATGCTGATCATCATGGCGTCGACCGTCGTGATGCTCTACCTCGGCCCGGATATGATCCGCTCCCTGCTTGGCCTCTGAGCACGTCGGCGCCTAAAAAGGCCCATCGTTCAGGTGAGCACCAGGTTGTCGCGATGCACGATGACGTCGATCACCGTTGAGCCCGTCGCCTCCTCAATCGCCTCCGAGCGCAGCCCGGCGATCGCGCGGATCTGCGCGGCGCTGTAAGATACAAGCCCCCGCGCGAACACCTCGCCCTCGGGTCCGATGAGCTCCACCAGGCTCCCCGCCTCGAAGTTCCCCTCCACCTTCGTCACGCCGATGGGGAGCAGGCTTGCGCCGCGCTCGCGCAGCGCGCGCATCGCGCCGGCGTCGCAGACGATCCGCCCCTGAGCCCGCGCTCCGTGGTCGATCCAACGTTTGCGCGCGCGCACCGCCCCGCCCTGCCCCGGATCAAAAAAGGTCCCCACCGGCTCCTGCGCCCAGAGCGCAGCGAGCACCCCCGGGCGCTTGCCCGGCGCGATCACGGTGGGGGTGTCGGCGCGCGCGGCGATGCGCGCGGCCATGATCTTCGAGACCATCCCCCCACGCCCCACCCCCGAGGCTGGCGGTCCGGCCCACTGGTCTACGCGCGGATCATCGAGCGCGATCTCCTCGACGCGCGCGCCAAAGCGGCGCTCGCCATCTTCGCCCTCCTCAACCTCGAGCAGCCCCTCCACATCCGAGAGCAGCACCAGAAGATCCGCCCCGAGCAGCGCGGCGCACATCGCGGCGAGCTGATCGTTATCGCCAAAGGTCAGCTCCTCGGTGGCGACCGTGTCGTTCTCGTTGATGATCGGCACCGCGCCGAACGCATGCAGCGTCTCCAGCGCGCTGCGGGCGTTGAGGTAGCGCCCGCGGTCGGCCATATCCTGACGCCCGAGCAGCACCTGGGCCACGTGACGATCGTAGTGACCGAACTCCGCCTCCCACATCTGCATCAGACGCGACTGCCCCAGCGCGGCAAACGCCTGGAGCTCGGCCACCGCACAGGGACCGGGAGCGACGCCCAGGGCCTGCCGCCCCAGCGCGACCGCCCCGGAGGTGACCACAGTGACGCGCACCCCGGCGCTCATCAGGCGATCGAGGTCATCGACCAGCGCGGCAAACGTGCGTCGGTCCACACGACCGCCCTCGCGCATGAAGATCGCGCTGCCGATCTTCACGACCACATGGCCCGCCTCGGTGATCCTTGAGCGTTTCGACATCCTCTTACTCCTCATTCTCAGCGGCCAGCCCGGGGCCAGCCTCAAGCTCGCCGGCGGCGATGCGTTCGTCGAGCCAGGCTTCAACCCGGCGAAGCTCGCGCTGACCGGCCAGAACGTCAAGCGATGTTCGGCTCTCGGGAGCCTCAATGCGCACCGCATCAGGCCCGGGTCGGGCGCATGTTTCAAGCCTCAGATCGAGTTCGCCGCCTTGAGCAAGGGTCAAGTCGGCGCGGAGCACCTGACAGCGCGCCTCCCCGCGGGGCTCCACCTCGACCGAGGCCGAGCGCAGCGTGGCGCGCGCCCGAAGCACCGAGGCCCAGTCCTCGTCGGGGAGGGCCGCCTTCTCCCCGCACCGATACCCGGCGCCTTGCTGCGGCGTGAGCGTCGACTCGGAGGTGGGTGCCCAGCCCTCGGCCAGCGTGCGCATCAACGCTTCGAGCTGCCCGTGCGCCTGCCGACGCGCGCGGGCCAGCGCCGGGCTCGTCACGGGATGCTCCACCGCGCTCCCGGGCCCCACCCACTCCAACGCCTCCTCGGCGGTCCAGGTCCAGCGGCGGGTATGGGTCATCGGCACATCGAGCACATCGGTGGAAGTCGCGTCGATGACGAGCTCACCGCGGCCGGCGGCGTCCTCGCGATAGTTCAGCGTCTCCTCCCAGCGCCGCGCCAACTTCCCCTGGCTAGCGCGCAAGCTCAGCGCGGAGGTGAACGCCACCGGCTCACCGAGGGACCAGCCCGGATCGCAGGCGGCCAGACGCGGCGCGGCGATCTCCCGGGCAACCCGCCGCGCCGCGACTCCGACCTCCAGCGCGCGCAGCGTGCCGACCTTGCCAGCGCGCCCGGGCTGAGCGGTCAGCTCCTCGGGAAGCCCGCCGCGCACACCGCCCCACAGGTGCCAGCCCCACGCTCCAAGCGCGAGCACCGCCACAAGCCCCACCACACACCCCCACGCCTTTGTACGTACCGCTCGCGCGCTCATCGCGCGCAGCCTAGCAACGTCGCGGCCACAAAAAAAGCCGCCCCGCGCAGGCGCGGGGCGGCTTTTTCGGGGCCGGGGCAAGACGCCCCGACCCGCTCAAACGTCAGACCTTAGCTGCAGCCGCTGGTCGAGCCGCAGTTCTGGCACTTATAGCAGGCGCCGGAGCGGACCATGATGCTGCCGCACTCGGAGCAGGGCGGCGCGTCGGCCTGCAGCGTGTACACGCTGGAGGTCTTCTTGCCGGTGGTCGCATCAAAGAGCACCTGACCATCGCGGGCCGAGGCGAAGCCTTCACCCTTCTCGTCGGTGCCGCTCTCGGCACCTTCGGTGCTGGCGCTCGCTTCCTCGTCATCGTCCTGGCCACCGTTGAAGACGATCTTCGTGCTCTCTTCGCTGACCTGCGGCTCGCCGGGGCGCCAGGCCTCGGTGGCGTTCTTGGTCAGGTAGAGGTCGCGCTCGGCGTCGCCCAGAAACTTATCGGCGAGCCAGCGGAAGATGTAGTCGGTGACCGACTTCGCAAAGCGGATCTTCGGGTTGGCGGTGATGCCACTGGGCTCGAAGCGGGTGTGGCTGAACTTGTCGACCATCACCTGCAGGGGCACCCCGTACTGCAGACCCAGCGAGATGGAGGTGGCGAAGCTGTCCATCAGACCGCTGACCACCGAGCCCTCTTTGCTCATCACAATGAAGAGCTCGCCGGGCTGGCCATCTTCGTACATGCCGACGGTGATGTAGCCCTCGTGACCCGCGATCGAGAACTTATGGGTGATCGAGGGGCGCTCGTCGGGAAGACGGCGGCGGCTCTCGGTGGAGCCCCAGACCGGCTGCGCAGCGGCCATCGGCTCGGGCTGAGCCACCGGCGAGCTCGTCTGGGACGTCTTCGCCGAATCGTCGAGCTTCGTGGAGAGAGGCTGGGTGCGCTTGCAGCCGTCGCGGTAGATGGCGACCGCCTTAAGACCCAACTTCCAGGACTCCAGGTAGCAGTCGGCGATGTCTTCGACAGAAGCCTCGTGGGGCAGGTTCACCGTCTTGGAGATCGCGCCGGAGAGGAAGGGTTGCGCCGCAGCCATCATGCGCACATGGCCCATCGGCTTGATGGAGCGTGTGCCGTTCGCCGGCGTAAACGCGCAGTCGAAGACCGGCAGGTGCTCCTCTTTGAGCTCGGGCGCCCCCTCAATGGTGTCGTTCTCCATGAGGTAGTCGATGATCACCTGGCGCTCTTTGGCCTCATACCCCAGGCGCACCAGCGCTTCGGGCACGGTCTGGTTGACGATCTTGAAGTATCCGCCGCCCACGAGCTTCTTGTACTTGATGAGCGCGATGTCCGGCTCAATGCCGGTGGTGTCGCAGTCCATCATAAAGCCAATGGTGCCGGTGGGCGCCAGCACGGTGACCTGGCTGTTGCGGAAGCCGAACTCTTTGCCGGCTTTGAGCGCCTCATCCCAGCTCTGGCGCGCGGCCTTAAGAAGATCGGAGTCGTTCATCGCCGACCACTCATGGGCGATATCTTCGACGGCGGCGCGGTGCTTGCCGATCACGCCGAGCATCGGCTCTTCGTTGATAGGGTAGCCTTCAAAGGGCCCGGTGGTCTGGGCAATCTTCGCCGACTGCGTGTACGCCTGTCCGCACATCAGCGCGGTGATCGCGCCGGCGTAGGCGCGGCCCTCTGGCGAGTCGTAGGGAAGACCGCGGGCCATCAGCAGCGCGCCGATGTTGGCGTAGCCCAGCCCCAGCGGGCGGTAGGCGTGGCTGTTCTTCTCGATGGCCGGGGTGGGGTAGCCGGCGTTGTCGACCAGGATCTCCTGGGCGGTGATCGTCAGGTCGACGGCGGCCTTAAAGCTCTCCACATCAAACTCACCGGCCTCATCGCGGTAGGTCATCAGGTTGAGGCTGGCCAGGTTGCAGGCGGAGTCATTGAGGAACATGTACTCCGAGCAGGGGTTCGAGCCGTAGATGCGGTCGGTGTTCGGGCAGGTGTGCCAGTCGTTGATCGTGGTGTCGTACTGCATGCCGGGATCGCCACAGATCCAGGCCGCGTCCGCGATCTTCTTCATCAGATCACGGGCCGGGAACTCATCGACCACGCGCCCGTCGACCACCGCGTGGGTCTGCCACATCGCGTCGTCTTCGACGGCCTTCATAAAGGCGTCGCTCACGCGCACCGAGTGGTTGGCGTTCTGGAAGAAGATCGAGTCGTACGCGCCACCGGGCACGTTGAAGCCCCCGTCGTAGCCAGCCTCGATCAAGGCCCAGGCCTTCTTCTCTTCGTCGGCCTTGCAGGTCACAAACTCCTGGATGTCGGGGTGATCGACATCGAGCATCACCATCTTGGCCGCGCGACGGGTCTTACCACCCGACTTAATGACGCCGGCAAACGCGTCGTAGCCCTTCATAAAGCTGACCGGGCCGCTGGCGGTGCCCCCGCCACGAAGCTGCTCGCGGCTGGAACGAATCGGCGAGAGGTTGGAGCCGGTGCCGCTGCCCCATTTGAAGAGCATGCCCTCGGTCTTGGCCAGCTCGAGGATCGACTCCATCTGGTCGCTTACCGAGTTGATAAAGCACGCCGAGGCCTGCGGACGCTCTTCCACACCCACGTTGAACCAGACCGGGCTGTTGAAGGCCATCTTCTGGTGAAGCACCAGGTAGGTCAGCTCGGCGCGGAAGATCTCGGCGTCTTCGGGGCTGGCGAAGTAGCCGTCTTTGATGCCCCAGTCGGTGATCGTGTTGGCCACGCGGTCGATCAGCTGACGGATGCTCGTCTCGCGCTGATCGGTGCCCAGGCGCCCCCGAAAGTACTTGGAGACCACCACGTTGGTCGCCATCTGCGACCAGCTCGCCGGCACCTCCACATCGCGTTGTTCAAAGACGAGCTTGCCGGTCTCACTGCCGATCGAGGCGGTGCGCTTCTCCCACTCGACCTCATCGTAAGGATGGACACCGTCCCTGGTGAAGAATCGCTTAAATTTCAGGCCTTTGCCCGTGGGCTTAAACTCCCGCACCTTCCTGGTGGACTGCTTTTTGGTGGCGGGCGTCTCGCTCAGGCTCGGCTCGATCGACGTGGTCATTACTTCCCTCTCCAACGAATGGTGGGTCTCTATCACCCCAATAATCTGAACATAACAACAGCGCTCTGCGTGACCAGCGGACCCGACAACTTTTGCGACGCGTCATCCCAAAAACGCCTCTCAACTCGGACCTGCTCACCACGCTGAAGCGGCTGCTGACTCTATCAACCGTGATCCCTCTGTCAAACGACTTATTCACCTCGATGCCCCAACATCTTGTATACCCACCTCGGGCTATGCCACTAGATATAGGGGCAACCTCTTAAATTTCAAGACCTTAGAGGGGCACCCTTCAAGTCTTGATTGAAGGCGCGAGAGCATACCCTAACGTATTGAATTAGCTGCACTTTTCCACCCCTTCAGCGATCGTGTATCGATCAATGAGCCTTAGACGCGCATCACCGCTGGAGGATCGTCGTATCGACTGCCCCAACCCCCGCGGCGATCGGACTTGCACCCCGCAGACGAACAGGGTTCACTGTCGGCCCCTCCTGGCCAGCGCGCGCAAACGCTGGCCAGGCTGGCGAGCGACCGGGTTTTGACCACGCCACACCGGACTGGAGCGTCCATGCGTAAGATCGTTGTGCTCGGGAGCGGCTTTGCCGGCTACCACGCCGCCCGCACCCTGGAAGACGCGTTGCTTAGCCGCAGCCGCGTAAAACTCACTCTGATCAGCGATCAGAGCTCCTTTGTCTTCAGCCCCCTGCTCTACAATGTGGCCAGCGACGAGCTCGACCCCGGGCATATCACTACCCCGCTGGATGAGGCCTTTGACGCGAGCACCGAAGTGCTGGTGGCCCGCGTTGAGCGCATTGATCTGAAGCGCCGGGTGCTCCAGACCGATCGTGGCGAGGTTGACTTCGATTATCTGATCCTGGCGCCGGGCACCGCACGCGATGAGCAGGCTTTTGAGGGGGCCGAGCGCGCGCTCACCCCGGACTCCGTTCGGCGGGCCGTCGAGATCCGCGATCGTCTGGCGGGGCTCTTCGAGTTTGGCGACCGGAGCCCCTGGCGCTTCGCGGTGGTCGGGGCCAGCACCGACGGAGTGGAGTGGTGCGCAGAGCTCGCCAGCGCCATTGAGGATGTGCGCGCCCGCAACCCGGAGCTCGCCCGCCCCGTGGAGGTCTCACTGATCGAGGCGCGCGATCGCGTCCTGGCGGATCATTCCGAAGAGATGAGCGCGATCGCCACGCGTTATCTCAAACACCTCGGCGTGCGACTGCACACCGGGCGGCGAGTCCTGGCGTTGAGCGAGGAGGGCCTCACGCTGGACGATGGCAGCACGATCAACGCCGCGCACGTCTTTCACCTGGCCGGCCGACGCGGGCACGCCTGGGTGGCAGAATCGGGCCTCCCGGTCAACCAACTCGGGCGCCTGAAGGTCGAGCCCACTCTGCAGGTCGAAGGTCATCGTCGCGTGTACGCCGTGGGTGATGCGGCGGATCTTCCCGGGACATCGCCGCGCAACGCGCAGGTGGCGATGCAGGCCGGGCGCCAGGCCGCCCAGAACCTGCTGGCGGACCTGGTCGGCCGCGCGCGCCGACCCTTTGTGTACGAAGATCGCGGCGACTTTGTGACGCTGGGGCGCGCCAACGCCGCCCTCGACCTTTTGGGGCGCGCTTTTGAGGGACGGGCCGCCTGGCTGGCCTACCGCCTCTATTTCACGGCGCTGATGCCCCAGGCCTTCCAGAAAGCGCTCCTGTTGATGGACTGGATCGCGCTCCGTGCCTCTCGCCCCGACTGGGAGCAGCGCCCGGCCGCGCTGGAGAGCGACGCGCTGAAGACATCCCCGGGCGACGGCAGCGCGACGTGAGCGACGCGGCCTCGGCTGCACGCACCATCCAAAACAAAAAAACGCCCCCGCCGCTTCGGCCGGGGGCGTTTCTCTGTGTGACATCGTACGGCGCTTACTGACGCATCCGCTCCAGCTCGAGTTTGAGCTGCTCTTCCGGGGTCAGCTCCTCGCCATCATCCTCATCGGCGGCCGCTTCTTCTTCTGCGGGCTCCGGTTCAGGCTCGGGTTCGGGCTCAGGCTCGGGCTGCGCGATCTCAATGGTGCGCGCCGGCTCGGGCTCGGGCTCAGGTTCCGCCACAACCTCGGGCTCAGGCTCGGGAGTCGGCTCGGGCTCGGGAGCAGGCGCGGGACGCTCGACCTTCTTCACCGGGCGCCGGCGCTCTCGCACCTCGGGCTCAGGCTCGGGAGTCGGCTCGGGCTCAGGAGCTGCGGCGGGCTGTGCAGCCTGCTCAACTTCTGCGGGCTCTTCAGCGCTCTCTTCCTCCGGAGCTTCGACTGCCTCTTCGCCGGCGAGCTCGTCATCTTCGGGCACCTCGTCGGCGGGGGCTTCCACACCGGGTTCGCCGGCCTCTTCTTCACCCTGCGGAGCGGGAGCCTCGTCGGCACCCGCCTCGTCAATGGCCGCCGGCTGCTCGTCGGCCGCCGGCGCTTCGGGCACCGCCTGCGCCGCACCGGAGGCAGGCGTCGCAGCGCCCGGACCCACGGTGAAGTACCAGGCCGCGCCGCCGGCGAGTCCGAGCACGATGATGAGCACCAGCACAATCCCGATCTTCGAGCCGCCTTCTTTCTTCGCGGGCGCGGCCACCGGAGCAGGCGTGGGCACGGGGGCACGGCGGGGCTCGACCTTCGGTTCAGCGACCTCCGGCGTGGGCGCCACCGCGGCCGGTTCCGCCGCAGGCTCCTCATCGCCAAAGAGCGCCGCCTCATCCAGAGCGGGCGCCGCGGCAACCTCCGGCTCGTCGCCATCCTCATCGTCGAAGAGCTCATCTTCCATCGGAGCGCTCGCTGCGGCGACCTCTTTGGTCGGCTCCGGCTCCGCGTCATCTTCCTTCGCCACGGGCGCCTCGGCCAGCGCGAGGTCGTCGTCCTCAAGCGCATCCGCCTCGGGCAGAGGACCGGGTGCCGGTGTCAGCTCCACCGCCGCCTGCGACGCTTCCTCGGCATCCCCGAACAGATCGCCGGAGGCGTCCATCGAGGTCAGCGAGGGTTCTGCGCTCTCCGCGTTCTCGGTCTCCCCCAGCGGCACGCCGGCGCCACTCTCGGGCTCGAGTGCGGCCTCCGGCTCATCGCCGGCCATGCCAAAAAGAGGCGTCCCATCGTGGGGACACACGTCGATGGCTTCTTCGAAATTTCGCCCGCAAGTGGTGCAAAAGCGCATACCTTGTGGCCTCCTGTCGTGACCGTCTCCGCTCCCCGGGGCAGCGTCATCTGGTCGTCTAATACCTTCGCAAGGCCGGGCCACCATAACCCATTGTTCAGGTGGCGACAACTTGGCGCGTACGCCTTCACTGCCCCCCGGAGCGCAAAAAGGCCGAGGGGACTCCCTCGGCCTTTTTGCCACGCTCGTACATCGTCTGAGCAGCGTGCGCGCTCGGCGCGCACGCCTTCAAACTCAGTTGGCGTTGTAGTTCACGCTGTAGTCACGCTCGTGCACCGAACCTTCGATCTTACCGGCGGCGCCGGACGAGGTCAGCTTACCGGTGACGGTGACGGTGTCGCCGCCGCGCTCACCGCTGGCAGAGATGTTGCCATCGGTGGAGACTTCGCCGCTGAAAGGAATGGCGAAGGCAGCGCCTTCACGATCACCGCGGATCTGACCGCTGACCTTGAAGTCCGGGCGGACCATCATGCGGATGGAGGCACCGTCGAAGCCACCACCACCGAAGTTACCGCTCATCGCGCCGGTCTTGGCGGGCATGGGCTTGGCCGGGGCTTTCTTGGCGGCGGAGCCCTCTTCGGCTGCAGCTTCCTCACCGGCGGCTTCTTCGCCTTCGGCGGCACCGGCTTCGGCCAGCGACTCGGCCAGCTCTGCGGTGCAGTTCTCCATGCGGGTCTCAATGGCCATCTTCACGCTCTCGCGCTCGGCCATCTGCTCCTGGGCGGCGTTGAAGCTCTCTTCGGTGAAGCCGTAGCGCGGGTAGATCTCGTTTTTGATCTCGGTGGCGCGCGCCGGGTCTTCGATCTGCGCGTTGACGCAGGTCACTTCAAAGGCAGCGTTGACGTACATGTCTTCGTTGACTTCGGCAGCCTCTTCTTCCTCAGCGGCCTCCTCCTCCGGAGCAGCTTCCTCTTCGGTGGGCTCTTCGGGGGCGGCTTCTTCGGTGGTGGCGGGCTCTTCGGCCGGCTTATCACAACCCGAGAAGACCAGTCCGGCGCTCGCCAGGGCGACGATCAACAATTGAATTCCACGCTTCATGAATCTCTCCTTCATTCGAATTCACATCAGGAAACCCGGTACATGCCCTGCCATCAGGACCCGCTCCGGAACCGAGCTTGCCGCAACCTTGGTCGCGCCGGGCAAGCCATACATACGTCAAGGCTCGCCCCTACATCGAACAATACGCGGCCAATGCGGCGCATACTATGCTCGCGCTCTCTGGACTGTCAATTCCAACGCACCATAAGGCGATCGCGGCTTCATCAGGGCCCTTGATGCAAAAGGGCCCGAAGAGAGACATCCTCGCGGTCGACGATGACTCCCTTCGGGCCCTTGCCTCGACGGGGCGCAACCCCGTCGAGTGACGCATGCTTCAGCGACGGCGACGCCGCCAGACCATCACGCCGGCCGCAGCCAGCAACCACAGCGGCACACCGCTCTGGCCCTGGCCGGGGACCGTCGCGCAGGAGCTGCCCAGGGCAAGCCCGCCACCGCCGTACATCTGCAGCGCCTCGGCGACGTTGATGCCGCGCTCCTCGGTGGTGACGTTGCCGGCCTCATCGCGTGCGCTGACCTCGATGGTGTGCTCGCCGGGCTCAACATCCTCCGGCAGGCTCACCGACCACTGGCCATCCTCGCCGACGACCACCGTGTCGATGACCTCGCCGTCGAGTTCGACCTCAATGACCGCGCCCGGCTCGGCGCTGCCGCTGATCGTGCGCTCATCCTCATAGAGGACCTGACCCTCGGTCGGCGAGTCGACGGTGAGCTCGGGGGCGCTGAGGTCAACCTCAATGGCGACCTCCGCTTCGGTGCGGATGCCCGCATCCTCGGCGACGACTTCGATGACATGTTGCCCTTCATCCAGCGCATCGTCCGGGGTGTAGCTCCACTGACCGTTGGCGTCGGCCTCCACTTCGGCCACCTCATCACCATCGATGATGATGGCGATCGTAGCGCCGGGCGCCGCGCTACCCGAGATCTCGGGGCTGGCCTCGTTGGTCAACGCCCCGTCAACCGGCGCGTCAATGATCACGGCGGTGGTGGAGGTGTCGATGGTCACCTCGACCCGGTCCTCACGCACACCCGAGGGCGATTCGACCGATGCGCCGAGGCTAAACTCGCCATCTTCAAGCGCCTCCTCAAGCTGATAGCTCCACTGCCCCAGATCGTCGGCGACGGTCTCACCGACCTCTTCGCCATCGACCAGGATGGTGACAGTCGCGCCCGGCTCGGCGCTGCCGCTGAGCGTGGGGGTGGAGGTGCGCACCAGGTCGCCTTCGGCCGGCGCGTCGATCTGCACGCCGTCGGTGCTGTCGACCGAGAAGTCGACAACCTCTTCACTCATGTTGCCGGCCTCGTCGGTGGCGGTCACACGCAGCTCGTAAACACCTTCATCCAGAGGCGCATCGAACTCGAAGCTGTACGCGCCGCTCTCGTCGGCGACCGTCGTGCCCACGATCTCATCGTTGATAATGATCTCAATGATATCGCCCGGCTCGGCCTGCCCCTCAACGCGCTCGGGCGACTCGGTGTAGCGCACATCCTGCTCCGGGGAGTCGACGGTGAGCACCGGAGCGACGGTGTCGATCACCACAATGATGGTGTCATCGCTGCGACCGTCGTCGGCCACGATTTCGTACTGCCCATCTTCAAGCGGCTCGTCCAGCGTAACGCTCCAGTCGCCGTTGCTGTCGACGGTCACCGTGGCGACCTCGTCGCCGTCGATCGAGATGGCAACCTCAGCGCCCGGCTCACCCACGCCGCTGAGCGTGGGGGCGTTCTCAGACGTGACACTCTCATCCAGCGGCTCGATGATCGTGAGCTGCGCGGTGCAAAGCTCACCGTCGCCCACAAAGCCCGGCAGGCAGGTGCAGCTGAAGCTGCCATCGGTGTCGGCGCAGCTGGCCTGAGCGTGGCAGGTGTCGGTGTCGAGCGCGCATTCGTCGACGTTGACGCAGCTCTCGCCATCGAACTCATAGCCTTCCTCGCAGGCACAGCTGTACGAGCCGTCGGCGTCGCTGCACTGACCCGGCCCGCAGATACCGGGCGTCTCGGTGCATTCGTCCACATTGACGCAGCTGGTTCCGTCAAACGCGTAGCCTTCCTCGCAGCTGCAGCTGTACGAGCCATCGGCGTCGCTGCACTGGCCCGGCCCACAAACGCCAGGCGTCTCGGTGCACTCGTCCACATTGACGCAGCTGGTTCCGTCGAACGCGTAGCCTTCCTCGCAGCTGCAGCTGTACGAGCCATCGGCGTCGCTGCACTGCCCCGGACCACAGATGCCGGGCGTCTCGGTGCATTCGTCCACATTGACGCAGCTTGTTCCGTCGAACGCGTAACCTTCCTCGCAGCTGCAGCTGTACGAGCCATCGGCGTCGCTGCACTGACCCGGCCCGCAGATGCCGGGCGTCTCGGTGCATTCGTCCACATTGACACAGCTGGTTCCGTCAAACGCGTAGCCTTCCTCGCAGCTGCAGCTGTACGAGCCGTCTGCGTCGTTGCACTGACCCGGACCACAGACGCCAGGCGTCTCGACGCATTCGTCGATATCGACGCAGCTGGTTCCGTCGAACGCATAGCCCGCCTCACAGGCGCAGGCATAGCTGCCGCCGGTGTTGGAGCAAGTGCCCGGCCCGCAGATCGAGGCGTCTTCGGCGCACTCATTGATATCGGCGCAGGCGCCGTCGACAAGCTCATAGCCCGCCGCGCAGGAGCAGGCGTAGCTGCCGGTGGAGTTCGAGCAGGTTCCGCCCTCGCCACAGATGCCAGGCGTCTCGACGCATTCGTTCACATCAACGCAGGTGGTGCCGTCGAAGGTGTAGCCGGCGTCGCAGGCGCAGTCATAACTTCCACTGGTATCGCTGCACTGACCTTCACCACAGATGTCCGGCGTCTCGACGCATTCGTTGATGTTGACGCAGGTCGTGCCGTCAAACTCAAAGCCCGCATCGCAGACGCAGTCGTAGGCGCCCACGTTGTCGAGACACTGCCCGGGACCGCAGATCGCGGCGTCTTCGGCGCATTCATCGACGTTGACGCAGGTCGTGCCGTCGAACTCAAAGCCCGCATCGCAGGCGCAGCTGTAGGAGCCTTCGGAGTCGCTGCACTGGCCCTGGCCGCAGATCGCCGGATTCTCGGTGCACTCGTCGATATCGACGCAGGTCGTGCCGTCAAACTCATAACCCGAGTCACAGGCGCACTCATAAGAACCGCCGATGTTATTGCATTGCCCCGCACCGCAGAGGCCCGAAGTCTGCGCACATTCGTCGATGTCGACGCAACCGCCCGGGACCGCGCTCACCGTGCAGGTGCCATCGCCCTGGGCGTTGTTCGGATCGTTGTTGCACAGCGGCGTGCCGGTGTAGCCCGCCGGGCAGCTCGGGGTGCCTCCCACAAACTGATCGCCATCGCATTGCTCGGTGGCCGCATCCAGGTAGCCGTCGCCGCAGACGCTGAAGGTGCAAAGCGGCGTGCAACCCGGACCGCCGTCGCACTCCTCACACACATCGACAAAACCGTCGCCGCAGGTGGGAAGTTGGCCCTCGGCCACCTGAAACTCAAAGAGGCCAGGGGTCCCGGTGTTGCTCAGGTTCACCAGATCGAGCATCGCCGCGGTGCCACTTCCGGGCACCGCCACCGCGTTGTCGGTGTCGCCGGCATCAATGCCACCGACCGCCGGGGTGCCGCCCAGCCCGCCACTTCCGTCGCTGGCGTCACCGGTGGTCCACTCCAGGCGGTTGTAGCGAAACTGCACGTCGTAGGTATCCGCTCCCTCGCACTGGCCCGCGGTGTTGCGCAGCACGATCTGGAAGCTGTTTAATTTGTCCGTTCTGCGGTCGTAATATCCGACGTTCTCCCAGGTGATCAGCACCCGCTGGTTGGCGGGATCACTGCAGAAGTAGATATCCCCCTGCCCCGAGCTCATGTCGACGTCGGCGAAATAGGGCGCGATGGTGGCCTGCGTCAGCCCGGGGATCGCTTCCGGGGTGTAGGTCGACAGGGCATTCTCAAAGGTAACGTTACCGTTGATGTTGACCCAGGCTTCGGTGAAAAGCACCCCGAGTACATTCATGCCTGAGGGAAAGACCTCGGAGATGGAGATTTCAATCGACCCATCATCCAGGTTGCCCGTCACAGAGGACAGCAGACTGGTTCCGTACCCACCACCGGGGCACTCTAACATGGGGGCGCTGGCAAGGGCCGGCGCGGCGAATAGCGTACTTGTCAGCGCCGCGGCGCCGAGGCCTGCGGCGAGTTTTCGAAACATCATAAATGGCCCCTGCGAGATGTCCTGGGATGGGTCAACTGTCCGTAGCCGGCAGCCGCCACGGATGTGGCGGCTGCCGACTTAGAGCGAGACTCAGTCGCGCTCTTCGATATGGAACTCCACGCGGCGGTTGCGCGCGCGGCCGGTGTCGGTGCTGTTGTCGGCGATCGGACGCTCCTGACCGATGCCCTCGGCGCGCAGTCGCTCGGCGTCAATGCCGCGGCCGATCAGGTACTCACGTACCGAGGTCGCGCGATCTTGCGAGAGGCGCAGGTTGCTGCTGGCGCGACCGACGTTGTCGGTGTGGCCTTCAATGCGCACCATCTCCACCTGGGGGTTGTTCTCCAGGACCTGAGCGACCTGGTTGAGCAGCTCAAAGGAGCGCTCCTCGATCTGATCGGAGCCCGTCGCAAAGTAGACGATCTCGCTGATCTCAATGCGTTTGGTCTCCTCATCAATGGTCACAAGCTCGGTCTCCTGGACGCAGGCCGGCACGCCACGGCTGAGGCCGCACTCAAAGCCTTCTTCGCAGGCCGTCTCGCTGGCGACATAGTCGCAGCTGCCCTCGACGCAGACCCCGGCGTAAGTGGTCAGCATATTGTCTTCGCAGGTGGGGGCCGGGATGTTGGCGCAGTCGCCGTCGGCCTCACACTCCGCCTTCGCCACGCAGGCTGCCTGACCGGCGCCATCGGTGCCGCAGACGGTGCCCTCCCCGCAGGTGCTCGTAGAGCTTCGGTACGCGCAGGCTCCGTCTTCGCAGGCCGCCACGTAGGTGGTGATCTGACCGTCTTCGCAGCTGGGCGCGGGAACATCGGCGCAATCTGCCTCCACGCTCGCTGCGCGACATTCAGGCTCGGGCTCGGGTTCGGGCTCCGGCGTCGGCTCGGGTTCCGGCGTCGGCTCGGGTTCGGGGGCCGGGCTGCTCAGCGCCGGGGCCCATCCCAGGCCGGCAAACGCGCGCCAGTCCGGCGTGCCGTAGCCGCTGACAAGCCCCACGCCACCGCCGGCGAGCATCAAGAAGTTGCCAATCTGGTACTTCGCCCCGCCCACGATCTCGGTGGGCGAGTCCTCAGTGACGATGGCGTCGGCCAGAGGCGTGATCTTGCCGTAGGCCTCGGCGGTGGCGCGCAGCCCCTCGACGATCGGCACCTCCACACCCAGGTTCCAGCCCAGGGTGTCGTCGATGGTCAGGTTCTCGTACGACGTCCCGGGGCGGTAGAGGTAGCCCACGTTGGCCGCGATGCGCGGTCCACCCACGATGGCGTCAAACGCCAGACGCGGCCCCACGCGGAAGTCGCCGCCCTGCAGGCGCTCTTCATTTCCGGTGGGGATGTACACGTCGGCCAGCGCGGCCAACGCCACGCCGTTATCTTCAGCGCTCTCCCGAGTCGAGAAGATCTGCACCTTGGGCACCACCCGGATATCCCCCACTCCGAAACCACCCTCGCCCGGAGCCTGCTCCCCGCCGGGCACACCGCTGCCTCGCTGCCAGACCACAAAGGGAAGATCCAGACCCAGCTCAAATCGATCCAGCAGCGCCAGCGACACCAGAAGATGGGTCGTGGCGTGGTCGGAGACCACACTGTCAATTCGATCGCCGTCGCTGTTGCGCAGCACCAGCGGATCGTTGCTGTAATTAAAGATGGCCACCGCCGACCAGTCCAGGTGCTCGCCGACATCCGCCGACGAGGTGCTAAACAGGTTGCCCGAGGGGTTGGGCATCGGGTTGAACTGCTGCAACTCAAAGCCCTGCGCCGAGGCAGCCTGCGGCATCAAAAGCAAGAGCGCAAGCGCCGCCCCCCAAAGTCCACGAACTTCATTACGACTACGCACCATGATCCTCTCCATTGAGCAGTACAGCCATTGCAACCCCTCGATCACGTACACCAGGCTGGTCGAGACTTGCAAAGAATTGTAACAAAACGAGACGAAATTTCAACTTCAGATCTCCCGGATACCACCCGATCGGGCCAGACGCGAGAAATCTCCTGGTAGCACGCCCCTGGTGCCCGCGTTAGCTATCGCTTTTGTGTCTCTGGCCGAGAGCACGAGGCTGTCCGAGTTCGGCGCTTATGTCGCATCCGCGGGCTCCGCTTCTGCTCACCGTGGCACCCGATTGGCGCAGACCTACGGAGCGGATCGCCCTTATGTATCACCAGCGTGGCCGAGATAAGATCGCCTGGCCACGGGAATAGGGGGAGACGACCACAAGTGTTACGGTGTGTCTGGCGGGATGCAACCCGCCACCTTCCATCACGCTTTTAAGCGCTTCGCCCCCCCTAATAATAGCACCTGAGAGTCCCATGCATGTTGTCATCGTCGGCAACGGCGTTGCTGGTACTGAGGCCGCGCTGGCCATCCGTCGGCGCCTCTCCCCGCAGAATGCACGCATTACGCTGATCAGCGAGGAGCACCCCTACTTCTTCTCGCGCACCGCGCTGATGTACGCCTACATGGACACGATGCAGCGTCGGGATCTCGAGCCCTACGAGCGCGAGATGTACCGCCGCCAGCAGATCGAGCGCATCCAGAATCGGGTCGTCGACATCAACGCCGACGCCCACACCATCACGCTGCGCTCCGGCGCCACGCTCAGCTACGACCGACTTTTGCTTGCGGTGGGCGCGCGCCCGCGGATGGTGCCCTTTGAGGGGCTTGATGAGGTCAAAGACGGGCTGGTGAACTTCGTCTCGATGCAGGATCTCGATCACTGCGAGCGGCTGACCTGGTCGACCGAGGAGGCCGTCGTGCTTGGCGGTGGCCTCATCGGCGTGGAGCTCGCTGAGAGCTTCGTGCATCACGGGCTCAAGGTCAGCTTTGTGGTGCGCGAGCCCTACTTCTGGCCGGCGGCGCTGGCCGCTGACGAGGGGGAGCTGATTGGCGAGGAGATCCGCCGCCACGGCATCGATCTGATCGTCGACCAGGAGCTCCAGGTCATCGAGAGCGATGAGGCCGGGCGGGTGAGCGGGGTGCGCTTAAGCGATGGTCGCCACCTGCCGGCGCAGATGCTCGGCGTGGCGATCGGGGTGGTGCCCAACGTGGACTGGTTGCGCAAGGTCAAGACCTCCCCGGAGCTCGGGCGAGGCATCCGCGTCGACCGCAGCTTTCGCACCTCTCTGCCCGACGTCTTTGCCGCAGGCGACTGCGCCGAGATCGGCGGTGCCGATGAGCCGCCCTTGCTGGAGACCATCTGGTACTCCGCAAAACTTCAGGGCCAGCGCGCCGCCAGCGCCATCCTCGGCGACGAGGTCCACTACTCGCCACCGATCTTCTACAACAGCTCCAAGTTCTTCGGCATCGAATACACCACCGTCGGTGAGTGTGTGGGCGTGCCCTCGGGCACCCGCTCGCTCTTTCGGAGCCACCCCAAACGCCCCATCACCCAGCGTATCCTCTTCAATGAGGATCGGGTGCTGGGCTTTAGCATGCTGGGCTCGCGCTGGGACCACACGCTCTTGCAGCAGTGGATCGCCGAGCGACGCCCGCTCGATTATGTGCGCGAGCACCTGCACCGCGCCCAGTTCGACGTGGAGTTCGGCCGCGTCGACCTTACGACGTTCAAGGAAGAGGAGCGCACGCTGTGAGACAAAAAGGATCTCTGGGCTGGCTGAAACACGACCTGACCCACCGCGGCCCCACCGCCTGGCTTTTGACGCTGGGGCTTTTTGCCTTCTACTTCATCCTCTATTACGGCGGCCGCACCCTGGCCGGCGTCGCCATCCCGGATCTCTTTACGCCCATCGCCCAGGCGCTGCATCTCCCCAGCAAGTGGACCTTCTACGGCCTGCTCTACACGCTGGCGATCGCCATCGGCGGGGCGTACGTCATCTATAAATACCGGCATAACCGCTACCAGGTGATCCGCACCTCGGTGGTGATCTTTGTGCAGGCCACCCTGGCGTTCTCGGTGCCCTGGGTGCTCACGATCTTCGAGCAGCCCGAGTACTACTTCAGCTACCTCTGGCCCCTGCAGATCGACTACTTCTACCCCTCGACGATCCTGTCGATGCCGCTGCCCTTTATCCTCTTCAGCCTGCTGGGCTCGCTGATCATGGTGCCGCTGCTGGGGATCTTCTTTGGCAAGCGCTGGTACTGCTCCTGGGTCTGCGGCTGCGGGGGGCTGGCGAACACCGCCGGCGAGCCCTTTCGGCACCTCTCGAATAAATCGAGCAAGGCGTGGGCCTTTGAGAAGTGGTCGATCCACATCACGCTCTTCTTAGCGCTGGTGACCACAGCGCTGGTGATCGCGTCGTGGGGCGTTGGCCAGAACTATCCGGTCTTCGCCGAGCGCGCCGCCAGCCTGCGCTCGCTCTACGGCTTTGTGGTCATGACGCTGCTCTCGGGCATCATCGGGGTGGCGCTCTACCCGGTGGGGGGCACGCGGGTCTGGTGCCGCTATTTTTGCCCGATGGCCGCGCTGCTGGGGCTTGTGCAGAAGTTTGGGCGCTACCGCATCCGCGTCAAAGACAATATGTGCATCAGCTGCGGGTTGTGCTCGACCTACTGCGAGATGGGCATCGACGTGCGGGCCTACGCCCAGCGCAACCAGGATTTTGTGCGCGCAAGCTGCGTGGGCTGCGGCATCTGCGCGGAGGTCTGCCCCCGCGGGGTGCTGCGCCTGGAAAACCGCTGGCGCCGCGACCCGCAGGAGCTCTCGATGGACGCCCTGCTCAACGAGACCTACCGCGGCTGATTTCATTTTGGCACCGCGATCGTGGGTCGGCTCTGAGACCGACCCACGGTCAGCTGCGTCGCCCCTCTTGCCCGCATAAAATCACGACTTCGGCCGACCGTGGGTCAGGTTTCGGGCCGTCCCTGGGTCAGCCCCCGACGACCGTCTTGCACGCTTAAAACAACGACTTCGGCCGACCGTGGGTCAGGTCTCAACAGGCCCCGGGGTCAGGATGACGCACCGTCTTGCATGCGGCCGTCCCAACCGCATCGCCCGGGCGCCCTGAACAAAAACGCTGAACAAAAAACCCCCGGCAACCGCTGGTTACCGGGGGTTCTTTGTATCGTCAGCGAGCAGCGCTACGTCGCCGTCGGCGAGCCTCTCGACCCTGACGTCGGCCTGCAGCGCATATCCCGCCTGCAAGGCCTTAGCCTTCGGTGCCTTCGGCGGCAGCCGCTTCTTCAGCGACAGCTTCAGCGGTGAGCGGAAGCTCCATGTTGAGCTTCATCAGCACCTCGTCGCGGATCAGGTCGTCGGCCTTGCCCTTGTACTCGATGCCGAAGTCAAAACGCTTGATGGTGAACTCGCTGGCCACCTTGAGCGTGTTGTCTTCCACCGAAGCGGTCACCGGGAAGGTGATCTGCTTGGTGTTGCCCAGCATGGTCATGTTGCCGGTGACGGTGTGGGTGGCGTCGCCTTCGGCGCCTTCCACGATCTCGGTCGACTCAAAGGTCGCCGTCGGGTGCTTCTCGACCGCGAAGAAGTCATCGCTCTTGAGGTGGCCGGTCAGGCGCTCGTTGTCGGAGTAGATCGAGGTGGTGTCCACGGTGAACACCACCTTCTCCAGGGTCGCATCGCCGGAGACGTGTCCGACGCCCTCCCACTTCTCAAACCCGCCGGTGTGGTCGCCGGTGACCTTGGCGCCAACCCATTCGATCTTGGAGGTCTCGGTGTTGAAGGCCAGCTCGCGGACTTCTTTGGCCTCGGCTTCTTCGGCCGGGGCGGCCTCTTCTTCAGCCGGAGCGGCCTCTTCGGTGGTGGGCTCGGCCACTTCGGCGGCCGCCTTGCCATCGATCTCGCTCTCACAGGCCACAGCCAGGGTAAGCGCAGCAATCAGAAGGATCATCCAGGTCTTGGTGTGCATCGTCGGTACTCCTTAAAGGGGGTTGATACGCGGGCGGCCTCCACATGAGACCTGACCCTTGTCGTTGAGTGACGGTGTTCGGGGTGCGCCCACCAGCAGGTGAGCGCGCCGGGCAACCTTACAAACTCAGGCCTGATGTTGTTCCCGCAACCACTGCGGAACTTCCACCGGGCGGCCGCTCGCGTCGATCGTCACCATGACGAACTCCGCAGTGGCCAGCACCTGCCCATCGGCGACTCGCCGAAGCGACTGCCCGAAGGTGGCGCTGGTGCGACCCAGGCGCTCGATCCACAACGAGACCTCAATCTCATCGAAGAGAAAGGCCGCGGCCATGTACTCCACGCTGAGCTTGCGCACGACCATCTGCGCGTCGCTCTTGCGCACATCGCCACCGAGTTGGCCAAAAGCCTCCCAGCGACAATGCTCAAAATAATTGAGGTAGACAGCGTTGTTGACATGTCCGAAGACGTCGAGCTCGTAACCTCGAACGCGCAGAGTTGTGCTGAAGGGGTTGGAAGCGTTCACGTCATGACATCCTGAGCCGAAGGTAGCGTTGCGCTGACACGTAGGGAAAAGCGCCCCGAAGGTTTAGACTCCCCCGCCGGGGATTCAAGTTCACACTTCGCAACGCCGTGTCGCTTTTTTGCATCACGCCGCCAGGGCCGCGCGCCCAACCTTCACTTCAGCTCCATTTTAAGCCCGCAAGAGGCATGCACCACGACCCACGAGGCCCCCGCCATGAGTGAAAAAAAGACGCACCCGCATTGCCCGATCTGCCGCGCGGAGGTCGCGCTGCTCGATCAGAACAAGGCCTTCCCCTTCTGCTCGGAGCGCTGCAAAAGCGAAGATCTGGGGAAATGGTTCGGCGGCGCCTACCTGGTGCCCGGCCGCAGCGCCTCCCCGGAAGAGATCGTCGAGGAGGTGCGCCGGCCTCGCCAGGACGACTGAACGCGCCACGGCGCACCGGCCGTGACGCCCGTCAAAAGGGCGCGACTCAGCGGGGCCGGATCGCCTCGGGCAACATACGCCGCAGGCGCACATTGACCTCGGAGGGCCGGTCCCGCTCAATCTCCACGTTGCGGATCCAGCGGTGGTGGTCCGCCAGGGTTACCTCCACAAAGTAGGTGCCGGTGGGAAGCTCGCGGGCCTCCTCCCAGGGGGTCAGCACCTCGAAGGTCTCGATCCGGGCGCGCTGCGGCGCATCCAACTCCCGCGGCTCCACGCGCACCTTTGCGCCGGGCCTGTCCACCAGCACCTTCAGGCTGCCGGTAAAGAGCATCGGCTCGGCGTTGAGCTCCACGCGCTGCTCCGGCGCGCTGCCGATCACGATCTCGGTCTGCAGCGGCTCATGATCCGCAAGCGTCGCCCCCACCCGGTAGCTTCCCGAGCGCATCCAGAGCTGGCGCTCCTCACCACTGAAGAACATCGGGAACCCGTCGATGTCGATGCGGCCCCGGGCCACATCCCGGGCGACGAGCGTGACGCGCACCCAGCGCGGCTCGCCCTCCGAGAGCGGCGGCTCGTTTCCCTCAAAGACCATCTCGGCGCCGCCGTCGATGCAATTCTGCACGTTCTGGCGCGACTCCTCGATGACGTCCTGCGCGTCGCCGCGATCCAGGTAGGCCTGGTAGAAGAGCACCGCGCGCTCACACTGCTTCTTCGCCCGCAAAACCTCGGCGAAGTTGAAGTAGGCGATGGGGAAGTTCTCTCCGGCCTTGAGGATCGCCGCCTCATAATGAGGCACCGAGCGGGTCCAGGCCCCGGCCATCGCCAGGCGGTTGGCGCGCTGCAGGGCCTCCACCGGGTTGGAGGAAGGCGTCTCCTGGGCGCCGGCGTTCACCGCCATCATGGACGCCATCATCGCGATGCTCATCACCCGCGCCATCCTGCTCCACATCATCGTCTACCCCTGATGAAATCATCACGTTGACCCCCCACCTCTTCCGAACATCGGAGAGGTTCCGGGCCACCCTTCAACCTAACAAAGCGTCGAGGCCACCTCCAACGATGCTGACGTAACGGGTGGTTAAGCAGCCGCCTCGCCACGGGCCTCCCACAACGCCCGGCAGCCTGCCCGAGCCTGTCGTGTGGGTAGGACGCAGCGCGCGCGCCGATCTTCAATCGAGGCATCCCCCCTCCCCCTTTTCGTACGGTTTCCCCCCGCACCTCCCCCCCTCCCCGGTCCTATAAAAGGGGCGCGACGAGCCGGAGCCCGGGCGGCCTCCTGCCGCTTTGCTCCACATCGCCACGCCCCGAAACACCACGCAAACCCTTGATCTAAAAGGGCACTTCGACACCAAGCCTGCTCATGCCTCGGTCGGATCTTCGCTCAGAAGCTCCAGCAAGAGGTCATTGAGACGCCGCACAAAGAGCGCCGGCGCCTCAAGCTGGCCGCCCTCGGCGAGGCGAGCCTGGTCGAGCAGAAGTTCGGCAAAACGACGGCGGCGCTCGTCATCCGACTCCGAGATCAGGCGCGCTACCAGGGGGTGGTGCTCGTTGAGCTCAAGGATCGGCGCGCTCGAAGGCACCGACTCTCCGGCCTGCTCAAGAATCCGCCGCATGCGCTCGCCAATCTCCCACTCCTCGCGCACCAGACACGATGGCGAGTCGGTCAGGCGATTGGAGAGGCGCACCTCCCGCACCCGCTCTCCCAGCAGCTCGCCGACCTCGCCAAGCCAGGGCGCCGGGGCCTCCTGCGAGGAGGCGTCCTCCTCGCTTCCCTCCTCATCCTTCGATTCAGGGTCCTCCTCGCTCGCCGCATCATCCGACTCGCCAAGTGACTCCAGATCGAGCGCCCCGCGCGCCACCGAGCGCAACGCTCTGCCCTCGTACTCATTGAGGTGGTTGACCAGCCACTCATCGACCGCATCGGTGAGCACGAGCACCTCCACCCCGCGCGCCTTAAAGATCTCGAGGTGGGGGCTGGCCAGCGCCGCCTCATAGCTGTCGGCGGTCACGTAGTAGATGGCGTCCTGGCCGGGGCGCATCCGCTCGATGTACTGCGCAAGACTCAGCGTCTGCTCAGCCCCCTCGGTGCCGGTGGAGGCAAAGCGCGCGAGCGCCGCTACCTGCTCGCGACGGTCCGCGTCTTCGATCACGCCTTCTTTGAGGATGGGGCCAAAGGCCTTCCAGAAAGTGGCGTACTTCTCGGCGTCGGCGCTGAGCTCTTCGAGCGCTTCGAGCACCTTCTTGACCGCGGTCTGGCGCATCGAGCGCACCACGCGGTTATCCTGGAGAAGCTCGCGAGAGACGTTCAGGGGAAGATCGTCGCTGTCGACCACCCCGCGCACAAAGCGCAGGTAGCGCGGCAGAAAGACCTCGGCCTCATCCATGATGAAGACGCGTTTGACGTAGAGCTTGACCCCGCCGGTGCGCTCCTGGCCGCCCATCGTCAGGTCGAAGGGTCGCGCGGAGGGCACAAAGAGGAGCAGCGTGAATTTAAGACGCCCCTCCACGGTGATGTGCACCCGGGTGAGCGGCTCATCAAACGCGCGGGCCACGTGGCGGTAGAACTCGGTGTAGTCCTCCTCGCTGATCTCCGAGCTCGGGCGAGTCCACAGCGCCGAGGCCTGGTTGAGCTGGCGGGTCTCATCGCTTTCCTGCGTATCGCCTTGCTCGACCTTCTCGACGAGCATAATCGGAAAGGAGATGTGGTCGGAGTAGCGCCGGATCACCGTCTCGACGCGCAGCGGCTCAAGGAACTCGTCTTCGTCTTCGCGAAGATGCAGCACGATCTCGGTGCCCGCCCCCTCCTTCTCGGCCGCCTCCAGGGTGTAGTCGCCCTCGCCGGTCGACTCCCAGCGCACGGCCTCCTGGCTGCCGGCGCGGCGTGTGGTCAGCACGACGCGTTCGGCGACGATGAAGGCCGAGTAGAAGCCCACGCCGAACTGGCCGATGAGGTTGGCGTCGGCCTTCTGGTCGCCGCTTAAGCGCTCCAGAAACTCGCGGGTGCCACTGCTGGCGATGGTGCCGATGCTGCGGGTGACCTCCTCGCGGCTCATGCCGATGCCGTTATCGGCGATGGTCAGCGTGCGCGCCTCTTTATCGAGCGTCAGCGTGATGACCGGCTCGTTCTGGTCGGCGCGCAGCGAGGCGTCGGCCAGCGCCTCAAAGCGCAGCTTGTCGATGGCGTCGGAGGCGTTGGAGACCAGCTCCCTCAAGAAGACCTCCTTGTTGGAGTACATCGCGTGAATCATCAGCCGCAGCACCTGGCTGACCTCGGCCTCAAAGGCCCGCGTCTCTTTTTCCTGAGCCATAACAACCTCTCCTATCCTGTTGAAATTACGTCGAAATCTAAAAAACCACGCCCCTCTCCCGGGCCTCATTCGTCGGCCGGGGAGGCGGTTGGGGCCGGCATTCTAAAAGATCGATCGCCGCAGACAAGCCCTGCGATCCGAAACCAATATTTGGTGGGGTCGCTCTCGCTCCTAACTTTATCAGGAGACGCGCGGCGTTCGCCGGGATCGAGCATCGAGCAGCACGACGAACCGATCGGGCCGCGCAACAGACCCGAGCCACGAGGTATCATCATGCGCTCAACATCGATTCAACGCGCCCTACTGGCGCTTTTGCTGGCCGGCGGCCTCTCGCTGGCGGCCTGTGATATGAACACCGACCAGAACGAGCCGACCAACGAGCCTTACGGTAGCGGCCCGGCTGAAGAAGAGCCGGCCACCGAGCCGATGCCCACCGAGCCGGCACCGGCCGAACAGGGCACCGAGGATCCGGCCGCAGGCGACATGGAGTCGCCCTCGGCTGAGGAGACGACCGAGCCCTACGGCGGGGGCCCCACCGGAGAGGAAGAGTTTGGTGAGGGCTGGCAGCAGGTCCAGGAGGGCCTCGATCAGGTACGCGATGAGGCCAACCGCATGGCCGCCGGAGGCACCGAAGATGTCGCCGACGCCGCCGAGGAGATCCGCGAGAAGACCAACGATTTCGAGAAAGAGATCACCGAGTCGCTTCGCAAGCTGCATGAGGCAGCGCCCGAAGCTGCGCCGGCCGACTCCCAACCTGGCACCACCGAGCCCTCCGAGAGCGGAGCGCCCGAGGAGTACTGATCGGCAGTCTGCCCTCCTGACGTGAGCCACGTCCCCCGGCTCACCTCAAACCACCGCCTCGCCGGGGCCGCTGCTTTGCGGCCCCGGCGAGGCTTTTTGTTCATCCGAGAAGTCCGCCCCGGGGCATCTACGAGGCATGAGGTGCCGGCGTATCTGATCGGGCTACTTTTTGCCCAGAAAGCCCGCAACCGCGGCCTGAAAATCCTCCGAGCCCAGGCGCGCCGCAAAGATCGCCGCCTCCGCTCGCATCGCCTCGATGACCTCCTGCTCATCACCGCGGCGCAAGAGCGACTTGGTCAGGCGCAGCGCCTGGGGCGACTTCGCCGCCAGCCTCTGCGCGACCTTATGGGCCCGAGTCGCCACCTCGCCATCCTCGACGAGCTCGTTGACGATGCCGCAGCGCAGCGCCATCTCGCCATCAAAGAAGTCGCCCAGATAAAGGAGCTCGGCGGCCAGGCGGTGCCCGGCGATCTGCCCCAGGATCAGGCTGGAGCCGGCCTCGGGCACAAGCCCCAGCTCCACAAAAGGCAGGCGAAATCGCGTCGAGCGGGCAGCGTAGACCAGGTCGCAGTGCAGCAGCATCGTCGTGCCGATGCCGATGGCGTAGCCCTCCACCGCGGCGATCACCGGTTTGGGACAGCGGCGCAGCGCCAGCAAAAAGCGAAACACCGGGCTGTCTTCATCGACCGGCGGATCGTTCATAAAATCTTTGAGATCGTTACCGCTGCTGAAGTGGCCGCCCTCCCCGCGCACCATCACACAGCGGATGGCGTCGTCATCGCCGGCCAGCTGCAACTGACGGGCGGCCTCGGTATACATCGCCAGCGTCAGGGCATTTTTGCGCTCGGGGCGATCAAAGATAATCTCCAGCACGCCCTCGTGCCGCTCCACACGGATCGTCTCACTCATCATTACTCCTGGGGGCCGCACCGGGCGGGTGCGGCGATGGTTGTTTCGATAGGCGCAACGCACACCCGAGGTGCGCGACGCACGCGGCAAGGTTGCACACCCGGGCGCTGCGGTCGAGGATCCGCACTCGCCAACCATGATCTCGCGTCGAGGCGAAGACCACGTGCACCACCGCCGGCGATGATCTAAACTCGCCACTCACCCGAACGCGTCATGGGTCGATTCGGACCCGACACAGTGCATGGTTTCTCACGACTGCGGTGGACTTGCGAGATGTCCCATCACGATGACAACCCGGCGGATAGCCCTGCGGTGGCCGACACGCTAACCCACGCGCCGGAGCCGACCAACCCGGCGCAGCCGTCGACGCCGCGGCCTTTTGAGCGGCGAGTGACGCCCGGAGCGGTGGCGTACCATAGCACCCCGGAGGTGGGTCAGACGATCGGCCGCTACATCAACCTGGGGCTGATAGGCCGCGGGGGCAGCGGGGAGGTGTATCGGGTGCGCGACCCCACGCTCAACCGTCGCCTGGTGCTCAAGGTCATCCGCCCCGATCGCGTCGCGGACCCGGGCGCGCTGGCGCGCTTTATCGACGAAGCCCAGCTCACCTCCCAGCTTGATCATCCGGGGATTGTTCCCGTGCACGAGCTGGGCCGGCTTGACGATGGCCGCGTCTTCTTTGCGATGCGCGAGGTGCGCGGTCGCACCCTCTCCAAAGTCATCGCCGAGCGTCACGCCGAGTTTCGCGCCCTGCCGGCGGCCGAGCGGGACTGGGACCGCACCTTCCGCTCGCTGATCAGCATCTTTTTGCGCGCCTGTGAACCCATCGCGTACGCCCACTCCCGCGGAATCCTGCACCGCGATTTAAAGCCCTCCAACATCATGGTCGGGGACTACGGTGAGGTGCAGGTGTTGGACTGGGGCCTGGCGAAGATCCGGGGTCGCAGCGAGGAGCATGGCGAGCTGGGGAACGCCGAGAGCGAGGTCACCACCGATCGCAATCAGGAGGCCGTCTATGAGACCCACCAGGGCAGCATCGTGGGGACGCCGGCGTTCATGTCGCCGGAGCAGGCCCGCGGCGAGCACGACCGTCTGGGCCCGGCGGCCGACGTGTACTCCCTGGGTGCGATCCTCTTCAAGGTGCTCGATGGCAGCCCGCCCTTTGAGGGCCCCAGCGCCACCGCGATCATTCTCAAGGTGATGGGCGGTCTGGAGCGCTCCCCGGGTGAGGCCCTGGGCGCGCCCTCGGCCCTCATTGAGGTGTGTCTGCGCGCGATGTCTCCCGAGCCCGAGCACCGCCCTCCCGACGCCGAGGCGCTCGCGACGCTTATCAGCGACTGGCGCGACGGCGCCAACCGCCGCCAGCAGGCCTTAAGCCTCGTCGCCCAGGCCGATGAGCTCATTCCCCGTCACAGTGCCTTGCGCGAGCGCGCCGACCGCCTGCGCCGTGAGTCGCGCAAGCACCTCGACCAGCTCAGCCACACCGCCCCGGTCGACAAAAAACGCGCCGCCTGGGAGCTTGAGGAGGAGGCCCTCTTTCTCGATCGTCAGGCCGGCGCAATGCGCGCCCAGGCGGTCCGTCACCTGGAGTCGGCCCTGGCCCACGTCCCCGATCTGGGCGAAGCCCACGACCGCCTGGCCGGCATCTACCAGCACGACCACGCCCGCGCCGAGCTCGAGCGCGACCTCACGCGCGCCACCTCCCTGGAGATCTTCATCCGCGCCCACAACACCGGGCGATTTGACGACTACCTCGCCGGGAACGGCCAGCTCAACCTGCTTACCGACCCGCCCGGGGCGCGCGTGGAGATCTTCCGCTACGTTCAAAAAGATCGTCGGCTGATCCCCGGCCTCAAACGTTTCCTGGGCTTCACCCCCCTCATTGGCACCGAGCTGGCCATGGGCAGCTACCTGGTTGTGCTCAACGCCGCGGGCCGCCAGTCGGTGCGCTACCCGGTGGTCATCGAACGCCAGGAGCGCTGGACCGGCATCCCCCCCGGCACCGACCGCCCGCGCCCCATCGAACTTCCCTTCACCGATGAGCTCACCGAGGACGAAGTCTATGTGCCCCCTGGCTACTTCTGGCAGGGCGGCGATCCTCTTGTGAGCAGCAGCCCGCCACGGGAGGTGACCTGGGTCGACGCCTTTGTGATCCGCCGCCATCCTGTCACCCATGGCGAGTACCTGGAGTTTCTCAACGACCTCATCGCACAGGGCCGACATGATGAGGCCCAGCTGCACGCTCCCGGAGGTGCCGTCCATCAGGGCGGCGCGCTCATGTACCGCAAAGACGCGATGGGAAACTACGCCATCGACGACACCCTGGATCCCGATGTCGCTGCCTGGCCGGTCACCCACATCAGCTGGCACAGCGCGCGCGCCTTTGCCGCCTGGGAGAGCGCCCGCACCTTTAAGCCCTGGCGCCTCCCCACCGAAGCGGAGTGGGAGAAAGCCGCCCGCGGCGTCGACGGCCGCTTTTTCCCCTGGGGTGACTTCCTCGATCCCACCTGGTGCAACATGGTCCACTCCGGCACACAGACGCCGACCACCGTCCACGCCTTCCCCGATGATGAGAGCCCCTACGGACTGAGGGGCGCCGCCGGCAACTGCCGCGACTGGTGCGCCGACACCATCGGTGCCTCCGACAACCCCACCCACCCCCACCGCGGCGGCTTCTGGTTCGCCACCCCTGAGAACTGCCGGCTGACCTCGCGCGAGCTGCGCTCGGGCACCGCCACCTCGGTCGGCACCGGATTTCGACTGGCCCGCGACTACGGACGCTCGAAACGCAGCTGAGCGCGTTTAGGTTGCTTCGAGCACGCCGTCGTTTCCCCGTTTTCTGCAGGCCCGCTATGAGCACTTCCATCCTTGAGCACCCCCGCATCACGCGCAGTTATTTCTTCCCCCGCGCCGACACCCCCGACGACATCACCTTTGTGCACAGCGGCGAGGCCCGCCTGGCCTGCGCGAGCCACGTGCACGACCCCGACGCCCACACACTGGTGCACTTTCACGGCAACGGCGAAGTCGTCGCCGACTACATCCCCTGGATGGCCGATCTTTTGGCCGGCTTCGGCCTCAACAGCTTCTTTGTCGAGTACCGCGGCTACGGCGGCTCCACCGGATGCCCCGGGCTCGTCAGCATGCTCGACGACGTCGACGCCATCGTTGAGGCCATCGACCAGCCCGCCGATCGCCTCTTCGCGTTCGGTCGCTCCATCGGTTCGATCTATGCGCTTGAGCTGGCCCACCGCCACCCCGAGATCGCCGGCCTGGTCCTGGAGAGCGGCATCGCCGATGTGCTCGAGCGCGTGCTCTTGCGCGTGAGCCCCTCCGACCTCGACACCACCTTTAACGAGGTTCAGCGCGAGACCCGGCGCTACTTCGATCACGAAGCCAAGCTCGCTGACTTTGGAAAGCCTCTGCTGATCATGCACGCCTTACGCGACCACCTCGTCGACGTCAGCCACGCGCGCCGCATGCACGCCTGGTCACGCTCCTACCAGAAGCGCCTGGCGATCTTTGAGAACGGCGACCACAACTCGATCTTCGAGGCCAACCGCACCGAATACCTGCGCGCCCTGCGCCTCTTTCTGACCCTCCACGCCCGCCAGCGATAAATCGCACCGGGATGCGCAGAACGGGTTGACACCCTGCAAACGCCCCCTTATATACAGTCCTCACTCGGCGCCTGTCGCCGGTGAACGCCTTGTCGGGGCGTAGCGCAGCCTGGTAGCGCACTTGCTTCGGGAGCAAGGGGTCGGAGGTTCAAATCCTCTCGCCCCGACTTTAAAAAGCCCGCCAAACTCAACGAGTTTGGCGGGCTTTTTTGTGTTGTCACCCTTCGATGTCAGACCATCTGGACGTTGGAAGACCCGACGGGAGAGCAAGATATAAAGCGCCAGATCCTGCATAAGACCATCGAAGACGTTTCGTCCCCGACGGCGGTCGGAGAATGGAGCGCCCTCAGGGGGGGCCCTCACACCACCTCGGCGAAATGCTCGCCAAGCAGCTCCAGAAAAGCCTCGACCCGACGCGGCAACAATTGGCGGCTTGGATACAGAGCCCAGATGTCGCCGTTGGCCGGCACCTGTCCATCGAAGAGGCTTGTCAGCCTCTTGTTCGCCAGATCCTCGACGACCATATAACGCGGGAGCATCGCAATGCCCTCGCCGTCGAGCACCGCCTGTCGCATCACCAGGGCGTTGTTGGTCGACAGGGTGCCCGATACGGAAATGCGCTGCTCGCCCTTGTCGGTGAGAAATCGCCACTCTCTTAGCGGTTCGCAGTTGAGAGCCGTCAGGCAATTGTACCCGAGCAACGCCTCGGGGTGCTCGGGCGTGCCGTAACGTTCGAGATAGGTGGGGGAGGCGCACACCACATAGTCGTTGGCGGCGAGCCGACGACAGATGAGCGAGGAGTCGTCCAATGAGCCAATGCGGATGGCGACATCAAAAGCATCATAGACGATGTCGACCACCGTGTCGGTCAAATATAACTGGATATCGAGCTTAGGCCCGGAGGTATCCGCGTCAACGCCGTCGCCACGGGACCGACTCGAACGCCGATCCTGGAGCGCGCCGGGTTCTCCCGCGAGATGCTCGAAGCATCCAACGCGCAGTTGACCGCCCAGATGCCTCTGGGACGGCTGGGCAATCCCGACGAGGTCGCGCGGTGGGTCGTGGAACTTGCGGATTCGCCTACGTGGGTGACCGGACAGGTGCTGTCGGTCGACGGGGGCCTGGCCGTAGCATGATCCCGACTCCCTCCCCTCCTCCCCGCGAGCGGTGGAGGGGGCAGGACGCGGATGGGTCTGTTTTGAAGCAAGATTTTCGGGATGAACTTAGCGTAGACCGGGTGGCTCACAAGCAGGGCCTTAATGACCAGGTCGGGCGCGTATCTATCCCGGCTCCACAAACCCCATGCGATGCGTGCGCCTCCCCGCCTCGCCCCCTCCCCAATCGCACCCGATGACGTTGTTCTACGGCCCCTTGTGCTTTCCTTTGGAGTGAACCGACGCGCTCGCACATTCAACGCGTGTCGTAACCTCGCCGCCAACCTAAGGAAAGACCCTATGGATGTCGTCATCGTCGGAGCCCACGGAACCGTCGCCATGCACCTGCACCCCATGCTCAGCGAGCGCGGCCACACGGTGCGCGGCGTGATCCGAAAGGCCGAGCAATCCGATGAGCTACGCGCAGCGGGTGCAGAGCCCATCATCTTTGACCTGGAGAAGGATGAGGATCTGGCCGGGGCCATCGGCCCGGCCGACGTCGTCATCTTTGCCGCCGGTGCCGGGCCCGGAAGCGGCAAGGCGCGCAAGTACACCGTCGACCGCGACGGCGCCCTCAAGCTGATCGAGGCGGCCAAAACAAATGACATTCATCGCTACATCATGCTCAGCGCGATGGGGGTTGATGAGGACCGCAACTACGACGACGAGGTCTTCGCCGCCTATGTCGACGCCAAAGCCCAGGCTGACGCCGCGCTCCGAGCGAGCGGCCTCGACTACGCCATCATCCGCCCGGGCCGACTCACCAACGACACCGGCACCGGCAGGATCACGCTTGGCGAGCGCGTCGCCCCCGGCGAGATCCCCCGCGAAGATGTTGCCGCCCTCATCGCGTATCTCGTCGAGCACCCCGACGCCTCGCCACTGCAAGCCGAGGTGACCTCCGGCGATCACACAATCTCTGACGCCTTTGCGATGCGCTGAGACTCGCAACCGCTCTCGCCGGCACCGCGCCGGTCACAAAGCGGCGCTCGCCATACCGCGCCCGCGCCGCGAGCCCGCGCCAACTTACTTCGTGTCCATGTTCACGTTGGCGTAGGGGTTAAACGCGGGCCGGCCAATCTTGATAAAGGCGTGCTTGGTCGCGGTATGACAGGCGTTGCACTGGGCGATCACCGCGTCGTACTCGCGCTCGAAGGTCGCGCTGTCGCCAGCCTCAATGGCCTCCTCGACCTTCTCCAGGCCCGGCAGGACGCTGCGATCGAAGTAGTCGACCACGTCCACGCCCTCCTCCACCGGTTGGGCTTCGCGCAGCTCCTCGATGACCTCCTCGATCTCGTGGATCTGATAGTCGACCATCGCCTTATTGCCCGCCTCCCCCGCGTACCAGACCGCCGCGTATCGGCGACCGATCTCAAACATATGCGCGCCCAGGTGCACCTCATCGTGAGCGTGGTCCTCGTCGTGCTCGCCCTCTCCATCGCCGGGTTCGGGCGTGGCCTCCGAAGCCTCCACCTCCGTCGCCCGAGCCTCCGGCTGCGATTCGGGCGCGCGCTCACACCCCATACCCGCACCGCACGCCCACGCCAACACCATCACGGCGACCAGTGCGCGCGCGCCTCGCAAGCCCGCCCCATCACCCGCTGCATCCACCATCATTCGCTTCTCGTTCACCCGCATCGCTCCACCTCGTACGAATTCAGACATCGTCGTCACGCTCTACAAACTTACCAGGGGCCTACCCCTGGCCTGCGCTGGCGTCAGTGTTGGGCATCGAAGCGACCGAAGCAAGACGCCACCCTCGGGCGCTGCACCACGTGTTTGCGGATGGGCTTCGCTCAACGCAATTTTTTACGCCCAACGTCCGCGGACGCAAAACCTGCACCTCACAGGGCCTCCCCTCCCCTGCGCGTAACAACGGCGTTAGGCGAAAACTTCTTCACCACTCGCCCTTATCTCTCCCTATTCGCACCTCTGGCACGACCTTTGCTGGGCCACCGATCCGACCTGCGAGGGTCGCGGTCCCCCGGGGGGGGGTCGACCCACTCTCGTAATCCCCCCTTCCTCACCATCCCTCCTCAGCAAAAGGCAACACGTTGTGAAGACCGACACCCTCCCCCCCGGCAGCGCCGTGGGCCAGTACCACGTCATCCGCAAGCTCGGTGAAGGCGCCGCCGGACAGGTCTACCTGGCCCACCACAAGATCCTCGACCGCGAGTTCGCCCTGAAGATCCTCCACCCCGAGTGGGTCGGAAACGATCAGCTCACGCGTCGCTTCTTTCAGGAAGCCCGCCACGCCACGCGCCTCAAACACCCCAACATCGTCGGGGTGATCACCGCCGATCAACACAACGACTTCTACTATCTGGTGATGGAGTTCGTCGACGGCGTCTGCCTCGAAGACACCCTCTCCCGCCACGAGCGGCTGCCGGCAGAGCGCGCCATCCCCTACATCGTAGGCGTCTTGCGCGGCCTGGAGCACGCTCACCAGAAGGGCATGCTCCATCGCGACGTCAAAGCCGACAACATCATCGTCGAGAACGCCTCCGATCGCGCGCGCCTCTTAGACTTCGGCCTCGTCAAAGACACCGAGGCCACCCAGAAGTTGACCGCCCAACACGCCGTCGTCGGCACCCCCTACTACATGCCGCCGGAGCAATGGCGGGGCGAAGAGGTGGACGCTCGCGCCGACATCTACTCCGCCGCCGTCACGCTCTACTACGCCCTCAGCGGCCGCTTCCCCTTCCCGGGGCGCTCCCCGCTGGCCGTCGCCCATCGCCTGATGAGCGAGCCCCACGATCCGCTGGGCGAGGTGCAGCTTCTGGGTCAATCCACATCGGCTCCCGAGCTTGTCGCCATCCTCGATCGCGCTCTTGCCCGCGAGCGCGATCTGCGCCCCTCCTCCGCTGCCCAGCTCGCCACCGAACTTGAGCAGTGGCTCGCGCAGCAACGTCCCGACCCGACTTCCAAAACATCTTCGAGAACCATCGCTTACGCGCCCCCAACTGCCGAGCCCACCATGACTATCCCCACCCCCAACCTTGTGACCGAACCGGTCGAGATCGCCCCCCACACCTACTGGGTCGGCAAGCGCCCTCCCAACGAGATCTTCTACGCCAACCCCTACCTGCGCCACTTCCCTGGTGAGCAGGGCCAGGAGGACTTCAACCTGATCATCGACCCCGGCTCCACCAAAGATTTCAGCGTGGTCCAGGCCAAGGTCGGACGCGTCATCGGCACGATCAACAACCTCAGCTCCATCTTCATCAACCACCAGGATCCCGACGTCGGCTCCTCGGTCGGTGTGCTCCTGGGGCGCCACACCCCCAACGCCCACGTGCTCTGTACCGAAGACACCTGGCGGCTGATCCAGTACTACAACGTGCCGCGCGAGCGTTTCGTGGCCCTGGAGCGCTTTCCCCGAGGCATCAAGCTGCCCACCGGCGACGTCGTGCGCCCGGTCCCCAGCCCCTTCTGCCACTTCGTCGGCGCGATGATGCTCTACGATCCGGCCACCCGCGTGCTCTTCACCGGCGATCTTTTCGGCAGCCTCACCGACAAAGACGCCGAAGGCCTCTACGTCGACGAGTCCGACTGGGCGGGCATGCGCGCCTTCCACCAGATCTACATGCCCACCCAGGGGGCGGTGCGCTACGCTCTGAGCAAGATCCGCGAGCTGAGCCCCGCCGTGGAGATCATCGCCCCCCAGCACGGCCGCGTACTACGCGGCCCCTGGGTCAAAGAGTACATCGACCGCCTCTGGAACCTGCCGGTGGGGCTGGACATCCTCGACGACCGCCACAGCAGCCCCGAAGAGCTGCAGGCCTGGACCACCGTGCTCAACCGCCTGGTCGAAGTCGCACGCCAGGCCATCGGCGATGAGGTCTACGCCTTGCTCGAAGCCGATCCCAACCTCAGCGGCATCCTCTCGGTGAACTCCGGCAGCGTCGAGATCACCTCACTCGGCAAGACCACCGTGGAGCGCGCCGTGCGCCTGCTCTGCGAACATGTCACCCCCGATGTGGCCAGCGCCATCAAGTACGAGGCGGTCTACTCGGCCAACGAACTCAGCCTGCCCACGCCCATGGTCGAGCTCGACGAAGACGGCCCCGAAGTCGCGTCCGCTCAGGTTGATCCGATCGCCGACGCGGGCTTCTCCAAGGTCTAAAACCGGCCAGAGAAATGACCGACCGGGGGTCAGCCCACTACCTGAGCCCTGACCGCCGATCGGCCTTTATCCTCGCCACATCTCGCGACCCACATCTCGCGACCGGGGGTCAGCCCGAAACCTGACCCCCGGTCGATCGTTGAGGTCGATCGTCACATCGTCACCGACGCGTCGACGCCATCTCGACCCGGTACTCCCAGATCGCGGCCTGCTGCCGATCCAGGAGCGCCTGCGGGGTCCACCGCATGGCCTGCTCGCGCATCCAGACCGCCAGTGGATGTTCCAGCTGCCCCACCGTACCGAACCGACGAGAGAGGCGTTGTAAGGTCGCGGTGCGCTTGTGGCGCGCGGCCTCATATTGCCTCAACGCAGCGCTCACCGCGTCCGGCTGAGGCGTGCCACCCTCCTCCCAGAGCTCGCCCAGGCACCGGCCGAGCATCGCGGCATCTTCGATCGCCGAGCACGCCCCCTGCCCGAGATTGGGCGCCATCGGGTGCGCCGCATCCCCGAGGACCGTGACCTGATCCTGGCCCCAGCGCTTTAGAGGGGCGCGATCGAAGATGTCATTGCGCAAGACCTGCGCGGGCGGCGTCGCCGCGATCATCGCCCGAAAGTAGTCGGGAAACGCCTCAAAGCGCTGCTGCAAACGCGCGATCACATCTTCACCGTCGCGCTCTCCCTGCGGCGCGTTGGCCGTCGCCCACCAGTAGACTCGATCCTCATCAATGTAGCCCATCCCCGTGCGCAGACCGCGCCCCTGCAGCTCCAGCAAACTCCCCGGCGGGAACCCCTCATGCTCAAACGACGAGGTGATGCCTCGCCAGCAGGTGTAGCCGTGGTAGAGAGGCTCGCGCTCTCCGGGGTGAAGCTGCGCGCGGACCGCGGAGTGCAACCCATCGCAGCCGACCAACGCCACACCCCAACAGCTCGACAGCCCCGGGCCAAGCGCCCGCACACGCCCTCCCTCACGATCCTGCTCAAAGCCCTCCACGGGCCGCCCCAGCTCAACCTCCACGAGCGGATGATCTTGAACCGCCTCATAGAGCACCCCGTGCAATGCGGCGCGATGCACCATGCGAAAGGGAGCGTCGTCGGATGCGTCGACGTCTTTGGCGACGAAGAGCTCCCCCCGATCCGCTCCGATGCCCAGTCGCGTCATCGGCGCGCTTACGCCCTCCAACGCCTCACCAAGACCGCAGCCGTAGAGCACGCCGGAGGCGTTGGGCCCCAGCAGAATCCCGGCGCCGACCTCCCGAACCTCAGCGAATCGCTCGACCACCACGACCGGGCAGCCGCGTTGCGCCAGGCATAACGCCGCGCTCAGCCCCCCGATCCCCGCTCCCACAATCACAACTGGCTCACTCATCATCCACCTCCACCTGGAGTCCGCATCAGCGCTTCAGAAGCACCATAGAAGGGCTGCAGCGACACCGCGATGTGGCGAATTGCCCCGGTGAGACGGCGACGATCTATTTCACACGAAGCTCATCGAAGATGATCTGACGCTCCGTCCCCTCGAAGTTGCGCGTGACCGGAAGTCGCAGCGGCCCGAGCGTCTCATAGTCCTCCCAGTAGACCAGCTGCGGCGGACGATCACCCTGAAGATGCATCTCCCAGGCGCGAACCTCGTAGCTCTCCGGATCGACCTGCACCAGGTAGCGATCTCCGGGCGTCAACCCCACCCCCTCAAAACTCAACTCGAGCACCTCCAGAGTCTCCCCCTCACGCTCGACCTGCCCCCCAAGGCTCAGAGAGACGCCCGGATCAAAGACCTTGAGCGGCATCAGGAGCCAGTAGGCGTCGTTGACCCAGCGGGTGTACGCGCCCTTCCCGGCGATCTCCAGCGCTTCCCCCTCCAGCGCCTCCCCGTCGCGGCTGGCCTCGGTGGCCACCCCATCATCCAGGTTGACGGTCACATCCCAGGCCACACCATTCTCGTCGGTCCAGCGCACCCGATCGACCCCTTCCCACACCTTCCAGTCATGGGTGGCCGCGAAGCCCTCCTTACCCTCATTTTTGACGACGAAACGAAACCCCAGCTCCTCGACCTGCGGCCAGCGCGGACCGCCGTGCGCTTCAAATACGCCCGTCGCGAGCTCGCCAGCCGGCCCCTCCACCCTGGGAGTCGGCGCCACCGGAAGCTCCTCCTCGGCCCGCTCCTGACTGCCCGCCTCACCCCCCTCCTGGAGCGCGGGGGCCTCGCCACCGACGCTGCCCTCCCCGTCGTTCGAAGCCCCATCACAGCCCGCAGCAGACACCGAAAGCACAAGCACCAGAACCCACCAGTTACACGTTTTCATCTCACACCACCCTTGTTCTTCAACCGTTCTTTCGGTTCACGACCTCGAAGCCCTGGAGAGGCCTCGGAGCAGACTCACGACGCAATCTTCAACTCGCCGGACAAGCTTTCAAGCCTCGATATGAGAATGGACCACGCCCTCCTGCCAAAGCGCGCATCGTCTTCAACGCGCTCCGGCCCTGCCCCTCACGCATCACTTCAGGCCCCCGGAACACACGCGCTCTCCACGCACCACGTGTGCAAAGGTCGAAGAAGATCGGCACGGAGCGCATAAAAAAGGCTGGCGAGCGCGCTCCGCGCCCACCAGCCTTGCCGCCACGAAGAAGGGGTGTGAAGCGCCGGCCAGGAGGCGACCTCCCGGCGCATCGGCCCTCACACCCGCATCGCTCAGGGCAAGAACACCCGCCGCATCTTCATCGCCGACCACCAGCTCGTCACGCAGACCTCACCGGTGATCTCCGCCTCAAAGCCGCTGCCGTCGGCCAACGTCGTCCCGTTGATGTAGAACGTACCGCTGGCCCCCTCGAAGATCCCCGTGCCTCCCTGAACGCGGTTGAACTCGGTGAAGATCCCCGCGGCGTTATCCAGAATGCCCGCATCCGAGCTCTGAAGCTCCCCGTAGGGCGTGATCAGCGTGAGCACACCGGCGTACGTCCAGGTGGTCGCCGGCTCCACCGGCGGAAACACCACGCTGTCTTCGCCAATCACCCCGCCGCCGATCCCATCGGCCACATAACGCGTCGAGCCGACCACACGACCTCCGCGCTGTGTCAGGTCGCCGGCGGTGCAAAGGCCCACCGCGCTCTCGCAACCCTCGGCAAAAAACGTCGCGCTCAGCGACGCGCTGATCGACCGACAGATCGGCTCATCGCTCGAAGGCCCATGCGCCCACGACGTCGCGCTCAACGCCATCGCCGCCACCAACACACTCGAACCTACCGCCGTCTTCATACGCACACCACGCATCTCGACCTCCTGCAGCCAGGGACAACAACGCCACCAAAACACAGACGCAACTCGCCAGTCTCTTCGGGCTTCCAAGACTCGCAACGGCGAGCCAGATGACTTGTCTCGTAAAGGTTTACCTCTTCAGGGTGACAGGTTGACCGCCGACGATCAAGCGTTTTCGATCCTTTCCGTCACCCGACGTCGCACCACTTGAGTTCCTCCCGAGGGGGCAATCGTCACAAGTCGTCTCACCGGGCGCAGCGCGCGCTCCCCGTCCAACTCCAACGCCACGTTTCGGAGCAGAGTGCCCAGGACGATCTTCATCTCAAACATCGCCAGCCGCGCGCCGATGCAGCGACGCACCCCGCCGCCAAAGGGCAAAAACTGATGGGATCGGTAGGTGCGATCGAGAAAGCGCTCCGGCCAGAAGCGCTCGGGCTCTTCAAAGACCTCCGCGCGCCGATGCGCCAGATAAATCGCGGGCATCGCCACCATCCCCGGCTCCAACGTATAACCTCCCACCCGCACCTCGCGTTGCACCTGTCGGGCGATCACCGGAATCACCGGGGTCAGCCTCAAGATCTCTTTGACCACCGCCTCCAGATAATCGCTGCGCGCGATCTGCGCCCCGGTACACTCCGGCCCCAACGCCATCATCTCGCGCCGCGCCCGCTCGTAGACCTCCGGTGAGCTGAGCAACCAGTAGATCCCCCACGCCAACGCCGTGGCCGTCGACTCATGCCCGGTCGCCATCAGCGTGAGCACCTCGTCGTGGATCTCCTCGCGCAGCATCGGCTGGCCCTGCTCATCACGGGCCTCCAGCAGCACCGCCAGGATGTCGGCCCGGTCCTGATTATCCGTGGTGCGTCGCTCGTCGATCTCCTCATAAATCAACGCCGAGAGCTCATCGAGCTGCGCCACGAACTGCGTCCATCGCTGCCCGGCAGCCTCCCCCCCGGCGCGCTGACTGAGCAGCGCCAGGTTAAAGAGCTCGTCGTCCAGCACCGCCGCAAACGCCCGGGAGAGCTGCCGCCTGCGCTCGGTGCGCTCCGGCCCGAACACCATCTCGATGATCAACCGAAACGCCACCTTCTGCATCGAAGGCCGCACCGCGAAGGGCTCGTCGTACGCCCAGCTCCGACAGATCTCGCCGGTCACCCGGTGGATCAGCTCCCCGTAGGCCTGCACCCTGCCCCGTCCGAAGCTCGGCATCAGCAGCTTGCGTTCGCGGCGGTGACGCTCACCCTCCAGCAAGAGCAGGGAGTTCTCCCCGAGAAAGGGCTTGAGGATGCCGTTCCCGGCCCCCGCCCAGAAGACCTCCGGATCACCCCCCAGAACCTCCTGAATCGCGTCTGGATTGCTGAAGATCACCCCGACGCCGTAGCCGCGAAAGTCCAGCGCAAAGGTCTCACCCAGCCCCGCAGCGCACTCCTCCAGAAACCCGTACGGTCGGGTCATCCACTGCAGGGTCTGCTGGGCACTGGAGAGGTCGGGTCGGGGAGGCAAAGACATCGCGCGCACACCACTTCTGGGGGAAATTCATGGCATCTCGAAGACGCAACTCACCACAACGCGAGGCACGCTTAACTTAAAACCACACATCACCCGCAAACGCACAAATTGCGGCGACAGCGGCGCTTCACTCTGTTGAATCTTCGTCTCCTGAAACTCTACGACCACTCAAGCTTTGCGTCAACTTTCGGAGAAGTTTTTTTCACCAGCCCGCACAGGCCGCACAAAAAGACCATAAAAATCAACAACCTGTAGCACGACACAGCCGTCACACTCTCCGTTGCCGATCTGGCGACCTCGCGTCGCACCTCATCAGGCGCTGATCGGCGCGTCGCCCACCAATTCAACTCTTACCGATCGTTAAAAACCCAAAAAAAGAACTTGAAACCAACGACAACGCTCACGATACTGAAGTCGCTAACATCACTTTCCAGCTCCGCCCACGCGATGAGCCCTTTAAGGCCCATCCTCCCCCACGAGGTGTACCGTGAGAGCGTCCTTCTCTACCGTCGAAAAGGCGATCCGCGCCGCTGCGAGCAACCCCCTGCCGGAGACGATCCGCGAAGATCACTCATTCTTGCTCGACCTGGGCTTCGACTCGCTGACCATCACCGTGCTCACCCTGGAGTTGGAAGGCTACGTGGGCCAGCCGGTGCTCCTGAATCGCTGGGTGGAGTCGGCCTCCAACCCCACCGACCTCACCGTAGGCTCGCTCTGCGACTACCTCGACCAGGTGGTGAGCGCATGAGCCCTCCGATCTTCTCAACCCATCTCGACGCCGGCGGCGTGCTGCATGTGCAGATGGATACGCCGGGCTCCGAAGTCAACATCTTCAGCGCCCGCGCCGCCGAAGAGCTCATTGAGCTGATGGCGTCCGTCGATGCGCAGACCACCCGCGCGCTCGTCTTTAAGAGCGCCAAAGCCCGCAGCTTTATCAACGGCGCGCAGCTGATGCTGGCGAGCGCCGTGCAGTCTCCCGAGAGCATCTTTGAGATGACCGCGCTGCTGCGCCGCGCCTACGCCAGCGTCAAACGCTGCCCGGTGCCCACCATCGCCCTGGTCACCGGCTCGTGCTACGGCTGCGGCGTGGAGTTCTCGCTCAACTGTGACTTCCGGGTGGCCACCGACAGCCCCGACGCCACGTTCTACATGACCGAGATCGCCGACTACCTGAACACCCCGGCCTTCGGCAGCACCCAGCGGCTGCCGGCAATGATGGGCCTGGAGCGCGGACTGGGCTTCCTGCTCTGGGGGCACCGCCTGTGGGGCAAACGCGCGCTGGATCACGGCCTCATCGATGCGCTGCTCCCCCTCAATGACATCGACGCCTCGCTCGATGCGCTCATCGACCAGATCCAACGCGATCATCTTCAGCCTCACGCCCCGAAGGTGGAGTCGGCCGACGACATCACTCGCATCGCAAGGGCAACACGCGCGCTGATCGACCGCCTCCCCGACGACTACCACCGCATCTACACCCGCTGCCTCGATCTGATGGTGTTCGCCGCAAAACGCGGCGCGCATCCGCCCACCGAAGACGATTTTCGCCGAGAACTCGCCGCCGCCGGTGAGACCCTGGTGGAGCAGCAGGCCCAGGCGGCCCGCTCGTTTCTCTACCTGCGGCAGGTCGCCGAGCGCGTTCATGTGCGCCGCCTCCCGGCGCGCCAACCCCTTGAGCTCACCCTTCGGCGCGGCGTCGATGTCCACGCCGACGCCTTCTTCGACGAGCTCGAAGCGCGGCCTCTTCGCCTCGTCCACTACCGCGCCGACGCCCTCGCCAGCGACGCCCCCCTCTCGCTGCACCTCACCCCAACCCGCGACGCCGACGAGACCGAAGCACCGCCCCCCATCGCCCTTGCCATGCACGGCGGCGCGCCGCCCACCGCCCTCCCCGACGACGCCGTCTTCCGGTTGCGCCGACCGCTTCCCGGGCTCACCCTGGAAGCCTGCGAGCGCGCCCTCCCCGGCACCGGCACCCGCCCCCTGCTGGAGGTGCGCCTGCCGTCGGGCGGCGAACGCGCCCCGGGCCACCTCTTTGAGTGGCTTGATGCCTGCGGGTTCGCGGTGATCTTCTCCCGCGCCAGAGCCACCTTCCTCAGCGATCGCTTTCTGCTGGCCACCCTCGCCACGTCGCTTGCGAGCCTCCGCGCCGGGCTGAGCCCGGGCGATGTGCACGCCACGATCCGCCACATGGGCATGGTCCCCTCGCCACTTCTCAGCGCTCGCCAGAGCTTCACACCCGACGACCTCGAAGGCGCGCTTGCCCCCCACCTTCCCGACACCTGGGAGGGGCCTGTCGGCCAGCATCTAAGCGATCTTCTCGACGATCGCCCCGCGCAAGCCGGCGCCCCCTCCGCGCGCCTCGACGCGGCCATTCACCTCAACCTGCTGGCGACGATCCTCACCGCCCGCGAGCGCGGCGAGCTGGCCCACCCGACGGTCTCTGACGTCATCGCCCGTGAGCTCCTCGGCTACCCGGTCGGGCGCACAAGCCTCTGCGAGCACCTGACCCCCGCTCGGGTCGAGACGATGCTTGAGCAGGTCGACCCGCGCTTGCTCCCGACCGCCCACATCGCGCTTGCGCAGGCCTTCGTCGAGCACGCCCGCGCCTTCTACGTCTGAGCCCTCCCACCCGTCGTTCTGAGGTTTGCCATGTCCACATCCACCGCTCCGACGCCCCTCTCGGAACCCTGCTGGGTTCGCCCGGCCTCGGCCCTCGATACGCCGCAGGCGGTCCTCGACGCCATCCCCTCTCCCGACGAATCGCTCGCCGCAATCTTCTGGCGGCGTGCCAACGCCTCACCCGAGAAGCCCGCCTTTTACGACGTCACCCTGAGCAGCGACGGTCCCACCGCCTCGCCCATCAGCTTTGAGCACATGGTGCGCGCGGTGGAGCGCGCCCGACTCGCGCTGCGCGATCACGGCGTCACCGAGGGCGAACGTGTGATCCTCTCGCTCGACGACGTCGACATCTTTATGGCCTATATGCTGGCGTCGATGACGCTCGGGGCCATCGCCGTGCCGCTGCCTCCGCTGACCGAGCTCAAGCTCTCGCGCAGCTTCAACGAGCGCATCCGCGCGGTCTGCGCCGACTGCCAGCCTCGCGCCCTTGTCGCCGACCACCGAGACCGCTGGGACGCCCTCGATCTGGCAAGCCTCGGCACCACCGCGCTCCTCGACGGCCCGGCGCTCCTCGATGGCGATGCCCCCGGCGACCCTGTGGCTGAAGAAGACTGGCAGCGCCCCCTCCACCAGACCGCGTACCTGCAGTACACCTCCGGCTCCACCGGCTCGCCCAAGGGCGTCATCGTCACGCAGAAGAACCTGGTGGCGAACCTGCGCGCGAGCACGCTCGCCGGGCACTTCTCGACAGCCGACCGCTCCTTCTCCTGGCTGCCCCTTTACCATGACATGGGCCTTATTGGCGGCCCGCTGCTGGGGCTCTTCGTGGGCTTTGCCCCCTACCTGATGCGCCCCTCGGGCTTTGTGGCGCGCCCGGACAGCTGGCTCAAAGGCATCACCCGCTTTGGCGCGACCTTCATCGTCGCACCGAACTTCGCCTACGCGGTGGTCGCACAGAAGTTGCCCGAGCGCCTGCTCGACGGTGTCGACCTCTCCTCGGTGCGTCTGGCCTTCAACGGGGCCGAGCCCATCGACCATCGCACCGTCGACGCCTTCCTCGACCGCTTTGAGCCCTTCGGGTTCAAGCGCGAAGCCTTCTTCCCGGTCTACGGGCTGGCCGAGGCCACGCTCGCTGTCGCCTTCCCGCGGCCCAACACCCGGGTGCGCTACGACAGCGTCGACCGTCACGCGGTCGCCGATGAGCGCCGTGCCCCCTGCGAAGAATCCAGCGCCACCCACGCGCTCACATCCGTCAGCGTGGGGCACGTGGTGCCCGAGCACACCTTAATTCTACGCGATCTTCAGAGCGGTCAGGCTCTCGGCGAGCGTCAGGTGGGCCAGATTCACGTCCGCGGCCCCTCGGTCTCGCCGGGCTACTGGGGCAAAGACGTCGATCCCGACGCGGAGCTCGCCACCGGCGACATTGGCTACGTCGCCGACGATCAGCTCTACATCATCGATCGCCTCAAAGATCTGATCATCATCGCCGGCCAGAACTTCGCCCCCTCCGACATCGAACGTCACGTCGGCCGGGTCCGGGGGCTGCGACTGGGCCGGGTGGTCGCCTACACCCGAGCGAACGCGCTGGGCACCCAGGCCCTGCATCTGGTCGCGGAGATCTCCCCGGGCACCTGGCGCTCGTTTGACGAGCTGGAGCGCGAGGTTCGCCACACCCTCCAGCATCATTTCGGGCTGGCGCTGGCCGATCTTCAGCTGGTCCCGCCCGGCTCCATCCCCAAGACGTCCAGCGGCAAGATCAAACGCCAGCACACCCGCCGACTGGCCGAGACCGACCAGCTTCGCAATGCACGCGACTGGCCAACGCTCGTGCGCACCCGCGTCGGTCACATAAGAAAACAACTTCTGACACTCAGCGCGCTTGCCGTCGAGCGCACCCGGCAGCTATTACCTTAAGGTCTGCGAAACAACGAAGCCGTAACCAGTGCCCGGGCAGCTCGCCACCGGGGGGTCAGGTGAACGCCCGTGCACAACCTGCGCCCCTTATCGGGAGCGCGATGGTCGTACCCATTCAGGATCTCCCTCATGAGCACCACCTCCGGCACCACCCGCAGCGGCCTCCTCGACGGGCTGCTCGCCCGCGTCGCCCCCTCCTTCGCCGATGCCCCCGTAGAGCAAGCGTTCCGTGCGAAGATCGTCATCGTCTTCTCCCTCTCACTGGCCATCTGGGCGCCGATCTATTCGGTGATCATGTACGCGCTCAGCAGCACCTGGGTGAGCGCGCTGGGTGTGATGATCTGCGCGGCGATGGTCTGCGCCTCGATCTTGATGCTGCGTAAGAACGTCAGCTTCAACGTGATCGGCAACTGGCTGGCCTTTAACGTCTACTGGGTCATGATCTTTGTGACGATGGTCGCCGGGTTCGGCTCCCCACCGCTGCTATGGCTGGCGGTGGTCCCGATGCTCGCGATTCTGGTGGCGAACATCCGCTCCGGGGTGGTCTGGCTGGTGCTCAGCCTGACGGCGTCGGCGACGTATTACATCCAGGTGCTCTCCGGCAGCGAGCGCTCTCCCTCGCTCGGAGAGCGCGAGTCCATCATCTTTGAGATGACGGTGCTGGCCGGACTTTACGTGCTGGTGCTCAGCCTCACCCTGGCTTACGAGGCGCTTAAAAACTGGGCGGTCAGCCAGATGCAGCGCCGCGAAGCGCACACCCGCGCGATCGTAGAGACCGCCGCCGACGGCATCCTCACCATCCGCGCCAACGGCCAGATCGAGGAGCTCAACCCGGCAGCTGCCCGCATCTTCGGCTACCCGCAGGATGCCATCGTCAGCTCGCCATTCAGCGCGATCGTGCCGGCGATCACCGGGCGACCGCACGCGGCCAGCCCCTTAAAAGAGGGCACCGAAGACACCGCCGAAGAGCCCACAAAAAGCCTCTTCGCCGAGCAGAACACCCCGGGCGGCATCGCCGCCTGGGAGGGCGACCTTCATGAATCCGACGCGGTGCGATCGAGCGGGGAACGCTTCCCGGTGGAGCTCTCCGTCAGCCGAATTGAGAGCGACCTTGAGGAGCGCCGCGTGGTGATCCTGCGCGACATCACCGAGCGTCGCCTGGCCGAAGTGGAGCTGCGCGAAGCCCGCGACGCCGCGTTGCAGGCCAGCGAGGCCAAGAGCGCCTTTCTGGCCAACACCAGCCATGAGCTGCGCACCCCGCTCAACGCCATCATCGGCTACAGCGAGCTCATCAGCGAAGAGATGGCCATGGACGGCCAGAAGGAGTACCTCGACGATCTTCAGAAGATCGGCAGCGCCGCCAACCACCTGCTCAGCCTGATCAACGGCATCCTCGACCTGGCCAAGATCGAGGCCGGCAAGATGGACATGTACCTGGAGACCATCAACCTGCCCGATCTGCTCAAGAGCGTCGAAGCCACCATCAAGCCCCTCATCGAGAAAAACGGCAACCGCTTCAGCGTCGACGCCGAGCTCGCGCCCACCGCGATCGTCGTCGATCTCACCAAGCTGCGGCAGATCCTCTTCAACCTGCTCTCCAACGCTGCCAAGTTTACGCATAACAGCGTGGTGCGCCTCAACGTCTACAGTGAGTCGGCCGACAACCGTGAGTGGTGCGTCTTTGAGGTCCAGGACCGCGGCATTGGCATCTCCCCGGAGAAACTCGAGGCGCTCTTCGACGCCTTCACCCAGGCCGACGAGTCGACCACGCGCCGCTTCGGCGGCACCGGCCTGGGCCTGACCATCACCCGCCACTTCACCGAGATGATGGGCGGCGCCATCTCCGTGACAAGCCAGGTCGACGAGGGCTCCACCTTCCGGGTGCGCCTGCCCAGCAAGGTGGAGCTGGCCGAGAACGATCCGTTGATCCTCGACGAAGAGATCGAAGATCTCAGCGTGGACCTTCCCGAGCACGCCCCCTCGGTGCTGGTGATCGACGACGACCCCACCGTGCACGCACTGATGCGACGTTTCCTCAACCGCGAAGGCTACCGCGTCAGCTCCGCGCTCAGCGGCTCCGAGGGCCTGGATATGGCCCGCGAGCTGCAGCCGCACGTCATCACCCTCGACGTGATGATGCCCGAGATGGACGGCTGGACCGTACTCACTCGCCTCAAAGCCGACCCGGAGATCGCCGAGATCCCCGTCGTCATGCTCACCATCGTCAGCAACAAGAGCATGGGCTACGCGCTCGGCGCCTCCGAGTACCTGCTCAAACCGGTGGACCGCAGCCGTCTGACCCGCGTGCTCGACATCTTTGGCCAGGGCCGCAAGAGCAGCCAGAGCCTGATGATCGTCGAAGACGACGACGCCACCCGCGACGTGCTCGAACGCACCGTGATTCAGGCCGGCTGGAAGGTAGAGAGCGCACCCAACGGCCGCGTCGCGATGGAACTTCTGGATGAAGGCGCCATGCCCAGCCTCATCCTCCTCGACTTGATGATGCCCGAGATGGACGGCTTCGAGGTCCTCGACCGCCTCCAGGAGAACCCGCGCTGGAAAGACATCCCGGTGGTCGTGGTCACCGCGATGGATCTCAACCAGCGCGATCGCTCCCGGCTCACCCAGCGAGTGCACCATGTGCTCAACAAGGGTCATTACAGCCGAGATGATCTCCTCGGGCTGGTGCGCGACGCGGTCAACCGCGGCGCGCGCAGCCCCTCCAACGGCTCCTCACTCTCCTCCAACTCCGAGTCGGCCTGAGACCACGTGCAAGGCCCCGACGTTGGAAAACCCGCGAGCGGGCTGCCACACCGGCAGCCCGCTCGCGCTCAGGATGACGAGAGCCCCGGGAGGCTCTCCTGGCCATCCTTCTTCCGAAACATCGCCGGGGCAGCGGGCTCTCCCCGCCGGAGCTGCTCCCACAAGAGCTCGAAGACCCGGCCGTCGGCGGCGCGCTGCTCTTCCGAGCGCCGACGCAACGAACCCATCACAAGGTTCATCCTCCCCTGCTCCTGCAACTTCGCTTCATGCCTGGCGAGAAACGCCCAGTAGAGCGCGCGGATCGGACAGTCCGAGCCCGGATCAAACGCGCACGTCCCGCAATAATCACTCATCTTCGCGATGTAGTTCGATCCGCTGACGTAAGGCTTGGTCGTGAACAGATCCCCCAGCGCAAACACGCCCATGCCCAACACGTTGGGCTCCACCACCCAGTCGTACGCGTCGATGTAGAGCTCCCAGAACCAGTCGTTGATCTGTCCGGGCTCGACATCCAGCAGCGTCGCCAGGTTGGCCAGCACCATCAGGCGAGTGATGTGATGGCTGTAGCCCTCGTCGAGGACGGAGGCGACCACCGTGTCCAGACACACCAGCCCGGAGGGCTCGCCCCAGTACGCCGCCGGAAGATCGTGGGCGCCCCCTAAGAAGTTCGGCGCGGCCTGGTCCGAACGCCGCTCGGCCCGCTCCCCGGGGAGATCACGAAACCCGTCGGTCTGACGATGCACATGGCGCATAAACTCGCGCCAGCCCAGCACCTGCCGCACAAACCCCTCCTTGCTGTTGAGCGGGATCTCCAGCGCGCACACCTCCTCGATCACACGCGCCGGCATCAGCCGGTGAAGGTTCATCGCCGCGGAGATGCGCGTGTGAAAGAGCCCGCGCGACCGGTGGCTCATCGCGTCTTCGTAGGGGCCAAAATAAGTCATGCAGGCGTCTTTTGCCCAACGCCAGAGCGCGTCAACATCCTCCGCGCTCGCCGCAACATGTTCGGGGTGCAACGCTCCGGGGTGATCGGCGAAGACCGAGGCGATCATCTCCGCCACCTCCCTGGTGATGGCGTCCGGCTCAAAGACAGGCATCTCCGGCGCGGGAGGCTCCCCCGACCAGGGCTCACGGTTCTGATCATCGAAGCTGTAGCTGCCGCCCCGGGGCTTTCCCTGCTCCATCAGAATGCCGGTCTTCTTGCGCATGAAGCGGTAGAACGCGTCCATGCGCCAGGGCCCCTCCTTATGCTTCTGGCTCTTGAGGAAGTCTTCGGCGCGGGAGAGCCAGCCGCTGTGGTCATGCCAGCGAAGCAGCCCCTCCTCCACCAGGGGTTGAAGTTCGCTGCGAAGTTCGCGCTCCGCGGGCTCGATCCCCTCCAGCGAACCCAGCTCTTCGCAGATCTGACGCAGGCACGTGGCGTAATCCTCCGAGGTTATCGCGTAATGGATCTGCACCCCACGCCGCGCTTGCTCCAGGGCAAAATGACGCTGACTGGCAAGCACCCAGAGCAGCTTCTGTTTATGATAGGGCCGCCGGCGACCTTTGGCCTGGGATTCAACGAGCACCACCCCCAGCTCCTCAGCCGGGGTCGACGCCAGCGGCTCCAGCGCCGCGTTGAGCTGATCGTAGGCCACGTAGATCCAGCGCCGCTTCCCCTCGCGGAGCGACGCCTGGGCTTCGCGCAGATGTTCAAAAAACACACTCATTCCGCACCTCTCAGAACTTCCATACCTTCGTCACGCAGCGACCTTAGAAGTTCGCGCCATAGCCCAGTTGCAGCCCTCCATCAGGCCCCATACCCACCTGAACCCCTTCGAGATAACGCGCCGAGGCGCGTCGCTGCAGCGTGAAGAGCGTGCTGTCAAAGACGAGCAAAAACGCCCCCTGCACGAGCAGCGAGGGCCCGTAGCCCTGGAGGCGATCATCATCGCGGCGCAGGCCCCGCTCCCACATAAACGCCCCCGAGGCCATGTAGGCCACATTGAGACCGATGTTGATGGCCAGGATGCGCTCAAATGAGCGCCCCTCCTCGAGCGTCTCCAGCCCATCGAAGCTCGCCGCGTCGTCCCGCAGCGCGCCACGCAGCCCGAACCCGGCGATCAGAGCGTTGACCACATTCCAGGCGGCGTTCATCTGGTGAAAATAGCGCTGAGGACCGTCGGTCATCAGGTAGCCCGCGGTTCCGACGCCGATGTTGAGCGCCGACCAGCCGAGCAGCACACCCATGCCGCGAGCCTGACGATCGAGGCGCGCCTGGTTGACCCGGCGAAGCTCCGCGGGTGAGGGCCAACGGGTGATGCCCGGCGAGGTCTGCGCCGCGGCTGACGTGGGCAACGCGCGCGACTCGGGCGATGGATCGGCCTCGGCCCGGGCATCTGCGGGCTCAGCCGCCAGCGCCGGACGGCTCAGCGCGGCGACCGCACAGAAGGTTGCGGCGGTGAGCGCCCCCGCCCACATCACGCCTCTGACGATCCCTCCCGCTCTCCACATCGTTGCCTCTCGCACCCGCTCTCCTTCATGCTTGACGCCTCCCGGCGTGGCCTCATGGTGGGCCACCGGAGATCACCGTTGTCACGAACGACTCCGGGGAAGGGTAAACGCATTTTCAGGAGTTCAAGACCATGTCCCCCCATCTTCTCGCGATCGACCTGGGGTTGCGCTGCGGCTTCGCCACCTACAACGCCGAGGGCCGCCTGCTGCGCTACCGATCGACGAACTTCGGCTCCAAACGACGGCTGCGCGACGCCGCCTGGGCGGTGCTTCGCGATGAGGCCCCGCTGGCATACGTGGTGCTCGAAGGCGACCGGGGGTTGGCCGAGATCTGGCAGAAAGCCGCCACGCGCCAGGGCGCCGAGATGCTTCAGGTGGCCCCGGAGCGCTGGCGCCAGGCGCTGCTCCTCGATCGCCAGCAACGCAGCGGCGCCGACGCAAAAGCCGCCGCCGACCACGTCGCTCGCGAGGTCATCGCCTGGTCGGGCGCCCCCGCCCCCACCACCCTCCGGCACGACGCGGCCGAGGCCATCTTGATCGGCCTCTGGGGTGTCCACGCCGTGGGGTGGCTGAAGACGTTCCCCGACCTTATTGCGACATGATGCGACGCGGCGCCATGCCGCTCGACCGCTCAGGATGCCGATGTCGTCGCAGTCTTACTGGTCACCGCCTGGCGTTGCGGCAACCGGATCGTCGCCCGCGTCCCTCGCCCCGGCTCGCTCTCAAGGTGCAGCGTTCCGCCGAACTCCTCCACAATCTCACGGCTCACAAAGAGACCCAGTCCGGTGCCTCGCCCGGGCTCCTTGGTCGTGTAAAAGGGCTCAAACACGCGCTCCAGGGTCTCCGGCGTCATACCTGGCCCGTTGTCGCACACCTCAATGCAGGCGTGTTCGTCGGAGGCGAAGGTCGTGATCTCCACGAGGTTCTGGTGCCTCCTGTCCGAGCTCATCGCGTGCGCCGCATTGATCAGCAGGTTGAGAACCACCTGGCTCAAACGCCGCCGGCTGGCGATCACCTCGCCACACGCCTCCAGGGCCATGTGCAGCCGGGCCACCTGCAGCACTTCAGCGCGCGCCCAGCGCAGCGCGCCCTCCACAGACTGGCGAGGGTCAAGCACCTCGCCGCGCACGTCGCCCTCGCGCCCGATCTCCTTGAGATCGCTCGCGATCTCGATCGCCCGCTCCAACCCTTTTCGAGCATCTCGCAGCGAGGCGAGCACGTCGGCTTGCGCCTCCGCATCCAGCTCACGCAGGTCGGGGGTGTCCTCCAGAAGCTCGTCGATGAACTCGAGGTTCGCCTGCGCGTAGCCCAGCGGGGTGTTGACCTCATGGGCCACACCGGCGGCCAGGGTTCCCATCGTGACCAGACGATCGGTGTCGATCGCCCGTGCCATCGACGCCTCGCGTTCCCGTACATCACGCATCGTGGCGATCAGCGCGTCGCGGCCCAGAAAGCGCGCGCGAAGCGCTCTGGCCTCCACCGGCACCGCTGCCGCGGTATCATCTTCGGGCACGCGCAAGCGCAACGCGACCGCTTCGCCATGCTCCTGCGCCTCACGCAGCAGGCCCGACACATCGTAGCCCGGCGCGCCCAACGTCTCGATGCGCTCTCCCACAAGCTCCGGCCCACCACGCAACGCGAGCATCCTGGCGAGCGCGTCATTGGCAAAGATGATCGCGTCCTCGTGAAGCACCATCACCCCATCCGGGCTGCGCTCCACCATCGTCCTGAAGGTCTCCTCAGACTCTTGCAGCGCGTCATAGCTCTCCCGCAGACGCTCTCCCTGCGCCTGCAACTCCTCCATAAACGCGCGGCTGGCCAGGGCCGCATCCGTAAAACGGCGCAGACGCGCCAGCAGCGAGAGCGAGGGAGGGTAGTCGATCTGAAAGGTCGCCTGCCTCACACCGAAGATGTGATGGGCCCGCGCCGGTTTCATCCCGATCAACGCCGGAGAGTGGCGCAAGAACTCACCACAAATACGAAAAAACACGGGGCAGTCGCGAACGTCCGGCGGCAGCGTCAACATCACCCGAAACCCGATGCTCCCCAGCTCCTCGACATCGAATCGCGCCACGGGAAACATCATCGGTCCGAAGACATAGTTCGCCATCCTGTATAAGAGCTGCGGGCTGCAGAAGAGACCACCGACACGCGCAAAATTGCTAAAAGGATTTTTCTCCACAAATCGCCGTGTCATCGCAGGGACGAGCTCGCCACCGAGCGCCTCCTCCATGCGCTCTAAAAAGATCACAAAACTCTCCCAGGGCACTCGCATATAGGCGGTGCGTTGGATCGCTCGGTGATCGAGCTCGAGACCTCGCGCCAGGGCGTCCACATCGAGCCCTTCGTCGATGGCCACGTCGACCGCCAATGCCACCGGTTGGCTCAAAATATATCGCGCGGCCATCTCGTCCTCGTCACAGATCGTGCAGACACCATGGCTCCCCCTCCACGGCAAAGCTATTGTTCTGGCGAATGCGTCAATTGTGACAATTTGATCGCAACACGACAACCCGCAACGCGCCTGCAATCCGGGGAGGGGACTTTCGGGCAAGGTGCGTGTCCCACCTCGAAGAGACGCCTCGGCGCAATCGGGCATCTCCTGCCGCTCCCCATCGTCGCGACGCCCCGAAAAAAAAGAAACAAAACCCCTTAAAAATCAACACCTTACAACGCAAAACCCCGTTCTCCACTCACCGGGGAGGCCGAGCTGACCACGACCGGGAGTCAACGCTCGGGCTGGCCGGAGTGCGCATCAAGGGCCGACCAGCGCGGCCCCCCGACGATCATTCTCCCTGCGAACACTGACCGTGATAACAGATCCCCGGAGGCGCGCAGACCTCCCCACAGCCGCCGCAGTGAAACGCGTCCGACTGCAGATCCACACACGACTCGTTGCAACGCGTCTTTCCGGCGGCACACTGCGAGCGTCGCATCTCACGCTCCCGATCCTGATCGGCGGCATGCTGCTCCGCCAGATTCTCACCGGGGTCGGGGTTGAGATCGTTATGGGAGCCCTGCGCACAGCTGAGCGTCCCCCAGGCGATGGCTCCGGCGAGTAGAGCGGCCTTCCACGCGTTCTTCCTGGCTAACAGCGTTGTTGCAACATCACGACGCATCGCACACTCCCTGCATCTCTGCGAACACTCCCATCACGAACCTTTTCACACGGCTCGCTGGCGCCATTGAGGCAGCGGTGACTTCAACGCAGCGGTCTAAGAGGCGCGGCCGCAAACGTATCAAGTTTACTCGGAAACCTCAGCCACCTCCGGTGGCAAACTCACCTCACAGCGCTTCCCATTCTCATCCTGCTGGGGCGTGACGCGCAACGCGTCCACCGGAAAGCCGCGCCGGTCCAGATCTTCATAGATCTGCGCGAAGGTCTGCGCGTTCATGCAGGGCGTTCGGCTTAAGATCCACAGGTTCTCCTGATCGGGCCCGGAGACCGCCGCCCACCGGTAATCCGCATCGAGCGCGACCACCCAGTAGGGGCTCTTAAAGGGCCAGAAGAAGCGCACATTCAGCTTCGCCGGATCGCGCCCATCATCCACCCACGCTCGGCCCGTGATGTCACTGACCTTGCCATCAAAACCTCCCTTGAGGCAGCGGTTGTAGACGCGGATATCCCCGTCATCGCGCAGCGAGTAGGTCGCCGTCGTACCCACACAATCGCGCTGCGCACGCAGAGGCACCGAGGCCAGCTCGTACCAGGTGCCCAGGTAGCGCTCGATCTCCAGCTCGTCGACGACCTTCACGCTCGACCCGCTGCCACCGGTGCTGGCGCAGCCGGCCCACGCCAGCGCCCCCAGCGCCACGACCGAGAGCGACGCCACCATCTTGAATGATACTCCCATCCTGAACTCCTCACCAAGTCGCTCGATACACACCGTTAAAGCCCCCCACAAAGGCCGATCGCCTTGCCCGGGCCTAAGGTCGTTCCGAGCTTTGGGCAGTCAACGCTCCCATTGGCTTCAACCTCTCAAACCCGGACGCCATACCATGTCTGACGCGCGATGGACCTCCTTCCCCGATCCGAGCTTTGCCCTGATTCAGGGGGCCAGCCGCGGCCTGGGCCTGGCCATGACCCGCGCCCTGCTCGGCGCGCCGCACTTCTCCCGGATCGTCGCCTGCTCACGCAACGCGACGACGACCGCCGCGCTGGCGGAGCTTCAGGAGGAGCACCCCGGGAGGCTGGTCTGCGTCGACCTGGACGTGACGCGCGAGCACACCATTGAGGCGGCCGCACGCGAGCTCGGGACGCAGGTTGAGCGTCTGCACCTGGTCTGCAACGTGGCCGGGCTGCTTCATGATGCGTCGCGCCAGATCACCCCGGAGAAGCGCCTGGGCGACCTCGACCCGGCCGCCTTCAACGCCCTGATGCAGGTCAACGCCCTGGGCCCGGCCCTGGTCGTAAAACATCTCACCCCGCTCCTGCGCCACACAGAGCGCACCGTCATCGCCAACCTCTCGGCGCGCGTCGGCAGCATCGGCGACAACAACCTGGGCGGCTGGTACAGCTACCGCGCCTCCAAGGCCGCTCAGAACATGCTCACGCGCACGATGGCCATTGAGCTCGGCCAACATCGGCGCATGGGCGAGCTCATCTGCGTGGCGCTGCACCCGGGGACAGTCGACACCGGGCTCTCAAAGCCCTTTCAGGCCCACGTCCCCGCCTCAAAGCTCTTCTCGACCGAGCGCGCCGCGACACAACTTCTCGACGTCATCGACGGGCTGCGCCCCGAAGACTCCGGGCGCTTCTTCGCCTGGGACGGCTCCTCCATCGACTGGTAATCCGACAGCCATCCGACGCGGATGGCTGCAGGAGCCTTTCAACGACGGCGCCCGGAGGGCTGTCACCTCCGCCTCCTGCCCTCGCGCAGCCCCCCCCGCACGCCAGCCCGGACTTGCGTAACCGCGGCGTCTGCGTTAACTGGCCGCGTCACGTGCGCGGGTCTACGGCGATGCCGGAACGCCGGCGCGTGCCTCACAGGACGCCTCCGTCCTCCCTCCTTTCGCTGTGCCCCTCCAAAAGCCATCGCGAGGTTATCGCCCCGCCCCATCACGGCGGGGAGCACGCGCCGCTGCGGCCTCAAGCTGCGGCATGGCGAGTTCTGTGTCGGGAGGCGCGCGACCTTCCCCTCGTTCGTTTTCATGTTCCAAGGCAGACGTTTTGCACCCCGCTCTTCAATCTTTTCGTGACACCTGGTTCTTCAACCTTCGCGGCGACATTCTGGCCGGCATCACCGTGGCTCTGGCGCTGATTCCGGAGGCCATCGCGTTTTCGATCATCGCCGGCGTCGACCCGATGGTGGGGCTCTACGCCTCGTTCTGCATCGCGGTCACGACCGCCATCGCCGGGGGGCGTCCCGGCATGATCTCGGCGGCGACCGGGGCGATGGCGCTGCTGATGATCACGCTGGTTGCCGACCACGGGCTGGAGTATCTGCTGGCTGCGACCATCCTCACCGGTGTCATTCAGTTTATCGCCGGGGTCTTCAAGCTGGGTCGTTTCATCACCTTTATCCCACATTCGGTGATGCTGGGCTTTGTCAACGCCCTGGCGATCCTGATCTTTATGGCGCAGCTCCCACATTTTGAGGGTGCCGGCTGGCTGATGTACGCGCTGGTCGCAGCGACGCTGGCGATCATCTACGGGTTGCCCCGGCTGACCCGCGCGCTCCCCTCGGCGCTGATGGCGATTGTGATCATCACCGCCGTCGTGCTCTTCGCGGGCTGGGAACTTAAGACCGTGGGCGATATGGGCCGGGTCACCCGGGCGCTTCCCCTCTTTGCGCTGCCGAAGGTTGCGCTCTCGATAGAGACGCTGCTGATCATCCTGCCCTACTCGCTGACCCTGGCGATGGTGGGGATGCTGGAGTCGCTGCTCACCGCCTCGATCGTCGATGACATGACCGACACGCGCAGCGACAAAAACAAAGAGCTGCGCGGTCAGGGCATCGCCAACGCCATCGCCGGATGTTTTGGCGGGATGGCCGGCTGCGCGATGATCGGGCAGTCCGTGATCAACGTGAAGAGTGGGGGGCGGGGGCGGCTCTCCGCGCTTGTCGCCGGCATCTTCTTGATGTTCTTGATTCTGGTGCTCGGCGATCTCGTTATGCGCATCCCGATGGCCGCGCTCGTCGGCGTGATGATCATGGTCAGCGTGGGAACCTTTGACTGGAACTCGCTGCTCGATCTTCGCAAAATCCCGGCGGCCGACTCGGTGGTGATGCTCTCCACCGTCGCCACCGTCGTCTACACCCACGACCTTGCCAAAGGCGTAGCGGTGGGCGTCATCCTCAGCGCGCTGATCTTCGGCTGGCGTATCGCGCGGCTGGCCATCGCCGACGAACTTATGGAGTGCGGCAGCAAGCGCTACCGGGTTCAGGGCCAGATGTTTTTTGCGACCTGCACCGACTTCAGCGAGACCTTCGACGTGCAGGCCGACCCCGGGCGCGTGGAGATCGACTTCTCCGCCTCCCATGTCTGGGACCACTCGGCGGTCGCCGCCATCTCGCGGGTCATCACCCGGTACAGCGCCCTGGGCAAAGAGGTTGTGCTCACCGGTCTGAACGCCGAGAGCCAGCGGCTGATCGATCGCGTCGGGCTTGCCGCGCCATCGGGGCACTGAAGCCCCCCCCGGGAAGCTGACCCCCGGTCGGCTCCCGGCCCGGCAGATTGCTGACCCCCGGTCGGCGCATTCGACCGCGAATAGCTGACCCCCGGTCGCCTGCCTGGCCGGCAGATTGCTGCCCCCCGGTCGACGCATTCGCCCGCGAATAGCTAACCTCCGGTCGACTCAACGTGACCACCATCGCCGTGAGGCGACATGTCCATCGCGATCGCCTCGCCATTGCGCCTTCCTGAAATTCGGAAAAGCTTTCTGGCCAACGCTGAACCGGTGCGCAGGATACCTTTTTGTTCACCTCAGCCAGGTGCGCATGTCTCTGGCTCACATCGACCCCTGACGCGATCTTCTTATGCGACTGCCCCCTCTCCTCTCCCCGCTGGCCACATTCCTTGTCTCTGCGCTTGTGTTTATGTTTACCGCCTGCGCTACCGGCTCCTCGACCGAGACACAGGCTACCGACACTTCGGCGACGCCCTCCGAAGAGGCGTCGGAGCAAAACGAAGGTAAGATTCTCTTCGTGCTCACCAACCACACCGTGCTGGGCGATACCGGCACATCGACCGGCTACTACTTAAGCGAAGTTACGCACCCCTGGTCCGTGCTTAGCGAGGCCGGCTACTCCATCGATGTTGCCAGCCCGCAGGGCGGGCCGGTCACCGCCGACCCCAAAAGCCTGGACATGGATGACCCGATCAACGCGGCGTTCTGGGAAAACGAGGCGTGGCGCAGCCGGCTCCAGACCACGCTGGCCATCGATCAGGTCGATCCGGAACACTACCAGGCGATCTTCTTTGCCGGCGGCCACGGCACCATGTGGGACTTCGCAGACAACGCCGCCATGCAAGAGCTCACCGCTCGCATCTGGGAGGCCGGAGGTGCGGTCGCTGCGGTCTGCCACGGTCCGGCGGCCCTGCTCAACGTCAAACTCTCCAACGGTCAATGGCTTGTCGCTGGCCGCGAGGTCACGGGCTTTACTGACGCCGAGGAGCGCGCTGTGGAGCTCGAAGAGGTGGTTCCCTTTTTGCTGGAGCGTGAACTTCGGGAGCGTGGCGCCACCTTTGACGGCGCGGACAACTTTCAGGAAAACGTGGTCGTGGACGGCCGGCTGCTCACCGGCCAAAACCCGGCCTCGGCCACGGGCGTCGGGCAGGCGATTGTGGAGGCTCTCAACTCCGAAGAGATCGCCGCTGATGACTCGCCATAACGCGCTGAATTTAGGGCGAGTGTCGGACGTCGAACGTCGGAGTAACCTGACCTCTCGTTGTGGAGCCTACTGTGACCTGCTCGTCGTTCCTGCTCTCATCGCCCGGCCTGCTTCAACGCCGACGCTCTCCCGCAACCTGTGCGATCTTGCTGACCTTGTTCGGTGTGGGCTGTGACCGCGCGGAGCCCGCGGCGGAGCAGGTCATCGAGACGTCTCAGGAACTGACGTCACCGTATCAGGCCCCCGAGGACGATGTCGTCGCCGACGCCTCCTCACCGCTTCCCTTCCCCTCCAATGACTGGAGCTGCGATCTGGCCAGCGCCGAGCGCGCGCAGGCCTGGATCGACGCCACGCGCCCGGCGTCCTCCGATCAGACGCTGCGCGGCATCAACGCACTCAGCCCTACCCGTCAGGCGCCGCGGATTCTTATCGGCGTCAGTGACGGCTCACTGAGTCTTCTGCGTCGCGACTTTGAAGACGACCTCGGCGCGGCGGCCGACGCGCTTCGAGAGGCGCAAGCGCAACAACCTGATGGCGAGCCGGCGACAATCGCCTTTCGCATCGACGGCCCCACCTCGGCCGAGCGCATGAACGGCGTTCTCAGGGCACTTCGCGATGAACTCGGCGAGTCGGTGCTCTTTGTGGTCCCCGCCCCGGCGCCTGTCGAGCGGGCCGCCCCTCCCACTGACGAGGCGCTCGAGCGCGCCGCGGCTTCCGGCCACCTTGCCAACCCTCAAACCTGCCCCGCGGTCGATCTCCTCATGGAGCGGGTCGCTACTCTGCCCCCGGCCGAGGGCTCTGCGGCGGTCCGAGATGACCTGGTCGATGCGTGGATGACATGCGAGTGTCAGCCCGATCTTGAGGCCCTTCTTGCGCGCACGGTCTGGCCTGCCGCCGGGCGTCAGCCTGTCTCCGTCGGGCAGCTCTCCACCAATGCCCTTCAGACCATGGTCACCGACGACCCACTCGCCTGGACGACGCTTGCCGGCCAGCTTGATTAGTCCTGGCCTGCCCCTCTGACCCGAGACCCCGATGATGCTCGGCACCCCACGCCAGTCCGACGCCCGACCTGCACCTGCAGCACGCGCGTCAGCGCCCTCAACATCCCCGAACCTTCCGGCGCATAACGAGTCTGGTGCCCCCCTTCCATCCGAATGGTGGCACGAATGGAAGTCTGGCAACGCTCTTCGACAACAAGCCCAGCGCGTCTTCAGTCTTCCCTCCGCGCTCTTCCTGATGGCGCGATGGTGCGGGGTTGCCATCATCCTCAGCGTGGCGCTCTCCGCATGGATCTTTGCGCCGCTGAGCGTGATTCCCCAGACCCTGCTCATCCTCTACGGAGCCCTCATCGGTCTGGGCCTCGGGGCCACCTGGGGCGCGGTGCGCGTGGTTGACCTCGCTATGGACAGCATCTGGCAGCTCGTCGTGATGGTGTTCGAAGGGATCGAGTCCGCCCTTGCCGAGGTCGACTCCCTTCGCCGAGGCAAACTCTCAGCCGACAGTCTGCAGACGCTTTCCCACACGCTCTACCAGGGTTTGTTCTACCCGGTGGTGCGTCGGGCGGCACGGCAAGCCGCGGGCGTCTTCGCCCGGCCGGTGACCTGGGCGCTCGACAAGACCATCGCACGTCTTATCGCGCGCATGCTTCCTGCACCGACGCCGGAGCCTTCTTCCTCTCGGCCTTCCGCTGAGGGCGCACAGGCGATGCAGGCCGGGACCGCACTCGAATCCCTCAGCGCTGCGCACTCGCGGCTGCTGAGCTTGCGCAACAAAACCAGAACGATCGCACTCACGCCGCTTGTCGTCCTCGCCACCGTGAACTCTCTTCTGATGACAGCCCCCGTCGCGGCGATCTATCTGCTTTTGCGCTAGCGCGCCCCCCTCTCAAAACGCTAAGAGTACGCGCGAGATCGCGTGGCCCGCAGCGCTACTCCTTGCCCCCTGCGCCTGTTGGCGCTTCCCTGCCTGCCCCCTGTGAGATTCGCATGAAACCGTGGTTCACCCTGGAACGCACGACGCTTCCCGATGGCGGAGAGCTACTTCTTCAACAGCGTGATCAGGAGTACGTGCTGCGCGCCCACGGCGTCGAGCTGATGACCTCGCGTGCGCACGGCTCGGAAGATGCGCTGGGCATTCGTGGAGTCGCCCCGATCGCGCATCGCCCCAACGCTCGCGTCCTCATTGGTGGGCTGGGTATGGGGTTCACGTTGCGGGCCGCGCTGGATGCCCTTCGTCCCGATGCCCGGGTCTTCATCAGCGAGCTCGTCCCTGAGATCATCGCGTGGAACCGAGGCGTTCTGGCTCCCCTTGCCAGCAGCCCTCTCGACGATCCGCGCGTCACGCTGCTGGAAGGCGACGTCACGACACATATCGCCCGCACGCAGGAACGCTTCGATGCGATTCTTCTGGACGTCGACAACGGCCCTGAAGCCCTTACCGCCCGCGAGAATGATGGGCTCTACGGCGCGACGGGGCTGGAGCGGGCCTTTCACGCACTGAGCTCGGGCGGAGTCCTGGGAGTCTGGTCGGTCTCCGACGACCAGGCGTTCTCCCGGCGCCTTAAAAAAGCGCGCTTTCAGGTCAAACGCCACACGTCGTACGCCGCCGGCGATCGTGGCCGCCGACATCTCGTCTGGATCGCAACCCGTCCCTGACCGCATGGGAGTGCGAGCACACGCTCCCGACAGCAGGGCGCCCGCCGACAGACTTGTATCCGGGGGTCAGGAGCACGTCCGGGGGTTGGGGAGACGACCGGGGGTTGAGGAGACGACCGGGGGTTGAGGAGACGTCCGGGGGTTGGGGAGACGACCGGAGGTCAGGAGCACGTCTGGGGGTCAGGAGGACGTCCGGGGGTCAGGAGCACGTCAAAAAAGCCGCGAACGCGAAGCTGTCACACCGCCTCTTCGCGACGTGATTCCGTCACTCAGACGCATCGACCTGTGCGCGCTCCTCAAACACCTCACGCTCATCACGCTGCAATAAGGCGGCGAGACGACTCTCAATAGCCCGTCGATCCACACAGCGAATCGCCAGCCGCATACGCACCGCCGCGCCATAGTCCGTTGCGATGATGCGCACCCCCTGCTGACCATCGAGCAGATGCTCCACCTGGGCTTGCACCGAGTAGGGAATCACCAAGTCTTCGACATCCTCCGGAAACAGCTCAACCGCTACGGCATCATCAAGCGCCATCCTCGCTGCTTCTCGATACGCACGGGCAAGTCCCCCAACCCCGAGCTTTATCCCGCCAAAGTAGCGTACGACAACGACCAGCGTATCGCATAGCTCACGCCCCTGCAGAATCTGAAGCATCGGAAATCCCGCGCTACGACTCGGCTCCCCATCATCCGCGCCGCGCTCAACCTGCTCGATTCCTCGTCCGATTCGCATCGCGTAGCAAACATGACGCGCGTCATGAAACCGCCGTCGTATCTCATCGACACGTGCCAGTGCATCCTCTTCGGTGCTGACCCGACTTGCAAAGCCGATAAACCTGCTTCGTTCAACGACCAACTCCGCCTCCCCCGGATGCTCCAGGGTCCAGAACGGTTGCGCATCAGCCTTGCCCCCGTCTTGTTGCATCGTCCACCTCGCTCGTCTCGATCACGCCCACACCAACCCTCGGTCAATTGTCCAACCCCCGGCCCGTCATCCAACCCCCGGTCACCCTCGCAACTCCCGACGGTTGTCGACGGGCAACGCGCGTCACTTGCCCATGTTTCACGTGTGAAACATGGATCCACTCGTGACTCGCGCTTCGAAAAACGTCCCGCTCCGTCAAAAAAGTAAGGGCGTCGCGCAAACTTCTCCGGTGAGCCGCGATAACAGTCACACAGCGCTGTTACCATCACCACTCTTGGAGAACTGCCATGACCGCGCCTCGCCAACACCTCCCCGATCAGCTGGTATTTATCACACGACGCACCTCGGAACGACGTTACTTTCTGCGTCCTGACGCGGAACTCGCCGAGTTAACGGCATACGCTTTCGCCCGCGCCGCTACCCGCCACGGCCAGACGATTCACGCGGTCACGGTCATGTCCAACCACGTCCACCTCGTCCTCACGGACAGCACAGGAGAGCGCAGCAGTATGGCTCGAGACAGCTTTGCGAGCATCGCGCGGGCCCGAAACAAGGCTCTCGAGCGCAAAGGCCATTTCTGGGAGGCTGGAACCTACTGCGACTGCGTTTTGCTCGACCAGGACGCCAGCGATCGCAAGCTCATCTACACCCTCCTTAACCCGGTGCGAGCAGGCCTTGTCGATCGCCTTGAAGACTGGCCGGGGTTCATGATCCAGCCCAAAGACTGGGGAAAGCCCCTCCAGATTACCCGTCCCTCCCGGTTTTTCGGCAACAACGCTCCGAAGTCGATTGAGCTGACGCCGGAGCCTCCTCCTGGATACGAAGACTGGCCGCTCGACAAGACTATCGCCCACTTCGAAGCACGCATCGAAGAAGCGCGCCTCGAAATCCTTGCGGCACGTAAGAACGAGAGTGCGAAGGTTGAGTACGCAAGCGAGGCACTTCAACAGCTCGACCCCTTTGCCTCGCCCGACACGCCGACGGCAGCGAGACGCTTCATTCCCCGATTCGCCACCAGAGATGCCGAGCTCATGCAGCGCGCCGAAGCGGCCCGACGCGACTTTCTTGAGGCCTATGCCTTTCAACGCAGCCGGTGGAAAACAGGCGAACGTGACTGCACCTTCCCTTGCGGAACCATCGCACTTCGACGTCACAGCGCCGTGCCATGCGCTCCGCCTCCCCCGGATAGCCCGCTCACGCAGGTCGGGCGACTCGCCAGAATCAAACGCTACGCTCGCAGGTGTCTGCTAAGCTCGCCATGAGCGCATAAAGCGCGGAGGAGACGTCCGTCATCCCGTCGCACGCCTCCGGCTCATCGCACGTATCGCGACACATCACGCATCCTTCCCACGCGCGGGTCCCCCCACCGTCGCGCCCTGGCACCAGTATGTCACCTTCCGGTGCCGTGAAGGCCCTGGTGTATCCATCTCCCGACGTTGCTCGCAAAACACCGGCTCTCCGACGGCTCTCGCGTCGCATTTACACCCAACAATGCGCCCATTTGAACCCACTCGCCCCGTCCCAACCTCGGGTCGCCCTCTCCCAACCCCCGGTCATTCCCTCCCAACCCCCGGTTACCCTCTCCCAACCCCGGGTTACCTTCTCCCAACCCCGGGTCGCCCCGCACTGTACCCACCTCCCATCCTCCGAAACGCGCAACCTCGACACTGAAACACCCGTGAAACATCCTCCCCCTCAACACCGTTAACCACACCCCCACATCCGCTCCCCAACCCCTCCAAGACCCCTCAAACCCCTGAAATCATTACACTCAACCCACCATAACCAGCACCTGGCACAATCAATGCAAGAGCTGCCCCCGAACGCAGCGTCACCCTCGACGCATCGCGCATCCCAATAGCCGTGTATCTGCCAGGAGTCATACCTATGGAAGCTCTCACGCCAGACATGATCACAGTCCTGGTGATCCTCGCCAGTGCCATCTACCTCTTCGTCTCCGAGATCGTACGTATTGATGTCGCAGCCATCATCATCATGGTCGCCGTCGGTCTCACCGGCCTTGTCGACGCCACTCAACTCTTCGATGGCTTCGCCTCTAACGCCGTCATCTCCATTATCGCCGTGATGATCCTGGGTGCTGCGCTCGACCGCGTCGGTATCATGCGACGCGTCGCCGCCTTTTTGCTGCGCGTCGGCGGGCGCACCGAAGGCCGTATCATCTCGCTTATCTCCGGGAGCGTCGCGACCATCAGCGCGTTTATGCAAAACATCGGCGCGGCCGCTCTCTTTCTGCCGGTGAGCGAGCGCCTGGCAGAACGCACGGGCATCTCCATCTCCCGAATCCTGATGCCCATGGGCTTTGCGGCCATCCTCGGCGGCACCATCACCCTGGTAGCCTCCGGCCCGTTGATCCTCCTCAACGATCTGCTCGCCGCCAGCGCTCAGAACCTCGGCGTCGACATCGAACCTCTCGGCCTCTTCACCCCCACCCCCATCGGCATCGCCCTGACCGTGGCAGGCATCGCGATGTTCGCCGTGGCAGGCAAGTGGCTGCTTCCCTCGCTTCAACCCTCCAGCAGCGCGCAAGCCCCCGACCTCGCTGCGACCTACGGCATCGACCAGACCATTCACGCCTTCTCCGTGCCCGAACACAGCCCTCTTGCCGGCCGCAGCGTCCAGGCCATTGAGGCCCGGCGACAAGGCATCGTTCTGCTCGCGATCGAACGCGACAACGCCCTTACCCGCGCACCAACCGCCGAGCATTGCATCGCCGCCGGCGATGTCCTCGCTGTCGTTGGCCCCACCGATCACGTCGCGCACTTCGCGCAAACCGAACGCCTTGAACTCTCCTCCAACGCCGCCTTCGCCGCCCTGCACGACGATCAGCACGCCGGTCTGGCCGAAGTCCTGGTGCGCCCGGGAAGCGACATCGTCGGAAAACGCGTCATCGACCTCAAACTTCGCGCAGCCTTCGGCGTCACCCTGCTCGGGGTCCACCGCCGAGGCACCCTGCTGACCGAAGATCTGCGCCAGATCGTCCTGGAGGCCGGCGATGTCCTCGTCCTCTTCTCCCCCTGGGAGCGACTGCAAACGCTCGCCCGTGAAGCAGCCTTCGTGGTCCTCACCGACTATCCCGCCGAGCCCCCTCGTACCCACAAGACGCCCTGGGCACTCCTCGCCTTCGGCGTAGCCCTCTCGCTGGTCATCTTCTCGTCCATGCAGCTCTCGCTTGCCCTGATGGTCGGCGCGGTCATCGCGCTGATCTCCGGCGTGCTCACCGCCGACGAGGCCTACCGCGCTGTCTCCTGGAAGACCGTCTTTCTGCTGGCCGCACTCATCCCGCTGGGCCAGGCCGTCGAAGATACCGGCACCGCCGCCTGGATCGCCGAGCGCGTCATCGGCCTGACCTCCGCCTTCCCCATCTGGGGCGTTCAACTCACCATCGCTCTGCTGACCACCGCCTTCACACTGACCATCTCCAACGTCGGCGCCACCGTCCTCCTCGTACCGCTGGCAGCCAACGTGGCCGTAGGGGTCGGCGCAGACCCCGCGCAGTTCGGTCTCATCGTCGCGCTGGCGGCTTCCAACGCCTTCCTTCTCCCCACCCACCAGGTCAACGCATTGCTGATGGGCCCCGGCGGCTACGGCGTGCGCGACTTCCTCAAAGCCGGCACGGCGATGACGATTCTCTTCACCGCCGTCCTCATCATCTCGGTCAACGTCTTCGCTTGAACCCCGGTCAACGTTTCAAAAACGTTTCAGGCCCGCGCAATCCCCGCAAAGACGCACTGGCGCGGGCCGAACACACTGACCCACGGTCGAACCCCTGACCCACGGTCGAACCCCTGACCCACGGTCGGACCCACGGTCGAACCCCTGACCCACGGTCGAACCCCTGACCCACGGTCCTACCTCTGACCCCCGGTCGAACTCCTGACCCCCGGTCGAACCCCTGACCCCTGGTCGAACTCCTGACCCACGGTCCTACCTCTGACCCCCGGTCGAACCTCTGACCCCCGGTCCTACCCCTGACCGCCGGTCAAACTCCTGACCCCCGGTCCTACCCGAGTCCCTAAAGCGGGCCCACCCCTGTCAGCAGATTCACCAGCACCAACCCCGCCAACACAAGCAGGAGCACCGCCCCCACAAGCGACGCGGTAAACGGAAAACGCTCATCTTCCCGATCGCTGAGCCGATACATATCCCGTACGTGATCGACCACCGAGAGCAACAGCACGATCATCCCCACCCCGAAAAGCAATAACCCCGCATTCGCCGGCCCCTGCGCCGACAGCTCCCCCAACATGTCCGAGGGCCCCTGCTCCAGGTAGTCGAAGAACTTAAAGATCGTAAACCCAAACGCGATCATCGCGATCGATGTCCGTACCCCCGCCATAAGCGTGCGACTCGCCGCCTGCACCGTCCGCTCATACGCAAAATCGGTGCGCTTCTCCGCGCTATCCTCCGGCGGGTCGTCCATCGCCTCGATCTGCTCTTGACTCTTCATGGTCCGCTCCCGGCAACCTCTCCACCTGTACCAGGAAACTAAGCGCGATATCGCGCTCCCAAATGGCGACCGCCCCTTCAACCCCTGACCCATCGCACATGACCTGCGGCGAGACTCGGCGCTGGTTGCTGGTCGCGCGACAACGTCGTCGACTGTCCGCCCGGGACGCAGACTGACGGATGAAAACCATCGCAGCGTGCGACGCGCACGTGAGTGAAAACCTGCCGGCCCAGAAAACCACAGGCTCAGAAGAGCGTCCGGCACTAAAGCGCTGCCCACGAAACGCATTCGCTCGAAATCATGGGATTTAAACACGCTCCGCTGCGGCGCCCGCCAATGGCCTCACGCGTACGTCATGACCGCCTGATAACGCGACGCCATCCCCTCCAGCCCAATGTACGCTGACAATAACGCCCCCCGCAGGCGCCCTCCCTCAAACCTCACTGAGCTCCGGCAGCACCTGCGGAAGTCGCACCCGAAACTCCGTCCCCTCTCCCGGTTGCGAGCGCACCGAAATCCGTCCGCCTAACAGGCGGCAGAAGCGCTCGGTCAGCGTCAGCCCCAGCCCCGTCCCCCCGTAGCGCTCCTCGGTCTGCTCATCGGCCTGCTCAAACGCTTCAAACACCCGCCCCAGCGCCTCTTTGCTCATCCCCACCCCGGTGTCCCACACCTGCAACTCCACCCATCCCGCCTCGTCCGAGGTGGCCCGCACCCCCACCTCTCCTCCTTCGGTAAACTTGCAGGCATTCCCCAGCAGGTTCAGAAGAATCTGCCTCAACTTCGTCGCGTCGGTGTGCATCGCAAACGCCCCGGGCGCACACGCAATCTCCAGCCGGTTGCCGTTGACCATCGCCAGCGGCTCCGCCGTACTCTCCACGTCCCCCAGGAGCTCAGAGAGGTCGAAGGATGCCGCCCGAGCCTCCAGCTTCCCGGCCTCGATCTTCGAGAGATCGAGCACATCGTTGATCAACGAGAGCATATGCTGGCCGGCCACGCGAATGCGCTCCAGCTCGTCGCGGTAGCGCACCGGTCCCTCATCCTGCATCTGCTCGAGCACAAACTCCGAATAACCGATCACCGCGTTGAGCGGCGTGCGCAACTCATGGCTCATATCGGCCAGAAACGCGCTCTTCGACGAGCTCGCCATCACCGCCTCATCGCGCGCACGCTCCAGCGCCTGATTCAGCGCTTCGAGCTCACGGGCCCGCTCCACCCGCTCGCTCACATCCCGACACAAGGCCAGAATCACCTTGCGCCCCCCCGCCATAAACGCCCCCACCCGCGTCTCCACTGGATAGACTCGCCCCCCCTTGCTCCGGTGACGCCCCTCCACCGTAAACACCTCGTCGACCCGCATCCGATCCCAGATCGCCCCCGGCGCCAGATCCATCTCAAAGTCCCCGACCCCCATCTCCAACAGCTCCTCCCGCGTATAACCGAGCATCTCACACGCCGCGTGATTAACCTCGATCACTCGCCCCTCCGTGTCGTGCAAAAAGAAGGGATCGACCGCATGGCGAATCATCTTGTCAAAACGCTCATCGAGGATCACGGTCCCGGCGTACGCCTCATGGAGACGATGCGAGACGCGCCCCAGAAACGCGCGCCAGGCCTCCTCATCAGGCACCCCCGAATCGTTCAGACCGGCCTGCTCAAGCTCGTGGGCCAACACCGCGTGGTACTGCTTTGATTCATCCATACCTGCTCCCGATCCTCACCGCGCCCTGGCGTCGGCGCTATGCAATGGCTACCCGACCTCCCCCGCTCCCATCACGGCTTCGTGATCTCGTCCTCCGGACGATCCAACACCCCGGCCTCTCGCTCCGACCAGTCCGTATCCACACGCCACCCCTGCGCCTCCCTCCACAGACGGACCTCCTCCACCTGCGCGCCGGACTGCCCGTCCATCACCACATCCACCCGCACCACGACCTCCTCCTCCGAGATCGTCTCCACCCCCAGCACCTCAAAGCGCACTCGCCCCGCCATCGCCTCGACCTGAGCGGCCGCCTGCTCCCCCTGCGCCTGGAGCACACCCGGCGGCATCGCCGCCTGATCCTCCGCCCGCACCCGCTCCCAGGCCTCGCGCATCTCGCCATCGCGCATCGCCTCCAGATAGCCCACCGCCACATCCTGCGGCTCGCCACCTTCACATCCCGCCAGCACCGCGACCATCCCAAGCATCGCCCCGATCTTGCATAGAACGCGCATCCTGCCTCCGCTTTCCTTCAAACCCGACCTCCGCCGCGCAATGTAGGTACATGTATGACATTGGTCAACGCACACATCACCCTCCCGAACACCTCCACAGGGCCCCGCAAATCGACCCCGTCGATACTCGCAGCCGCCCGGCGCACACCGCCGATCACCGCGCCCGGACTCAACGTCCTCCGTCCCCCGATCCAGCCTCCGCCCACCCCAGAAGTCGTCGCCCGCTCCGGCCCCGGGGGGCGCGCAGCCACAAAAAACCGGAGGCCGCGCCCCGCGCGACCTCCGGCAATAACCCGCTCCCCCTCTCCACGCCCGACCTGACTTACAGGCCCAGATCCGCGCCGTGCAGCTCGCGCCGCGCCTCGGCCACCCGCTCGCTGGTCACGTACTCATCAAAGGGCATGTAGAAATCCAGATGCCCGTTCGGACCGATCTCGATGATGCGGTTGGCCACCGTCCGCACAAGCTCACGGTCGTGGCTGGCAAAGAGGATCACGTTATTCTCGCTAAACGCCTGCATCCCCTTGTTCAGCGCCGTAATGCTCTCCAGATCCAGGTGGTTCGTCGGCTCATCCAGAATCAACAGGTTCGCACCCACCTGCATCATCTTCGAGAGCATGCAACGCACCTTCTCCCCACCGCTGAGTACCTTGACGCTCTTCTTGGTGTCCTCCCCGCTGAAGAGCATCCGCCCCAGAAAGCCGCGCACATCTTCCAGGTGCATATCCACCGTAAACTGGCGCAACCAGTCGATCAGGTTGAGATCCACATCCTTAAAATACGCGTCGTTCTCCTTGGGAAAATACGCGCTGGTGATCGTGCTCCCCCACTCCACGTTGCCGCTGTCCGGCTCAAGCTCGCCGGCAAGAATCTGAAAGAGCGTGGTCCGCGGACGCCCGTCCGGCCCCACAAACGCGATGCGATCGCCCGACTGCACATTCAGGCTGAACCCGTTGAGCAGCTCCTCGCCATCGATCGACTTTTTGATATCTTCGAGCAAGAGCACCTTCTTGCCGCACTCGCGCTCATACCCGAAGTGAATATGCGGATACTTGCGCGTGGAGACCGGCAGATCGTCGAGCGTGAGCTGGTCGAGCAGCTTTTTACGGGAGGTCGCCTGACGCGCCTTCGAGGCGTTGGAGCTGAAGCGCTCGATGAAGGCTTTCAGATCCTTGGCCTTATCGCTGGCCTTCTTCTGCGCATCGCGGCGCTGCTGCAACGCCAGCTCGGCGGCCTGCAACCAGAAGTCGTAGTTGCCCGCGTAGATGCGAATGCGCCGAAAATCGATGTCCGCAATATGCGTGCACACATTGTTCAAGAAGTGGCGGTCATGGCTGACCACGATCACCAGCGACTCGAGCCGCTGCAGGTAATCCTCCAGCCAGGCGATCGTGTGCACATCCAGGTTGTTCGTCGGCTCATCGAGCAGCAAAATATCCGGCTTGCCAAAGAGCGCCTGCGCCAGCAACACGCGCACCTTCTGCCCCGCCTCCAGATCCCCCATCCGACGGTGATGCTCTTCATCGCCCACGCCCAGGCCGGCCAGCAAAATGGCCGCCTCGGCCTCGGCCTCATAGCCGTTGAGATCGGCGTAGACCATCTCCAGCTCGGCCGCCCGCGCGCCGTCCTCCTCACTGAAGTCCGCGCTGGCGTAGAGCGCCTCGCGCTCCTTATGCACCTCAAAGAGGCGCGGATGCCCGCGCAGCACCACGTCCATCACCACGTCATCGTCGTAGCGGAACTGATCCTGCTCCAGCCTGGCCATGCGCAGGTTCGAGGGAATGCTCACCACCCCGGCCGAGGGCTCCAGCTCTCCGTAGAGGACCTTCAAAAACGTCGACTTCCCCGCGCCGTTCGCCCCGATGAGCCCGTAGCAGTTCCCCGGAAGAAACTTCACGTTCACATCTTCAAAGAGCGGCTGCCCGCTGAAGTTCACCATCACGCCAGAGGTTGTGATCATCGCTGTGTTCCTGCTCGCTAACTGTTCACGCCACCACCCGGCGGCCACCATCGTCCTCAATGCCCCTGCCAATTTCGGGCACCTCGCTCGGCCCCGACTAGCACGGGCATCGCCCCCGGTCAAACAGGCCCCCCGCACACAGATTCCCCGCCTTCCCAACCCGCCAATCATTATGCCTTCGCGACCTCGCGCACACATTTAGCCCAACAGCTCCACAGAGCGCCCCACAACAACAACTTCCCCCGTCTTTTGAGGCACTTATGAACACCCTCATACTCGCTCTCTATGAGAACGAAGAACGCGCCAGAGACACCATCGACGCGCTCAAAGACGCCGGCATCAAACGACGCCACATCGAGCACATCGCCTCGCCAGGCAACGAGCACACCGGCATCTTCAAGGGCCTCTTCTCCGGTCGCGAAGACAGCCAGAAAGACGCCAAAAAATCCCTCAACGAGCTCACCTCACGCGGCATCCGCGAAGATGAAGCCCGCCGCTACGCAAGCGGCGTGCGCCAGGGCTGCGATCTGATCATCGTCGACCTCGACGACGACGCTCAGGCCCACACCGCCCGCCAGATCATGGATCGGCGAGCGTTCACGGGCCGCCCCTCCACCCCCGAAAAGCTGGGGCGAAGGCATGGCAGCGGCATCATCGAGAGCGCCAAATCCGAGGGCATCTCCACCTCCTCGCTCGTCGACGAGCCGACCACCGCATCCAGCTCAAGCGCTGCTGGCCCCCGGACCTCCTCGAACATCCCGCACAGCAGCGAGGTGACCTCCGGAACCCAGAGCACCAGCCACCAGCCTCGCCTCTCCGGCAGCTCCACCGTCGCCGGCACCGCCGAGCGCTCCGCCTCCCGTAACGACGTCTCCCGCTTCGACAGCAGCTTCCGCGAGCACTACCAGCGCAACTTCGCCGACAGCCGCTACGCCTACGAGGACTTCGCCCTGGCCTACCGCTACGGCGTCGCCCTGGCCGAAGAGCCCCGCTACGAAGACCACACCTGGGACCAGGTCGAACCCATGGCCCACCAGAGCTGGGAGACCCGCGAGACCGGCCCCTGGCCCCTCTTCCGCGACGCCATCCGCTTCGGCTGGAACCGCATCCGCGGCGAACACCAGTCCGAGCCCCTGCCCCCACGGCTCTGATCGCGCGCTCTCCCCGGTCGCCTCATCGCGACCGGGGACCTCCACACCTCACTCGTCACTCTGTCGCTCCGCCTCCGGCCACCGACCGTCCCACCCGTCCCAGATCATCCCACTCCCACCCATCATGCTCGACCGCTCCCCGTAACATCTTGCGGCGGCGCTCCAGCTGGTGAACCTGCGCCTCATAAAAGACCTCGTCCAACGTCGCCATCCCCGACTCCCGAAGCTCCCCCAGGTTGGGAAACTCCGGCATCGGCTTCTCCGGGGAGATCCACCCCTCCCGAAGCGTGCTCAGGTAGCGCTGCACGCTGTTGCGCGCCAGCAGCATCGTCAACCGCCCCGGCCGGCAGCTCTCCTCCACCCCGCATTCGATCAGCGTTAACCCCTCATCAAACATCGCCACCGCCATCGGCATCGCCTTATAGGGCGCATCGGCGTGATAGTAGTGCACCACCGGGTAGGCCAGCTGCTGCTCGGTCACCTCCGTAAGCAGCTCGGCGATCGCCGGCAACACCCCGTCGCTCCCCGACAGACTCTCTCCATCCCAGGCGTTGAGCACCCACTGCTCCGGCGTCGAGCCGATCGCAAAGATCTGCGTCGCCAGACGCCTCCGGGTCACCACCGCCGAGAGCACCGCGATGACGTAGCTGATCGAGAGCGTGATCATCAGCATCCCGCTCCCCGCACACAACACCGAGCTGATCTGCCAGAACTCGCCCGCCGTCTGGTAGTCGCCATTACCCAGCGTGAAAAACGCCGAGCCCACGTAATAGAAGCGCTCCGGCCAGCTCGCCACCCCATCCTCCCCGAACGCCGGGGCCAACAGCACCGGACTGGCGCTGAGCAAAAACACCCACGCCAGCCAGAACATCGTCATCCACATCATCACCGTCGCCAGCAGAATAAAGGGCCCCATCAAGCTCAGCCGAACCCCGGCCAACTTCCCCAGCGCCGATCGCCCCAACCACCACAACCCCGCGCCCAGTCGCGTGGTCAGCGGCCCCGCTCCCCCGTCCTGCCACAACGTCGTCCAGAAAAGATCGAGCATCGCCCCGACCAACAGCCCCAGCCCCAACCCCGCCCACAGCCAGCCCGGCACCTCCATCCCGCCCCTCCCTCAATCGCGTCATCGCTCCACCCCTCTCCCCGGGAACCTAACCCCTTGAGCGCTCGTGACCACATCACCTTCCGCGCCCACCCACCTTGCCCCTTTTATGCACGCGCTTCCTCAACTATAGTCCTGCCTCTCGATGGTCACCGACGTGTTTTCATCACTGGATTTTGTTTTCCCGGAGTTCGCTGTGTCTTTCTCGCTCTCATCGCGCCTCACCAAACACTCTCTGCTCGGTCTCTCCCTGACCCTCTGCACCTCGCTCAGCGTGGCCTGCGCCTCCTCCTCGGGGCCTTTCCTCACCGAGGACCTCGGCACCATCGGCGCCGACGACAGCGCCTCGGGCACCTTAAGCGCCTCCGGACTCATCAGCCCTAACAACGGCTCGCGCTACACCACCTACGCCGTCGACCTCGACGCCGGCCAGGTCCTGCGTGTCAAATCCACGGCCAACGGCTTTAGCCCCGCGCTCACCGTCTTTGCCCCCGATTACACCCCGCTGGCCACCACCCTCAATCAGACCAGCGCCGACGCCCAGGCCCGCCTCATCGCCCAGGCCCCCACCGCCGGCACCTACCTGATCGTCCTCTCCAGCCAGAGCCCCGGCGGCAGCGGCAGCTTCTCGCTGGAAACCTCTCTGCTCGCGATGCAGGAAGACGTCGATCTTCCCGGCTCCGCCACCGGCTTTCTCTTCCAGGGCATGAGCGCCCACCCCATCAGCGGTGTGCCCGCGGCCTCCTACACCCTCACCCTGGAAGACGATGCCCTGCTCAACATCAGCGCCCGCTCCACCGAGTTTGACACCTACTTGAGCGTCCTCGACGCCGAGACCTCGCAACTTCTGGCCGAAAACGACGACGCCAACGACCCGGTCGCCGCCGCCTCCACCAACTCGCGCATTCTCTCGCTCTTCCCGGCGGGCACCTACCAGATCCTGGTCAACTCCTACCAGGGCCAGGGCCAGGGCGCGTTCATCCTGGACGTCGCCACCGAGAACGCCCAGGTCTCCGAGAAGTTCATCTTCGGCGAGCCCTACCGCGGCATCTATGGCCTGGCGCCGACGGTGCACGGCGCGGCCAGCCGCCCCGGCTTCGCCTTCCCCTTTACCCTCGATGAGGCCGGCGCGGTCAGCCTTCAAATGGAGACCTCCTCCTTTGACGCCTACCTCTACCTGCTCGACAGCAACGGGCGAGTGGTGGCCGAAGATGACGACTCCGCCGGCGCGCTCAACCCCCGGATCGTCCAGCAGCTCGAAGCCGGCGACTACACTCTGGTCGCAAGCTCGATTGCCAACCGCCCCTCGGGCCCCTACACGCTCAACACCGAGCACATCACCCTCGATGATCGCACCTCGGTGACCCCCGGCGACTCCTTCTCCAGCTTCATCCTCCCGGCCGACAGCGGTCTGCCCAACCGCCCCGGTGTCGGCAAGGTCTACACCCTCGAAGTCGACGAGACCTCGCAGGTCCAGATCGATCTTCGCTCCGACGCCTTCGACACCTACCTGGTGCTCCTCGACGAGAACAACCAGCTCATCGAAGAGAACGACGACAACGGCCAGACCACCGACTCTCGCATCAACCGCCAGCTCACCCCGGGCACCTACAAGGTCGTCGTCACCAGCTTCGGCGGCGAATCGGTCGGGCAGTTTGAGCTTCAGCTCATCAAGAGCGGCCCCAGCGGCCAGAGCGTCTGAGCGCTAGCCGGGCACGCCGTCCCCCTCGACAAAACGGCGCGCTGCGTCCAGCTCCTCTTCGCTGAAGACCTGGATGCCGGCGCGTCGTAGTAGCGCCGCGCTCACGCCCTGCCCTGCGACCAGCCGCCCCTGAAAACGTCCGTCGTACACCGCAGCCCCTCCACACGAGGGGCTGCGTGCTTTGAGCACCGCTGCGCACACCCCGTGACGCTGCGCGAGCTCCAGCGCCACCCGAGCCCCTTGTTCAAAGGCCGCGCTCACATCCTGGCCCTCGCGCGTCATCACACGCGCCTCCCCGCGCCAGAACGCCTCCCCATCCCCACCCACAAGCTCCGCCGGCGGCCGAGGCACCCCCAGCCCTCCCGAGACCTCCGGGCAGACCATCACCACACGCCCCTGCTCCTGCATACGCTGCAGCCAGCGGCTCCCCTCGTCCTCCTCCACCCGCGACGCTCGTCCGTCATAGCGCACCTCCCGGCCGAGCAAACACGCGCTCACCAGAATCCGCCCCGCTGCTCCACGTTTTTCGTCCATCCTCAACCGCTCCGCACACGAAACCGAACCTCAAAACCTGACCCTCGGTCACGCTCACATCATCGCAAAACCTGACCCTCGGTCACTCTCACTGCACCGCAAAACCTGACCCTCGGTCACTCTCACTGCACCGCAAAACCTGACCCCCGGTCACCCTCACAACACCGCAAAACCTGACCCTCGGCCTCTCCACGCCTTGCCCTTAATGCGCCTAAACCACTGAAAAACAACACCTTTCCACCACACCCAAATCACCCACACGCCCCACCCACAACCACAATCCCCTCGCCCCACAACGCCCGACCTTCCTCCAGCACACCCACCTCGTCGGCGAGCCGCGCAAGCGAGCGCTCAAACACCTCCCGGTTCCCTCGCACGCCTGCCCGCCGCTCCTCACCGGCGAGCTCCGCCCAGCGCTGCAACACCCCGTACATCTCCACCCCGTCGACCTGCCGCCCCGGCCGCAGACTTCGGCGAAGATCCGCCGGCAGCCAGTCCCGAAACATCCAGGGGCCAAACCCTTTGGAAAAATCCGTCCACATCATAAGCCCCACCTTCTCAACTCGGCCCTGACGCTTCTGCATCAGGTGCGCCGAGCCAATCGCGCCCTCCCCATCGCAGGTCCCCTCCACCAGATAGCCCCCCTCGCCCAACACCTCTCCCCAGGCACGATGCGCCTCGGCAACCTCATGCGGCCCGTACTGACGCAGCACATTCATCGCCCGCACAAGCCGGGCCTCCCTCCCCACCGCCCGCTTTAAATCAAACCCGCCCTCCACAAAGCGAAGCCCCTCACAGGCCAACTCTTGCGCCGCCCTCACCCGCCCGGGCTCCACCTCCACACCGACCACCTCGCAGGCCACCGCCGCCTCGGAGAGCGCCTCAAAAAGCTCCCGCGTCGTCCACCCCTCCTGCCCAAACCCCACGTCCACCACAACCTCGGTCGAGCCCGTATTAAAGGCGCCGAGAAGTCGCGCCACGACAAAACGATCCAGCATCCGCAGCCGCCCCGGCCTCGTCCTCCCTCGAATGTCTCGAACGTCCACCACCTCTGACCTCGCCACACAGATACACGTCCCCTTCTCTCTACCCGACGCGCCTTCTCGATAACACCCCCTACGACGCCGTGGGCAGAAATGGATGTCGATGACGGCGAGGTTGAGAGCGTCTCGAGCAAGGCGAGAAACGAAAGAGAATGCGGCAGCATCGTCGAGGCTTTGCAACCCTGCCCGAGGTGCTCTCAACGCAGCAGACACGCCGTCAACGATCGCTCACGGCGTCATACCCCACCCCCCCCTCACCACTTCGCGCTGGACATAGTGTGCGCAGAGACCATCTTGGCGCCGTTGGTGTCGTCGCCTCTCCCTCTCGCTCCTTATCAAGCAGGCCAGCCGTGCTCCTGACTTCCCTGATTGTGGCCCCTATCGCCCTGGCCACCGCCATCGGTCTCTTCAACCTGCTGACCTGGCCGCGCCGCCTCCGGGCCGCCGCGCCCCCGGCGGCGATCTCCGTGCTGATCCCGGCCCGCAATGAAGAAGCCAACATCGAAGACTGCGTCCGCAGCGTGGCCACGGCTGCCGCAGCTCACCCCGAGATGCAGCTCGAGATCATCGCCTACGACGACCACTCCACCGACCGCACCTCCCACATCCTCCAGACGCTCGCCAGCGAGCTCCCCGCGCTGCGCCTCCCCGCAGCAAAGCCGCTGCCCGCCGGGTGGGCGGGTAAATGTCACGCCTGCCACCAGCTCGCCAGCCACGCCACCCATCCACACCTCCTCTTCATCGACGCCGATGTACGGCTCCTCCCCGACGCCTTCTCGCAGCTCGCCGCCTGGCAGAAGCGTTACAACGCCGACGTCGTCAGCGCCGTACCCGCTCAGGTCACAGGCTCCTTCTTTGAGCACCTCATCCTGCCCTTGCTCCACCTGACGTACGTGAGCTGGTTGCCGCTCTTGCTCATCCCCCACACCCGACGCGCTGACTTCCTGGCCATGAACGGCCAGATCCTCATGACCTCGCGCCAGGCCTACGCGCGCATCGGCGGCTTTGAGGCCATCCGCGACGCCCTGGTCGATGATATGGCCTTCGGTCGCCGCGCCAAAGAGGCCGGCCTCACCGTCGCGTTCGCCGACGGCACCCATCTGGCGCGATGCCGCATGTACCGCGACGCCCCCTCAGTCTGGGAGGGGTTTACCAAAAACATCTACCCGGGCATGGGCAAAAACCCCGCCCTGCTCCTTCTGGTCGTCATCCTTTACCTCAGCGCCTTTGTATTGCCCTTTCTCCTCCTGCCCCTCAGCGTGCTCCTCCCCGCACTCGCGCCGCCGACCACCCCGCTCCTGGTCGCCGTCGCGCTTAACCTCCTTTACCGCACGCTGCTCGCCATCCGCTTCGCTCACCCCCCCTTAAGCGTGCTGCTTCACCCCCTGGGTGTATTGGCGCTGATCGCGATTGCCTTAAACTCGTTTCGCCAGACCCTTCGTGGCCAGCTCACCTGGGCCGGTCGCACCTACCCCAACGCCTGATCGACGGGGCTTTCACCTCTCGGTCAACTCGACTTTTCGCGAGCATCAAGGCTACGATAGCGAAGGGGCGAGCACATCGGCCTTGTCGGGTGCGCGCCTCATGACTCTGGCAACGGCCGACCGCCTCGGAAACCGACTCATCGCGAGCTCCTCATGTCTGCGCGCAAACACCCCGACATCGCCGCCTCCGAGACTCCGGCCCCCTCCGGCGCCTCCGCCATCCTCGCCGCGCTCCCCGACCTCATCCTGGAGCTCGACGCGGTCGCAACCATCTGCGCGCACCACGCCGGAAGCCCTGGCGCCGTGCTCGCGCACCCTCCCGAAGCCCTTGAAAGCCACGCGCTGCGCGATCTTCTACCCCGCGCAACCGCCGACCGACTTCAGTCGGCGCTGACCGACGCGCTCACCCTCCAGCAGAGCGTTACCCTGGAGTGCCTGGTCCCCCACGAGCACAACCTGGCCAGCATCGAGGCCCGACTCTCGCCACTGAGCTCGGAGCGCGCCCTGCTGATCCTGCGCGACGTCACCGCCGCCTTCCGCGAGCGCAACAACCTGCGGCAGAGCGAGCAGCGCTTTCGCGCCCTGGTCGAGAACCTCCCCGGGGTCGTCTACCGCTGCCGGATGGACGAAGACTGGAGCGCGATCTTTATCTCCGAGCGCATCGAGGAGCTCGTCGGACGCCCTGCCATCGATTTCCTCGAGCACCGTACGAGCCTCGATCAGGTCACCCACCCCGAGGATCGCGCCTATATTCGAAGTGAGATTTCCAGCGCCGTCGCCCGCCACGAGCCCTTCGAGCTGCACTACCGCATGATCCACACTGACGGCTCGGTGCGTCATATCTGGGAGCGCGGCCGCGCGGTCTACGCCGGCGTCGACCAGATCACCTACCTCGACGGGGCCATCTTCGACGTCACCGACCTGCACCGGCTGCGCCAGCGCCTGCTCACCAGCAGCAAAATGGCCGCCGTCGGAAGCCTGGCCGCCGGCGTCGCCCACGAGATCAACAACCCCCTGGCCATCGTGCTCGCCAACCTCGAGTTTGTGACCGAAGAGCTCGTCGCCATTCACCAGGCCTACGCCGCCGACCACGTCGTGACCGAAGCCGTCGACGACATCCAACAGGCCATCCTCAAAGTTCAGACCGGCATCGACCGGGTCCGCTCCATCATCGACGATCTTCGCTCCTTCTCCGACGCCGCGCAGAGCCGCGCCGAACACCTGGATATGGCCCGACTCACCACCTGGGCGCTGCGCCGAGCCGAGTCTCGCATCCTCCCGGTCGCTCGCCTGGTCACCCGCATCGACGACGTCCCCCAGGTCTGGGCCAGCGAGATCGGCGTCGTCCAGATCATCTGGAACCTCATCGACAACGCCGCGGACGCCGTCAGCGACCTCAGCCCGGAGAACGCCCGCATCGACGTCACCCTCAAACTCAGCGATCGCGAGGACTTCGTTTTGCTCGAGATCCGTGACAACGGCCGCGGAATGGGCGAAGACGTCCTCGCCAGGGCGTTTGAGCCCTTCTTCACCACCCAGGGGATCGGCGACGGTGCCGGCCTGGGACTCTTCGTCTGCCAGGGGCTGGTCGCCGGCATGGACGGCGACATCTCCGTAGACTCCACCCCCGGCCAGGGCACCCGCGTGCGCGTCTATTTGCCCACCGCCCCGGCCCAGTGACACCCCGTCCCATCCTCCTTACCTCGCTTCCAAGCGCTCCTAAGCTTAAGCTTCGCTATGACCTCTGAGAACGCCTCCACCTCGTCGCTGGCCTGCGACGCCGTCCTCGACCAACTTCCCCCCGACGCCGCGCGCCTGCTCAAGGCCACGCTGCGCCCCCTGGTCGAAGAGCCCGCCGACACCGAGCGCGACATCCCCAAAAAGTCGCTGCGCGATCTGCAGTGGCCAGAGCTCCTCGAAGAGCTCCATCGCCTGGCCCGCACCCCCGAGGGGCAATTCCTCATCGAGGAGCTGCGCCCGTTGCCCGCCGCCCCCCTGGTCGAGCGCCGCCTCAAGGAGTGCGCCGAGCTGATGGCCCTGCTCGAAACCGACGACGCCCCCCCGCTGGGCGGCCTGCGCGAGATCCGCCGCGCCCTGCAGCACGTCACCCGCCAGGGCGCGCTTCGCGCCGAAGATCTCGAGGCCATCTCCCGCAACTGCGACGTCGCCGCCCGGGTGGCCCGCTACTTCACAAGCCGCAGCGCCGAGCTCCCGAGCTTGAGCGCCATCGGCGCGCTCGTCGATCCTTTAAGCGATCTTCGCTCCACGCTGGCCTTTGCCATCGAGCCCGGCGGACGCCTCTCCGATCAGGCCAGCCCCGACCTCGGCAAACTTCGCCGCGCGGTGCAAAATCAGCAAGATCGCATCGCCTCCAGCGTCGACCGCCTGCTCAAATCCCGCGATCTCGACCACGCCCTGCGCGACGACTACGTCACCGTGCGCGAGGACCGCTACGTCATCCCCATCCGCGCCGGCGCTAAAGGCCACGTCCCGGGCATCGTCCACGACTACTCCGCCAGCGGCCAGACCCTCTTCATCGAGCCCACCGAGCTTGTCGAACTCAACAACCAGCTGCGCTGGGCCCAGATCGAGCTGGCCGACGAGGAGGAGCGCATCCTCAAACGCCTCTCCGGCCTGGTCGCCACGCACGCCGCCACGCTCTTCCGAAATGTCGAGCTTCTGGCCTACCTCGACGTGGTCCTGGCCTGCGCCCGCTTAAGCCGCAAACTGCGCGCCACCGTCCCCACGCTCACCGAGGGCCCGCTGGAGCTTCGCCAGGCCCGCCACCCCCTGCTCTTTCTCAAGCTCGCCAGCGAGCTCCCCGACGGCCGACCGCATAATGAGACCGTCCCCAACGACATCGCCATCACCCCACCGCGCCGCGTGCTCATCGTCTCCGGCCCCAACACCGGCGGCAAGACCGTCTCGCTCAAAACCACCGGCCTGCTCGCCATGATGGTCCGCCACGGCCTGCCCATCCCCGCCGACGAGGGCAGCGCCATCCCCCTCTTCGAGCAGATCTACACCGACGTGGGCGACGAGCAGTCCATCGAGCGCGACCTGAGCACCTTCTCCGGCCACGTCACCAACATCAACCGCTTCCTCGACCGCTGCGGCCCCCGCTCGCTGGTGCTCCTCGATGAGCTCTTCGTGGGCACCGACCCCATGCAGGGCGCCGCCCTGGCCGTCTCGCTGCTCGAGAACCTGGCCAGCCGCGGCACCACCACCGTGGTCACCACCCACCTTGAAGGCCTCAAAACCCTGGCCTACCAGAGCGAGCACTTTGCCAACGCGTCGATGGGCTTTGACCTCGACTCGCTCAGCCCCACCTACCAGATGACCATGGGCATCCCCGGCAGCTCCTTCGCCGTGCGCATCGCCGCACGACTGGGCATGGAGCAGCCCCTCATCGACCGCGCCTTAGCCATCCTGGAGGGCCAGGACCACCACAGCGTCGAAGAGGTCCTGGAGAGCCTCGAAGATCAGGTCCGCGAGCTGCACCTCGAAAAAGACCGCCTGCGCCAGACCCGCCAGGAGGCCGAGACCCGCGCGGCTCGCTACAAAAAGAAGTACGCCGAGCTTCTGCAAAAAGATCGCGACCAGCTCTTTGGCGAGACGCGCAAACTTCGCGAGGATCTTCGCCAGGCCCGCGAGCGCATCCGCCAGGAGCTCAAGACGCTCAAGAGCCAGAAGACCGTCGAGGCCGGTGACCGCACCGAACACGAACTTCAGGCCATGCAAAAACGCCTCAAAGCGGCCGAAGAGACTGTCGAAAAGACCCAGGAAAAGACGCGCCCCCCGCGCTCCGGCCCCGAGGGCTTGAGCCCGGTAACCCCCGACGAGCTCGAAGAGGGCATGACCGTCTACTGCCGCCCCTTCAAGCGCGCTGGCCGGGTGCTTCAATACGCCCCGGGCGACGCCCAGGCCCGCGTGCAGCTGGGCGATCTCAAGGTCAACGTCAACACCGACGACCTCTTCCACGTCAGCGAGTCCGAGCGCCGCAACCACCGCCGCGGCCGCCCCACCTCCTCGGGCTCCTCCCGACGCACAGCCCCCGGCCCGACCGCCTCCCCCTCCGGCGACGCCGTCCTCCTGCCCCAGACCTCCGACAACTCCGTCGACCTGCGCGGCATGCGCGCCGATGAGGCCCTCGACAAGCTCGACCTCTTCTTAGACAGCGCCTACCTCCAGAACATCGAAGGCGTCTACATCATCCACGGCCACGGCACCGGCGCCCTCAAACGCGCCGTGCGCGGCCACCTCCCCCAGTCCCGCTACGTGCGCGAGTTCCGTCGCGGCGAACGCGAAGAAGGCGGCGACGGCGTCACCATCGCCTTCGTGCACCGGGGGAGCTGAGCGATGTGGCCCTCCTTTCTGCACCACCTCTCGCTGCACTTCCCCATCGTCGTCTCCATGGCCCTGGCCGCCGCGGCGACCTACGCGCTGCGCAACGACGAGCCCCCCACGCTTATCCCCCTGTTGCGCTGGGGCGGCCTGGCAAACCTCGCCATGACCACCCTGGCCGTGTTCTCCGGTCTTGTCGCCGGGGGCTTCTCCGGCGGTTCCGACGACCTCTCCCACCACCGCTTGCTGGGCATCACCGCCTTCGCAGTCATTGCGTTGGCCGCCCTGAGCTACGACTACGGCACGCGCCGCGACATCGCCGACTGGCGTCGCTTCGGCGGCCTGCTCTGGTGGGTGGCCTCCTTCGCCGTGATCGGCGCCGGACACTGGGGCGGCCTGGCCGAGCACCGCGACGTCATCCCCTGGTAGATCTTAACGTTTCAAGACGTTTCAAGCCCTGAAACACACCCAACCCCCGGTCTGCTACCCCGACAACCGGGGGGCAGCTTTTCGACGACCGGGGGGCAGCTTGTGCGATGACCGGGGGTCAACCCTCAACCCTCGCTTCACCGCATAAACACTGAACTTCTCCTGACCGGGAGTCAGCTTTTCGCGCGACCGGGAGTCAGCTTTTCGCGCGACCGGGAGTCAGAATAGCGCACCCTGGCCCCCCCACCTTACTTCCTCATCAACATCATTGGAGCAGGCGCTCCGCCCCTCGCGCACGCTCGGCCTGCGCGCCGTCTCCCAACCCGGAGTACGCCCGACTCAAGCCCTGATGCACCCCCGGATCGAAGGGGTTGATGCGCGCGGCCTCCTCCAGCGCCTCTCGGGCCAGCGCATACTCCCCGAGCGCCAGATAGGCGTTCCCCAGCTCCAGCCACGTCGTCACATAGCCCGGGTAGAGCTCCCGCACCTCCGAGAGCGCCTCCACCGCCGCCTGCGGCTCGCCAGTGGCGATCAGACTCTGCGCCAGCCTCCCCTGCAGCACCGGGTTGCGCTGACCGATCAGCCGCGTGGCCTTCTCATACTGCACCACCGCCGCCCCGAACCTCTCGCGCACCTGAAACATCTGCCCCAGCTTGATGTGATCCTGCGCCCCGGGCGCCTCCACCTGATCGAGCTCCCCGCCACTGTGGCGCTCATCCTCAAAGACCAGCCGCTCCTCAAAGGGCTCGGCCTCATCCTCAAACTCCACCACCGGCCGCGTATGCAAATACGCGCGCCAGTCCTTCTCAAAACGCGCCCAGCTCGTCCCCAGCACGCGCGCAAACGCCTCCTGAGCGCCGTACCCCTCGTTGATCGTATCCAGCAGCTGCCCGAACGCCCCCGGCCCCACCCGCGCGCGCAAATACTCCATCGTCGTATACACCTCGGCAAAGGCCACCGCCGCATCTTCCTGGCTGGGAAGCTTCGCCATCGAGGGGTGCATCGCCTCAAAAGAAATCAGATCATCGGCTTTGAGCCGCGTATGCAACAGATGCTCCGAGCTCGCTGAGAGCTGCGCCTCATCCTCCCCGCGCCACCGCCGCTCCAAAAACTTCGCCAGCCCCTCGTGCATCCAGATCGGCACCTGGTTGTAGGTTTTGCGGTTGATCACATAGTGCACATACTCGTGAATCAGCGTGTCCACCCACCCGTAGCCGCGCAACACCGCCCGCGGGCTGGTGATCATCAGGCGGTTGTACTGACACAGCGCGATGGTGCCCGAGGTGCGAATTTCTTCGTCCGTCAGCATCGAGACCTGCGCCAGCGTCGCCGTGCGCGGGTACACCTCCACCCGAATCGGCGTCGAGGGGTAGTAGCCCAGCTCCTCGCCCAACTCCTCGTAGGCCGCGTCCAGCGCCTCAAACGCATAGGGCAACAACACCTCGTCGCGCCCCGGCTCGATAAACACCTCAAAACGCCCCGAGGGGCTGACGTGACGCACATAGGGCTCGGTCACCGCGATCGTCTCCGCGATGATCTCGCGCAACGCCTGCCAGCTCCCCACCTCACGTGCCTCCAGCGCCCTATCGATGCGCTCCAGCGCGCGCTCGTAGTCGCCGTCATAAAAGGCGTAGCGCGCCTCCAGATAATCGATCTCGGCTAGCCCCGGCTCCTTCGCGCTGAGCCGGTCGATCGCCTCGCGCGCCTCATCGAGCTGCCAGGCCGAGAGCATCGCCTCGGCCTGACGGTAGTCCTCCAGCGAGCTCTGCCCCCACACCGGCACTGCCCACATCAGGGCCATCACCATCACCACCCAAACGATCGTCGCGCGTCCTCTCACATGCTCTCCTTTCACTCGACCAGACTCCGGTAGTAGCGCTCGATCTCCGAGTCGTAATCTTCCAGCCGCCCCTCGCGCATCCCCTCCATCATCTCGCGACGCAGCCGCTCCTGAGCCTCCCGGCTCGACTCCCCCGGGATCTCAACCTTTTCGGTCTTCTGCTGACGCCCGGAGCGACGCTGCTGTCGCCGCTCCTGCTGCATCGCCTGGCGCATCTGCTCGCCAAGCTGCCCGAGCTGATCGAGGGCGGAGCGCTCCCGATCCAGCGCCTGCTGCCCCTCGCCCTGGCGCAGCCGCTCCTCGGCCTGCTGCATCGCCTCGGTGGCCTGCTCCAGCGAGGGCATCACCTGGTCGCGCACCATCGGAAAACGCTCCCCGGTCTGCTCGACCTTCTGGCGAAGTGCTTCGGCGCGCTGGCGAGCCTGCTGCTGACGCTCGGCCAGCTCCTCGTAGCGCTCCTGCTGGTCGCCCTGCTCCTGCTGGCGCTGCTCCGATGCCTGCTCCTTAAACTCCTGGAGCATCTCCACGATCTCCTCGGCCCGACCCGCCATCGTATCGCTCGTGGCGTGCGCGCGACGAAGCGCGTTGCGCTGCGCGTCTTCGCGCACATAGCGCTCCGAGAGGCTCAACGTGCTGCGCATCCCCCGAAGTCGCCGCTCCGAGAGCTCCGCAGCCTCCAGCGCCAGCTGCAAATCCTGCTGCTCAAGCATCTCGCGCAAGCGCTCAACCTGCTCGGCGTTGTACTCAATCTGCCCGTAATCTCGCACCGGCAGCTCGAGCCCCTCCATCCGCCCCAGATCGCGCTCCTGCTCGGCCACCTTCTTTAAAAGCTCCTCAACCGCCGGCGCCACCATCTCCTGGATCGCCTCGCGCCGCTCCTCGGCCAGCGCATCCTCCATCTGACGGGTCTCCTGCTCGATGGCCCGCTCCATCTCCTGGAGCTGGCTGACATCTTCCATCAGCTCGCCCATCTGCCGATCGAGCTCCGAGATGCCCTGCGGGGCGGCCTGCTCCATGCCCTGCTCCACCTCCGAGTTGAGCCCTTCCATCAGCTCATCCATCCGGTCGAGCTCGGCCAGCGCCCCGTCAATATCTCCCTTCTCTAAAAGCTCCTCGATCGACTGCAGCTGGTCGCCCATCTGCTGCGCCTCACCCTCCATCTGCATCTGCTCGAGCGCCTCCATGTTGACGTGATCCTGAGGCAGCTGCTCCATCTGCATCTGCATCCGCGCCATCAGCTCGGCCATGCGCTGACGAAGTCGTTGCACCTCGCGCTTGATCGCCTCTTTAAGCGCCTCATCCTCGGTGTCGCGGTACTGCTCCAGAAGCTCGCGCAAGCGCTCGCGCATCGCCTTGAGATCTTCGGCGGTCGCCTCCACAAGCTCCATCTTCTGGCGGGCAAGAAGCTCATCAAAACGCAAAAGCGCCTTCTCCAGCTCGTCTTCGACCTGCAGGCTAAAATCCGCCAGCGTCTGCACATGCCCCATCGTCAGATCGCCGCGCTCCGAGCGCGCCTGCAACCTCTCCCACAGCCGGGTGCCTTCCTCCTGAAGGCCGCTGAGCTGCGCGGCCAGCCCGTCAAAGAGCGCGGCGTTTCGCCCGCTCATCATCGGATCTTCGGCCACCCGCTCGCGCAGCCCCTCAAGCTCACTCAAGATCAGCTCGCGGGCCTGATGATGGGCCACCCCTTGCTCGTAGATCGCGCTGCGCGCGGCCGCATCCAGCCCGGCGTCCACCTCCATGCGGTAGCCCTCATCCCCCTTGGCCACCCGCTCTCCCACCGGCGCCTCCAGCACATCGGCCAGGTGCAAGAGCAGCGCCTCCAGCAGCGCCTGCTGGTCGGCGATGTTGCGCAGATGCTGGTCCTCCGGGCTCTCCACATAGATCACCAGCGCCTCGCTGCGCCCCTCCCCCGGGCCGGTCACCGTGTTGATGTCCGTGGCCGAAAAATAGATCGAGACCTGATCTTTCGGCTGCAAGTTCAGCTCCGCCAGATCAAAGCTCAGGCTGTGCTCTACCCCCTGGGGCTTCGCGGCCAGCTCGCTCAGATCCAGCGACTGGCGCTTCGCCCCCTCCTCATCGTCACCGAACTGATGCACGAGACTCAGCCCGCTCAACCCGAAGTCATCGAGCGCCTCCACCGAGAGCTCCAGCACATCATCGGGCTGCACGATCAGCGGCTCCGGACCGGGCTGATGCGAGGTCAAGCGCACCTGCGGCGGCGCATCGGCCACCACGCGAATCGTGCGCTCCACCCCGTCTTCCACCGGCACGCCCTCGGCCGTCACCGCCCGAAACGCATAACTTCCGCTCTCCTTTAAGGTCAGGCTCACGCTCCCCTGATGCCCCTCACCGAGCTGCACCGGAAGCACCTCCTGCTCCTCACCAGCCTCCCCCTGCCAGCGGCGCACCAGCTCGACCTTCTGCCAGTCCTGCGGCCACAGCCCCAGCTGCAGGTGCACCCGCGTGCCCTCCAGCGTCTCCACAAACCCCGAACCCAGCCGCGCCATCTGCCGCGGCATCCCGGTGTACTCCGGGTAAACAAAAATCGCGTCGATCTGCCCCACGATCGGCCGCACCCGCGCCCGATCCCCCACCACCGACGCCCCCACCCGGTCGCCGCTGAGCACCCCGAGCGTCCAGCCCGGCTGCCAGGCCATCACCCCCAGAAGCACCACCGAGACGAGCGCCGCCGCTCCCGCCGGCGCGCGCAGATCGCGAGGCGGCACCACATGCGCCAGCGACTGCTCCTTCGCGCCCGCGAGCGCCTTCTTCGCCGTGCGACGCACGTGCGCTGAGGCCAACGCCGCGCTCACCCCCTGACGCTTGAGCTCCTCATCGGCCCCCGCTGCCCCCAGACGCTCGCCAAACTCCAGGGCCGCCACCAGATCGTTGCGATACTCCCGCGCGTGCGCCTGAACGATGCGGGCCGACGCGAGCTCCCCGCGCCGCCTCGCCCGAAAAAGCGTGTAGGCCACCGCCGCGCTCACCCCCACCGCCCCAAACCCCACCGCCAGGATCCACCGCGCGACCAGCGCCCCCTGCGTCTCATAAACCGCCGCAACGGCCAGCGCGCTCAACGCCACGGCCACCGCCGCCGACATCGCCCACAACGCCCCCTCCACCAGCACAGGCCGGCGAAGATCGCGCTCGGTGCGCCTTAGCAACGCTTTCAACGCCGTCAGCGACGAGCTCACATCGGCGCCCGCAACGCCCCCCGACGAGGCCTCGGTCGGGCCCTGGGCCACCGACTCCTGCGGTGCATGCCCCTCCCCGCCATCCCGGGCCCCGCTCTCCGGCTGCTTCGTCTCATCGTGCATACATGACCATCGCTGAAGTTCTTATCGTCCGACACGCTCCGCCACCCCATCCCCTCCCCTCCGGCAACGCCTGCAAACTCTAGGGCAGCCCTCAGATCGCGACAACCTCGCCAGCCTCAGACCTCACCCCGGACACCGCGACTAACCGACGGCCTCCGGGGCTTTAATCCCGAGACGCTTCGCCGCCACACAATCCCCCCACACAACGAGCCGGCGTCAGTCCTCGAAGGCCACGCCATCGCAGCCCCCCCGGCCGACCGCCTTCGCCAATTCACCTCCCACCTCCCCACCCTGCTCACCTTTCCCTGACCCCGGGTCGCCTCACTGCCCTGACCCGGGGTCGCGCAACGCCCTGTGTTTATGCGGCCCACTCTGACCTCGCTCGCCGGAGCAACCTCCGCGCGCCACTGGACATCCCGCCCCACGTCGCCACAATAGAGCCGCCTGCCAACCTGTTCCGCACATCTCCAACCACCTCCCGAGGTCTCATGATCCCCTCTCGCGCAAACTTCATCGCCGGCCAGTGGACCACCCCCGACCGCGCCCAGAACACCCTGCGCCGCGAGAACCCCGCTCAAAACGACGAGCTGATCTTCGAGACCCCCTGGTCCACCGACGCCGTCAACCTGGCCGTCGACGCCGCCAGAAGAGCCCTGCCCGCCTGGGACAAGCTCGGCGTGGAGGGCCGCCTCCCCTACGTCGAGCGCTTCCGCAAGGCCCTCGACGCCCGCAAGGACGAGCTCGCGCGCGCCATCACCACCGAGATGGGAAAACCCCTCTGGGAGTCCCGCGGCGAAGCCGGCGCGCTGACCGCCAAGATCGACATCATGAGCACCGAGGGCCTCGACCTCACCCGCCCCGTCCACCCCAAAGGACTTAAAGGCGGCTCCTGGCACCACCGCCCGCTCGGACCTCTGGCCGTGCTCTGCCCCTACAACTTCCCGCTCCACCTCCCCAACGGCCACATCATCCCCGCGCTGCTCACCGGCAACACCCTCATCGTCAAACCCTCCGAGCTCGCCCCCCTCTCCATGCAGCTCTACTTCGAGTGCGCCCAGGAGGCCGACTTCCCCCCCGGCGTCCTCAACCTGGTGCAGGGGCCCGGCGAGGTCGGCGCGGCCTTATGTGCCCACCCGAAGGTCGCCGGGGTGTTGTTTACCGGCTCCTTCGCCACCGCCCAACGCATCCGCCGCGCCACCTTCGACCAGCCCTGGAAGCTGCTGGCCCTGGAGATGGGCGGCAAAAACACCGCGATCGTCCTCGACGACGCCAACCTCGACCAGGCCGCCCACGAGATCCTGCTGGCCAGCTGCCTGACCACCGGCCAGCGCTGCTCGGCCACAAGCCGCGTCGTCGCCCACGCGGCCATCATCGACGACCTCCAGCAACGCCTGGTCGACCTCCTGGAGCGCGTCACCACCGGCGATCCCACCACCGAGGGCGACACCGCCCCCTTTATGGGCCCGCTGGCCGACCGCCGCGGCTTTGAGAACTTCCTCAACGCCCAGCAGCAAGACGACGAAGGCACCCTCATCCCCATCCTCGAAGGCGGCGCCCACCCCGATCTTCAAAAAGGCTACTTTGTTCGCCCCGCCCTCTGGCGCGCCTCCCAACTCAACCCGGAGGGCGAACACCAGAGCGAAGAGCTCTTCGGCCCCGACATCGTCCTCTACGAAGCCTCCGACGAGTCCACCGCCGCCCGCATCGCCAACGCCACCGACTACGGCCTGGCCATGAGCGTCTTCACCGCCGACCCCGAGCGCTTCGACGCCCTCACCTACGAGCTCGACTGCGGCATCCTCAACCTCAACCGCTCCACCGTCGGCGCCTCAAGCCGCCTCCCCTTCGGCGGCACCAAAAAAAGCGGCAACCACCGCCCCGCCGCCATCCTCGCCCCTCTCTACTGCACCTACCCCCAGGCTCGCCTCCAGCAACCCGCCGAGTTCTCCCCCGACGCCACCCAATCAGGCCCCCTCAACCTCCTCAAACCCGCATAACCACACAACCTCTCCCGACCGTGGGTCACCCCAACCTCAACCCGCCCCCCCCCCAACGCCCTCACGAATCGACCAACGTGGCAAACCCCGGCGCCTCACAACCACCCAACCACACAACCACCTAACCTCAACCCGCACACCCCCCAACGCCCTCACGAATCGACCAACGTGGCAAACCCCGGCGCCTCACAACCACCCAACCACACAACCACCTAACCTCAACCCGCCCCCCCCCCCAACC
>NZ_VOSL01000054.1 GCF_007997005.1 Lujinxingia vulgaris | reverse complement strand
CGGAGGGCGCGGCGGCGGGGGTGGCCGCCGGCGCTCCGCCTGCCACCGGGCTGCGGGCCGCCCCGGGGATGGTCGGTGGACCTCCACGGCGGGCGTTGTCCTTCTTGGAGTTGCCCGGTCCCTTGATCGCCTGCATCGCTGAGGTGGAGCGGCCCAGGTCGGCCAGGCCCGCCTCCTGCCAGGAGTCCGGCTGGCCGGGGGCCTGCTCGGCAGGCGGCGCGGCCACCTCCCCAACGCTCGTATCGCTGCCAAAGCCCAGGTCGGCCCACATCCGCGGATCCTCAAAGTCGCCCGCCGTGCCCGGCTGGGAGGCTTCCCCCTGGTCGGGCAGCGCGTCGTAGTGCTGGGTGAGGTAGAGGTCGAGGTCCTGGATCTGCTCCAGGCTCTTAAGCTGGTTGAGCTGCTGCTGAATGGCCATATCGACGGCCATATCCTGCACGGTGCGCGCGCGCTTGGGACGCTTCTCGATGACCGCACCCACCAGGTCGGCCAGATCGTAGCTCGTGACCACCTCGCCATAGGCGAAGAGGAACTCGGCCAGCTGGTAGGCGAGCTCCTCGGCGGTCTGAATGCGCTTCTGAGGATCGCGGGCCAGCGCGCGGCCCAGCACGACCTCCAGCTCGCGGGGCACATCCGGGCGAATCTCGCGGATCGAGGGGATCTTGGCCTTTCGCACCAGCTGCAGCGTGCCGTAATCCGACTCACCCAAAAAGAGACGGCGCCCGGCGAGCATCTCCCACAGGAGGATGCCCAGGGCGAAGATGTCGGTGCGAGCGTCGACCTCCTCCCCGTGGGCGGCCTCTGGCGAGAGGTAGCCGAACTTGCCTTTGACCACGCCCGGATCGGTGATCTCGGCCTGGCTCTTGGCTTTGGCCAGGCCGAAGTCGGTGATCTTGACCTCGCCGGCGCGCGAGATCAGCACGTTGGGGGGGCTGATGTCGCGGTGCACAATGCCCAGGGGGCGGCCCTGCTGGTCACCCTTTTCGTGGGCGTGCGTCAGCCCTTTGCAGATCTCGATGGCCATAAAGACGGCCTGGGCCACGCTGATGCCCTGGCCCTGACGGGCCAGCACCTCAATGAGCTTCTTGAGGTTGGTGCCGTCGACGAACTCCATGACGATGAAGTAGGTGCCGTCGGCGATCCCCAGGTCAAAGACCTGCACGCAGTTGGTGTGGTTAAGGTGCAGGCTGACCTTGGCCTCATCGAGGAACATGCGCACGAAGCGCTCGTTCTGCGTGAGGTTGGGCAGGATGCGCTTGATGGCGACGAGCTTTTCAAAGCCCTGCAGGCTGGTGGAGTTGGCCTTGAAGACCTCGGCCATACCGCCGGCGTCGATGCGCTCGATGACTTGATATCTGGGTTGCGCCATGAAGGGGGCCACGCGTCGCGCTAGAGGGTTATCTGGAGGAAAGACGAGCGGAGTATAGCCCAGGGCTGCGCGCGGGCCAACCGCCCACAGGGGGCCCCCGCACAGGACCTGGGGCTCAGGTCATGTTGCGCAGTGTGGGGTGGATGGGACGGTTGCGAAGACCGCGCAGGCGGTAGAGATCGACGTGCTCGCTCTTGCCTTTGAGCCGCGTCGGCGGGAGCTTCTCGCTGACCACCATCGGCGCGACATCGCCGAAGGTCAGCGGCCCCACCACCACCTCCCCGGGGCCGGCCGAGGAGCAGATGCGGCTGGCGGTGTTCACCACATCGCCCATCACCGTGTAGTCCATGCTCTTGGTCGAGCCCATATAACCGGCGACGACCTGGCCTGTGTTGAGGCCGATGCCGATGGAGAGGGTGTTGCCGTCGCCCTCCTGGCGGCGCGCGTTAAAGCTCTGCAGCGCCTGCTGCATCTCGAGTGCGCAGCGCACCGCGCGCTCGGTGTCGTCGGGGTGGGAGATCGGCGCGCCCCAGACCGCCATGATCTCGTCGCCGATGAACTTGTCGAGGGTGCCCTCGTATTTGAAGATCACGTCGACCATCAGCTCAAAATACTCGTTGAGCAGCTCGACGATATGTTGGGGATCGTGGCGCTCGCTGTAGGCGGTGAAGTTGCGGATGTCGGCGAACATTACCGTGGCGCGGCGTAGCTCGCCGCCCTTTTTAAGCTCCAGGCGGCCGCTGACGACCTCCTCGACGAGCTGGGGGGAGAGCAGGCGGTGGAGCTTCTCGCGGGCGACGATCTCGCTCTCCATTTGCTTGATGAGGCGGTGGTGCTCGATGAGCACGGCGGCCTGGCGCGCAAAACCACTCAAGATCTCCAGGTCTTTTTCGGTGAACGCGCCGCTGGCCACCTTCGAGTCCAGATGGATGACGCCCAGGATGCGATCGTCGAGCAAGAGGGGCACGCTCATCGTGGAGCGGATGTTGCCCAGGATGATCGAGTGGGCGCCGGAGAAGCGGCTGTCCATCATGGCGTCGGAGGAGAGTACGGCCTGCTTCTCTTCGATGACCTCATTGAGAATGGTGCGCGAGATGCGCACATCGCCCACGTTGACGTCTTCATTGCGGCCGCGCACGACCATCGGCACCAGACGGTCGGTGCCTTCCAGACGCAGCAGGATCACGCCGTGGTCGGCCGGGAAGATCTCAAAGGCTTTCTCCAGGATCTTCTCGAGCAAGATGTCCAGGTCGGTCTCCACGCCGATGGACTGGCCGAGCTCATGGGCGATGCGCAACTTCTCGTAGTCCTGGCGCAGCGCTTTGGGGTCGACGATCTGGCTCTCGGGCAGGAAGTTAGCCTGGGGATCCTGGGCGATGCGGTTGCGGACGTGGCTCTCCAGATCATCGCTATGAATCGTCACCTTGTTGCGGGAGCGGTGATCGGTGGGGTCTTCGTGAAAGACGATGTCGGTGGCGCCGACGCTGATCGTGTCGTTGTGGGTGAGCAGCTGCGGCGCCTCTAAGAGCTGACCGTTGAGGTAGGTGCCGTTGCGGCTGCCGCCGTCGCGCACCACGAAGTGGCCCTCGATGTTGCGCTCAATGATGGCGTGCTCTTTGGAGACCACCCGATCCAGGATCTGGATGTCCTGCTCGGGGTGGCGACCAATTCGCGTGATGTTGTCGAGGACCAGCGTGCGCTGAATGCCACGCGTGTCGCGATAGAGGACCTTCGCCATAACCGAGCCTGGTGAGAGATAACGCGCCCGAATTTCTATCGAAGTTTGCCTTCCCTTTCAACGCGCGTTCACGTTAGAAGGCGCCGCTTTGAGCTCGGATCTGTGGCCGGCCCGCCGGGCGGGGCGGTGGGAATGGAGCAGGGGCGGCTGCCGGTTGAGTGCGCGCGAGCACGAATCGATGAACACTGCCCCTTCGGGAGAGACGATGGACGCACATCAAGCGCGCCTCTTGCTGGTCGACGATGAGGTCGCCCACCTAAAAACTCTGGAGCGCCTTTTTTTAAAAGAGGGCTACCAGGTAGCCACGGCCACAGGGGGGCAACAGGCGCTGGATCTCTTGCGCGAGCAGCGCTTTGAGCTTGTGCTCACCGACCTGATGATGCCCGACATCGACGGGATGGATCTGCTCAAGCTGGTGCAGGCGCTGCAGCCCCAGGCGGAGGTCATCCTGATGACGGCCTTTGGCACGGTGGAGCGCGCGGTGCAGGGCATGAAGGAGGGGGCGTATGATTTTGTGCCCAAGCCTATCAAGCGCGCCACGATCTTAAAGGCGGTGCGACAGGCCCTGGAGCGGCAGGCGCTGGTGGAGGAGAACCGCGAGCTCAAAGCGCGCCTGGCCGATCTGGAGGAGGAGCGCAGCGTGGTGGGGCAGGCCGCGCTGATGCGCGAGGCCGTCGACCGGGTACGCCAGGTCGCGCCCAGCGATGCGACCGTGCTCATCACCGGGGAGAGCGGCACCGGCAAGGAGCTCTTCGCGCGGATGATCGGGAGGTTGAGCCAGCGCGCCGACAAGCCCTTTGTGGCCATCAACTGCGCGGCGTTGCCGGAGTCGATCCTGGAGAGCGAGCTCTTCGGCTATGAGAAGGGCGCGTTTACCGGTGCCACGCAGCGTAAGATCGGGCGATTTGAAGCGGCCGATGGCGGCACGCTCTTTCTCGATGAGATCGGGGAACTCTCACCGCAGGTGCAGGTCAAGCTCCTGAGGGTGCTCCAGGAGGGGGCCTTTGAGCGCCTGGGCTCCAACACGCCCACCCGGGTCGATGTGCGAGTGGTGGCGGCGACGCATAAAGATCTGGAGGCGGAGCTGCGCGAGGGCACCTTCCGTGAAGATCTCTACTACCGACTTAATGTCATCGACATCAAAATCCCGCCGCTTCGTCATCGCATTGAAGATGTGCCGCTGCTCAGCGAGCATTTTCTGAGGCGCTACAACGAGAAGAACCGTCGCCAGATCGCCGGGTTTACTGCCGAGGCACTGCAGGCGATGGAGGCCTACCACTGGCCGGGCAACGTGCGGGAGCTGGAGAACGTGGTCGAGCGCGCCGTCGTGCTCGATCGCGACGAGAAGATCGATGTCGATGATCTTCCGACACAGCTTGTGGAGCGCCAGGCCGAGTCGCGGCACATCACCATCCCGCTGGGGACCTCGCTCGAAGAGATCGAGAAACGGGTGCTGCACGAGACTCTGAAGATGACCCAGGGCGACAAGAAACTCGCCGCAAAACTTCTGGGCATCGCCACGCGGACGATTTATCGCAAATTATGAGCGCGAGAGGGGCGAGATTGACAAAATGTCAGCGCGCCAGGCGGGATCTGGAAGCGATTGACAAAATGTCAATTCTGGCGCCCGGCGGGGCCCGGTGGAGACGTCGGGCTTGAAAAAAATAGAGAATGAGAATGTTTAAAAAGATCGCATAAATAAAGGGTGAGCCGGTGTTGGGGAGGATGTGTGAAGCGCGCCGTGCCCGTTCTGGCGTAGTTTTTGCAGAGTCCTCCTGTGGCGCCCTTGCACCGATGCCTGAGGGCGCGTTAGAGCTGCGCGCACCTGCCGCGATGAGACGAGAGTTATGGAAGCGTTTTTTCGAAAATATCAGAGCGTCATCAACCTGGGGTTGCTCGGGGTGGGGTCGCTGTTGTCGGCGCTGATGGTCAACGGTTTTGTGGCCAGCCAGCTGGCACCCTTCACGGTGCCGGAGGCGCCGAACTACGAGGCGATGCGCCAGCAGAGCGAGCGTCAGAGCGAGCGCCCCGACCGCGGCCAGAGCTGGAAGGCGGACATCACCGAGCGCTGCCTTTTTGGCTGCCCGGAGGTCGTCGACCCTAACGTATGCCCGGATGGATGTGCGGAGGGAGAGGTCTGTGAGGCGGGCCAGTGCGTGCCGGCCTCCGAGGGCGGTGAGATGGGCGATGATGTGCCGGTGGCCAGCGAGCTCAACATGACCCTGAGCGGGGTGATGGTGGCGAGCAACCCGCGCTGGTCGATGGCGTTGATCAAAGCCGAGGGCCAGAACAGCACGATGATGGTGGGCGTCGGCGACGTGATCGCCGAGGGCGCAGAAGTTGTGGAGATTCGCCGCGATCGCGTCTTCGTGGAGCGCAACGGACAGCTCGAGTTTATTCGGATGGAAGGCGCGACCACCGGCGACCCCGCCGCCGATGCGTCGCGGGCCGCGGTGAGCTCCTCGCGCAATCCCACCGCGATGCGCAGCCCCACCGTCGGTCAGAACGCGGCGCTGAAGGCCGAGCCGACCAACGCGGCCAGCGGCGTGGAGCGCCAGGGGCCCAACTCCTTTAAGGTCGACCGCTCGATGGTGGAGCGTCAGCTTTCGGACCCGGCGGCGCTGACCCGCCAGGCGCGCGTGATGCCCAATTACCGTGACGGGGAGCCCAGCGGATTGCGGATGGTCGGGGTCACCCCGAGCAGCTTCTACTCGCAGATGGGGATTCGCAGCGGCGACATCATCCAGTCGGTCAACGGCACGGCGATCACCAACCAGCGTCAGGCGTTGGAGCTGCTCGAGAAGTTGCGCAGCGAGAACAACGTGGTCATTGAGATCGAGCGACGCGGGCGTACCGAGAAGATGGAATACACCATTGAATGAGGCCGACAGGGCTTCTGACGCGCTGACATCAGTGCTCGTTAACGCGCCGTAAGGCGCGCGGGCTGAATGAGATAATCATGCGATTGAACGTTTTGAACCTTCACAAGCAAGAGATGACCGTGAACCAGGCAGTAAACACGAGCAGAAGCGGCGGGCGACGCCGCGCGATGGTTGGGATGATCGCCGGAGCGCTGGTGCTGGCGATGGCGCCGCAGGCTTTTGCCCAGGGGGCGGCCAGCTCCGATGAGCCGGCGGTGCTGGAGCGCGGCTCGCGTGAGCAGACCGGCCAGGCCCGACCCGCCCAGGGGCAGCAGGATCAGTCTCAGGGGCAGCGCGAAGAGCCGAGCTGGCAGGAGCAGTTCAACCTGCCGCCGAACTTCGATCCGGGCTTTCGGGCGCGTCGCACGCCGCGGAACACGCGGGTCACGATCGATTTTCGTCAGTCGAGCCTCGAAGACGTGGTCAAGTTCTTCTCGGGGGCGATGAACATCAACTTCATCATCGCCGACAGCCTGCAGGCCAACAAAACGATCACGATTATGGCGCCCGAGGAGATCACGCTGGCCGAGGGCTACCGCGCGTTTCTGGCGGCGCTGAATATGAACGGTCTGACGGTGGTGCCGATGGGCAACTTCCTGAAGATCGTGGAGAGCGGGGCGGCGATCTCCGAGCCACAGCGCGCCTACGAGGGGGGCGATGTGATCCCCAATGAGGCGCGCATGGTCACCGCGATCGTGCCGGTGGAGCGAGCTGAGGTCAGCGAGGTTCAGGAGGTGATCACCAACTTCCTCTCTTCGAGCGCGACGGTGGTGCCCTACGGGTCGAGCCTGATCATCACCGAGAACGCCTCCAACCTGCGCCGGATTCAGTCGCTGGTGGAGCGCCTCGACCAGGGCGAGGGCGCCTCCAACCTCTATGTGTACCGGGTGCTGCATGCCGACGCGACGGAGGTCTCGGAGCGGCTCAAAGAGATCTTCGACAGCGAAGATGGTGGCGGCGCAAGCGCGCAGCCGCAGACGGCCGCCCAACGTCGCGCCGCGGCACGTGCTCGCCGCGCAGCGGCCAATCAGAACACCGAGGAGTCCGCCGCCGCCGAGAGCGGCACGCTCGATGTGCAGATCACCGAGATCATCGCCGATGAGCGCACCAATCAGCTGATCATCGTCTCCAATGAGCGCTCCTTTCAGCGTATCCGCGAGATGATCGAGATCCTGGATGTGCCCACCGCGGTGGGCGGTCAGGTGCACGTGAAGTTTCTGGAGTACGCCAGCGCCGAAGAGCTCGCGCAGACGTTGAGCCAGCTGGCCAGCGGCGTGCAGTCGCAGCAAAACCAGCGGGGCGGCCAGTCGCAGCGCCAGCCGGCGGCGGATGCCGCCACGGTTGGCTCAATCTTGCAGGGCGAGGTTCAGATCACGGCCTACCAGCCGACCAACGCGCTGGTGGTGGTGGCTTCGCCGCGCGACTACGTGGCGCTGGAGCGGGTGATCGAGCAGCTCGATGCGCCGCGCCGCCAGGTTTACGTCGAGGCGGTGATCATGGAAATCGGCGTCGATGTTGACCGTCAGCTTGAGGTGGGGGCGACCAGCGGCCTCACCCGGGATCTGGACTTTTTGATCCCCGACGATGCGCTGGCTTCCGGGGCGATTGAGAGCACGCAGGGTTTCGGGCTCGGGCAGAGCAACTTCGGCGGTCTGACCGGACTGACGGAGGGGGGACCGGGGGCGAGCCTGGGTCTTCTGGGACCCTTTCTGACCGTGCCGGGTACCTCGATTTCGTTGCCGGCGTTTGCGCTTCTTTTGCAGGCCAGTCAGACCGATCAGTCGGTCAACGTGCTCTCGACCCCGTCGATTCTGACGATGGACAACGAAGAGGCTGAGATCGAAGTGGGTGAGCGCATTCCCATTCAGCGCTCGCTGGGAACCGGTGGCGGGCTGGGGAGCCTGCTTGGCCTTGGCGGCGTGGCGGGTGCTGGTAACACCAACGTGAGCAGCGCGCTCGGCGGTCTGGGCGGTCTGGGTGGTGTGAGCGGTCTGCTCGGCGGCGGACTGCTGGGACCTCAGCTCGATTACGAAGACATCGGGATCATGCTGCGCATCGTGCCGCAGATCAATGAAAGCGACTACGTGCGCCTGGAGGTCAATCAGGAGGTCAGCGACATCAAAGGGGCCGGCAGTCTTCCGTCGACCACGCCGATTCGTACCCGACGAAACATCAGCACCACGGTGCTGGTGCGCGACCAGACCACGATCGTCATTGGCGGGCTGATGCGGGACGTCGAGAACGAGACGATCAACAAGGTCCCCTTCCTGGGCGATATCCCGGTGGTGGGGCTGCTCTTCCGCAACACCAGCGTACTGACCTCGAAGCAGAATCTCGTGCTGATGCTCACGCCCTACATCATCGAGGGTGAAGAGGACATGCAGAAGATCTACGAGCGCAAGATGGAAGAGCGCCGCGAGCTGATGCGCCTCTTTGCCAACCGCGACATGGCGTACATGGCGACGGTCAACTACCAGAAAAAGAGCGGGCTTGTGGAGCGGATGCGTCGGCGACTCGATAGCGCCGTGACCGAAGAGGAAGCCCGCCAGCAGGTGCTGGAGCAGTTTGAGGACCAGGGGCCGCGCTTCCGCATTCTGGGCGGATCGGAGGCCGAGAGCGCCGCGCCGGCCGAAGGAAGTGAGGTGCCTGCCGAGGGCGGTGAGGCACCGGTCGAGGGCGGTGAGACGCCCGCCGCTGAGCAGCCCGCGGGCCAGGAGTAAGGCATGTATAACCGTCAGCCACTTGGCGAGATCTTGATGCAGCTGGGCAAGCTGGAGCCCGCCGGGCTGCAGCGCGGCCTGAAGATGCAGGCCGAGAAGGGCGGTCGCATTGGCGAGGTGCTGCGCGAGCTGGAGCTCGTCAGCGACGAGGATGTGGCGCTGGCCCTCTCGCGCCAGCTGGACTACCCCTACGAGCCGAAGATCGAGGCCGACGCCATCGACCTGATGTTGTTGGAGCGACTGCAGCTGGGGTGGGCGCGCGATCACGGGGTGCTTCCCTTTGATGTGCGCCGTGGGCATGTGCTGGTGGCCACCGATGATCCCCTGGCGGTGGAGGTGCTCGACGAGGTGCGCTTCCTGACCGGAATGGAAGCCTTGCCGGTGGTGGTGCCCACCACGGCGTTGCAGGAGGCAATCAACAAGGCCTTTGACCGCAAAAGCCGTCAGCTTGGGGCGGGCCTCGATGAGCTCGATGAGGCCGAGAACCCGCACGCCGAAGAGGCCAGCCTGGACATCAACGACCTGCTCGACGCAGGCGATGATGATGAGGCGCCGGTCATTCGTTTTGTGAACAGCCTCTTTGTGCAGTCGGTGCGCGAGCGCGCCAGCGATATTCATATTGAGGCCGGCGACAAAGAGATCACGGTGCGTTTTCGCATCGACGGGGTGCTCAAAGAGGTGGCCAGCCCGCCCAAACGTTTTCACTCCTCGATCATCACGCGCATCAAGATCATGGCCGGGCTCAACATCGCCGAGAAGCGGCTGCCGCAGGATGGTCGCATCCGCATTAAGATGGCCGGCAAAGACATCGACATTCGTGTGGCCACGGCACCGGCGGTGCACGGGGAGCGCATCACGATGCGTCTTCTCGATAAATCGGCGGTGCTCTTGAACCTGCGCGACATCGGCATGGCCGAAGATCACCTGCGCGACATGATGCGGCTGATCTTTCGCCCGCACGGCATCATCCTGGTCACCGGTCCGACCGGTAGCGGTAAGACGACGACGCTCTACAGCGCGCTCAGCGAGATCAACAGCCCGGATAAGAACATCCTGACGATTGAAGACCCGGTCGAGTACCAGCTCGAGGGAATCAGTCAGATGCAGGTCAACCCGAAGATTCAGCTGACCTTTGCGGCCGGACTGCGCAGCTACCTTCGCCACGATCCGGACGTGATCATGGTCGGTGAGATCCGTGACGTGGAGACCGCGGAGATGGCGATTCAGGCGTCCCTGACCGGTCACCTGGTCTTCTCGACCCTGCACACCAACGACGCGGCCGGTGCGTTTACGCGCCTGACGGACATGGGTGTGGAGCCCTTTCTGGTGAGCTCGACGGTGATTTGCTCGCTGGCCCAGCGCCTTGTGCGCCGGCTCTGCGGGGAGTGCAAGGTGGCCTACCAGCCTACGGCCGAAGAGCTGGCCGAGGTGGGGCTGACGCCGTCGGTGGTGGCCGAGCGTACCGGCGGGCATCTCTTTAAGCCGGGCGAAGACAGCGAGTGCCCCAACTGCCTGGGCCTGGGCTACAAGGGCCGGATGGGCATCTACGAGATCATGCGCGTGGAAGATGAGGTGCGCCGGCTGGTGATGAACCGCGCCGACGCTGGCACGATCAAGAAGGAAGCGGGCCGCCAGGGCATGCGCAGCCTTCGCGATGACGGCGCGCTGAAGATTCTCGCGGGCAGCACCACGATCGAAGAGGTGATGCGCGTGACCCAGGAAGACTTTGTGGACGCCTGACCCCCATGAGCCGCAATGCGGTCAGGGAGGTGTGTGCACCTACAAGGCCGCGGCCACGATGTGAGACGACGCGAGTTAAGCGACTAGACGGTTTCAGAGGCATACGAACATGCCGGTTTACGAATACAAAGGGCTGAACAAGGCCGGGAAGACGGTCAAGGGGATCCTCGACGCCGAGAGCCAGAACGCGCTCCGACAGGCGCTGGTGTCGCGGGGGATCTTTGTGACGGAGGTCTTCGAGGGCAAAGGCTCCAGGTCGGCCGGCGGCAGCGGCGATGTGGATCTTCGCAAGATGCTGGAGCGGGTGACGCTCAGCGACATCGCCGTGCTCACCCGTCAGATGGCCACCCTGATTCGCGCGGGCATTCCGCTGGTGGAGGCGCTTAACGCGCTGACCGACCAGGCCGAGAAGGAGGAGCTCAAGCGCACGCTCAGCGATGTGCGCCGCAAGGTCAACGAGGGCTCAAGCCTGGCCAACGCGCTGAGCGATCACCCCAAACATTTCAGCAACCTCTACATCAACATGGTCAAGGCCGGGGAGAGCTCGGGTAACCTGGATATGGTGCTCGGCCGGCTGACGGACTTCCTCGACGCGCAGATCGAGCTTCGGGGCAAAGTCATCGGGGCGATGATCTACCCGGTGTTGATGATGGTGGTGGGGATCGTGGTGCTGGGGCTGATCTTTACCTTCGTGATCCCCAAGGTCACCGCGATCTTCGAGGACCAGGGCGCGGCGCTGCCCTGGATCACTTCGGTGCTCATCGGGATCAGCAACATCTTGAGCGGGTACTGGTTTATCGTCTTTCCGCTCATGATCGGGGTGGTGGTGGGGTTTGTGCAGTGGAAGCGCACCGAGAAGGGCACCCGTCAGTGGGATCGCTTTATCTTGAAGACGCCCGTGGTCGGGCCGCTGGTGCGGATGATCGCCATCTCGCGTTTTGCCAGCACGCTGGCCACGCTGCTGGCCAGCGGGGTGCCTCTTTTGACGGCGATGGACATCGTCAAAAACATTCTGGGGAACACCCGCCTGGTCGAGGTGATTGAAGATGCGCGGGTGAACATCCGTGAGGGTGAGAGCATCGCGCAGCCCTTGAAGCGCTCCGGGGAGTTTCCGCCGCTGGTCACGCATATGATCGCGGTCGGCGAGGCCTCCGGTCAGCTCGAAGAGATGCTGGAGAATGTGGCGATCAGCTACACCCAGCAGACTGATATTCGCATTCAGGCGATGACCAAGATTCTGGAGCCGATCATGATCGTGGGGCTGGGTGTGGCGGTGGCGGTGATCGTGTTTGCCGTGATGATGCCGATTCTCAAGCTCAATCAGACGGTGATGTGAAGCCGGCCGGGCAGCTGCCCGGTCGCAACGAGTTCAAGCAAGGCAACGAAGTTGCACAACCCGCGCGTCGCACAAGGGACGCGCTCTCACAGGACGAGGAGCAAGACCATGAAGATGATGAAGCGACGTGAAGAGATGGTTCGAGCCGCGGCCAGCATCAAGTCGGCCCGGGGTATGACGCTGGTGGAGATCATGATCGTGATCACGATCATGGCTTCGATCATGGGTGTGGTCGGCGTGTTCGTGTTCGGCGCGATCGACCGTGCCAACGAGCGCGAGGCGACCATTGAGATCCAGCAGCTCAGCCAGCTGGTCAACACCTTCTACCTGACGACTTCGCCGAACCGTCTGCCCAACGAGCTCAACGAGCTGACCCAGGGCGCGGCACCGCTGACCAAAGAGGTCTCCAACGACCCGTGGGGCAACCCCTACGTGTACGTGAAGAGCGGCAACCGCGACTTTGAGATCTTCAGCGTGGGTCCCGACGGCAGCGAAGGCACCGAAGATGACGTGCGCGCGGAGTAAGTTTTGAGGTCGCTCGCCACGTAGGTTTCACGCATCAGGTCACCGCAGGGAGCATCATCATGAACACGAGACACCGAGAGGGTGAGGTGGTTCGGGCGCTGGCTGGCGTGACGTCGGCGCGTGGGATGGTGCCGGTGCCGACCATGATGGTGGTCGGCTTCATCACGGCTGTCTTCCTGGGCTTCGCCGGTGTGTTTGTGTTTGGCGCGACATGCTCCAGACCTCCTGAACGCGACGCGTATCGCGAGATTAGGCAGCTCAGGCAGCTGGTGAACACCTTCTACCTGACGAGCTCACCGAACCGCCTGCCCAACGAGCTCGACGAGCTGACGCAAGGAGCGGCGCCGCTGACCAAAAACATTTTCCCCGACCCCTGGGGTAATCCCTACATCTACCGCATTAAGGGTGAGCGTGAGTTTGAGATCTTTAGTGCCGGGCGAGATGGCAAGGCAGGCACCGAAGATGATGTGTGTGCTGACCACCTTTTTTGTCAGGACGCCCAAGAGCAGAGCCAGGAGATGAGATGATCAAAACGCGAGCACATCGCACGGCCAGGGGGACCCGAGGATCGGGTGCCAGGCGTCGCGGTGCGCGCGGGATGACGCTCATCGAGATCCTGGTGGTGCTGATGATCGTGGCCGGCGTGATGGGCGCGGGCGTCTCGATGATGGGCGCGTTGACCAAGAGTCAGCTTCGCGAGGAGGCGATGCGGCTGACCTCGGTGATCAAGTACGCCTACAACCAGGCGGCGCTCAACAACACGCAGTACCGGTTGGTGCTCAACCTGGAAACGGGGGAGTATTTTACCGAGATGACCGAAGCGCCGGTGGTGGCGGCGCAGCCCGATGAGGACGCGTTCGCCGAGGGGTTGCTCCCGGAGGAGGCGCGCGAGCTTGAGGAGCAGCATCGCCAGAACAAGCGCTCGCTTTTTGACGAGAGTGAGGATGACCCCTTCGGCATCAGCCAGCGCGTGGGCTATGAGCGCGCCGAGGAGGCGGTGGTCAAGCTGACCGAGCTTCGCAACGGGGTGAGCTTTGAGAGCGTGCGCCTGGCCGGGCGAGAGCAGCCGCTGACGCAGGGGCGGGCTGCGCTGCGCTTTTTCCCCAACGGGTTTCAGCAGGAGGCGGTGATCGTGCTGCGCGATGAGGAGGGCTCGCGTTTTAGCCTGGTGACCGAGCCGCTGACAGGTCGGGTGAAGATCTACAGCGGGGATTGGGAACCGGACCGCGACTTTGGCGAGGAGGAGCGCGATGATTAAGTCATGGCGGACACCTCAAGAGGCGGGCTTTACGCTGGTGGAGTTGTTGATCGCGCTGGCGATCCTGGCCTCCACGCTCACGATCTTGATGGGCACGGTCTCGCAGAGCGGGCAGCAGTCGATTTATGCGAGCCGGCTGACCAATGCCAGCCTGCTGGCGCGCAGCAAGATGACCGACCTTGAGTATGTGCTGATGGAGGAGGGGTTCAGCGTCAGCGACCGGGCCTTCTCGGGGGATTTTTCCGATGAGGGGTATCCCGAGATTCGCTGGGAGGCGACGGTGGAGCCGGTGGAGATTCCGCCGGAGATCGAAGATGAGTTTATGGCGCAGGTCAACAGCCAGCTCTTCGGCGGCACGGATCAGCAGCAGGGGGCGATGCAGGGTAACGCCGCGTTCAGCGCGGCGCTGCCGATGCTCATGGCGCAGATTCCGGTCTTTGTGAACCAGGTTGGCGAGCGGGTTCGGCGCATCAACCTGAAGGTCTACTTCGACTACATGGGGCGAGAGCAGCACGTCGAGGTGGCGCAGTACGTGGTGGATCTGGAGGATAATGACTTCCAGATGTTCGGCACCCCCGATGAGTTCTCGTTGGACGAGGGGGGACGATGATTGGGCCACGCTCTATGCGACACCGGGCGGGATTTACGCTGATCGAGGTGATGATCACGCTGGCCATCCTCGCCGGGCTGACCGCGCTGACCTGGGCGAGCGTCTCGCAGATCTTTGTGACGCGGGATGCGGTCGACGAGCGTTTTGAGCGCTACCAGCTGGTGCGTCTGGCGATGAACCGCATGGCCAATGAGATCGCCCAGGCCTATGTGGCCGGACCGCAGCACGGCGGGGAGATCATCCCGGGCGAAGAGGTGCTCTACGAGGGGGAAGAGGAGCAGCTCTCGATGCAACTTCGCGAGCCGGTGCAGTTCGGGATGATCGGTCGCGATGATGAGATCAGCTTTACAGCGTTTGCCCATGTGCGGGTGCTCGAAGATGAGCGCGCCAGCCACCACACCCAGATCGGCTATGAGGTGCGCCGCGAGGTCAACGAGGAGGGGGATGTGGTCAACCGCCTTGTGCGGCGATCGCATACCGCCTTTGTCGACGACATCTTAAGCGGCGGGGTCGTGCACACGATGATCCCGGAGGTGGAGTCGGTGGAGTTTGAGTACTGGGATCCGGGACCTGTGGAGATCGGCACCGCGCGCGAGATCGCCCAGGGGCGCTGGGTCAGCGAGTGGGATACGACCCGTCGCGATCATGCCGGGCGGCTCCCCACCCGGGTGCGCATCACGCTGACGATGCCGCCGATAGGTCCCCGGGGGCAGCCGGAGGTCTTCACGACCCAGGCCGCTCTGGGGATGACCGAGCTTCTGGAGTACTGAGATGCTACGAGCGATCGCGATCATAACCCGAGCGCTGCTCGGGGAGCTCGACCGTCCGGTGGTCTCGCCACTGACGGGGCGTCCGCGCGGGGTGGCGCTGATGGTGGTGCTGGTCACGCTGGCGATCTTGTCGACGGCGGTGGTGGAGTTTGCCTACAGCGCGCGTGTGAACACGGCGATGGCGACCAATGAGCGCGATAAGCTCAAGAGCTACTACCTGGCCAAGAGCGGGATGAACCTCTCGCGTCTGCTTTTGAGCTTTCAGTACGCGCTGCAGGATGAGTCGCGTGAGACCGACGATGAGATGGGGCAGATGATCGGGCGGGCGATGCGCCGCAGCAACTTCCAGCTCTACCAGTACATGGACATTTTGTTGGGACCCTTTAACTCGGGTCGGGTGGAGATCCCGTTGGCGAGCATCGACTTGAGCGCGATGGGGGTAAACGGTTTTGGGGAGTTCACCGGTAACTTCGATGTGGAGGTGACCCCGGAGGAGGGGCGCATCGACATCAACGGCTTTGCCAACGAAGAGATCGATGAGGGCGACCTGCTGCTGCTGTGCGCGATGATGCTCGATACGCGTTACGATTCGATCTTCGAGGTCAAAGACGAGAATGGCGAGACGATGAACCGCGCCCGGGTGATGGAGCGGCTGATCGACTTTGTGGATCTCGATGAGGAGCAGATCTCGCTTGGCGAGGATTGCACCATTGAGGGGAGCGGCGGCGACGAGCAGCGCCCCTACGATCGGATCGACTCGGAGATTGAGCCCCGCAACGCCCGGCTGACCCACGTCGAAGAGATGTACCGCATTCTGGGGGTGAGTGAGACCTTTATGGAGGTCTTTGGCGAAGCCTTTACGGTCTACGGGGTGAATCGACCCAACCCCAATGTGGCGAGCTTCCCGGTCTTTTATGCGATCCTCTGCCAGAACCTGGAGCTGGAGGGCGTCGACAGTCAGGGGCAGGGGCTTGGCAGCCTCTGCGCTAATAACCCCACGGTGAGCCAGCAGGTGATGTATTTTGCGATGGCGCTCGACGGGGTGCGGGCCTTCTTTGAGAACCCGCTCTCGATGTTCATGGCCTATGTGGGATCGAGCGAGAGTCGGCTTTTGCCCTCGGCGGAGGTGGGGCAGCCGGTGGCCTACCTGAGGGTGAGTCAGCTTCCCGAATACATCGACGACTTCAAAGAGAACCCCCAGATCATGGCGCAGTTCATCAGCTACTCGCCGACCTACCAGCTGATGGTGTTGGAGAACCCGCAGATGGCGATTGAGCCGCTGGCGCCGGCGTTTCCGGCCTGGTTGGTGTCGTTTAACCGGCAGGGGTTGATGCGCTCGATCTCGACGAATCAGTCGACGATCTACCGCATCGTCAGCACCGGGACCTATGGGAGCTCGAAGGCGGAGATCGAGGCGGTGGTCGACTTTGGCAAGACGCAGCGGCGCACCCCGGATGAACGACTGCTGGAGGAGCAGGAAGACGACAGTGAGGAGGTCAGCGAGCTGCGCACCGCGCTGCGCGAGCAGCGCGAGGAGATGGCGCGCGGACGCGTGTTGTACTGGAGGTTGCGATAGGGCACTTAGAACGCCCGGCAGGATGCCGGTGCGCGCAGCGCTGAGCCGGTCGATGCATGACGGTGGGCGCAGATGACCCGGGGGCCGTCAGGTCGCGCGGGGACACGATTTCATAAGGTGAAACGAGGCCCTGACGCCGCAGGCGTCGGGGCTTTCGGGAGATGCATAGATGGCGAATCGAATTGTAGGACTGGATATTGGAGCGTGGGCGATCAAGGCGGTCGCCCTCGATACGCTTCAGCGTCCGGTGGAGGTTGTGGGCTTTGCCGAGGTGCGCCTGGCGGATCTCGACGAGGTGGCCCAGACCCCGGCGCCGGTGGAAGAGGCCGCGCTCGAAGAGGTGGAAGGCTCGGACGCCGGTGAGGCTGACGGTGCCGCTGAAGAGGCCGAGGATGAGGCGGCCGATGGCGGGGATTTTGAAGACGCGATCGAGGCGGAAGAGCGCGCCGAGCAGGTGGTGCGCGAGCCCTGGGTGCGCGGGATCGAGCAGCTGATCGCGCAGGGCTTCTTTGAGGGCGTCAGCCGCGTGGTGGCGACGATGCCCCATGGCGAGGCGATGACGCTGCGGCTGGGCGTGCCCTTTGAGGGCAAGGCTCAGGTGGCGTCTGTGTTGCCCCACCTGTTGATGGGGAGCCTGCCGATGCCCCTGCAGCGGGTGACCTATGACTTTGAGGTGATGCCGGGCAAGGGCGAGGAGCCCTTCGACGCGCTGGTCGGCTTTGTGGAGAGTGAGCGCCTGGCCGGGCTGCTCGGGTCGATGCAGGCCGTGGGCGTGGACCCGGCGATGGTAGGCATCTCGGAGCTGGCGCTGCGCCAGGCGGCCGAGCGCGCGATGATGCTGCAGAGCGAGAGCTTTGCGGTCATCGACTTCGGCCATGCGCATACCCGTCTGTTGATTCAGGAGGGCGCCCGCACGGTGGTGGCGCGGGGCATCAAGCAGGGAAGCCAGGCGCTGAGTGAGGCGCTGGCCGAGAGCTTTAACTTGAGTCTGGATGATGCTGACCGGTTGAAGGTTCAGCGCGCGCGCCTGGATGTGGGTGCCGATGAGCCCGACCAGGCCGTGGCGCGCGTGGGGCAGGTGGCCCGCGAGGTGCTCGGGCCGCTGGTGCGCGATCTTCGCCGAACCTTTCAGTCGGCGTACGCGCGCGACCGGGTGCAGGTGGAGACGATCTTTATTTGCGGCGGCGGCAGCCGACTTCAGGGGCTTAAGCCTTATCTGGAGCGGGAGTTTGGCGTGGCGGTGATGCCGCTGAGCGTGGAGCTTGCGGTGGCCGATGAGGCCGCGGTGGGCTTCGGCGCGCGCCAGCCCGAGGCGATGGTCGCCCTGGGCGCCGCGCTGATGAGCGTGCGTGAGAAGGGGCAGGCCGAGCCGGTGAATCTTCGTCAGGGGCCTTTTGAGTTCCGCGGCAAATCGAGCTACGTGCGGGCGCAGCTGGTGCGGTTGGGGATCGCCGCCGCAGCGCTTGTGGTGTTGGGGCTGGGCGTGCTCTTGATGCAGCGGCTTGACCAGAGCGCGCAGCTCGACGCGATGAAAGAGGCCACCGCCGAGCAGACCCAGGCGCTCTTCGGAGAGCGCCTGACCTCTCCGGCGGCCATTCGCGCGCGCCTGGGTGGGGCCGCCGGCCCGGAGCGCGGGTTTGTGCCGCTGAAGAGCGCCTATGAGCTGCTCAGCCTGGTGACCGAGGGCACCGCCGATGTGGAGGAGCTGCAGCTTGACCGCATCGACATCGACACCGACCGCCAGCTCATTCAGATGGTGGGTGTGACCGATTCGCCGCAGTCGGTCGACCAGATCGCCGCCTCGCTGGAGCGTCAGGAGTGTCTGACCGACGCGCGTAAAGAGAAGGTGACGGTGCAGGGCGATAACCGCGTCCAGTTTGAGATTCACGTGACCAGCGACTGCTCGTAAGGGCCAGGAAAGATCGATGAGTGAAGAAACAAACGAAGGCCAGAAGAAAGGTCTGGCCGAGACGATCGCCGGGCTCTCCGATCGCGAACGCAAGCTCTTAGGGCTGATGTTGGCGACCTTTGTGGTGCTGGGGATCTTTGTGACGGTGATGCTGGTGCAGCGCTCCCTGGACACCATTGAGGCGGAGACGGCGACCTATGAGGACGTGCTCAACCTGCTGGCGACGGCCGGGCCGGATTATCTGGCGCAGGAGGCCGGCGGGGCAGTCGATCCGCGGGTGGAGCGTTTTAGCGAAGAGGTGCTCGATAACAACACCGTTCAGCTGACAAGCCTGGTGGCCACGCACGCCACCGCGGCCAACATCTCGGTGTCGAGCTACGATGAGGATCAGAGCGCGATCGGTAGCGCGCGGGGCGATGACGGGGGGCCGATCATTGTGGAGCGACTGTTGCGGGTGGACATACGTCGCGCGGAGATGAACGCGCTGGTCGACCTGCTCGACCGGATTGAGAAGAGCGATGACCCGGTGATCATCAAGCGTATCGACGTGCGCTCGGTCGGCGGTGAGGGGCAGGTTCGCGCGCAGCTGGTGGTCTCGACCTACCAGCGCCGTGCGCAGGAGGAGAGCTGATGCGAGAGCGATTGTCCGAGTTGTGGGAGCGCCCCTCGTTCCGCGTGCTGGCCTATGTGGTCTTTGCGGTGGCGATGTTTGGCCTCTTTCTGGTGCTGACCTTCCCGGAGCGGCGCGTGCGCCAGATCGTGACGGTGCAGCTGGAGAAGGCGCTGGGGCATCAGTACGAGGTCTCGATCGCCGAGCTGGGTCTGTGGCGTCTGACCGGCGCGCAGCTCGAAGGGGTGCAGCTCAAGGAGCGCGTGCCGGCCTCCGAGCTCATCGGCGCCGAAGGGGGGCTTGCGCAGCAGATCTATGTGGAGCGGATCTCGGCGCGCTTTGCGCCCCTGGGCAGCCTTTTGCGCCGGGGCGCCACGGTAAACTACCAGGTGGATATCGGCGGCGGGGTCTTGAGCGGCAGCTACACCCATGGCAGTGAGCGGCGGCTTGTGAGTGTGCACAGCGATGATGTGGATCTGCGCGAGTCGACCTTAATTGCGTCGTTTCTGGGGATCCCGGTCTTCGGGCAGCTCGACACCGACGTGGAGCTGGAGCTTCACCCGACGCGCCCGCTGCTGACCGGCGGGGAGATCGCGTTGACCGGGCGGCAGTTTACTGTCGGGCCGACGGTGCTGCGCACCGAGAGCCTGCCGGTGGATCTGGAAGTGCCCATGACCAACTTCGGCAACATCGTGGTGCGCGCGCATGTGGAGAGTCCGGAGGGCGGGGGCACGCCGCGCCTTGTGATCGACGAGTTTGAGACGCGTGGCCGCGACATCAACACCGAGTTCTGGGGGCATGTGGATCTGGGGGCGCAGATGGGCAACAGCCGCCCGCGCCTGGAGATGCGCCTGCAGGTCAACGAGGAGTACGTCACCGCCAACAGCCTGGGGGTGGTCTTCAACATGACGGAGTTCCGCAACGGGCGTCACCAGGACTGGTACGGGTTTACGCTGGGTGGCACGTTTAACGACATCGCGTTTCGGGGCGCGGCGACCGCCGCCCGGGGGCCGAGTGAGGCTCAAGAGCCCGCCGCCGATGGCGAGGCCGAGGCCGCCGAAGACGAGGGTTGATGCGGCGATGGCGCTCCAGTGTGTTTGAGGAATTCGCACCCGGAGCGCGGCGTTGCTCGCCAGGTACCACCCGCGTCCTCTGAATATCTGGTCGGCGCGATGACGCACTCCCCCCACACCCCGTAGTCCCCCCGCGAAGTAGGTGTTATGGAGCAGTCCGCATCTTCGGGCTTAAAGCTGCCCCTGATCCGTCGTGACCAAAAAGAGATCGCGGTTAACGGCGCTCGTGAACATAACCTCAAAAACCTCGATCTGACGCTGCCGAAGCGCCGGCTGGTGGTCTTTACCGGCCCCAGCGGCTCGGGCAAGTCGTCGATGGCCTTCGATACGCTCTACGCGGAGGGGCGTCGGCGTTATGTGGAGAGCCTCTCGACCTACGCGCGCCAGTTTCTGGGGCAGATCGAGAAGCCGGACTTTGATCAAATCACCGGGTTGAGCCCGACGATCTCGATCGAGCAGAAGACCACCGGAAGCAACCCGCGCTCGACAGTCGGCACGATCACCGAGGTGCACGATCACCTGCGCGTGCTCTGGGCGCGTCTTGGCGAGCAGCGCTGCCACAGGTGCGATGAGCCGGTGAGCGCGACGAGCGCCCAGGCCATCGCCGCGCAGCTTCTGGAGCTTCCGCGGGGCACAAAGTTCATGCTGCTCGCCCCGCTGGTGCGCAACCGTAAGGGGGAGTACCGCGAGCTCTTTGATGCGCTGCGCAAACAGGGCTTTGTGCGGGCGCGCGTCGACGGTGAGTTTGTGGAGCTGGAGGGGCTGGAGAAGCTCAAGAAGAGCTACCGCCACGATATCGACGTGGTGGTCGACAGGCTGATCGCCAAGCCGGAGGCTGCCTCGCGCATTCAGGAGAGCGTGGACCGGGCGGTGCATGTGGGTGAGGGCAAGTGCCTGGCGCTGGCACCCGAGGGGCAGGAGGTTGCGTGGAAGGAGCGGCTCTTCAGCACCGAGCGCAGCTGCCCGAGCTGCGGGACGGCGTTTCCGGAGCTGACTCACCAGAGTTTTTCGTTCAACAGCCCGCTGGGGATGTGTCGCGGGTGCCAGGGCATCGGGTCGACGCCTCAGGTGGACCGCGGGCTGCTGGTGATCGACGACTCCAAGAGCCTCTCGGAAGGGGTGATCGAAGCGATCGGGCCCGAGCCTGTTCCCGGCGGTCGGAAGTGGCGCTGGCATGCGGAGGTGGCCGACTTCTGGATGGACCTGGCGGTGAGCGCGAAGGCCCGAAAGATCGACCTGGAGAAGCCCTGGGCCAAACTCAGCGAGGCGCAGCGTCGCTTCGTGTTGGAGGGGCCGGACGATACCGCGAAGGGCTACAAGGGCTTTAAGGGCGTTGTGGGCTTTGTGGAGCGTGCCTACGAGCACGCGTCGAGCAAGGGGGCGCGCGACTTCTTTGGCGAGTTTATGGGGGAGCAGACCTGCCCGACGTGTCAGGGGCGCAGGCTGCGTCCGGAGAGTCGGGCAGTGTTTTTCCGCGACGAGTCGCTGGCGGAGATCAACGAGCTGGATATCGACCAGGCGCGCGCGTTTTTTGAGGGGATTGAGCTCAAAGATCGCGAGGCGTTGATCGCCGAGGAGCTTCTTGGCGAGATTCGCCGCCGGTTGCGATTTTTGCAGGACGTGGGGCTCTCGTACCTGACGCTCAACCGCCCGGCGGGGAGCCTGTCGGGGGGGGAGAGCCAGCGGATTCGCCTGGCGAGCCAGCTTGGGAGCGAGCTCAGCGGGGTGCTCTATGTGCTCGATGAGCCGAGCATCGGCTTGCATCAGCGCGACCATAACCGGCTGCTCAGCACGCTGGAGGAGCTTCGCGACGCGGGCAACTCCGTGATCGTGGTCGAGCATGACCGCGAGACGATGGAGCGCGCCGACCTGGTGGTGGACTTTGGTCCCGGCGCCGGCCGTCTGGGCGGCGAGATCGTGGCGGTGGGCACCCCGGAGGAGATCCGTCGCACCGAGGGCAGTGTCACCGGCGACTACCTCTCGGGCCGAAAGAAGCTCGGGTGGCCCGAGCGGCGTCGGGAGCCCGGTGAGGGCATCTGGATTCGCGGGGCGCGGGAGAACAACCTCAAAGATGTCGACGTGCACATTCCCTCGCGCGCGTTTGTGTGTGTGACGGGGGTGTCGGGGGCGGGCAAGAGCACGCTGGTCAACGACATCCTCTTTCCGGCGATTGCACGAAAGGTGTATTTCAAGCACCGCTCGGTGGGGGAGCACGAGAGCATCGAGGGGTTGGATCGCTACGATAAGGTCATCGAGATCGACCAGAGCCCCATCGGGCGTACGCCGCGCAGCAATCCGGCGACTTACACCAAGGTCTTTGATCATATCCGCGGCTTCTTTGCGGAGCTGCCCGAGTCGAAGATGTACGGCTTTGAGGCCGGGCGTTTCTCGTTCAACGTCACCGGCGGGCGCTGTGAGGCGTGTTCGGGGGCGGGTGTGAACCGGGTGGAGATGAGTTTTCTGGCGGATGTGTACGTGCCCTGCAACCTGTGCCTGGGCAAACGTTTTAACGCCTCAACCCTGCGCGTGCGCTACCGGGGGCACTCGATCGCTGACGTGCTGGAGATGACGATCGCCGAGGCGGCGGAGCTCTTTGAGGCCCACCCGAAGATCCGTCGTATCCTGCAGACGTTGCTCGATGTGGGGCTCGATTATATGAAGCTCGGGCAGGCCTCACCGACCCTCTCGGGTGGCGAAGCGCAGCGGGTGAAGTTGAGCCGGGAGCTCGCCAAGATCGCCACCGGCGACACCCTTTACATTCTCGATGAGCCGAGCACGGGGCTGCATTTTGAGGATATTCGCAAGCTGCTCAAGGTCGTCGATCAGCTGGTCGATGCGGGCAACACGGTGGTGATGATCGAGCATAACACCGACATCATCGCGTATGCCGACCACGTGATCGATGTGGGCCCGGAGGGCGGTGTCGAGGGCGGGCAGATCGTGGCGCAGGGCACCCCGGAGGAGGTCGCAAAGGTCAAGGGCTCGTACACGGGCAAGTTTCTGGCGGAGCTCTTCGATGAGGCGGCGCGCTGATCTTTTTGATTCGGGTAGTCCAATGAAATCAAAGGGTTATGGTGGGGGTGTGGCCCCCGAAGTGGAGGTCTTTGAGACCTCCGATGGCTCAATGACCCTGGTGGATGTGGCGCGCGGGGTGCATTACCGCTCGCGCCACGGGGCGGTGCAGGAGTCGCGGCATGTCTTTGTGGAGGGGAGCGGTCTTGTCGGCCGCGCGGGTACCTGGCGGGTGCTGGAGCTGGGCTTTGGCGCCGCGGTGAACCTTGTGGAGACGGTGCGGGCGTTTCGCGAGAGCGAGGCGGCCACGCGCCTTGTGTATCACACGGTGGACTGGCGGCCGGTGGGGCCCGAGGCGCTCACGTTTCATGAGGGGGAGGGCGGGGAGCTCGCCAGGGCGGCAGCGGCAGCGGCGCAGGGACGTGCTGGCGAAGCGGTGCGGGTCATGTCTGACGATGGGTGCATCGAGGTGGTGCTGCACGCGATGGCCTGGGAGGAGGTTCGGCTCGGGGAGGAAGAGCGGGTCGACGCGGTCTACCATGACCCTTTTGCCAAAGAGGTGAACCCGGAGGCATGGACCATGGCGAGTTTTGCGTGGTCGCTGGCGAGCGCGGCGCCGCACGGCCGGCTCGCGACGTATTCGGCGGCCACGGCGGTGCGTAAGGCGATGGAGGAGGCCGGCTGGATGGTGTGGCGGGCGAAGGGGCCGGGGCGAAAGCGGGAGATGACCGTGGCGACGCGCTCCGACGAGCCGCTGGAGCTGCCGGGCTCAAAACGCTGGGGGCAGGGGTGAGTGAGGCGGAGCGACACGGACCTGAAGCCGCGATCGCGGTCGTAGGCGGCGGGCTCGCCGGCCTCTCGCTCATCGACGCGCTCCTGGCGCGGGGTGTGTCACCCGAAGATCTGCTGCTGATCGATGGCGGTGATCCGCATCGGGGATCCCACGCGCCGGCCACGGTGTTGCACCCCTTTGCCGGGCGCACGATGGGGCCGGGTAAGGCGCACTGGCAGGCGTTTCTGAAAAGCTGGGAGACGCTCAAGCGCTGGTGTGAGCGCGAGCATGAGCCGCTGTGGCGGTCGGCGCCGATGATGCGCCTGCTGGAGGGAGATAAGCTCAGCACAAAGCTCGAAGCGAGCTGGGAGGAGGGGCGCGCGCGTTATCCCGAGATCGTAGAGAGCTGGCGAGTTGAGGGGGAAGCGAGCCGTCGGCTTTTGCCGGGCTGGCAGGGCGGTCCGGCGCTTGTGTATGAGCCGGCCGCGGCGGTGGATTTGCCCGGGCTGTGCGGGGCGCTCTTAAAGCGCGCGCAGTCGCGGGGCGTGCGGGTGGTGCAGGGGGAGGTTGCGGATCTTCGGGGAGGTGAGGAGGGCTGGGCCATCGGCCTTGCAGGCGGAGCGCCGGCGCTGCGGGCTGCCCGGGTGGTGCTGGCCACCGGTGCGGCGCTGGGCACGCTGCTTGGTGAGGCCGATCTTCGGGAGCGGCCCGGGGAGGTGGGGGTGTGGGAGGCGGTCGGTCCGCTGGAAGATCTCAACGTGATGATCAACAGCGCCGCCAACATCTTTGAGCGCCCCGATGGGCGAGTGGGCGTGGGCTCCACGTACCTGAAGCGCGAAGGCTGGCAGGAGCGCGAAGACGATGAGGCCGATGCGGAGCTTCGCGAGAAGATGAACGCGGCGCTGGGCGGCGCCGACCCCGGGCGCGCGCTGCAGATCTGGCGCGGCGTGCGCGGCATCTACGGCAGCGATCATCGCCCGCTTGTGGGGCCGGTGGCCGGCGAGAGCGCGCTTTTTGTGATGGCCGGTTTTGGCTCCAAAGGGCTGACCTGGGCGCCGGCGATGGGGCAGGTGCTGGCGGCGCATCTTCTGGAGGGGGCAGCGATCTGGGAGGTGGTCGACGCGCGGCGTGCCCGGCGGATGCGCCTTCGGCGTTGAGCTCCGGGCTCCCCGCACTCATGCCCTAACCTCCACCTTGCGCGCCTTCTTCGGGCTGCGTTAAGCTCCCCGCGATTGGCCTACCAGCATGCGGCGTCGAGGCGATGGCACTCAGGCGCGGCAGATACTGTGGCGCGCGAGAGCGGCGCCCGAACTTCGGGAGCACTATGAGCGGTGATAAGACGCTAACGCTGAGCGATATCCTCGACGATCTGGTGCTCGTCATGGGGACCGTCGCCGAGCAGGTCGCCTTGAGCGGGAGCGCGAGCTACGACGCGATCTCCGGGGAGGTCGGGCGCAGCCTGAGCCTGCATCTTCTGAGCTATGTCCGTTTCCTGGAGCAGAGCGGGCGAATGACCTACGACCGCATCAGCGACCAGCTGCGGGTGACGCCCGACGGGGACGCCGCGCTGGATGCGCCTTCGACGATGCGCGAGCAGGCCGCGCAGGCTTTTGCCGAGCATATCGAGGAGGACGAGGTCGCCGACGAGAGCCCCGCGCGCGATACGCTCGGTGCTGATGATGAGGTGGCCGACGTCTTTGCCGATGTCTTCAACGAGGTCGATGAGGCGTTTTCGGCGCCTGCCGACGAGCCGGCAGCCGAAGCGCCGGCGCCTGTGTTTGAGCCCCAACCCGAGAGCACCTTTGAGGCGGCCCCGTCCGCCAGCGAGCCCAACATGAGCACGACGACCAGCGAATACGGTGGAGGATCAGTGAGTCAGGCCTACGAGCGACACGAAGAGCTGGGTAGTGGCGGTATTGGCACGGTCTATCGCGGCGAGCAGACGCGCCTGAAGCGGCAGGTGGCGATTAAGGAGGTCCGCGAGATCTTCAATGTGTTTGCCGGCGTGCAGCGCGGCGACATCCTGCGGCGCTTTGAGAAGATCGTGCAGACGCAGGCGTCGTTGATGCACCCCAATATCGTGCAGATCGTCGATGTGGTCACCGACGGGGAGTACCCCTTCGTGGTCATGCAGCTCGCCCCGGGCGGCAACCTGCGTCGACTCATTGAGGTCGATGAGCGCCCGCCGCTGGCCGTGGCGCTCAAGTATTTTTTCCAGATTCTGCACGCGCTCAACGCCGCCCACGACCAGGGGGTGGTGCACGGCTCGCTTAAGCCCGAAAACGTGGTGCTCGACCACAGCGGCAACGCGCTTCTGACCGACTTCGGCATCAGCCGGGTTGTGGAGCGCGAGGGCGGCCGTGGCAACCAGGTTTATGTGGGCGTGGGCACCGTGGCGTACATGAGCCCGGAGCAGTTCCAGGACCCGAACCTGGCGACGGTGCGCAGCGACATCTACTCGCTGGGCATCATGTTCTACGAGATGCTCACCGGCAAAGTGCCCGGGCGCCGCTCTCCGATGCCTTCGAGCTTTTTCCCGGACATCCCGCGCGCGCTCGACGATATTTTCGATCATATGTCGATGGACCGCGAAGAAGACCGCTACGAGCGTGTCGATCAGATCATCGCCGATCTCTATGCGGCGGAAGATGTGATGTCGATTCTCGACAAGCGCAGCGGGGTGCTCTTTTTGCGCGATCCGCTCACCCACGGCGAAGTCGGCATTGAGGGCGTGGCCGCGCAGCCTGCGGTCGAAGCGCCCGCAGCCATGTCGATGGGCGGTGGGCTGAGCGAGGCGATCAGCGACGCGATCGACGAGGAGGTCGTGGGGCTCTCGGAGGACTCTTCGAGCGTGGGTGAGGAAGATTCCAGCGTGTCGGAGGAGTTTGAGATCCCCGAGGATGAGGCCGACTCCGAGGTGGAGGAGGTTGCCGCCGAGGGCGATGACGATGTGCTCGGCAAGCTCGATAAATACGGCGCGCTCTTTGAGGAGGACTGATGACTGCACCCAGACTGCTGGACTTTGAGGGGACCTTTCCGCGGCTGGACTCCGGGGTATTTGTGGCAGCCGGGGCCAAAGTCATCGGGGAGGTGCAAGTGGGGGCGGAGTCCAGCGTCTGGTACAACGCGGTGGTGCGCGGAGACGTCTGCCCGATCACGATCGGGGAGCGCACCAACATTCAGGATCTCTCGATGGTGCATGTGACCAGCGGGCAGTTCCCCACCGTCATCGGCGATGACGTGACGGTGGGGCACCGCGCGATCGTGCATGGCTGCACCATCGGCAACCGTGTGCTGGTGGGGATGGGCGCGATTGTGCTCGACGGGGCGGTGATCGAAGACGAGTGCATCATCGCCGCCGGGGCGCTGGTGACCCCGGGAACGCACGTGCCCGCAGGCTCCATGGTCATGGGTGCGCCGGGCAAGGTGGTGCGCGCATTGAGCCCGGCGGAGCGCGCCGATCTTCTACGCTCGGCGGCCCACTACGTGCAGATGGCCAGGCGCCACGGGGGCCCCACCACTCAGATGGGTGGCATCGGTACTATCACGCCCTGAGCCAACGTTGACGGTCACCCTTGCCTCACGGCGTCCGGGGTATGCCCTGACGCCTTTTCGGGTAATAGGGCTAAGTGTTTGAAATTCAGGGGGATTTTGGCGTGGGGATGAGCCCCAGGCGGTTGCCGACCTGCAGGATCTTGAAGCCGTCGATGCTGTCGAAGCCGGTGGAGGCGCGGCATTGCGGGTGGTTGCTCAAGAGATAGCGCTCGAAGCGGTGGTTCTGAGGCTGCCAGTTTTTGACATGGGGGATGCGCTCGAAGCCGCGGGAGACGGTGTCGCAGCCTTCGAGAAAGCCCGAGCAGCTCTGGGTGTCGATCTCTTCGATCTCGCAGAGGTCGTAGCCCTCGACCTGGTCGAGGTTGGCCAGGTAGACGCGGCTCGACGCCGCCACGCGCGAGGTGGCGGTGGCCTCTTCGCGGCGCAGCTGCACGTCGCCGATGTAGGGGGAGGGCGCGCGCGGGTCGACAAAGGCGATGCCGGCGCGGTGGTCGCGCTGGCGGGGGCGGTCGTGGCGCATCTGCCAGCCAACAGCCCAGAGCGAGGCGTCGACGACGTTGAGCGGCAAGAGCGAGAAGTCGCGGAAGAGGGGCCGGTCACCGGAGGGCTCAAAGGGGCATTGGTTGAGGTCCTGCTCGAAGATCTCGAAGCTCTGGGTGATGCGCCACATCTCGCCGTCTTCGGGGCGCAGGTTGGCCCAGACGAGCTGGGTGGTGGCGCTCTCGGCGCAGCCGCCGGAGGTCGGTACGCTGCCGCAGAGGACCAGGGCGACGCGGTTGTTGCGGCCGCGGTCTTCGTAGACCTCGACAAGCCACATCTCACGGTCGGCGCCGGTGCAGATCTCGGGCAGGGGTTCTTTGTCGACGACCTGGCCTGCGACCTGACGTAGATCTTCGAGGACCTTCCAGTGCTGGGGGATGTATTCAAAGGGCTGAAAGCTCCAGCCCTGCTCGGAGCGACGCCAGGCCCCCAGCGCATCAAAGCGGGGCGGGCCCTGGGTGGGGGCCACCCGCGGGAGCAGCCCGCCGGTTTCATAGATGGCAAAGCGGGGGGCGTCGTCGCGGGTCTGCGGCAGCATGCTCAGCTGCTTCTCGTGGCGCGTGGCGGCCGGATCGTCGGTGTCGAGGAGATCGATGCGAAAGGCGATCTCGTTGAGCGGCATGGTGGTGATGTAGGGGAGCGCTTCGAGCGCCAGGGCGGCCTCGATCACGTAGCCCCCCTGGGTGGGGCGCGTGCTGGCGAGGGCTGCGCCCTCGGGAAGCGGGGTGGAGGAGCGGTAGTTGGCCAGCTGGCCGAAGGCGTTGATGGCGATGGCGGCGTCGGCGCGCATGTCGAGCGCGCGGCGCATGCTCTCGGGGAGCGAGCTTAAGAGGGTGTCGAGCTGGGGGTCGCGCAGCGAGATGACGACGCCGTCGAGGAGATCCTGGGGGTGGGAGTCGACGATCGTATCGTCGCGGACCTCGATCCAGACGTAGACGAAGCCCTCGTCGGCGTCGATGGTCGCGCGGAAGCTGGCGTCGTCGGGGCCGCTCCAGCGGGTGGTGCCCTCGACGACGTTCTGGCGCGCATCAAAGGTGCGCAGCGCGCCTAAGTCCCAGCCGTCGGGCTGCGCGTCGATGGTGCGCCCGGGTTGGGCGTCGGCCTCCGGGACCATGTAGAGCTCCTCGGGGCCTTCAGCGGGGCGCTCCACGGCTCGGCGAGGGGCGTTGGTGGGGGCGTCGAGGATGTCGGTCTTCTGGCGCTCGGACTCGGCCATGGCGAAGGGGTCGACGGCGACTTTTTGAGAGGAGCCGCAGGCGGCCAACGCCAGCGCGGCACCCAGGGTCAGGAGGGCGCGGCGGTCGCAGGGGAGGTTCAACGAGCGAAAGATCGAGGGGGTCATCATCGGGCCCGGGGCATCGTAGCGGGGTCAGATCGTCAGGTAGGGGCGACTCTAGCAGTCGGCGCGCCGTAGGTTCAACGCCCTCAGGCCTCGCGTCTTCAAGCGTCGCGCAGGCGGGCGATGAGCGCGTGCAGGGTGTTGAGCGCCTGGATCGGGGTGAGCGCGTCAGGGTTGAGCTCGGCGAGCTGGTCGAGCACATCGCGCTCCTCGGGGGCCATGGCGGCGCCGGCGGCGGCGAAGAGCGTGAGCTGGTTGGGGTTGTGGCGGCGCGTGGGCTCGGGGGTGGCGCCCGGGGTGCGCCCGGGGGTGGGGAGCCCCATCTCGTCAAACTGGCCTGCCTCGAGGTTCTCGAGCACGCGGGTGGCGCGCTCGACCACTGCCGGGGGGAGCCCTGCCAGGCGGCCGACCTGCACGCCGTAGGAGCGGTTGGCCTGCCCCTCGACGAGCTTGCGCAAGAAGATGATGTCCTCCTGCCACTCTTTGACGGCGACGCTTAAGTTGACCACCCCGTCGAGGGTGCGGGTGAGTTCGGTGAGCTCGTGGTAGTGGGTGGCGAACATGGTGCGCGCGCCGATGACGTCATGCAGGTGCTCGGCCACCGCCCAGGCGATCGAGAGGCCATCGAAGGTGGCGGTGCCGCGGCCGATCTCGTCGAGGATGATCAGCGAGCGCTCGGTGGCGTTGTTGAGGATATGCGCCGTCTCGGTCATCTCGACCATGAAGGTGGACTGGCCGCGGGCCAGGTTGTCGCTGGCGCCGACGCGGCTAAAGAGCTTGTCGACCACGCCGATGCGCGCGCTTTTTGCGGGCACGAAGCTGCCCATCTGCGCGAGCAGCGTGATCAGGGCCACCTGACGGATGATCGTCGATTTGCCGGCCATGTTGGGGCCGGTGATGATCAGCAGGCGGCCCGCGGCGCTGTCGATGGTGACCGAGTTGGGCACAAAGCGCTCGCCAGCAGCGAGCGTCGTCTCGACGACCGGGTGGCGGCCGTCTTCGATCTGCAGCAGGGTGCCCTCATCGAGGGTGGGGCGCACATAATCGCGGCGCTGCGCGAGCTCGGCCAGGCCACCGAGCACGTCCAGGTCGGCCAGCCCGTCGGCGCTGTGCAGGAGGCGGCCCAGGTGTTCGCCGACCTCCCGGCGCAGGGCTTCAAAGAGCTGGTATTCGAGCGATTTGCGGCGCTCATCGGCACCCAGGATGCGCTCCTCCTGCTCTTTGAGCTCGGGCACGAAGTAGCGCTCGGCGTTGGCCAGGGTCTGCTTGCGGATGTAGCGCTCGGGCACCAGGTCGAGGTTCGCGCGGGTGACCTCGATGTAATAGCCAAAGACCTTGTTGAACTTGACCTTGAGGCTGGAGATGCCGGTGCGTTCGCGCTCCTCGCGCTCAAAGCGCAGCATCCAGTCTTTGCCGTTATGCGAGAGGTCGAGGAGCTCGTCGAGCTCCGGGTGGTAGCCCATCTTAAAGAGGCCGCCCTCAGTGAGCTGGGTGGGGGGCTCGTCGGTCAGCGCGCGTTCGATATGCGCGCAGAGGTCGGCGCAGGGGTCCAGGCCATCGGCCAGGCGCTGCAGCAGGGCGGGGGCCTCCGGGGGAAAGAGCGCGCTGATGCCCGGGATCAGCGCCAGCGTGCCCTGCAGGCTCTTTAAGTCGCGGGCGTTAGCCGTGCCGGCGCTCACCCGGCCGCAGAGGCGCTCAATATCGTAGACCTCGTCGAGGGCCTGGCGCAGGTCGGCGCGCAGCGCGGGTTTTTTGACCAGGTATTCGACCGCGTCGAGGCGCTCGGTGATGCGCGCCGGGTCGATCAGCGGGTAGTTCAGCCAGTGGCGAAGCCGGCGGCCGCCCATCGCCGTCATCGTGCGGTCGATGATGCTCAGGAGGCTTCCCGAGCGCTTGCCGCCCATCAGCGTCTGGGTCAGCTCGAGGTTGGCCTTGGTGGACTCGTCGATCACCAGAAAGGATTGCGCGCGGTAAGGGCTCAGCCGCTGAATGACCGAGCTCACCCCGCGCTGGGTGTCGATCAGGTAGTTGAGCAACGCGCTGATGGCGCCCTCGATGAGCGTCGGGGTCATGAAGCCGAAGTCGCGGGCGCTTTTAAAGAAGCCCTCGACCTGCTCGGCGCTCAGGAAGTAGCCGTCGGTGCTCAGGTCGTCGGCCAGGCGCACCCCGTCGCCCTGGCGGGCGCGCAGGCCGTCGGGCTCAAAATACTCCGGGTCGCGGGGGCGCAGAAAGACCTTGCCCAGGCGCTCGGCGTGGGGCTCCAGGAGCGCGAGGCCCGCCTCGCTGAGCAGAAGCTCCCGGGCCTCGGCGCGATCGAGCTCCGAGAGCAGCTCGCTCAACCCTTTGAGCTCGGTGGCCCGAAAGTCCCCGGTGGTCACGTCGAGGTAGGCAAGGCCCACCACCGAGTCGGCTGTGGGTTGGTCGGGAAAATAGGCCGCCGCCAGGTAATTGGGGGCGCGGGCATCGAGGTTCTCGGTGTCGTGCTGGACCCCGGGGGTGACCACGCGCACCACGTCGCGTTTGACGATGCCGTCGGCGTCTTTCGGGTCCTGGATCTGCTCGCAGATCGCCACCGAGAAGCCCTTCTCGATGAGCTGCGTGATATAGGTCTGCGAGGAGTGATACGGCATGCCCGCCATCGGCACTGCGTCCTCGCCCTTGCTGCGCGCGGTCAGCGTGAGGCCCACCTCGCGGGAGACGACCTGGGCGTCTTCGAAAAACATCTCGTAAAAATCGCCCAGCCTGAAGAACAGGATCGCGTCGGGGTAGCGGGCTTTGACGTCGAGATATTGTTGCAGCATCGGCGTCAGCTTCATCGACATACTCGAATCAAGGGGGAAATCGCGGGGGGATCCAACGGCGCGGCACCATAGCAAGGGCGTTGGTGAAGTCACAACCCGGGTGCGTGGTGATCGTGGGGGATTGAGGCGATGTTGGGGGATTCGTGAGGGTCGTTTTGGGTTCGAGTTTTGTGGTTATGTGGTTGTGGGGCGTTGGGGTGCGCGATGTGGGGAGATTTGTGGTTGGGTGGTTGTGGGGCGTTGGGGTGCGCGATGTTGGGGGATTCGTGAGGGCGTTGGGGGCGCGCGTATGGGGCGAAATCCGTTAAAGTCGCGCGCGAAGGCATCGTCGATGCCGCCGGATTGGATTCTGGCAGACGAAAACCGATGGCATGTCGCAAAATACCACGCTCAGGTGGGGAGCGAGGTGATGGATTGTGCCAGATTGTCGCGTTTTAGGAGCATCGGGGCGATCGCCGCTCGGGCCAGGAAAGGGCCGAACCGGAGCCCATGGGATGCGATCTGCGCAAAAAAGGCCGCCCTACTCCCGAAAAGGAGCGGGCGGCCCGGTGGGTCGTTGCCGGCGTTGTGGGGCCTAGTCGTCGCTCAGGCGGAGCTCCCAGGTGTTGACCGAGAAGGCCGCCCAGCGGTCGCTGCTGAAGTCGGCGTAGCTGAAACGATCGAAGTCAAAGTCGTCGATGCGCAGGCCGTAGGCGACCACGTAGAGGGGGCCGGGCTGGTAGGGCTCGGGGCGCTCGTCGGCGGGTAGATCCGAGAAGTCGGGGAGCTCGGGGAGCTGTACGACGCGCTCATGACCGGGGACCACGAAGGTCCACACCGGCAGGCCCTGGGCGTTGCGGGCGATGATGTAGAAGAGATCGGGCTCGGCCACGCCGTCGAGTCCCAGGCGGAGCTTGCCATCGGTGACCAGCCCGCCGGAGGCCGGTGAGACGGGCCGGGGGATCGCCACCAGGGGCGGCGAGGTGGTGCTGGTGGCCGATGGCGCGATGTTTTCGAGGGCGACCTGGGAGTAGGGTACCCCGCCGGAGCGGTAGGAGCCGGTGAGCACGGCGTAGGTGATGTCGTCGAGGTCGCCCTCGGCCGCCGGGAAGCCTTGCAGGCGGATCAGGCTCTCAAGGGTGGTGCGGTCGCCAAAGAGGCGCACAAAGCCCTCGTAGCCCAGGTCCAGGTAGCCGATGGCGCGGTTGGTGTTGGGGCCATCTGGCGAGAAGATCGGGTCCACGAGCTGTACGGCGAGCTCGCGGTTGAGCGGGATGTCGCACTCCAGGTCTACGTCGAGCTGCTGGCCGTCGCCGACGAAGAGGTAGCGCTCAATGCCCAGGAAGAGCGGGGTGAACGTCTCGGTTTCATCGTCGTAATGGCCGCAGAAGGCCACCAGCGCCATATCCCCGGTGCGGGTAGTGATCTGGAAGTCGCCCTCGCCGCCGGCGATCGAGCCGAGCAGCCCCGGGTTGATGGTGGGGCCTGTCATCGAGGTCTGGGTGGTGCGCACGCGGGTGAGGTTGACGTTGAGGGAGCTGTCGATGTCGCTGTCTTTGCCGGTGACGCGCACCTCTCCGCTGATCACGCCGATGGGGGGGTAGTAGCCTCCGCCGCCTTCACCCTCGGCGGGCTCAATGGGGCTTAAGATAAGCGTGAGGTTCTCGGCGTCGACCTGGTGGGTGGTGACGGTGGAGAAGGTGGGGGCGGTGGCCGTGATCACCTGGGGTCCGAGCACGTCGGGGCCGGAGAGGGTGAGCTGGCCAAAGCCGTTGGTGCGGCCCTGGTAGGGGGTCTCAGCGCGGGTGGAGAGCATCACGAAGGCGCCGGCGATGGGCTGGCCGTCGAGGGTCAGCACCGTGATGTTGACGGCGCCGTCGATCGGCGCGCCGCTGGCGCCGCCGAAGGTGCTTAAGGGGTTGAAGTAGGTGAAGGGGTAGGGCGCCTCGACCGGCTGGCCCTCGACGCGAAGATCGAGCTCCTGCGGTCCGGCGGTGTGTGCCGGGGTGCGGAAGGTCAGGGTGTTGGGGCCGGTGCGCTCAAGCTCCTCGACCGGGCGGCCGCCCAGGGTCAGCTCGACATCGCCCTCAAACCCCTGGCCCTGCAGGGTGACGAAGGTGTTGCCGGCGATGGCGCCGCGGGTCGGATAAAAGGACCAGATCTCGGGCTCACCCACAAAGCGGTAGGCGTCGGGGAGGGTGGCCTGACGCTGAGCCTGGCGCACGCGCACGTCGACCACCGAGGGCGCTGCGGCCGGGGTGGTGACCTCCAGGGTGGAGCTGTCGATGAGGGTAAAGGCTGCGGCCACGCCGCCAAAGTCGACCGACGTGACCTGGTCGAGGCCTTCGCCTTGAAGTTCCACGACTTCGCCACCCTCGCTGCTGCCCTGAGACGGGGTGACGCTCTCGAGCGCCAGCGTGGGGAGGTAGTCGAAGGCGTCGGGCAGGGTGTCGATGAGCGTGGCGTCCTGATGCAGCGTCACATCGACGGTGCCTGGCGCGCCCGGTGGGGTCTGCACCAGCGCGTGGGTGGGGCCGGAGGTCAGGATCGTTGCGGGCTGGCCGCCAAAGCGCAGCTCGGCGCCGGGGGCGTCGAGCCCGCGGGCCGCCATGCTCACAAGGGTGCCGCCGGCGGCGTCGCCGTGCGCCGGGGAGAGGCCGAGCAGCGAGGGGGCTGTGCCGTCGTCATAATAATAAGCGTCGGCCAGAAAGTCGGCGCTGTGTTCGCTGAGGATCTGAATGTCTGCCGGACCGGCAGCGCTGGCCGCCGGGGTGCGCACCTGCACGGAGCCGCCGCTGACGTTGATGGACTCGATGGTGGCCGGGCGGCCGTCGAAGCTCACCTCGGTGTCGTCGGTGAGCCCTTCGGCGGTGATCGTGACCAGCTGGCCACCGGCGGTGGGGCCGCTGGCCGGGGAGATCGAGGTGATCGCGAGCTCGTCGAAGTAGGTCAGCGCGTCGTCGAAGCTCGCGCGGGTGTCCGGGCCGATGAGCTCGACGCGGGCAGCACCGGCGGGGTGGGGCGGGGCGACAAAGCGCAAAAGCTCATCGGAGATCACCGTGACGCGGGGGGAGGCGCGCGGGCCTACGTTGATCGCGAGCTCGGAGGTGAAGCCCCGACCACGGGCGGTGACCTCGATGCCGCCGGTGCTCGGGAGCACACTCGGGCTGAAGCTCTCGATCTGCAGAGGGTCAGCGTAAGTGTAGCCGTTGATGAGCTCGACCGAATCGCCCTCCAGGTTGAACGCGCGCACGGTGACGGGGCCCGTCGAGGAGGCCGGTGGCGTGGAGGCCACGAGCTGGCCGCCTTCAAAGCGGGTCTCCAGAGGTTCATCGTCGAAGAAGATCTGCGTCTCGGCGTTGAGACCGCTCCCTTCAAAGCGCACCGAGGTGTTGCCGGCGGTGGGGCCGCGGGCGGGGATCACCGCGCTGAGCGCCAGATCCTCGTCAAACTCAAAGTCGCCCGTGTCGTCGGGGGGAGGGCGGCGGCCGCTGTCCTCGTCGACGTCGGCGTCGTCCTCGGCGATGTCGCCTTCGTCGGCGTCAAAGCCGGTGTCGGGAAGGGAGGTGTCGGCGGGGTCGTCGATGGGATCGGGCTCGACGTCATCGCCGCAGGCCGCGCTCCCGATCAGCACGCTCAGGAGGATGCTCAAGAGCATCAGCGCTCGCCAGGCCGGCGGCCGTGGCGTCGAGGCATGAGGTCGCAACAGTGGCAGCACGGTGACTCCTTGGGGGATCGCATAAGATGGGAGAGGGCGCAGCGCGAAGCCGCCGCCCTCCCGCGCACTCCGACCAACGTGTGAGGGCGCCAAAATTGTTTCCGCCCGCCTCAGAAGGTCATTAAGACCTCGTTGACGGCGATGCCCTGCCAGTCACCGTTGAGATCGGAGTAGGCGAAGTTGTCGGCGCTCACTCCTTCCTTCTTGATGCCGTAGACCACCAGGAAGTAGGTGCCGCCGGGGTAGGGCACCGGGCGCTCCTCGGGGGGCAGGTGCGAGAAGTCCGGGAACTCCGGGAAGCGCAGCCCGGTGGCGTCGCCGGCCACAAAGGCCTCCCAGACCACCGCGCCCTGGAAGTCTTCGAGGAAGACATAATGCAGATCCGGCGGTGTGCTGCCGATCGGCTCCCATTGCACCAGCCCGTTGGCGGGGCGGCCGCCCTGGGTGGGGGTGATGAAGTCGACCGGCGCGGGCAGCGCATCGAGGTCGTGGGTGCGATCGAGCTCGGTGAGGTCGTAGGCGTAGGTCTCGACCAGGGGCAGGCGCCCGTTGTTATCGACCCGCGCCGTCAGGCTGTAGGAGGCGTCCTCGAGCTCGCCGCGCAGGTGGGCGATGCGGTCGGCCTCAATGATGTCGCCGGTGGAGCTGTAGGTGCGCATCGGTCCAAAGACCCCGTCGAAGCCCAGGTCCAGGTAGAGGTTGACGCGCTGAGTGGAGGGGCCCGGTTCCAGCACCGGCGGGGCGATGAACTTAAAGCGGGTCGAGGCGCTCAGCGGGATCGTCAGGTCGATGTCGACCTCGTAGCTCTGGCTATCGGCCGCGAAGAGGTAGCGAGCAAGGCCCATGCGCAGCGGGCGAAACTCCTGGGTGCGGGTGTTGTAGAGCCCGCCCAGCGCCACCAGCGCAAGGTCGCCCACGCGCGTGATGATCTCATACTCGCCCTCCTCAAAGACCACGTTGTTGGCGCCCGGGCCGGGGATCTGCGCGAGCATGGAGGGGCGAGTGGAGAGGACCTGGGCCATGAGGATCTCGTCGGGGTCGGGGATGCCGACCTTATCGAGGCCCAGGACCTCGCCACGGAAGACGGCCGTAGGCGGGCCGGGGGGGAAGGTGCCCTCCCCGTCGGCGGCGGGCGGGTGCAAAAAGAGGGTGATGTTTTCGGCGTCAACGCGCTGGGCGGTGGCCGCCGAATGCTCCGGGGCGGTGGCGGTGACCGTCTGCTCCCCGTAGACGTCGGGACCGGAGAGGGTGACCATGCCGGCGGCATTGGTCGACCCGGTGTAGGGGGTGTTGGCGTTGGTGGAGAGCATCACGAAGGCACCGTCGACCGGGCGGCCGTCGTGGGTGAAGACGGTGACGTTGACCGAGCCGTTGACCGGCGGGCCCCAGGCGCCGCCGAAGCGCGCGCCGGGGTTGAAGTAGCTGAAAGGCTCCGGCGCCGTGGCCTGTTGCGCTCCGTCTTCGGCGCGAACCTCGACCTCGCCAGTGCTACCGGGCGGGGTGCGCAGCGCCAGCGTGTTGGCGTCGATGCGCGTGATGTCGGTGGCCGGCGCGCCGCCGAAGCTGAGCGTGGTGTCGGGGGTGAAGCCCTGGCCGCGCACGATCACGTAGGTGTTTCCGGCGACCGCGCCGCGGGTGGGTTCAAAGCCCCAGAGCTCCAGCGCTTCGGTAAAGGTGAAGGCGTCTTCGAGGGTGGCGCGGGCGTCGGAGCGAATGACCTCGAGCGAGGCCGGGCCGGGGGCGCCGGGGCCAACCTCGATGGTGATGGTGGTGTCGCTCTCGACGGTGAAGGTCTGCGCAAGTCCGCCCAGGCGCACCTCGGTGGTGCCCGTGAATCCTTCGCCGGTCAGCGTGACGGGGTAGCCGCCGGCGACGTCACCGCTTGCCGGGGTGAGCGCGTCGAGCGTCAGGGGCGCGCCGTAGGTGAAGGCGTCGGGCAGGGTGAGGTCAGGCTGGCCGTCGGCGCTCAAACCCAGGTCGACGACACCCGGAGCGCCGGGGGGGGAGAGCACGCGGATGAGGTTGGCGCCTTGTTCGAGGATCGTGGCGGGCTGGCCGTCGAAGGTCACCTCAAGGTTGGCAGCGTCGAGGCCGCCGCCGAAGATCAGAACCTCGTCGCCGCCCAGGCTGCTTCCAGAGTTCGGGCGCAGCGCGTCTGCGGAGAAGGTGGACGTGTCGCTCAGGTAATAAAAGGCGTCGCTCAGGTACGCCCCATCCCCCTCAAGCTCCACGCGCACATCGACCGGGCCGGAGGCGCCAGCCGGGGTACGCAGGGTGGCTGAGCGCCCGTCGGGAGCGACATCTTCGATCGTCGCCTGGGCGTTGCCGAAGTAGAGCGCCATCGTCTCGGAGAGGCCCGCGCCGTAGATCGTGACAAGCTCGTCGCCGGCAGCGTCGCCATAGGGCGGGTCCACCCGATCGAGGTCGATCGAAGCGACGTAGCGCAGAGCGTTCGGGGCGGTGAGGGAGGCGTCGGGGTTGGTCAGGCGAAGATCGGCCGGGCCGGGGAGCCCCGGCGGCGCGATGACGCGCAGAAGCTCCGAGCTGATGAAGGTGTGACGAAGCGCGGTGGTGCCGCCCAGGCTCACGCGGGTCTCGGGGGTGAATCCGCGGCCGCGCACGCTGAGCTCAGCGCCGCCGGCGGTGGCGATGCGATCGGGTTGCACCGACGAAAAGCTCAGATCTTCGAAGTAGGTAAAGCCGTTGACCAGGGCGTCTTCGCCCAGCACCGGGTCGATCACCCGCAGGGTGGCCGGGCCGACGCCCGCGCCCGGTGGGGTTGTGCCGGTGAGCGTGCCGTCGATCAGGTCCACCTCCACGTCGACGATATCAAAGAAGACGCGGGTCTCTTCGCTAAAGCCTTCGCCGCGCAACACGAAAGGCGTGCCGCCGGCCAGCGGGCCACGCGCCGGGGTGACGCTCTCCAGGAGCACTTCGGTGGGGGGAGGCTCGACGTCGGCGTCGGGCTCCACGTCGGCATCGGGGAGGTCGGCGTCGGTGTCGTCGGAGCTGTCAGGCTGCGGGTCGGCGTCGAGGTCGGTGTCGTCGGCATCCACCTCGGCGTCGGGGGTGTCTTCCGCGTCGGAGGTGTCGCCGGCGTCGGTGAGATCGACGTCAGCGAGCCCACCATCGGCGGGATCTTCGACGACGTCGTCGCCGCACGCGCCCAGAAGGGTCATACAGAACGCCAGCCCGATCAGGTGGCGAAGAGAGAAGCGGAGATGGCGCATGAGTCGACAGCCTTTAAGTGAGCCGGGCCCGAGTTTTGCACAGGGCACAGGGCCGAGGTGAGAGCAAGCGTTCGGAGTATAGGCGCCGGTAGAGGTGAGTTCAAACTCGCAGCTGCCGGCCAGGTCGGCGAGATCGGTCGCGATCGACAAGGCGCTCGTGGTCTGGCATCGTGAGCCGCAGTGAGCGTCCCCGGCCCCAGAGCAGGTGATTGAGGCGAGTGATGAGCCAAGGTAGAGATCGTTCGAGGCGGGTCAACGTCACGCTGATGTATGACACCGGCGCAAGACCCGATGACGCCTGGAAGAGCGGGCGGTGGATCGTGCCGGCGGCGCTCTCCGGGGCGATGCTCGTGGCGCTGTTCACCGTGACGGAGTGGCTGGCGCCCTCGGTGCCGGTGATGGCCTACCTGCTGCTGGTGGCGTTGCCGGTGCTTGTGGTGGCGGCCGCGCAGCAGCGCGTGCGCAGCCTCAAGAAGATGCTGCCGGTGACTCTGGTGGTGATGAGCTTCGGGCTCCCGTTTCTGGCGTGGAACGCCGGGCCGTACCGCGCGTTGATGATGATGTTTTCGGGGGATCTTCTGGGCGTGGACGCCCTGGTGCGCGGGAGCTCCGATCGCTCCGAGCGGGTGGCGACCCGCGCCTGCACGGCCATGCTGGAGGGATCGAGTGAGCTGGTGAAGAGCCGGCTGCAGCCTGTTCTGGCGCTACGCCCGGCGGTCGCCGACAGCTGCCTGGCGCAGGCGGCCGAGAAGCACCCCCAGATCGTGCTCAGCATGGGGCGCTACCTCCACGAGCAGTGGTACCAGGGGTGGATGAGCCCGGAGGTGATCAGCGAGGAAGTCAGCTGTGAGGCGGCCGACGCCTTTGGCACCATCGCCGCGGTGAGCCGGTCGCCGGCGCGCCCCCATCTCTTGAGCTGCGCGCTGGGAAGCAGCCATCCGGGCGTGGCGGGGTGCTGCGCGCAGGCGGTCAGCGCCGAGGGCATCGACCGGGTGGCGGTGGACGCAACGATGGAGCCCGAGATCGCCGAGGATCTCTTTGAGAGGTTGTCCGAGGCGGTCGATGTGCCGGCAGCGACGTTGATGTCGCCCGGGCCTTATAGTGAGACGCTGAGCTGGGAGGCGGCCGACCTCTTTCACTGGACGACGCGCCTGGGCTGCGAGCTTATTGGCAGCCACCGCCGTCCCGAGGCCATCGCCGAGGCGCTCTCCCGAAGTGTGCAGACCCAATGCGGCCTGGAGATCGACAGCCCGCTCTACTCCTATGCCGGAGTGGCGATGATCGAGCGCACCTGTGAGGGGGTAGCGAGCACGGCCCAGGGGGAGCGGGTCGATGTGGTGCCCTGGTGCGAGTCGGCGCGGGAGGCGGTGCGTCAGTCGGTAATCGACAACGCGATGTTCGCGGTCAATAAGGCGCGCACGGCCTATCTGGTCGACGGGCTGGGCGGGTCGATCGTGCGGGGCGACGCGCGTCGTAGGTCGCAGGAGCGTCGCCAGGGGCCGATCACCATCGAAGATCTGTACGAGCCGCGGCCGGCAGCGCCCAACGGGGCAGAACGCCAGAGGTTGGGGCGGCCGGACTGGGCCTTTATGAGCGCCGAGGAGCAGCGTCAGTACGACGAGATGGAGTCGGCGCGCCAGCGCTCCAAACGCGCTCTCTCCCGGGACCTCGCCGGGATGCGCGAGCTGGGAGGCGGCTCACCGGAGGCCGCCGCCGCGGCGCTCAAGAGCCTTCAGCGCGTTCAGGCGCCGCGTCCTCAATGAGAAGAGCCATGATGCCGTCGCGCCCCTCCACCCCGAGTCCGACACCGTGCCAGGTCGCGAGCGTCGCGGACGCGTATTACGCCGCGCGCGGCCTCGCTCGGCGTTGCGAGGCGTTACAAGAGCGGGGTCTGCTGTGGTTAAACGTTCGGTCAGGTGTGTCAGTGTGGCACAGTGTAGGGCAAGGTGGGTGGTTTTTGCTCCCATTTGAGTACCCCGAGAGGGTTGGCCCCGTCTTTGCAAAAGACCCGGCCGTCAGCGCCGAGGAGGCGTTCGCGTTGCCTGAGAGCTCGACCCGACCCGCGATGTCTGAGGATTGAGATGAGTGGCCCACACCCCCAGAACCTGAACACGCAAGGCGCCCGCCGTCCGCGCTGGATCGAGGCGTCAGTGGCGTCTCTGGGCCACGTCGCGGCCACGGGGATGGTGGCGCTTGTGGGCCTGGTGTGGGTGGTAGGCCCGGGCCATCTGCGCGCGCTGCTGGAGGTTGAGCTTGCTCAGGGTTGGGCCGCCTCGCGCTGGCTGGGCCCGGTCGCAGGCCATCTGGCGCTCTCAGCGCTGGTCTGGGCCACGCTCGTCGTCGCCGGCCGCGCCCTGCAGGGCTTTGGTGCGCGCCAGCGCTCGCCACGCCTGGTGCGTGCCCGCGGTGCGGTGGCCACCGAGACGCTTATCGTCATGCCCGTACTTTTGCTGCTGGTCTTCGGGCTGGCGCAGCTCGCCGTGGTGAACATCGCCGGGATGTTGGCGAACTATGCGGCGGTGCAGGCGGGGCGAGCGGTGTGGGTGTGGCATCCCGAGACGCAGCCGCTCAATGATCAGAGCGCGCGCCGCGGGGTCACCGACGCGATGGTCATCGACCATGCGCGCGCTCAGGCTGCGGCGGCGCTCGCCCCGGTGGCGCCCGGCGACCATCAGATGTCCGGCGGTGAGGGCTCGGCGGTGCTCGAGCGCATGCGCGGGATGATGATGGCCAGCCAGGTGGAGAGCCCACCCAACGACTCCGGACGCATGGTGCAGGAGGCCGGCTTTGACGCGGCCACCAACGAGGACGCGGCCTTCTGGCGCGCTCTGGACGGCTCGTCGTTCCCCGAGCGCACCTCCCGAAAGATCACCTTCGCGTACCTGGCCACCGAGGTGGAGGTCGTAACCCGGGGTGAGGACGTGGGGGCCAGCCTGACCTACCAGCACTACGTCGCCTTCCCGCTCGTCGGCGCGATCTTTGGCGAGCAGTCCAGCGTCGGGGGGCGCTCGGGAAATTTCTCGACGATCACTCGCGAATTCCTTCTCCCCGCGCAGGTGCAGCCGAATGCTGAAACTCCGGAACTCTGAGCCGGCCCGGCGCCTGCGCGCGCTGGATACCGAGCAGGGCGGGGCGGTGCTGCTCCTGTGCCTTGCGGCGGTGCTCATCCTGATGTTGATGGCCTGGGTGGTCATGGACGCCGGTCAGGTGACCCGCGACAAGATCGAGGCCCAGACCAGCGCCGACGCCGCCGCCTACAGCCAGGCCTCGGTGAAGGCGCGGGCGATGAACATGCTGGCGTTCTCCAACATCGCCAAACGCTCCATCGTGGGCGTGCACGCGATCTACGAGAGCATGTTCGCGTCCTACGGGATGTGGGTGATGGCGCGCTACGCGGAGTGCCAGGCGCAGTCGCCCTCCTGCGACATCGAAGAGCTCGCGCGAAACCTGGAGCTCTACTGGAAAGAGGCCGACAACGACTACGGCACCTACGGCGATAACGCCGATTACTACCAGGCCGACATGCGGGCGCTGGACAACTACCAGCGCTACATCAGCGATATGGCACCCTGGTGGGGCTGGACCGAGGTGGTGGTCCGTGCGCAGCGCAACGGCGCGACGATGGCGTCGAGCTTTCCGGTGCCCCAGGGCACGCCGCGCTCGGGCATTGAGGGTCTTCCGCAGCAGATCATCAACGCCTCAGGACGTCAGGTCCCCTTCAACTTCCTCTCCACCGTCGATCGCCTGCCGGCTCGCCCCGGGGAGTTCTGGGCCAATATGGTCGACGAGGGGATGTACGATCGGGAGACCTGGCAGTGGGAGCATCGTCTGAACACCGACCGCCACCGCGAGCGCTCGGAGCTGGGTGCTGCCAACGCCGCGGTGATCCAGCGCGGCGCGACGGCCCTCTTCAGCTTCGGGCTTCAGCGCACCGAGGAAGACATCGGTGAGTTCGGTCGCCCCTGGCGCCTCTACTTCAACGGCAATGAGGCCCACTGGCTGCGCGACACCTCCAACATCACGCTGACCTACCACGCCGACGCCAGCTACTACGACGAGCGCCGAAAGAAGTTCACGGTGCCCGCGCAGGACTACCACTACGACGACTCGATGCGCTCCTACCGCCCGGAAGGTTACTGGGGGATGGCCCGCTCCGAGATCTCGTTCCAGGGCGAGGGTGCCCCCACGATGTGGGAGGCGGCGTGGACGGCCCGGATGCGGCCGGTGGCGCTCCCCAGGGAGTTTGAGCAGGTGGGCTTCGACTTCAACGCCCTCTACCACTCCAGCATCATTCACTTGAGCGCCAGCGCCCGGATGCAGGGGGCCGGCGGCGGCAGCGAGTTCTTTGACGACATGGTCTACATGGAGAAGGTCAGCCGTGGCATGGGCCAGAGCACCATTGACGGGGTAAGCCGATGAATCGATGGATGCGGGCGATGCTGGAGCGTCGGGTGGCGCTGCTGTGCCGCGATGAGCGCGGCACAACGCTGACCGAGTTTGTGATGACGCTGCCGATCTTCATCACGGTGTTTATTGCCATCGGTCAGCTTGGCGCGGCGGGGCGTAGCTCCACCGAGGCCTGGGGCACGGCCTACCGCCAGCTCTGGTATGAGGCGATCCCGGTGAGCAAGGCCGATCAGATCGTCAACGCGGGCGACCCGCTCCAGGTGCATGTGCACCCGACGCCGGCCGGGGCGCACGCGTTGCTCAAGGTCAACCAGCAGCCCCCGGTCAACGACTACACTCTGCTGGCGCCGCGGGTGCGTATACAGGAGACGCAGACCTACGGCGGGCTTGCCAGCGCCGGAACCTTTGGGGAGTCCAACGCACGCACCGCACCCGCGGCCTCGCATTTTAACTTCGCCGGTGCCGGCTCCCACCGCACCGGGAGCGCTTCGGGCATTATTGGCGAGAGTGATTTTGCCCACGACATGCTCAACGACGCGCCCTCCCGCGGGAACTTCCAGCTGGGCGCAGGGCAGGGGCCGGCCGGAGCGCTGGGGCACGGGTTCGGTTTGAGGGCGGTGCTCGGCGCTGGCAACCGCTACGGCACGGCCGTCGCCCTGGTCGAAGATGATATGGAGATCATGGGCTGGCAGCTGCCGATGAAGGTGTACTTCAACACGCTCGTGGCCCCGGCGCCGGTGCAGGGCGACGGCGCATCGACCGCCATCAGCCGCCTCTCTCTGGGGGCACATGAGCCCTATGGCGAGCTGCTGGGGATCGCCAGCGAGCAGCCGCTGCCCGGTCCGGGCGCGCCCTCGGTGCCGGAGCTGGACTGAGGCGGGGCGCCCTCCAACGTGCGGCCTACCGCCTGAGGTGGGAGAGGCGTGCGGGGCGGCGGGCTTACGCCTCGTCGCGGCGCGCGAAGGCGTCGAGCAGCGTGGGGAGGTAGAAACTTAAGTGGGGGAACTCGATCCCGTGGCGCGCCAGCGCCGCGTTGGCCTGGCGGGTGTCGTAGTGGGCCGGGTGGTTGAAGTAGGCCAGGGCCTCCTGGGGCACACCGGTCCACGATTCGAGCCGGGCGTTGGCCAGCGCTTTCTCTACCAGGGACTCCGGCACGCTGCCCACGGCGGGGCTTCGCCCCATATGCTCCAGGGTGCGCTCAATGATGTCGCGGGAGCGCATCGGGTTGGGATCGGCGAGTTGAAAGACCTGCCCCTCATTGCCGGCTTCGTGACCCAGGGCGGCCAGCGCGGCTACCAGCACATCGATGGGCACGATGTTCACCTTTGCCTCACCGCGGCCCACATTGGGGATGGGCATCCACTCCGGCAGGCGCTCCAGGAGGCCGAAGACGTAGTAGGGGCCGTCGAACTTCTCGGTGGCGCCGGTGCGCGAGTCGCCCACGGTGATGCCCGGGCGGAAGATCGCGGTGGGGATCTCGGCGGAGCGGCGCTGCACCTCGACCTCCGCCCAGAACTTCGTCTCTTCGTAGTGGTTCTTAAATCCCTGCCCCAGATCGAGCTCATCTTCGCGGAAGGTGCCGCGGCGATCGCCGGAGACGTAACAGGTCGAGACGTAGTTCAGGCGATCCAACTCCTTGCACGACTCACAGAAGTCGAGCACCTGACGGGTGCCGCCGACGTTGACCTTAAAGGCCACATCGCGGGGAACGGCCAGATCGTAGATGGCCGCCAGATGCCAGACGACGCCCACGCTACCCCGTAGCCGATCGTAGTCCGACGACGAGAGCCCCAGGTGCTCGCGGGTGATGTCGCCACGCACCAGCCGCGCGCGACCTTCAAGCGAGGGGTGGCGCCTGGTGAGCGTCTCCAGCCGACGGGTGGCCTGCGCCATCTCCGAGGCCAGCACCAGAAGATCCAGGGACGCCTCGGTGCGTTGGGCTAACTCCTCGACCAGATGGGTGGCCAGAAATCCCGGAAAACCGGTCATCAGGATGGGGCGGTCAATGATCTCAAGGGTCGTCATAGCAGCTCCGTGGCGCGAAGGGGCGGAGTGACCGGTGCGCGCGTGAAGGCGGCAACCTAGAAATGGCGCGCGCGGGTGTCAACGCGCGGGAGCCGACGGGTGCGCCGCCCCCTTTGCGTTGACCGTGAGGTCAGGTATTGCGCAGGGGGTGTGCACTTCTGTCACACCTTATCGGGCACGTTGGGGGCTCAGGTCCACATGATCGGGTGAGGACGGGCGAAGCTGACCGATGGGTAAGTGTCTGTGGTGAGGTGTGAGGGGTTGTCCTACATAAACGTACCCGTGCCGCGATCCTCCGATATAGCGTCGAATTACGGCTGTGACGGGAATAAATGCGATCCTCTTTTGCGGGGTCGGTATACTTCGTGCACACTCAACCCACCGTGCCAGTGGCGCGGCCTGTCCGGATTCATCGGTGTGACTTCGGAGCCGCTCTAACGGAAATCGACTCAGCAGAGGACGACACAATGGCGAGGATGGTGATGAAGATGTGGCCGGCGATGGGGCTGGCGCTTCTCGCGTCGATGGTGGCCGCGGGTTGCGGCTTCAACGACGGATTGGATCTCGATGATACCGTGGAGGTGCGGGTTCAGGAGCTGAGCTCCTTCTGCTCGGTTCAAGTCGAGGGTTACGGAGCGGTTGATGTTGAGGAGGATTACCTCCCCAGCGTCATTGCCTGTGAGAACGGCAACGCTCCGATGGAGGCGCTCAAAGCGCAGGCAGTGGCCGCGCGTACGTACGCGGCGTTTATCGTGGAGGCGGAGCGTCGCCCGCTGGTTCCGACCACCCGCGACCAGGTCTACGACTGCAGCCACGCGCAGGTTGAGCAGCGCCACCGCGACGCCGTCAACGCCACCCGCGGTCAGGTCCTGACGCATAACGGTCGCCTGGCGGCGGCGTTTTATGTGGCCGGGGCGATTCCCTCGACCAGCAGCTGCCGCCCGGCGCGCGGTGACCGCGATCCGACCGGTACCGAGAAGTGGGTCACCTACAACCAGGGTCGCACCGGCTCCGGCGTGCAGGGCACCCACCTGGGAAGCCTCGTCAACCCGGCCAACCGGGGCGCCAAGAGCCAGAACGGCGCAGCCTGCCTGGCCAACAACGGCTGGGACTACAAGCGCATCCTGCGTTTCTACTACGGCGACGACATCCGCCCGATGGTGCCCCCCAACAGCCAGTGCGCCGACGACGGGGGTAACCCGGGCGGCGGCGACGTCTGCTCGGGCCTGAGCTCGGGTGGTTCGGGCAACGACGGCGGGTCGAACACGCCGAGCTGCACCGATTCGAGCCAGGCGGTTCGGATCATGCCGCGCTCGGCCTGGAACGCCCGTGCACCGCGCTACAACACCCCGGCCCATACGCCTAACCGCATCACGGTGCACCACACCGTGACCGCCAACGGGGTGGCCGACGGCGCCAACGAAGTGCGTAAGATTCAGCAGATGCACTTCAACCGCCGCTTCCACGACGTGGGCTACCACTTCCTGATTTCCCACGACGGCACCATCTACCAGGGGACTCCGGAGAATAAGGTCGGCGCGCACGTCGGTAACCAGAACACCGGCAACCTGGGCATCTCGCTTCTGGGAAGTTTCCACCTGAGCACGCCGCCCTCGGACGCCCAGCTGAGCAGCCTCTCGCGGCTGATCCGTCACCTGAGCGACAAGTACAACATCCCCATTAACCGCACCCAGGTGAAGGGCCATGGCGAGCGCGCCGCGACGCTGTGCCCGGGCCAGCAGGTGATGAGCCGCTTCGACTCGATTCTGGCAAACGCCAAAGCCGACGCCGTCTGCGAAGGTGGCGACAGCGACGAGGAAGAGCAGGTCGACGGTCAGGACGTGGCCTCCTACCGCTACGTGCGCGTCAGCGGCGTGGATCTGGAGCCCACCAACAGCGACAGTCCGCTCGACGGCTATGAGGTCGACGCCATCTACGTGGAGAAGGCCGACGGCACGGTGGTCAACGCCGCTCGCGTCGCCTGCAGCCCCGGGGTGCAAAACGCCAACGCCGCGATCGGTGCCAGCGACAACACCAGCTGCGATAACCGCGCACAGACCGCCGCCGGCGTTCCCCCCGGTGCTGACCTCATCGTGGAGCTGCAGGAGCCCGTCAAGAAGGGCGATGTGCTCTACGTGACCCAGGCCGGCTACCCGGTGGCGCTCTCGGATTGCTCGCCAAACGGCACCGCCAAGATCAGCCTCTCCAACGACGGCTCCATCTGGAAGGTTCTCGACTCTGCGGCCCAGGGCAATCAGCGTTGGACGCTGGGCACCGAGCACTTCGTGTACGATGAAGACGATGAAGCCGAAGGCCCCAACGGCGGCGGACTGGAGTTCATCGTGCCGCGCGCCGGCCACTGGTACCGCCCCGACATGACCTTTAAGGTCGTGGCCAGCGACCCCCGCATCGTGGAGGTCCGCTACGAGGCCGAGCACGACAATTTCCACCTGGGCACCTCCTCGGACCGCTCCTCGAACTTTGAGGAAGGCTACACCTACGAGTTCTTCGGCGAGCGCGTGATCTTCGCCATCGGACTCGACGCCAACGGCAACGAAGTTGCTCGCCGCGAGGTGCGTGTCACGATCACCGACTTCGACGGCACCATCCCCGAAGATCGCCGCGCGCTGCCTTACTACCCGGACGCCAACGTCGACTCGGCGATGGCCGAGCGTCTGGCCACCGAGGCGGCCAAGTGTCAGGAGACCGGCGGAGCGCAGCGCTGCTCACCGGGCAACAACGGCTACAGCCTGGGTCGCTGCTGGGCGGGTGTGAAGGGTGCGCTTCGTCGTGCGGGCATCAACTTTGATAAGCTCCAAGGTCACGGCCCCTGCTCGGCGTATACCTTCCAGCTCTCGGCCTTCGGCTTCCGCTGCAACGCCGACGCCAACCCCGATGTGCTGCGCTCGATTGGCCTGCAGAAGGTCGACATTGCCACCACCGATGCCCCTCGTGGCGCCATCATCTCGTGGGATAGGGGCTGCATCGGCTACCACGCCGTCCACGGGCATATCGAGATTGTGCGCGAGCCCGGCATTGCCTGCTCCGACTTCTGCGGACGCATTCGCGGCAATGCCCCTCACTGTGCCAGCGTCTATATGCCGATCAACTAAGCCAACACGAGGTCTTGTGATGCGAAACGATAGCGAACAACGAGTCTCCCGGCGCCTGCGGGCGCTGGGCCGAACCCTGGCCATCATCGCGCTTCTGAGCCTGAGCGCTGGCTTCAGCATCGGGTGTGAGCGTGGGAGCGTGACGGTCCCGGGCGATAACCAGAACCAGCCCGACACCGAAGTCCCCGATGAGGATCCCGATACCGGGGATCCGATCTCGGAAGACGACGAGAAGATGATGGACGATGACGCCGAGCTTATTGAGACCGGCATCCTCAGCGGATCTTGGCGCGTGGCGATGGCCGAGGACGACGCCCCGGTGGCCTACTTCGACATCTTCCACGACCAGGGTGCCACCGAAGCTCAGGGCACCTACTGGATGATGGACGGTCTCTCCGAGATGCTCGACGGTCTTACCGGCGACTTGAACTCGGTGGAGCTGCAGGGTGATGACCTGACGATCACCTTTAATCCCACCACCGATCTCGACGAGCTCTACACCCTGGAGCTCAGCCGCGATAACGACGATCTCTTCACCGGGGCGATGACCGCGGTCAACAACCCCAACGAGTACGAGATCACCTTCGGGCGCCGGATCTTCGAAGACGACGCCGACGCGCAGTAAGCAGGCCGCGGCGTTTGCGCCGCGGTGCACGCTGTGAATAATGAGGGCCCTCTGGCGGTTGATTTTCGCCAGAGGGCCCTTCTTTTTGTTCTGCCCTGTCGTTCTGCCCAACCTTTTCATCGAGCAAGTGAGCTTCCATGAGCGCGCCCATCGCGATTCGAATTCAGGTCCCCCAACCTCAGACCCACCTTATTGAGGTGGAGATGCGCGTGATGGCGCTCTCCGACGACTCCGAGCTGGTCTTACGCATGCCCGTGTGGAGCCCGGGGAGCTATCTGGTGCGCGAGTATGCGCGCCACGTTCAGCGCTTTGCGGCCTTTGATAAAGATGGCGAGCGGCTTCGCTTTGAGAAGATCGACAAGGCCAGCTGGAAGATCGACGTGGCTCATGTCGACCAGGTGCGCGTCACCTACCAGGTCTACGCCCACGATCTGACCGTGCGCACCAACCACGTCGACACCAGCCACGCCTTCTTCAACGGTGTGGCCACCTGCATGTACCCCGACGGTCGACTCGACGACGCCATCGACCTGCACATCTCGCCGCCGGAGGGCTGGGAGATCTTCTGCGGGCTGGCGCCGGCCGAGGGCTCGAAGACCTACTTTGAGGTCGCCGATTTCGACGAGCTCTTCGACACGCCGGTGGAGCTCGGGCCGCACCCTTACTTCGACTTCGAGGTTGAGGGCGTGCCCCACCGCTTTGTGATGTGGGGCGTGAGCAACGCCGATGTCGACGCGCTCAAAAAGCACGTGCCGGAGCTTGTGAAGGTTAATGCGAAGATGTTTGGCGAGATCCCCTACGAGCGCTACGTCTTCATCAACCACCTGGTCGACGGCGGCTTTGGCGGGCTGGAGCATCGCCACAGCAGCGTCAATATGTTTGACGCGCGGGGCTTCGATAAGGTTGCCCTCGATGAGGATGGCAACCTGGGCGACAAGTACGGGAACTTCCTGCGTCTGCTCTGCCACGAGCATTTTCACGCCTACCACGTCAAACGCCTGCGCCCCGAGGCGCTGGGGCCTTTTGACTATCAGAATGAGAACTACACCCACGACCTCTGGGCGGTCGAAGGCGTCACGAGCTATTACGACACCTACAACCTCATGGGCACAGGCCTGCTCTCGCCGGCGGCATATATTGAGCTGCTGGAGAAGCGCGTGCTGGAGCTCTCGCAATACCCGGGGCGGCTTCTGCACTCGCTGGAGATGGCGAGCTTCGACGCCTGGATCAAGTTCTACCGCCCCGATGAGAACACCCGAAACTCCACCGTCTCGTACTATCTCAAGGGCGAGCTTGTGAGCTGGGTGTTGGACCTGTGGATCCGCACGAAGACCGCTGGCGAGCGCACGCTGGCCGACGTGCTGCGCAAGCTCTACCGCGAGCATTATAAAGCCCGTGACGAGGGCTACCCGCGCGGCGCGTTTGAGGCGGCCGTTGGCGAGGTCAGCGGCGCGGACCCCACCGAGTTTTTCGACCGCTACATCCGCGGCACCCACGAGATCGCCTGGGAGGAGTTTCTGGCCCCGGTGGGGCTTCGCCTGAAGCCCGTGCACGATGAGCGGGGCGGGGCGAGCATTAAGGCGGTGACGCGCGCCGAGGATGACCGGCGCGTGGTGCGGGAAGTGCTCGGCGGTGGCCCTGGCGAGCAGGCCGGGCTCTGCGCCGGCGACGTGCTCGTGGCCATCGATCGTTGGGAGGTCGCTGAGCGCGACCCCGATGAGCTCCTCATCGACTATGAGGAGGGCGATGTCGTCGACGTGCATGTGCTGCGCCGCGGGCGGCTGCATACGCTGACGATGACGCTGGCCAAGCCCGGCCCGAAGTCCTACAAGCTGGAGGTGCGCGCGGACGCCTCGCAGAAGGCGCGCGAACTTCGCAAAGGTTGGCTCGGAGTGGAGACGTGGTGAAAACACAACGACATAGAGGCGCGGCCGTGCTGCTCGCGCTGGCTTTGATGGCTCCCGCCTCTCTGGCGCTGGCCCAGGATGTGGCGCGCACCGCCGATGAGGTCTCGCGGATGACCCGTGAGATCTCTCAGGAGATCTACAGCCCCTATTGCCCGGGCAAAACCCTGGCGATGTGCCCCTCGGCCAACGCCGGGGTGGCGCGCATGGACATCCAGAAGATGGCCAGCGAGGGCATGGAGAAAGAGGCCATCAAGGCTGAGCTCCTGGAGCGTTACGGCGAGGGCTTTGAGGTGGTCGAGCCCCCGGCGGAAGACAACGCCAAACTGCTGGGCTCCATTGTCGTCGGGTTGATCCTGGCGGTGGTTGCCGTCGTGGCGCTGGCCCGCCGTCGGATGGCCGGTGACGAGAACCGCACGGATGAAGACCTTTCGTCGAGCCCGGCCGAGCCCCTCGACGATGAAGACGGCTACCTCGATGAGCTGCGCGAGGACTACCTGAGCTGAGCGCGACGATGTTAAGGCAGGGATCAAAAAAACCGACGCGAAGGCGTCGGTTTTTTTGTCTGGCACGCCTGGGGTTTCCTGCTAAGTTGTTGGTTTTGTTGGGGAATGTTTGTTTTTTTGGGGGCGCGGGTCGAAACGGTTGGCGCGTCGTCGCAGCACCGGGTTCGCGGGGGGATGCGTGGGCGATCAGCTCGCGATCTTCAACAAGATCAGCCCCGACACCAACAACACCGCCGCCACAAGTCGCAGCGGGGTCATCGCTTCGCCGAGCAGAATGATGCCGATGAGAAACGTGCCCACGGCGCCGATCCCCGTCCAGATGGGATAGGCTGTGCCCAGCGGGATGGTGCGCATGGCAATGGCGAGCAGCCAGAAACTGCCCGCCATGGTGATCAGCGTGATGAGGGAGGGGACGAGCCGCGTAAATCCCGCGGACTGCTTCATGGCGTACGCCCAGACAATCTCCAGTACGCCGGCAAGGGTCAGGTACAACCAGGCCATAGGACATCCTTGTTCGAAAGGGCCAGGTCGTCCTGGGGGTAGCGCCCCTGGGGTAGGGGGGAGGTCGTCCTCCTGAGCACGTGTGAGGACCACGTCAACCCACATCGCTCGGAACGCGCGTATAAGCCGACGTGTTCCCGAACGTCCTTATTGCTCGGTCTTGGTCTCTTCTTCGGAGCCTTGCCCGTCGGCGGCGTCGTCATCGCCGCGCACCACGTCGTCGCTCGTCTCCACGACCTCATCGGTGGTCGCCACAACCTCATCCGTTGTCTCCACGACCTCGTCGGTGGTCTCCACCACGTCGTCGGTGGTTTTTACCGCGTCCGGCTCCGGCGCCGCCTCGTCGCTGTCGGGAGCGCTGGCCGTGGGCTCGTCGGCCTTGTCGTCGGTGCTGGCAGCGAGCCCGAGGCGATCGCGCAGGATGTCACCCAGGGTCGCGGCCGAGGCGTCTTCGTCGGAGTACTCGCGCAGGTTGGAGGACTCGTCTTCGAGCTCGTCGCGTTTGAGCGAGAGGCCGATGCGCTGGTTGGCGCGCTCAAAGCTCATCACCAGCGCGTTGACCTGCTGGCCGGGGCGCACCACTTCAGAGGCCGAGTTGACGCGGTCGTTGCTCAGCTCCGAGATATGGATCAGGCCCTCGACGCCCGGGATGATCTCGGCGAAGGCGCCGAAGTCGGTCAGGCGCGTGATGACCACGTCGACCTTCTGGCCGGGCTTGATCGTCTCGGCAGCCTGCTCCCAGGGGTCGCTGGTGAGTTGCTTGATGCCCAGACCGATGCGCTGGTTGTCGGCGTCGGCGTCGAGCACTTTGACCTCGACCTCCTGGCCGACCTCAAAGTGCTCGCGCGGGTTTTCGATCTTCTCGGTCCAGGAGAGATCGCTGACGTGCACCAGGCCCTCGACACCTTCTTCGAGCTCCACGAAGAGACCGAAGTCGGTGATGTTCTTGATCGGGCCTTTTTGCACCGAGCCCACCGGGTAGCGCTCCACCACCGCGTTCCAGGGGTTCTCGCTGAGCGCTTTGACGCTCAGGCTCAAGCGGCGGTTCTCGCTGTCGATGCTCAAGAGCTTGACGGCGATCTTCTGTCCCAGCTTGAGCACGTCTTGCGGGTGATTGATGCGCTCGGTCCAGGAGAGCTCGGTGACGTGCACCAGGCCCTCGAGCCCGGGCTCCAGCGCCACAAACGCGCCGAAGTCCGCCAGGCTCACAACCTCGCCCTCCAGGGTCTGACCCTCGGAGTAGCGCTCGTCGATCTTCTCCCAGGGGTCGGCCAGAAGTTGTTTGCGACCGAGGCCCAGGCGTTTTTTGGCCGGATCCCAGGAGAGCACCACGACCTCGACCTCATCGCCCGGGCGCAGGAGCTCGGAGGGGTGATCGATGCGGCCCCAGCTCATGTTGGTAACGTGCAGGAGCCCGTCGATGCCGCCGATGTCGATGAAGGCGCCAAAGTGGGTGATGTTGCGCACCGTGCCGGTGAAGCGCTGGCCTTCGGCCAGATCTTCGATCAGCGATTTGCGCTCGGCCTTGCGCTCGCGCTCGAGGAGGGCTTTGCGGCTCACCACGACGTTGCCGCGCTTTTTGTCGAACTCCACGACCTGAAACTCGGCGCGGCGGCCGATGTAAGGAGTCATGTCGTTGACGCGATGCAGGTCGACGTGGCTGCGCGGCAAAAAGGCGCGCAGCCCGATGTCCACCGAAAGGCCGCCTTTGTTTTCGCCGGTGATGGTGCCTTCGACGACCTCGCCAGATTTGGCCAGATGTTCGAGCCACTCCCAGGTCTGCAGCTTACGCGCCTTGGTGTAAGAGGCGCTCCAGGCGTTGGCCATCGGCTGCTCCACCAGGATGCTGACCTCCTGACCGGCGGCGAAGGGGAGCTCGCCGGGGAGCTCCTCGCGGGCGACGTGGGCTTTGCGCGCTTCGCCCAGGTCGAAGACCAGGGCCTGGTCGGTGGCCTCGATAAAGGTCGCTTTGACCAGCGCGTTGTGCAGCGCGTCTTCGTCGAGGGTGGGGGCCAGGGGAGCGCGCTCAAGGAGGGTGGGCTCGGACATGTTCAAAATCCGGGGTTAGGCAGGTTCGGGGCCGAAGATCGGACCGGGGGGCGTCGCGGGAAGCGTCGGTTGTAGTGAGGGGGGACCGACGCTGTCAATCCGGGCTCAGGAGTCGGCTTTGTCGCGTTTGCGAATGAAGACGCCGCCGCCGGCTTTCTGGCGACCGGCCAGGCGCTCTTTGGAGGGGGTCTCTTGCTCCTGGTGGCAGCGCTTGCAGAAGAAGTCTTCGCCGGGTTTGGGGCGGAAGGGAAGAAGATCCTGGCGGCCGCACTCAGCGCACTTGAACTCCCAGGAGGTCTTGGACTCGCGCTCCTCTTCGCGGCGTTTGGCCTGCTCGGTGCGGGCCCAGGGGGAGTCGGAGCCAAAGAGGGTGCGAGCGCAGGCGGTGCAGAGCACCTCTTCGAGTTTGGCGCCTTTGGGCATGTAGTCGAGAGTGTCGTGCTTGCCGCACTCGCTGCAGGTAATAGGCAGCATCACGCGGGTGCCGTGTTTGCGGCGCGGGATGTGCTTTTTGTCGCCTTTGCGTCTGGCGATGCGCGCCTGCTGGCAGGCTCCACAGATCGCGCGCGTGCCGGGAGGAGGAGCCTGCGCGACGTCTTCGATCGCTTTGCATTCGGCGCAGATAATCTTGGGCATGAGCGGATCCTATGAACTTGTGGGGGGGGAGGGGATGGTGTCGGTCAGCAACGCGCCGGGGGCCGGGCTTCTTCCGCATCAGGTGCGGCCGGAGCGCCGGGGGGGCGTCGCGAAGTGCGTAGGTCAGCTGCCGGCGAATGTCAATGTTCGGGCGCGTTTTCCTGCGCCCGGGCCGCTGGAGACGCACCGTTGCCGCGCTCCGGCAAGGTCGCAGAGGCCAGGCCAGCAACGCCGCGCCGCGCCCCGGGGCGCGGCGCGGCGACACGTTGAGAACCTATGCGTTACTGCGGACCGAGTCGGTAGATATGGTCATCGCCCTCGCGCGGGGTGCCGCGGCCGTCGCGGTTGTTGCTGAGCACCCAGATCGAGCCGTCGCCCGCCTGGACGGCCGCGCGCAGGCGGCCCCATTCGCGCACAAAGAGCGCCTCGGATTCGACGACCTCTGTGCCCTCCTCATTGAGCGCGAGGCGCCAGACGCGTTGGCCGCGCAACGAGGCGATCAGCAGGTTGTCATCCCACTGGGGGATGGCGCCCTGGACCGAGGCGGTAAGACCGCTCCAGGAGGCATCCGGGGGCTGCTGCACGAAGATCGGATCGGTGAAGCCCTCCTGGTTGGCCTGGCCGGTGACTTCGGGCCAGCCGTAGTTGTTGCCGGGGAGGATGCGGTTGACCTCGTCGTTTTCGTTGGGGCCGAACTCGGTGGCGAAGAGGCGGCCCTGGCTGTCCCAGGCCAACCCCTGCACGTTGCGATGCCCCATCGAGTAGACGAAGGAGCCGGCGGTGGGGTTGTCGTCGGGCAGCTCGCCATCGGGGGTCATGCGCAGGATCTTGCCGGCCAGCGAGTCGGGATCCTGAGCCAGCGCCGGGCGAGCGGCGTCGCCGGTGCCGACGTAGAGCATGCCGTCAGGGCCAAAGTCGATGCGACCTCCGTTGTGGATGCGTGACTGGGGGATGCCCTCAAAGACCAGGTCGAGCTCGGCCGGGTTATCCGGGTCGAAGCGCACAATGCGGTTGTCCTCCTCGGTGGTGTAGTAGACGTAGAGGAGGTTGTCCTGCGCGAAGTTCGGGGAGTGGGCGATGCCCAGAAGTCCACCCTCGCCGGCGTTGTCGACCGGAAACTGGCGCAGGCGGCGAGTGCGCCCGTCGACGTATTCGCCGACGCGGCCGGAGTCGCGCTCGGTGAGGAAGACGCGATCGCCGGGGGTCACCGTCAGATCCCAGGGGGCGGCCAGGCCGGTGGCGACAATGGAGGCCTCCCACTCCACCGGATCGCGGGGCGGGTCAGGCTCCGGGTCGGGCTCGTCGGGGGTGTCGGCGTCGGCCTGGTCATCGTCGTCGGCGTTGGCTTCGTCATCTTCGGAGTCGTCGGGGGCGGGCTCCTCCAGATCGAAGTCGTCGGGATCTTGAGGGTTGTCGGCGGGGGCGTTGCGCTGGTTGGAGCAGGCCGCCGCTGGCAAGAGCATCGCGACGAGAAGGAGAGCGAGAAGACGCCTGAACATCATGACCTCGGCAGCAGGGACGGGCGTCCCGGGAAGAGAGGAAGTGCTTGAGCGTTGATCCACGTGGAGAGAGACTAAGCAAGCGGGCGAAGATGTCCAAATCTACGGCGGTCTTCGCAAAACCTGATCAGGAGTGAGCGTGATGTGCACCATTCTCATTGCCACCCGTTGTGCGTCGGAGTGTCCATTCTTTGTGGTGGCCAACCGCGACGAATCCTATGCGCGGCCGGCGTCGGCGCCGGCGTTGCGCAGCATTGAGGGGATGCGGGTGCTCGCGCCTCGCGATGAGCGTTCCGGGGGAACGTGGCTGGGGCTCAATGAGGCCGGGCTCTTCGTGGCGATCACCAACCGCTTTGAGGTGGAGCGACGCCCGCACCATCGATCGCGCGGGGAGCTGGTGTGGACGTCGCTGGGGAGGTCGGGCGTGGACGAGGCGCTGGAGCACGTTCGGGGGCTATCGCCGACGGACTACGGCGGGTTTCATCTGCTGCTGGCCGACCGCACCGGCGCACAGGTGATCTGGAGCGATGGCACGGTGTTTCGCGAAGAGGTGCTCGCGCCCGGGTACCACGCGTTGAGCGAGCGCAGCTTTGGGGCCGGGCCGTCCAAACGGCTGGAGCGGCTGGCGTTGCGCTCGGCGGGGTGGCGCGAGTTCGATGACGCGCTGCGCGCGGAGCTGATTGAGGCGATGGCCTGGCGGGATGCGCAGGAGCCTTTTGAGAGCACGTGCGTGCATATGCCGGAGCTCGGCTACGGCACCCGCTCCTCCACGATTGTGGCGTTGGGAGAGCGGGTGCGCTTTGAGCACGCCGACGGTCCACCCTGTGAGGCACACTACGAGAGCTACGACAACGAGCTCCACGCGCTGGCTCTCGATGAGGTGGATGAGGCGCGCGGAGGTCGGGCGTAGCGTGGCGCTTCAGTCCGTAGCGATGCCGCGGGCGTGGTGCTCCTGCGCGTCGGCCGGGGCTTTGCCATCGGCAAAGGCGATCGGCGCCGAGAGCAGTGCGTCGGGGATCTGAAACGCGTCGACAAAGGCCACCGCGTCGGGTCGAAGCTCGGCGCAGAGGGTGTTGACCCGGTCGCGGATCGCGGCGGCTTTGACCCCCTGGACGTACCCATTCTCCAGAAACCAGGCCATGTCGGCCTCGATGATGCTCAGGGCGAAGAGCTTACGAAGTTGGCTCAGCGCGCGGCGAAGCGAGGCGTCGTCGGTGGCCTTTTCGGCCTTGATGAAGCACTCCAGGACAAAGCGCTCGATGTTGGCGTTGGCCACGGCGATGACGTGATCCTGGCAGTCGTTAAAGGCCTCAAAGCTGTCCATGCCATCGTCGATCCGGCGCTTGATGCGCCGCGCCACACCGGAGACCAGATCGCTCTCGCGGTAGCTCAGCGCGCTGAGCTGGAAGTCGGCGTCGTCGAGGTGTTCGGTGTCGGTGTTGCGGGTGACGACGGGGTTGGTCTCCGAGAGGGTGCGGGTGGCCTGGCGGGCCAGCACCCGGGCCATGGTGAAGAAGTTACCGTCGTTGAGCTCGTGGGCGTACTCGCCAATGCGCGCCTTGGCGACCTGCTGCAACATCACCACGTTGGCGCCCTCGAAGGTGGCGAAGACGTCGACGTCGGTACGGATGGCCGGGATGCGGTTGACCCAGAGGTAGCCCTGACCTCCGCAGGCCTCACGGGCGGCCTGGGTGGCCCCCAGGGCGAAGTTCGAGGCGTAGGCTTTGAGGCCGGCGGCCAGCGCTTCGGTCTGCCGACGATCGGGATCGACGCTGTTGTAGCGGCGGGTGAGCTCGCGCAGCGCAAAGGTCAGCGCGTAGGAGGTGGCGATGCGGGGCAGCAGCGCGCGCTGTTGCATGCGGTAGTCGAGCACCGGGATCTCCGGGGCGCCGGCGGGCCCGAACTGGCGACGCTGATCGCTGTAGCGGGTGGCGATGGTCAGCGCGGATTTGGCCGCGCTCAGGCCGGCGGCGCTCACGCCGAGGCGGCCGGCCACCAACGTGCCCAGCATGGTGAAGAAGCGCTTGTTGGGGCTGGGGATCGGGCTCTCATAATGCCCCTCCTCGCTGACGTTCCCATAGCGGTTGAGGAGGTTCTCGCGCGGCACGCGCACCTGGTCGAACCAGATGCGGCCATTGTCCACGCCGTTGAGCCCCATTTTCAGGCCCTGATCTTCAATGCGCACCCCGGGCATCGGTTGGCCCTGGTCGTCGCGAATGGGCACAAGCAGGGCGTGCACCCCGTGGTTGACGCCCTCGACGATGAGCTGGGCGTAGACGGTGGCCAGCGTCGCATAGGTGCCCGCGCCGCCGATCCACTCTTTGCGAGCGGTCTCGGTGGGGGTGTGAATGACGAAGGATTTGGAGTCCGGGTCGTAGGTGGCGGTCGTCTCCAACTCGCGCACGTTCGAGCCGCGACCCATCTCGGTCATCGCGTAGCAGCCCTGCAGCTCCAGGCTTGCGAGGCGGGGCAGGTAGGTGCGGTGATGGTGTTCGGTGCCCATGAACATGATCGAGCCGCCGAAGAGGCCGAACTGCACACCAAACTTCACCAGCAGGCTCAGGTCGAAATGACCGAGGGACTCGAAGATCGCCAGAAACTCGCTCATATCGCGCGTGCCATCGGCGCGTTTGTCGGGCACGCAGCGCTCGCCAATGCCGGAGTCGGCCAGGGCTTTGAGCCAGGTGACGACCAGCTCGCGGTATTCTTTCAGGGGAAGACCGTCGGTGTACTCAAACTGCTCGCCAGCGAGGAGCTCGCGGACCATCTGTCGGGTGTCTCGGTGCGGCGCGTCGAGGAGCGCGCCGAGCTTCGCGGGCTCAAAGTCGAGGTTGCGCAAAGGGGGCTGGGCGGCGGCCTCGCGCGTCTCGGGGCGAAGTTGCTCTGTGGCCTCTTCGCCCACCACGCCGAGCGCGTCTTCGATCTCACGCAGGGAGGCGCGCAACTCCTCATCGCCGGGGGAGCCCTCTTCGGGGGGCGCGGCCAGGGCCATGCGCATGCCCAGCTCCGCCAGACTCAGGCGCTCATCGGTGGCCAGCGCGCCGCCGTCGCGGTGCAGGGCGCGCAGGAGGTAGCGCAGCGCCACCGGGCCGGGCGGGTTCTCGGGGTCGAGCCAGCTGGCGAGCACCTGTTGATCGCTGGCGCTCAAGCCCAGCATCTTCGTCATGCGCTCGCGCAGCTCGAGGATCTCTCGCTCGTGAAGCTCGCCGTCGGCCCATGCCACATAGATCATCGGGAGCAAGGGAAGAAGCTGACGAGCGTCGAGAAGTTCTTGCAGCGCTTCAAGATCGGGGTGAGGGGCGCCGGGTGTGGATGCAGACATCGAACCTCCATCAGGGTCAGTAAGCCAGGGCTCGCAGCGATCGCTCTGGAACGTTGGGGGATGGCGACACGGGGGTCGCGTCTCCGGGTGCAGGCGGTGCGGAAGGCCCTGTTACAACGCGCGTTCCAACGGCGAGCGTAAACACAGCAGGTGGTGAGGCGAGTGATTTTCAGGCAGCGCGCTTTCTATTTTCGAACGGTGGATCTATACCATGAAGCCTTAAGCGGGAGGAGACGTATGGCGAGGTGGAGCCGATGAGCGAGTCAACCAGCGAGCTGGAGGGCCTGCGTAAACTCTATGAGTTTACAAGGCATGTGTTGTCGGGTCAGGCCGAGGGCGGGGCGCTTCGGCGCCTGGTCGAGGCGACACGTGAGCTGACCAATGCCGATCACGTCTTTCTGTTCACCAGCCGCGGCCAGGGGCTGGAGATCCGCGCTCAGGCTACCAGCGAGTATGGCGACGACCTGAGCGAGAGCTACGACGAGGAGGGGTTCTCCACGAGCATCGTCAACCGGGTCTTTGAGAGCGGTCAGCCGTTGCTGATCAACGATCTTCCTAACCACCCGGTGCTGGGGCGGGCGCCGTCGATTCTTGAGTTGAGCCTGCGCAGCGCCATCTGCGCGCCTTACAGCATTGAGGGGCGCATCGCCGGGGTGATCTACGCGTCGGTGCATCGCATCACCGACGCGTTTACCGCCTGGCATCTGGAGCTCTTGAAGGTCGCTGCAAGCCAGGCCGGGCTCTTGTTGAGCAGCGCAATGGTCAGCGAGGCGTTGCGCGAGAGCGAGGCGCGCCACCGCTCGGTGGTGGAGATGTCGCGCTCGGCGATTGTGGTGGTGGGGGGCGATGAGGTGCTCTTTGCCAACCAGGCCGCCCACCGGCTCTGGGGGATGAGTCCGCACGACTTTGAGGCGCGGCGGCTGGCGGAGCTCTTCGACGGGTGGCGCTCCGGGGCGTATCTGGAGTCGGTGGAGCATCGCGAGAGCGTGGAGAGCGCCGAGGCCTGGGCGGTTCGCGCCGATGGCAGCACGCTGAGCGTGGAGGCCAGCGCCCAGCCCATTGTTTTTGACGGGCGCGACGCCATGCAGCTGATGATCAGCGGGGTGGCCGAGAAGAAGGCGATCCTCGCCGAGCGGCTGCGCATGGATCGCCTGGTCGTTATGGGCACGATGGCCGCGACCGTGGGCCATGAGATCAACAACCCGCTCTCCTATGTGCACGCCAACCTCGACTTTGCGCTCGAAGAGCTCGACCTGTGGATGAGCGCGCGCGGCTATGAGGACAATGAGAGCCACGGGCTCGAAGAGGTCTTCGCCGGGCTGCGCTCTGCGCTGGAGGGGGCCGAGCGCATTCGCGGGGTCGTCGAGAGCATCCAGAGTTTCTCGGCGCTGGAGCGGGGGATGCCCTCGGCGACCTGGATCGATCAGCCGCTCTTCTCGTCGGTGCGCATGGCGCGCGGTGAGATGGGGCCGCGCATCGAGATCGATCTTCAGCTCGGGTCGACCTCGCCGGTGACCATGAGTCAGGCGCAGCTCGGGCAGATCTTTATGAACCTGCTCATCAACGCCGCCCACGCGCTCAGCGATGCGGCCGTGGGTGAGCCCCGGGTGGTGGTGCGTTCGTACCAGAAGGGCGACTGGGTCTGGGTGGAGTTTGAGGATAACGGCCCGGGCATTGATGAGGCGGTTTTGCCCCACGTCTTTGAGCCCTTTGTGACGACCAAAGAGGCCTCCAGAGGCACCGGGCTCGGGCTTGCGATCTGCCATCAGATCGTGGCGGATTGTGGCGGCGAGATTCGCGCCGAGCGTGGTGAGCAGGGAGGCTGCTTGATGCGTCTTCGTTTGCCGGCGGCCAGTGAGCCGACCACGCAGATCTTTGAGGTCTTTGAGAGTGAGGCCGAGAGTGAGCGGCGGGGAAAGGTGCTGGTGGTTGACCCGGACCCCACGATCGGGGCGAGCTTAAAGCGGGTGCTTCGCGCCCAGCACGATGTCGATGTGGTCACCGATGTGGAGGAAGCGTCCCGAGCGCTGGGGCAGGCGCTTCCGGAGTACGACGTGGTGATCTGCGACGTGCGTCTGCGCGGTGGGGCGGGCCTGGAGACGGTGCAGTGGGTGCGGCGGCACGCGCCACGCTACTGGCAGCGGCTGGTGGCAATGACGGCCAGCGCCTGCTCGCGTTCGCAGCGTCTGATGCTCGATGAGCTTCCTAACCCCTGGTTGCGCAAGCCCTTCGAACTTGCGAATTTGCGCGGTATTGTCGCCGCGCTGGTCCGGGCCAATGAAGAGCATCGGGCGCGCGAGCAGGCGCAACGACTCTCCGGCGCGCGTATTCGTATGCAGCGCGATGGTGAAAGTTAAGGTCGGGGGCGCACGTCCCGCCCTCGGGCGGGTGGGCCTGAGCCCCCCGCACGAGTTCAACCAAGGAGCACGCAGATGAGCGAGCGCGACGACGAGTTAACGGGGAAGGTTCGCAGGCTCTTTCCGGCGCACGACTCCAGTGAGGATGGCGCCAGAGACGCCGAGGAGGCCGACGCGTCTTCCGAGGAGCGTGCGGCCCAGACCTCGTCGGCGGACGTCGAGGAGGCGTCTCAGGAGGAGGGGGCTGAGGAGGTCGACAACGTGGTGCGTCTTCCCTTTGGTCGCTCCGACACGCGGCGCTCGCCAGCGCCGGGCCAGCCCAAAGCGCCCGACGATCCGCGGGCGGCGGCCAAGCTCGCGCTCTTCTCCCGGCTCATTGAGGAGGGGATGGTGATGGTCACCCTGGACCCGCGGGTCGAGGGGGTGATCGTGCCGTCGCGATTTCTGGGGCAGCCGGAGCTACGCCTGAACTTCTCGCATAACTTTCACCTGGCCGATTTTGATTACGACGGCCAGGGCGTGCGGGCCTCGCTCTCCTTTCAGGGCAAGCGTTTCTTCTGTGACATCCCCTGGGCAGCGATCGATATGCTCTACGCCCACGAGACCGGTGAGGCCTATGTCTTTGAGCCGGTGATCGGCGGGCCGAAGAGCTAATCGTGAACTCAGCGCGAGGGGAGTTCTTGAGGCGGGGGCGTCTGCTCGAAGTGCTCGCGGACCTCTTCGCGGGCGTTTTCGTCTTCGGGGGGCACCATCGTGTAGCGCACGCAGAGCGACATCGACGCGCTGATGCCGACCAGAATGGCCGTGATAAGCGCGGCCTGTTTCCACGACATGGTGTCGCGCTGCTCGACCATGCCGAGCTCTTTGAGAAGTTCGGCCGATGGGGTGTGCTTCGGTGAGAGCTCCTGGCAGCGCAGCGCGAGCTGGCGAGCCTGCTGGCGGAGCTCGGTGTCGCCCGAGGTCTCAAAGCGACGCGCGTAGAGGCTGGCCAGCAGCATGTGCGCCTCCAGGCGAACCGGAGAGAGGAGGACCGCCTGGCGAAGATGGGGCTCGGCGGCGTCCGGATCGTCGATGGCGAGGAGGTCGCGGGCCTGAGCGGTGGCCTCAAGCGCGCGGGCGTCGGCGTGCTCGGAGAGCTCGGCGTTGAAGCCGGCGTCGATGGCGAGCTGGCGGAGCGCCTCAGCGTCGGGGAGGTGGGTGCCCTCGGACCAGAGCGCTTCGGCGCGCTGCAGGTAGTCGTCGATCGGGTTGGGGGTCATGGTCGGTGGGCCGCAGCAGTGGGGAAAGGTGGGGCTCAGACGTCGCCAGATTGAAGCGCGCGACGCCCCTCGATGTGCAGGGCAACGTCGGCGACAAAGGCCTTGAGCAACCCGCAGGCGTGCGGGCTGGGGCGGTGGATACGCTCGGCGTAGGCCATGGCTTCGTTGAAGGTCTGCCCTTCGGGTTTGTAGTTGTTGAGGTAGTTGCGAAAACGATCCAGGTTGCCCTCGCGCCCCAGCTCCGGGTGGAACTGGGTGGCGATCACCGGCCGCCCTCGCACCCTGACCGCCTGATACACGCAGCGCTCGCTGGAGGCCAGGTGCACCAGCTCATCGGGAAGCGTGATCGCGCTGTCATTATGCCCGAGCTGCGCATCAAAGACCTCGGGCAGCTCGCCGAAGAGCGGGTCGTTATGACCCTCGGAGGTGAGGGAGATGGGAAAGGTGCCCAGCTCGGCGCGCGCCGGATCGCGCTCCAGCGTGCCGCCCAGCGCCTGAACGATGGCCTGAAACCCGAAGCAGGACGCGAACATCGGCACGCGGGCCTCGATCACTCGCCGCGTCAGATCGAGGAAGTCCTGGTGCCAGTCAAAGCCCCCGCTCACCAGCGAGAAGGCGCCGGCGCCGCCCACCATCACCGCGTCGTAGCCCTCGCTCGGGAAGGTGCCGGCCGGCGTTGTGGCGATGTTGAAGGTGGCGAAGGCTTCCGGCTCCAGGTCGCACTGGGTGGCGAAGGCGTCGAGCTCATGGCGCGCCATCGGGTCGTCGGCGGTGCGGGCCTGGATCAGGAGAATACGGGGAGAGCGGCGGAGCATGGCGCGTGGCCTGGGCGAAAGAAGGGAGAAACCTGAGGGGCCGGGTGGGCGGTGTCGGGACCTGCGGCTCGATCTCTCAGCGCCACTCCACCACAGAAACGCGGTAGTCGGCGACGCTTTTGGCCAGGTCGGCGACGAGGATCGCGCCGAGGCGTGTCTGACCCGGGGCGAACGCAGGATAGCCAGAGCTTGTCAGGTAGCTCAAGCGTTCATCGACAACCTCCCCGGCCTCATTGATCAGATCGACGCGCAGGCGCACAAGCTCCACGAGGTGCGTGCCGGTGTTCTCAACTTCCAGATGAAGACGCATCGAGCGGCGATCGAGAAGTTCGTTGGTCGTGATCTCGAAGCGACGCTCGCGAAACGTAAGCTCCGGCGTCATCCCGTCAGGGCCGGGCTGGACGGTCGCTTCGATCGCGGGACTCGGAGAGTAGCTGGAGGGCGCGGGCTGCGTCTTTACGCTCTCGATGCGGATCTCGACGCTCGCGAGCTCAGCGGCGGTCGCCATCTGGTGACGAAACGCGAGCGCATCGCCCGGGCGCAGCGCGGGCATGTACGAGGGCTTGATGGCCAGCGGCATCGGCTCACCGAGGGGCGCGCCCGCCTCATTGAAGCCCTGCAGGCGCGCCTGAACCTCGTGAAGCTCAAGCTCGGAGCGCTCGTGCGCGAAGAGCCCGTTGAGTTTGAAGAAGGAGCCGTTGGGGTAGGTGTTGAACTCGGCGTGCACATGGCTCAGCGTCACCGGGGGAAGTTCGCTGGCGAGCACCAGGCGCACCTCGATGTTGCCGCTGGTCTCTACCGGCTGGCCCTGCGCGCTGCGTGGGGCGGGCGGCGCGTTGAGCAGCGTCTTTGTGGCCGGGGGATGTCCGCTCCGGGCCTGGGGATCAGCGGACTGTGCGGGGCTGTCCTGCGCGATGATGAAGAAGGCGCCGGCGCCGGCGGCGATGAGCACCACCAGGGCAAGCGCGAAGAACACGACGCGGGGGGAGGATGCGGTCGGGGTCTGTGGTGTTTGAGCGTTGAGACGCCCCAGCAGCTCGTAGGCGGCGCTGTGCCCGGGGTCGATCGTCACGACCGCTTTGCACCTGGCCATGGCCTCGCGCAGGTCGGCGGGGTTCTGGTCGCGTTCCCAGCGTGCGGCGTAGGCGCTGGCGAGGCGGTGGAGGATCTGCGGATCGTCGGGGACCAGCACGCAGGCGTGCTGCAGCTCGGCGATGGCCTCATCGAAAAGGCGATGATCGACGAAGCCGCGAGCGCGCTCGAGGTGATCGGCTGCGGCCCGGGCGGCGCGCTCGACGTCGGCGTCGCTTAAGCCGACCTCGCGCGCGACCTGGCGAAGTTCGTCATGATCGAGGCTGCGCTCGTGCGCGTCGCGCAGGGCGATGACGCGCTCCAGGTAGGCGTGGAGCGCTTGATGGGGATCGGTCATGGCAAGGAGAGCGGGGGCTATTCGTCGCGGATGGCGCCGTTGGTGATCCAGGTCTGAATATCGCCAAGTTCGCCTTCGCGCAGGCTGCCTTCACCGGTCAGGGGGTTGTAGGGCATCGGGTAGCCCTCGATGCTCTCGTCGTTGATGAGCTTGAGCCAGAGGTAGCTGCGCTCGGGCTCGCCGGGCTCAATGAGCTTGAGCTCGGGGTTCTGCACCGAGGCGTCGAAGAGGTGCTCGTAGGCGTCTTCGCTGCGCAGATCCAGATCTTCGGCCGGGTTGTTGCCGCCGTGGCAGCCGCCGCAGTTGGCCTGCAAGACTTTGGAGACGCGGCCCTTCCAGGTGACGCCTTCGCCCAGGAGGTTGAGGTTTTCGGGATCCTCGCTGTAGCTGCACTCGGCGTAGTTGATGGGCGCACCCATATCGGGCCAGGTGCCGTCGGCGGGCAGGCCCTCCACAAAGCAGAAGAGGGCGAGCATCTCGGGAATGGTCAGGGGCTGGTTGGCAAGCGGCATACGCGAGCCGGCCACGGGCTCGCCCATCATCGTGCCGCGCATGCGACCGATGAGGTAGCTGCGCTCGGGGCTACCCGGGGTCAGCAGCGAGACGGGGCGCTCTTCGCGGGCGCCGTAGATGCCGTTGCGGTTCATGTCGCCCTGGACGATGCCGACGCTGTTGAGCTCATTGACCTGGTCGATCTGGTAGTTGCGCACTTCGCCGACGAGGTGGCGACCGCCGTCGAGGATCCACCAGCGGGTGGTGAAGGTGGCGTAGGGAAGATCTTCAATGATGCCCTCATCGTTGATGAAGGTACGGATGAAGCGGCCCCCGCCCCAGACCTCTTCGCGCTCAATGGGGAGCGGGTCGCGCAAAAAGACGTGAAAGCCGGGGCTGCCGGCCTCGGGCACCATGTCTTCGGCGCGGTAATCCCCGATGTCGCCGGCGATGTACTCGACGTGGCCGATCTCGACCTCCGAGGCGTTCTGACCGGCGATGAAGAAGCGATCGCCGCTCTGCTCGCAGCGATCATCGACCGAGGTCCAGTCGCCCGGCTGCACGTTGCACGGGGCGTTGATGGTGGCCAGGAAGTTGGCCGGCGTGCGCAGATCGGGGTACTCCGACTGGTTGTGGCAGACGCCGCCGTTAGGGCTGCAGGTGCGGGTGACGACCTTTTTGTGCAGGTCGTTGCCGGTGCGGTAGCGCTCGATGGCTTCGATCACCATGGCGTTGTCGCCCTCGTAAGTCGGCGGGGCGTTTTGCTGCTCGTCGCCGAAGTCGGGGCGCTGAGGATCAAAGTTAGAAAAGTCGCCCAGGGCGTCGGCCGAGAAGTCGGGGCCGCAGGCCAGCGAGACGGTGGCCAGGCAGCCGCAGAGAAGCAGGGTATGAAGTCGTTGCGCGAACATCGGCAGCTCTCAGGCGAAGAGATCGTCGAAGGGGCGATCGGCGGGGAAGAACTCGCGGTGATCACAGCCCAGCGCGTCCATCAGGGTTTTGAGCAGCGAGCGGTAGCTGTAGACCTGGCCCTCCGGGGCCAGATCGGAGGGGCGCGTCATCCCGAAGGATTTGCCGCCGTTGCCGGCCGCGGTGACCAGGCCGCCCATCACGGGCATCGACATCCAGCGGGTGGCGTAGTCGCCGGCGTGGTCGCTGCCGCGGGCGGAGTTGAAGCGGCTGCCGCGGGCGGTGCGGCCGAACTCGCTGCCGCAGACCACCAGCGTGTTGTCCCAGTAGGTGCCACCGTCCGGGTGGTCCATGGCTTTGAGCGCGACCTCCAGGCCGCTTAAAATCCGCCCGAGCTCTTCCATATGACGCGGCAGCCCGGCCTCCTCGCCGGAGTGCATGTCGTAGGAGCCCTGGTTGAGGTAGACCGCCGGGCAGCCGAAGTGAAAGAGGCGCAGCGCCAGGCGGACGTTTCGGGCGGCGCGGCTGTCGCCGAAGATCGTGGCGAGCTGGCGGTTGCTCAGCCCGTCGATGGGCTCATCGGAGTTGTTGCGGATCTTGAGGATCTCGTCGTTGAAGATCTCGGCGTAGAGCTCGGTGGCCGCCCGGGTCTGCATGTAGGCGTCGACGCCGGCGCGGTTCTGAGGGTGGTGGATCGCCCGGTAGCGCTCATCGACGGAGCTGGCCATCGACTGGGCCCAGTCGGGCAGGGTGTTGGCCGCCGAGAAGCCGAAGCGCTCAAAGCCGTCGCCCTGCATCACAGGCGGGCGGTGGGCGGCGTAGGGGCCGGCGCCCATGGCCATGCCGGAGTCGCCGAGCGAGAAGGCCGGCAGCGCCACGGTGCCCTGCTCACGAGCGAGCGCGAAGCGCTCGCGCAGGCCGTAGTTGATCATCGTCAGAAAGCTCGTGCCGCCGCCGACATAGCCGGTGTTGAAGCGTTGCAGGCCGGTGTTGTGGTTGCCGTCGGCGCGGGCTGAGAGGGGCTCGTGGTCGACGCAGGGGAGCACCGCCATCTGGTCGGACATCTCGGTGACCGGGCGCATGCCGAGCGCGGCGCGCTCGGCGCCCTGGTCGCCGTTGAGCCAGCCGGCGAGCTCAAAGAGTTTGCCCACGCCCCACTCGGTGGCGCTGGCGACGTTTTCGGCTTTGCCGAAGGGGTTGAACTCCGAGGCGGTATCCCCGTTGAAGGCCGCGCTGAAGCGGAAGCCGCCGGAGAGGCGGATGTAGATCAGGTGTTTGGCCGCGCCGCGCGCCTCGGTCTGGGCGAGCGCCTTGTTGGGCACCCAGACATGCGGCATGGCGATGGTGGCCGCGGCCACGCCCATGCCTTTGAGGAAGGAGCGCCGCCCGGGCTTGAAACCTTTTTTGGCGTTATGATCGGTCATCGTAGTCCTCGTCGAGGTTGGGCAGGCACTCAGTAAAAGAGCATCTCGGAGCTGGAGAGCAGGGCAAAGCAGCCAGGGCGGGCGAACTCGGCGGCGCGGCAGCGTGCCCGCTCGCAGGTGTCGCCGTGGGTGGCGGCCATCTCGCGTTCGTCATCGGTGAGGGGGCGGCCGAAGAAGGTCTCGACCTGGTGCTCCACGATCTGTGTCGCGAGCTGCGGGGTGACCGCGGCGTCGGGGTGCACGCCGTCGGGGAGCAGCGTCTCGATGGCGGCGCCGCGGCCCTCGGTCATCGCCGGGTTGCAGACCTGGTTGACGAAGTTGAGCTGGGTGGAGGTGGTCAGGATGCTGACGATCTTAAAGCGTCCGCCGACCTCGTTGGCCGGGCAGCCGCCCAGGTTGCGGGCCAGGTCGCTGTAGTCACGGCGCACATCGTCGCCGTCTTCGCGCATCTCCCATTTGGAGGCTTCCAGAAGCGCGATGGCGCTGATGGAGTCGGCGTCGAGAAGATCGCGCGGGTCGCTGATGCGGTGGTCGCAGCTGGAGAGCTCGTAGTCGACGGAGTGCTTGATGGTGTCGAGCCAGACCTCGGAGTCGACCTGCTTTAAGGGCCCGAAGGTCCAGCGGTGGTCGGTGTCGGTGAGCCCGCGCGCGCTCTGCAGGTAGGCCACCGAGGTGAGGATGGCGTGGTGCACCGAGCGGATGTCGCCGTCGTGGGCGAGCAGGTGGTCGACGAGCGCGGCGCGAACTTCGGGGACCATGGTGCCCAGGTCGTAGCCCAGGTAGCGCTCAATCACATCGTCGACGGCCGTCTCCCAGAAGGCCTGTTGCCTGGCGAGCAGGCGGCCGGGCATCTGCAGCTTCTCCCACTCATCGGCGCGCAGAAGTCCGCTCCACATCTGGTTATCCTCGCCGACCGAGCGGATGTCGGGGGTGAGGATGAGCTCGTTGTAGCCGTACAAGATGCTCGTGCACTGGCCGCGGCTCTCCGGGTCGATGTTGCCTTCCTCATCCACGCAGCGGTAGCGGATAAAGGAGTCGCTCAGGCGCATGTTGAGGGTGGGGTGATCGTAGTAGCCGTTGGTCCACAGGGTGTAGAGGCGGGCCAGGTCGCTGCGCTCGCTGCCCAGGGGAGGGCGGCCCATAAAGAGGTGGAAGAGGGCTTCGGCCCGGTCGCCGGCGGTATCATGGCGGCGGGTGAGCACGGGGTGGGCGCTGGCGATGGCGGCGAAGTGATCGTAGGCGACCTCCCCGCGGTAAAGTTTGCCGACGAGCGCGTCCATATCGTAGATGCGCTCAATGCTCAGCGCCCGGGTGTTGTAGAGGAAGCGGTCTGCCCAGTGGCGCTGGTTGACCTCCACGAAGGCTTCGGAGTCGAGGAGGGTCTTGACGATGTCATCCCAGGACCTGCCGGCGCAGAGGCGGTTGACCTCGTCGCGGGTCGGGAAGCGCCCGGTCAGGTCGACGTGCAGGCGGCGGCAGGCCTCGTTGGCGTAGACGGGCTGCGGCTCCAGGCCCACGCCCCAGAGGCTGGTGCACAGGCCCTGGTGAACGGGGTTCTCAAAACCCTGCGCGTCGCAGAAAGAGAGGCAGTCGGCGCCGCAGTCGGGCACCTGGGCGCCCTGAGGGGGCTCGACGTCGAGGGCGGCGGGGATCGTGTCATTGCCGCCGGGGAAGTTGCCGTCGGTGATGGTCGACCCGTCGCCTACGGCGCTACCCGGTCCGCGGGCGGGATCGCGCGGGTCGAAGTCACTCTCGTGGCAGGCGACCAGCGCCAGGCTCAATGCCAGCGGGGTCAACCATCGCAGCCAGCCGCGGCTGGGGGTGGGGCGTGCTTGAGGACGGTTCACGGAGCCTCCCTGAGAGGACGGCGCGGGGCCAGGTTGTCGGGCACGAAGCGGGTAAGGTCAGGGTATCGGGGCAGGTCCGGGCGGTCAAATCAGCCCGCCAGGCCTGCGATCAGAGTTGAATCTCCAGGGACAGCCCCACCCGGGTACGCACGGTGCTGGCGGTCCATTCTTTGCGAAAGGCGACGTCGTTGACGGTCTGCTCGGTGTTGAAGATCCAGATCGTCTGCCATTGCACGCCGGCGTCGGCGCGCAGCGCCAGGCGGTCGTCGAGCTTGTAGCGAGCCGAGACCTGAGGGGCGACGCTCCAGCCGAGGCGCGGCAGCATGAAGGTGCTTACGTCCTGGTCCTGAAGTTCCAGGATCTCCTCGCGAAGATCGCCGCGGGGAAAGAGCCCGGAGAGGCCAAGCTGGGCGCCCAGGCCCACACCGATCTTCTCGGTGATGTCGATGCCCCACTCGGCGTGAGCCATTACCTCGAGCAGCGGACCGAACTCGTAGACCTCGATCGGATCCTGAGGTTGCCCCTCCTCGTCGAGCACGCTGGCGCGGTAGTTGCCGATAAAGTCGATGCCGCCGCCGATGCGGAAGCTCTCCTTGAAGGGGCGCAGATAGAGGATGCGCGCGCTCAGAAAGTCGGCGTTCTCATAGGAGAAGCTCTCGTCGTTTTCCTGGACGCTGATCTGCTGCTCGCCGGTGAGTTCACCGGTCTCGGAGTAGGCGGTGCCGCCGAGGATCAGGCGCGACTGGGCGGCGGCAGGAGCGGTCATGGCGAGGGTGAGCCCGAAAAAGGCACACATGGCGAGGACTGGCGAGTGGTTGCGAGACATCGGCACCATCATCTTCATTGTGGGGTCAGTTTGGCGAATGGCAGGGTCATTACAGTGAACGCGCAGCGGCTACAGGCTGTCAAGGAGAAGGGGGGGAGTCGTTGAGTTCGGCGTAGACGAGCGCGCGGTACGCTCGAAGGCGCTCCAGCAGGGCGGTGGCGTCGCGGGTGGCGCGATCATCGCGGGGGTGGATGCGCACGACGTGGTGGTCGAGCAGAAGATGCAGATCGGGCGCTTTGATTGTGGCGACGATGTCATCGAGGGCCTCGCGATCCTCGGCCTGGTAGATGGTGACCTCAAGGGTGGAAGGGCCACGGGCAAGGGCGGTGGCCTGGTAGGAGAGCCCCTTGATCGTGACCGGATCGCGTGCGCTGACCACGCGCCAGCCCTCGGAGCGGGCTGCCAGCAGGATGCCCTCGGTGGTGAAGGGGCTGGTGCGCGGGGCGGCGGGAGGTGGCGGCTCGCCGGGTTCGTCGTCTGTGACGAGTGGGGTCGTCGCGCTTGAAGCCGGGGCGGCCGGGTCATCGGCTGCGGTGCGCTGCTGGTAGCCCCAGATTCCGGCGGCCAGCAAGACAAGGGCCAGGGGCGCGAGCAGCAGCAGTGAGCGCCGCCGTGCGGGTGCGTGGCGCACGCGGCGCGTGGTCGGCGTAGCGGCGGCCATCGGGCGTGTGGTCGGCGCGCTGGCCTGGTGGTCGGGCGTGTGGCGAGAGGGGCGCCGCGGCAGATCGAGCTCCAGATCGCTCTCAAGTGCGGTGTGCGGGCCTGAAGCGGTGGGCAGTGCGCCTCCCGGGGTGTGGCGAGGGGGGCGGCCCGGGGTCGAGCGTGGTTGGCGTGCCGGGGTATGGCGAGGGGAGCGGGCGGGGGAGGGCGGCGGCGTCGAGCGCTGCTCGCGGGGCTGGGAGGCCCATAGAAAATAGTTCTGGGACTGATCCGGATCGAGCACGTTAGGGTCCATCAGCCGACCGCTGGCGCCAAAGAGCGACTCCTCCTCGCTGGTCGGATCGGGAAGCTCGTCGCGGGCGACGACCTCGCAGGCCTCCAGCGCCTGCAGCATCTCGGAGGCCGAGGCAAAACGCTTCGCCGGATCTTTGCTCACCGCCCGCTCAACCACCTCCACCAGCGCGGGGCGAAGGGTGAGCGTGGACGGCATCTTCCAGCCCGGCGTCTCGCGGACCTCGCGCGCGCAGTCCCGCAGCGTGGAGGAGGCGATCATCGGCTGGCCGACCAGCGTCTCATAGAGGAGCGCGCCCACGGCGAAGATGTCGGTGGCAAAGCTCAGCTCCAGCCCGCGCAGCTGCTCGGGCGGGGCGTAGCGCGGGGTGCCCAGAAAGAGCTTTCGGCCGTTGGGGCCGGTCTCCGGAGCGGACTCACCGACGATGCGCGCGATGCCAAAATCAAGGACTTTGACGATCTCTTCACCCTTGAAGTTGCGGGTGAGCATGATGTTGGCCGGCTTTAAGTCGCGGTGGAGCATGTTGCGGTGGTGCGCTTCTTCCAGGCTGGCCAGGATCTGCAGAAAGGTGGTGACGGCGGCGCGCTCCTCAAAGGGGCCGCGCTCGGCGATGGCCTCTTTGAGGGTGGGGCCCTCGATGTACTCCATCACCAGGTAGAGCAGGCCCTCTTTATCGACGCCGTAGTCGAAGATGGTGACGGTGTTGGGGTGGGTGAGCTTGCTGACCAGGCGGGCCTCGCGCTCAAAGCGCTCGGCGCGCCGTTGCGCACGGGCCGGGTCCTGGTTGGCGGGCAGCGAGGGGTCGAAGATCTTCACGGCCACGCGCCGATCCATACCGGTATGCACGCCGCCGTAGACGTTGCTAAAGCCGCCGCGGCCGATCAGCTCATCGAGGCGGTACTTGCCACCGATGATCGTCGCGCGTTCTAAGAAGTCCCCGGCATCCATCGTGGTCACAACGCTCCTGCGGGTCGTGTGCAGTGGAGAGGTTCAAAGCGCACCGCCCCGGACGGGCCGGAGGCTGCGAGGTATCCGAGAGGTGGCTCGGCGCCGCGTAGGTGCTTGCTCACTGAACTACGCCGACGTTACCATAGCGGCCGGGAGGTTAGAACTGCCGTGCTTGTAAGAGATCGTAGAGTGTGGGGGGTGATGCTGGTGGTGCTCGGCTGGCTGGGCGTGGCCGGATGCGCGTCGGGTGCGTCGGTGGCGCTGCCTCAGACGATGGACAGCGCCCCGGCTTCGGAGGCCGAAGGGGAGCGGGGAACTTCGCCCGAAGCGCAGAACCTCTGCGAGCTGTCTGCGGCGTGCTCCGGGCTGGATCGCTACCTCTGGGATGGCACCCCGATCCCCGAAGATCTCAGCGCGGCGGTCGTCGTGCTCGAAGAGGGTTGCACACGCGAGGTGGGCTCGGGGTGTGCGGCGCTGGCGTCGCTGCGCGTGCTCGGTCGCGGGGTGGAGCAAGACCTCGATGTGGCCCGGTCGCTTTATGAGCGGGGCTGTGAGCTGGGGGCCAGCGCCTCATGTCTGGGGGCTGGCTGGATGCAGTTTCACGGCCAGGGTGGCGAGGTCCACGCCGAGCGGGCGCTGCTTACCTGGGAGCGGGGCTGCGAGCTGGGTGATGCCCCGAGCTGCCGTCAGCTCGGCGGACTCTACCATTTTGGCAACGCGGTGGAGCCCTCCCCGGAGCTTGCGGTGACCTACTTCACGCGCGCCTGCGCCGGCGGCGATGTGCAGGGCTGCGGCGATCTTCAGGAGCATTACGGTCTGCGGCTCGGAGCCAGCGCCGAGGACGATGATGACTCGGCGCGGGTGCTGGCGTTTTTGCGAGCGGGGTGTGACTCCGAGGTCGCGCTCTCGTGTGTGCTGGCCGGGGCGTTTGCCGAGGAGGGGCGAGGCCGCGGCAAAGATCCGCAGCGCGCCGCCGCGCTTTACCGTCGGGGGTGTGAGGCTGGCGAGTACTACGGCTGCACGCTGCTGGGGATGCTCTATGAGCGCGGCGTCGGGGTCAGCGAGAGTTCTCGCCGCGCCGGCGAGCTCTATGTTCAGGCCTGTGAGGCGAACAACACGGTGGGGTGTGCGAGTTTGGGGGTGTTGCAGCTGCAGGGGCGCGGCATCGTGGGCGGACCGGTGCAGGCGCGCGAGACTTTTGAGCAGGCCTGTGAGATGGGCAGCGCTCGGGGGTGTTATAACCTGGGTGTGGCGCTCAGAGACGGGCGCGGCGGGGAGGTCGATGAGGCGCAGGCTGTAGTGCACTTCTGGATCGGGTGCGAGCGCGGAAGCGGCCAGTCCTGTGATGCGCTGGCGTTGATGGTGGAAGACGGGCGCGGCACCGAGAAGGACGCGGCGCTGGCCGAGGCGCTGCACCAGCGGGCCTGTGAGTCGGGCTGGCCGAAGGGGTGCTACAACGTCGCGGTGAGCTTTGAGCTCGCTGGCGAGGCGCGCGCCGGAAGCCCCGAGGCCATTGAGGCTTACCGCAAAGGGTGTGAGGGAGGCTTCGGTCGGTCGTGCTGGCATCTCGGGCATCGCCTCTTTGATCGCGCCGCCGGTGCCGACGAGGTGATCGAGGCGCTGGAGGCCTTTGAGCGGGCCTGTCGCCTTGAACCGGGGCGGGCGTGCAGCCGGGCCGCCGCGATCCTGATGGATGACGCGCGGGTGCCTCAGAGCCCGCAGCGTGCCCGTCGGGTGATGGCCGCTGGCTGTGAGGCCGATGATGGCGAGAGCTGCCTGCGCCTGGGGCACCTCTATGAGGCGGGGCAGGTGGTGCGCGAGGATCACGATCGCGCGATGCTCCTCTACGCTAAAGCCTGCGGGCTGGGTCAGGAGCACGCCTGCAGTCGCCGCGGTGCGATGCTCCTGAGCGACCCGGACCGCGCCCAGGACGGGCGCCGGCTGCTGGAGCGGGGCTGCGAGCAGGGCGATGACTGGGCGTGCGCGCGCTTGAAACCTTAGAGCGGGCGCTCAAAGACCAGCAGATCGTTGTTGGCGGGCATCCGACGTGTGAGCGCGCGCTCGAACCCGCAGGCACGCGCCTTCGCGTCGACCTCCGCCAGCGGGCGAATCCCGCTTTGCGGATCACGCTGGCGCAGCATCTGATCAAAGCGCTGGTTGCTCTCCTCCAGCGCGCGATCTGGGTGAACAAAAGGGCCGTAGAGGATGACCTTTCCGCCCGGGTTCAGCGCGGCTCGGGCGTGCGCGAAGAGGCGGTCGGTGGCCTCAAAGGGCGCAATATGGATGACGTTGCACGCGATGATCGCGTCGGTGCGCTCAAGCGGGGGGGCCTCATCAAAAAGATCAAACGCGAGCACCGGTCGCAGGTTGGGGAGCGCGGTCTCAGCGCGCCAGGCCTCGATGCTGGCGTGGTACTGCGAGCGGTCGGAGGGCTGCCAGATCAGATGCGGAAGATGCGCCGCAAAATAGACGGCGTGCTGGCCCGTGCCGCTCCCCACCTCCCAGACATGTTGCGCGCTGGCGAGGTGGTCGCGAAGTTCGTGGAGAATGGGCTCGCGGTTGCGTTCGCAGGCTGGCGAGTACTGACGCGCGTCATTCACGGTGGGCTCCGTCGAGATCTTTCTTTGGGGGGCGGGGGGATTACCCTTGTGGGCATCCCGGAGAGGTGATGAGGCCTCGAACCGAGGCGTCTTCTTCCGGGCTCTAAGTGAAAGCATACGGAGTGATGATGCCACAAGAGACAACTTCAGAACGCGGAGAGGTTCCGATAACTCCTGCCGATGCGGGCAAAAGCAGGCCCTGCGTGGTGATCGTCGGGGGAGGGTTTGGCGGGCTCAACGCGGCCAGGTCGCTCAAGCGCGCCCCGGTGGATGTGTTCTTGATCGACCGTCATAACCACCACCTCTTTCAACCCCTGCTCTATCAGGTGGCCACCGCCGGGCTCTCCGCCGACGACATCGCCTCGCCGATTCGCGAGGTGGTCCGGCGCCAGCAAAACGTGCAGGTGATGCTCGGGGAGGTCACCTCGATCGACCGTCAGGCGCAGCTCGTGCGCTATGAGGGCGGGGAGGTGCGCTACGACTATCTGGTGGTCGCCGCGGGCATGCAGACCAACTACTTTGGCAACCCGCAGTGGGAAGCCCAGGCGCCCGGACTGAAGACGCTACGCGATGCGTTGACGTGTCGTCGCCACATTCTGGAGGTCTTTGAGCAGGCCGAGCGTGAGGGGGAGGGCTCCGAGGGGCGAGGTCTTCTGACCTTTGTGGTGGTGGGGGCCGGCGCGACTGGCGTGGAGATGGCCGGGGCCATCCGCGAGATTGCCTACCAGGTGATGGTCAAAGACTTTCGTCGCATCAACCCCACGCGCGCCCGGGTGATTCTGCTGGATGCCGGCCCGCGTGTGCTCTCGGGGTATGATGAGGAGCTCTCCGACCGGGCGCGTCGCGACCTTGAGAAGATGGGCGTGGAGGTGCGCCTCAACGCGATGGTGGAGGCAATTGATGAGGAGGGTGTCACCGTCAATGGCGAGCGCATTGCGGCGCGCACTGTGGTGTGGGCCGCCGGCGTCAAGGGGAGCCCCCTGGCGCAGACGCTCGATGTGGAGCTCGACCGGATGGGGCGCGTGACGGTCAACCCCGACCTGCGTATGCCCGACGACGAGCGGGTCTTTGTGATCGGCGACCTCGCTCGCTTTGAGAGTGAGGATGGCGAGGTGTTGCCGGGTCTTGCACCGGTGGCCGTCCAGCAGGGCAAACACGTGGCCGACAACATCCAGCGCGCCGTGGAGGGGCGAGCGTTGGAGCCCTTCTCGTATTGGGACCGGGGCAAGATGGCGACGATTGGCCGGGCTAAAGCCATCGCGGAGGTGGGGAGCTGGAAGTTCGGTGGGCTTGTCGCCTGGCTGGCCTGGCTCTTTGTGCACCTGCTCTTCTTAATTGGTTTTCGAAACCGCGCGTACGTGCTGATGGGCTGGATCTTTGCTTACATCGGCATGCGCCGCAGCGCTCGCCTGATTGTCGACCCGCCCAAAGAGCGCGCCGGCGCGTTGGACTTCTGGCAGAGCAAGCGTGTCGATGAGGTGCGAGCGGAATGAGGTGGCCCGGGGGGCATCCTCGGCGCTGACTGAAGGAGGGGAGATGAAGACGCTTGATGATGTGGTGCAGGCCGCCGCGCATGCGCTGGCGAGAGGGCAGCGCATGCTGGTGATGTTGGACTATGACGGGACGCTTGCGCCCATCGCCGCCCGACCGGAGCTCGCCAGCCCTGCGCCCGGTGCCACCCGGGCGATCGACGCGCTCATTGAGGCCGGCGCGCAGGTGGTGGTCGTCAGCGGGCGCGGTGCCGCCGATGTTCACGAAAGGCTGGGCATGAGCAACGTCGGCATTGTGGGAAGCCACGGCCTGGAGCTCTGGTGGGATGGCGGGGCGCGCGAGCTGGTCGAGGGGGCCGATAGGGCCCGTGAGACCATCGCCACCATCGAGGAGGCCTGGCGAAGGTTGGCCGATGAGGAGCCCGGCGTGGTGGTGGAGCACAAGCCTTTTGGCGTGGCTTTGCACTACCGCCTGGTTGAGCAGGGATGGCACGCGCTGGCGGAGCGCGCCGCCGAGGTCGCGCGTGCACACCCCGGTGTGCGCCTGAAGACCGGGAAATGCGTGGTGGAGGCGATCCCGGCGTTGCGTTGGGATAAGGGCAGCGCGGCCAGGCTAGTGCTTCGCCGCGCTGAGGCGGGCGCCGCCTCCGGCGTGCATGCGATCTACGTGGGCGATGACGTTACCGACGAAGATGCGTTTTCAGCGCTGCGCGGTCTGGCGAGCACGGTGCTTGTCGCCCCGGAAGATCGCGCGAGCGAAGCGAGCGCGCGGGTCGCCGACCCCGCCCAGGTCGTGCGACTGATCTGGGAGCTCGCCGCCCTCTGCGATCGGAATCACGGGAGGTTGGCGGGGCTGCTCTGATGTTGCCGTGTAGCAGCGGTTGCGGGTGGTCGCAGACGCGCTCGCGGGGGCGCTCTGAAGCACTAGAGGCGGTGCATCTTCGGTGGGTGTTGCGCCAGGACGACGCGCCCGATCACGCGTCGAGCATGCAGTGGTGGACGATCAGGCTGAGGTAGAGTTCGGCAGCGCGGTGAACTTCGCTCAGGTGCACGTGCTCATCACGGGTGTGGGCTACGCCCAGATCGCCCGGACCGAGAATGACCGGGGCGATGCCGGCCTCAAAGAAGCGGTTGCCGTCAGAGTGCGAGGGGAAGGGCCGCGGCGTGAAGGGTTGCTGCAAGGCCAGAAAGGCGCGGCGGGAGGTCTGCATGCGCGGGTCGTCGGGGTCGAGGCGGTAGGCCGGCGCGAAGAAGAGCTCCTCGGAGCTCACGTTGCAGAGAGGGTGATCGGCGTTGGACGTCTCCAGGGTGCGAGCCAGGGTCTCTCGGAGCGCGGCGGGATCGACGCCGGCGGCCAGGTGCACATCGAGCGCGGCCTCGCAGCGATCGGCGATCACGAAGAGTGAATCACCTCCGTGCACCTCGCGGGGGTTGATGCTCACGCGTGTGGCTGGCGAGGCGTCGCTGACCTGCTCGATGATCGCCAGGATGGTGCTGAGCATGGCGTGGATGGCGCTGGCGCCCACGTCGGGGCGGGCGGCGTGGGCGCGACGTCCCTCGGCGATCAGGCGCAGCTCCATATAGCCATAATGCTCCAGCGAGGGGCGCAGCCCGGTGGGCTCGCCAATGATCGCCAGCGGGGCGTGGGAGCTCTCCAGGAGTTTTGCGGCGCCATCGCCGTACTCTTCCTCGCCGACGACCAGCGCCAGCAAGAAGCCGCGCCGAAGGCGCGCGCCGGCGTCCACCAGGGCGATGGTCGCCTCGACCATCGCCGTGCACCCCGACTTCATGTCGGCGCTTCCCAGCCCGTGAAGGATGCCGCCGTCGAGGGCGCTTCCCGGCGCGTCGTGCTCATCGCTGAAGTAGGGCACGGTGTCGAGGTGACCAACCAGCATCAACGCCGGGGGCTGAGGCCCAAGCTCCACCAGGATGTTCGCGCGTCCCGGTGCCCCTGGCGAGGCGACCACCGGTTGAAGTCGGTAGGGGACGGCGGCTTTTTGCAGCGCCTCACAGACCCGCGCCACCACCGCGCTCTCGGCATACGAGGGGCTGTAGATGTCGACCAGGTCGATGAGCAGGCGCTCGCAGCGATCCTGGTTGAGGTGGGCGAGGAGCTCGTCGAGCTCAGTCATCATGCTCATGAGGTCGGCCTGCGGTGGGATCTTCGCCGGTGTTGACGCCGCCTGGAGGCAGATGCGCCGGCGCGGCGTCGGGGGGCGTGGGATCGGAGGGGGAGTGCGCCAGCGAGCGGCGCCGACGTACGTATTCGGGGTGCTGCGTGAGGTTTTTGGCCAGGTAGACGTGCTCGGTCTCATTGCTGAAACCCTGGCGACGAAAGAAGTTCACCGCCGGCAGGTTGTCCGACTCGGTGTCGGCGAGCATGATGCGCGCCCCCTGCGCGATGAAGAGCTCGGTGAGGCGGTTGACCAGGCGTTTTCCTACGCCACTGCGCGAGAGCCCGGGCTCCACACCCAGCCAGAGCAGGTAGCCGTAGGTCCACGCGCTGCGCCGCTTCTCAATGAGGGTTCCCAGTGCAAAGCCCACGACCTGATCGTTGCATTCGGCCACCAGGCAGGTCTCGGTGTCGGTGCCAAAGATCTGAATCAGCTCAAACTCATCCCAGGTGCGGTAGAGGTTGGGCCAGCGATCGGCGGTGAAGACGCGCTCGCCAAGGGCAAAGACCGCAGCGAGGTCTTCGAGCTCCATCTCGCGGATGGTGATCGGGGCGTTGGCCTTGAGCTGACGAGGGTTGCGTCGACTGCCCGAGGGCATGTCGTCCATACAGGTCTCCTGGGAGGTGCGGGTGGGGTGAGGCCGTCGCGAAATGCGCAGACAACGTTGGGACGTTGGTGAATCGGGAGAATAGGCACCCCGAAGAGCGGGAGAAGTGGCCCTGTGCGCTTGATGAAAAGGCGTCTCGCACGCATCTTGAAGCTGAACGAGCGGGCATGGCCCCCTCCCCATTTTCTACGACGGACAAGGAGACACGATGCGCATTGGAGTGCTGACCGGTGGCGGCGACTGCCCCGGCCTAAACGCGGTGATTCGAGCGGTGACCAAGAGCCTCTTGCTCAAGTGCGACGCCACGGTGATCGGGTTTGAAGAGGGGTTTCTGGGGATGATCGAGGGGCGCAGCCGCGAGCTCGATCTGAAAGCGCTCAAGGGCATCCTGGCGCGCGGGGGCACGATCCTGGGCACGCATAACAAGGCCAACCCCTTTAACCACTACCTGGCCGACGGGGCCGATGTGAGCGATCAGCTCGTGGAGAACTACCACCGGCTCAAGCTCGACGGGGTGGTGGTCATCGGCGGCGACGGCACCATGAGCATCGCCCATCGCTTAAGCGAGAAGGGCGTCAAATGTGTGGGCGTGCCCAAGACCATCGACAATGACCTGATGCACACCGACCGCACCTTCGGGTTTGATACGGCGGTGGCGGTGGCCACCGAGGCCGTCGACCGCCTGCAGACCACCGGTGAGAGCCACAGCCGGGTGATGATCCTTGAGACGATGGGGCGCTACGCCGGCTGGCTCGCCCTGCACAGCGGGCTCGCCGGCGGCGCCGATGTGATCTTGATCCCGGAGCTGCCCTTTGATGTCGAAGAGATCGCCCGGGTGTGTCAGCAGCGCAAAAAACGCCAGCGCTTCACCATGATCGTGGTCGCCGAAGGCGCGACGCTGCTCGACGGCAAACAGGTGGTGCGCGAGCGCATCGACGACAGCCCCGATCCTCTGCGCCTGGGCGGCATCGGCAACCTTCTGGCCGAGCAGCTCAAGCCGCTGGTCGACAGTGAGATTCGCACCACGACGCTGGGGCATATCCAGCGCGGGGGTACGCCGACGGCCTTTGACCGGGTGCTCTCTACGGCCTTTGGAGCGCATGCCGCGGCGCTGGTCGCCGGCGGGCGCTGGGGGCGGATGGTCGCCCTGCAGAAGGGGCAGATGACCAGCGTGGAGATCGCAGAGGTCGCCGATCAGACCCGTCTGGTGCCGGTGGACTCGCTGCTGGTGCACGCGGCTGCGGCGGTGGGGACCTCCTTTGGGCGCGCCGACTTCGAGGTCGACTTGAGCCGGATGCCCGAGAATCGGGTGATCTGAGCTGGCCGAGCGGCCACCGGGGGCTAAAGTTTCCGATGCGCCGCGCCGGCCTTAAGGCCGGCGCGACGCCCCTTTTACGAAGACGTGTCTCCGAGGCGTAGCGATGGTGACGATGATCGTGTTCGGGCTCTTTTTTACGAGCCTCTGGTTTGGTGCCCACTACTACCTCTGGCGAAGGCTGCGAGCGCCGCTGCATCCGGACAGCCGCTGGCGCAAGGTGGTGAGCTGGGCTGTGGTCGGGCATATCGTGCTCGTCACCGCCACGATGTCCGTGCGCTCCATGCCGCGGGTGGAGCCCCTCTACACGGTCGCCCACTGGACGAGCTATGTGGCGATGGGGTTTTTCTCGCTGGTGCTCATCCTGATGATCTTCAAAGACCTGGCCGAGTGGGTCACGCGTCGGGTCAGCGCGCTCAGCGCGCGCGGTGATGCCTCCGGTGGGGGCGCGCCCGGGGAGCTGGCCGACCCCTCGCGTCGCCTCTTTATGAGCAGCAGCCTCAACGCCGCGGTCGTCGGCGGGGCGGCGGTGGCATCCAAGTGGGGGATGTACGAGGCGTTGCGCGTGCCCGATGTCGTTGAGGTGGGCGTGCCTTTTGAGGAGCTTCCTGCCTCGCTGGAGGGCTTTCGCATCGTGCAGATCTCCGATGTGCACGTCGGGCCCACGGTGCGGCGCGGGCATGTGCAGGCGATCGTCGACCGGGTGCACGAGCTTAAGCCCGACGCCATCGTCATCACCGGCGATCTTATCGAGGGGATGGTCGAGCGCATCTGGCACGATGTGGAGCCGATCTTCGATCTTCGCGCGCCCCACGGCGTCTTCTACTGCACGGGCAACCACGAGTATTACTGGGACGCGCCCGGCTGGTGCAAAGCGCTCGAAGAGCAGGGGATCGTGGTGCTGAACAACGCCCACGCCCTGGTCGAGCATCAGGGCGGCCGGGTGCTGATGGCCGGCTGCACCGACTTCTCGGCCTCGCGCCATGACCCCGAATCCGCCTCCGATCCGCAGGCCGCCCGCGACGGGGCGCCGGAGCACGACGTCAGCGTGTTGCTCGCCCACCAGCCCAAGAGCATTCATCAGGCCGCGGCGGCGGGGTATGATCTGCAGCTCTCCGGGCACACCCACGGCGGGCAGATGTGGCCGTGGAACCTCATCATCGGCTGGTTTCACCCCTACGCCGTCGGCCTGGCGCGCGAAGACAAGACCTGGATCTACGTCAGCCGCGGCACCTGCTACTGGGGACCGCCCATGCGCATCGGCGCGCCGGCCGAGATCACCCAGGTCGAGCTCCTCGCCGGCACCCCCGATCGCGCCTACCGACGTCGGCGGCGCGATCGGGCGTAACGATGTGCCCAGGTCACCCCAAAGTGGCCGGATCGATGCTGTAGGTGACGTTGCAGTAGTCGCAGCCGATCTCAATCGGCTCGTCGCTGGCTGCCAGCTCGGCGCGCTCCGCCGGGCTCAGCGTTGCCAGCGCGCCCAGGATGCGCTCTTCGCTGCAGTTGCAGCCAAAGCCAAAACGATCTTCGCCCAGGATACGGTAGGGCACCTCCTCGAAGATCGCGCTGAGGATGGTCTCATTCTCGAAGCTGCCGACCTCAAAGACCTTCTGCGTGCCGGTCTGCTCCAGACGCTCGGTGACCACCGCCAGGGTGTCGACGTGAGCGTCGGGCAAGAGCTGCACAAGGAACCCACCGGCGTAGGTCAGCTGCCCCTGATCGTCAAAGAGGGTGCGCAGCCCGACCACCGAGTTGATCTGCTCGCTCTGCTTTAAGTACCCGGCGATCGACTCGCCGAGCCCGTAGCCTTCGAGCGTCTCGACGATGCCCTGGTGAAGTTTGCCGGTGTAGGTGTCGCGGTGGACGCTCAGCAGCGTGGCCGCGCCCAGCGGGATGGTGTCGTCGCGCTGCTGCTGAATCAGCGCGCGGGTCACCCCGTCGGGGTGGCTGTCGGCGACGAGCGAGCCGCGCTCGGGGTGTTTGAGTACCGTCTGCAGCCGGTAGTCCGGGCTCATCGCCAGGCGTAAGAGCACGGTGGCCGTAGCCAGCTCGGCCAGCCTTGGCGAGATCTCGGAGCCGGCGCGCTGAGCCTCAAGGATGCCGCGGGCGGTGGTGGTCGCGTTGATGGCGATGACGCGGAATGAGCCATCTTCGCTCATCGCGCGCAGGCCCTGATCGTCAGTGATGGGGTGTGATGGGGTGCTCATGGATGCCGCTTTCCGTAAGGGGTCGATGAAGGGAGCCTCGCGCTCCGAAGGGAGGGAAACACCCCACGCCGGGGTCTATTTCCCGGGGAGACTCGCGACGGTCGTGCCTGGCTCGCGGGCCTCCCCGGGTGGGAGAGGGGGCAGGGTGTGGGGAGGTTCCCTGCTTTGCAAGGTGTTGATTTTGCTTGTGAATGCGTGATTGGGTGAGCGGTCTTAGTTGCGGCGGTAGAGCGTGACGACGGCCGCACCACCCAGACCAAGGTTATGCTGAAGCGCGATTTCGGCACCCTCGACCTGGCGCTGATCGGCCTGACCGCGTAGCTGCCAGGTGAGCTCGGCGCACTGCGCAAGCCCGGTGGCGCCCAGGGGATGCCCCTTGGAGATCAGCCCGCCCGAGGGGTTGACCACCCACTTGCCGCCATACGTCACATCGCCGGCGTCAATGAGGCCGCCGGCCTGACCTTCCTCGCAGAGCCCCAGCGCCTCGTAGGTGATGAGCTCGTTGGTCGAGAAGCAGTCGTGAAGCTCGATCACGTCGACATCCTCGATGCTCAGGCCACTCGCCTCAAAGACCTGCGCGGCGGCGAGTTTGCTCATCTGGAAGCCGACCAGATCGATGGCGCTCTTACCGAAGGAGGCCGGGGTGTCGGTGGTCATGCTCATCGCGGCGATCTCGATGGCCTGATCTTCAAGGCCCAGCTCGCGCACCTTCTCCTCGCTCATCAGCACCGCGGCGGCGGCCCCATCGGAGGTCGGGCAGCACTGCAGCATGGTCAGCGGGTGGTGCACCGGGCGCGACTCTAGAATGGCCTCCAGGCTGTACTCGTCCTGAAACTGGGAGCGAGGGTTTTTGGTGGAGTGGAGGTGGTTCTTATGCGCGATCTTCGCAAAATGCTCCACGGTCGTGCCGTAGCGCTCCATATGCTCCAGACCGGCGTTGCCGAAGATCTGCGGGGCAGGCGGCGCTTTGGCAAAGCCGCGCTGGGCAGCCATCGTCTCAAAATGGCGGCCGAGCGGGTTGGCCCGGTCGTCCTGCCCGTCGGTCTTGAGCGAGCCGCGCTGCATCTTCTCGAAACCCAGCGCCAGGGCGCAGTCGAGGATGCCTCCGGCGATGAGCTGGCGCGCCATGAAGAGGGCGGTCGAGCCCGTGGAGCAGTTGTTGTTGACGTTGTAGATCGGCACCCCGGTCAGCCCCAACTCGTAAGCGGCGCGCTGCCCGCTGGTGGAGTCGCCGTAGACGTATCCGCAGAAGACCTGCTCGATGGCCTTGTAGTCCACCCCGGCGTCTTCCAGGGCCTGGGTGCCGGCCTCACGGACCATATCGGGGTAATCCCACTCGCGACGGCCGGGCTTCTCAAAGTTGGTCATACCGACGCCGACGACATAGACTTTGCGAGTCATTCTTGCTCCTGAAGTTGGGGGGATGAATCGTGGGTGAGCCCGGCGCTGGTGGGGGCGCTCTCGGCCCGGGCAGGGGGGCTCATCGCGGCCTTCGGCGCTTCGCCGGGAGGGCTCGCCAGCTCCGGCTGCCAGGGCAGCGCGTAGGCGGCGTCCTCCTCAAAGAGGTGGCCGAAGCGGGCGATGAGGTAGTCGATCTTGACGTTCTCAAAGGTCTCAATGAGGCGCTCACGCTCGCGACGCAGGTCTTCGAGCAGGTTCGTCTGGGTCCGAAAGAGCGTCCGCGAGAGGATGCGATCGCGGTAGACGAGGATCTTTCGCCACCAGGTCAGAAAGAAAAACGCGGTCAGTGGCAGGCTGCCGACGAAGAGCACCATTGCCCAGATCGGCGGCCTCGCGCTGCTCCAGACATACCAGCCCAGGAAGACGTACCAGAGCGGAAACGCATAGAAGCTGTTGATCAGCGCGATAAAGGCGCGTTTGGCCTCTTCGGGCTGGTGCGAGACGATGGCGCGCACCAGCAGGTAGGGCACCAGGTTTGTGATCATGCCGTAGATGGCCAGCGGCCCCAGGCCCAGCGCATACGCGGTGAGTTTGATGGCCTCGCGACGGCTGCTCAGGTTCTCGGGGCTGTGCTCATGGACGATGTCGTGGCGCAGGCGCACCTGCTTTAAGTGATCTTTATAACGACGGATGTCCATGCGCACCCGGGCGACCATCGCCGGGTTGCGCTGCTCATAGTAGTCCACCGCGTCGGCGATGGCCTGCTCAATGGTGAAGCGGTCATCGAGGTCGGGGCGAGGGCCGTCGGCGGCGCGTACGCGATCGAAGAGCTTGTGGGTCAGCGGGCGCACGTCGACATCGTAGTCTCCCATAAACTCTTTGAGGAGCTCGTTGCCGTAGATGCGGTGGATGTCCATCACAAGCTGGCGGTTGCGCTCGTCATGGACGTGGGTCGCCACATCGCGCAGGCGCTGAAGGATGAGTTGGGTCAGCTCGTAGACCGCCTGGCGGGGATCGGTGCGGTGCAGGTCGGCAAAGTCGCGTACGTCGATGGGTTTGCCGTAGCGGATCAGGACGCTGGAGAGAAAGCGGTCGCGGTCGGCGAAGTTCAGCCCGACCGGTTGAATCTGCACGCCCAGGCGGTAGTCGTTGCGGGCCTCGGCCTCCAGGGCAAGGCGCGCGGTGCCGGTCTTGAGCTCACGGACCTGGCGATCGGGGGAGTTGGCACCCTCGGGGAACATGCCGATGCAGCCCCCGGCCTCCAGGAGCTCATAGGCGCGGTAGAAGCTGTTCCGGTTGCGGGCGGGCTGTCCGCCCAGCTCGCTGGCGCGGTAGATGGGGATGACGCCCACACCGTTGAGCACCGCGCGCACCACGGGATGTTTGAAGATGCCGCTGCGCGCCATGTAGTTGATGCGAAAGGGGGTCTCGGTGGCCAGCAGCACCGTGTCCATGATGGAGTTGGGGTGGTTGGCGGCCAGGATCAGCGGTTGGTGCTCGGGGACATTCTCATGGCCCACCACCTGGATGTCGTAAAAATAGAGGCGCACCGACCAGTGCGCCAGAAAGCGCACGCCGCGATAGAATGGCGGCATGGCGGTGGCGTGCTTCTGGAGATCAGCGTCAGCCACTGCAAATGTCCTGAGAAAAAACCGGCGTTCAGGCGCCCTGAGACTCGGCGCGCTGAGCCACGGTGTACGCGTCGGCGATCGACCACATCGAGACGACCCAGCCCATCCAGAAGAGCCAGAGCATCATGCTGGTCGCGAACATCAGCCCGCCCTTTAAGGGCTCGCCGTTGTAGACCTGCCCGAGGCCGGTGAAAAGGAAGCTGAGCAGCCCGGCGACAAAGGGGCGACGGTCGGGGCGCACGTGCTGCTGAGGGAGGTTGTCGCGGAAGGGGACAAGCTCCTGGCGGCCTGCGTCGGCCGCCGTGGAGTAGGGCGAGTTTGAGAATGGCGCGGGGGGCGCCGAGGGCGATGAGGTTGGCCGGTGATGCGGGTGTGCGGGCTGCGCATACCCCCGGCCGGAGGTGCGGATCGGTCCTACTGAGCCATCGGTTCCATCGGCTGAGGCGCTGTACGAGATCGGGGGAGCCTCCCGGCGTTGCGCGCTGCCGTAGGCTTGCGCGGGATGGGATGAGCCCGCCGCATAATGCGCAGGGGAGGACACTCCGTAAGCGCCGTCCTGAGCTTCGGCCGCATAGGGCGACGACGAGCGCTGCCGGCCAGGGTGTTGCGAGAGGACCGCCTGGGAGGCCTCGGTCTGCGGGCTGTGGGGCTGTCGAGGTTTGGGAGGCAGGGTGCCCGGCGGCAGGCGGTAGCCGAAGTCGTGATCCCCGCTGAAGTCGAGCGCCAGCAGATCCTGGGTGACCATCTCGTCGAGCAGCGCCTCGGCCTCGCGCACCGGCACACCCATCCGATACGCCAGGTGGGCTGGCGAGAGGGTGGTGACGCCTTCTTCGAAAAAGATGCCGAGAACGGCCTGGTGACGACTGGACATGATGGGGAGTGCTCCTCGGTGGGGGGCGATGGGCCGACGCGGCCCGCGCGCAGGGCAACAATGCGCAGCGCGGGCGCGGCATTCCCAATCCTGCAGGCATGCTAACGCGAGGGGGCAAATGTTGTAAATGTTCGCGCTCGGGAGGTGGGGCGGTTGCTGACGCGAGGGGCATGGTTACGTTTAGTTGCGACTGCGGGGGCTTCCTGCAGAGCAGACGCGATGCGGGCTGCGTGAGCGTGGGGTCGCAGCCCACGAGCAGAAACACACAACGTGAGGGGGGATGCATGTCGAGATTCACACCGTGGTGGTGTGCGCTGGTGATGTGTGGGGCGCTGGTAGGTTGTGATGAGGTGGCGGAGCGGGAGCGGGGCGTTCCGGGAGAGAACTCGGCTCAAGAGCAGACCGGGTTGAGCATGTTGCTGGCGGTGCAGGGGCCCTCCGATGTGCGGGCGATGCGCTATGAGGTGAGGCGCTGCGGGGAGTCGGAGACGGTCCTGGAGGAGGTTCGGCTCCTCGAAGATCTGCAGCTGCCCGGAGAGATCCCCGAGTTCGTCAACTCACCGCTCGACGAAGACTCGGAGCATCAATTCGCAGACTACTTCACGGTGCTGGAGGCGGGTTGCTACGACGTGACGATCACGCCGATGCGGGGGCGAGATACGCCTTCGACGAAGTGCGCGCCGGCCAGCGCAGAGGATGTGGAAGTGGAAGAGGGCGCCACCACCGAGATCCTCATCATCAGCCAGTGTGAGGGGGAGGAGGTCGGGGGGCTTGATGTGATCGCCACGCTCAATCATCCCCCGGAGATCACGAAGCTGACCTACCACCCGGGCAAGTTTCTGAGCTGCCCGGCGACGTTGAAGTTGTGTGCGACGGTGCGTGACGCCGATCAGGATCCGGTGCGCCTGACCTGGAAGCAGCTCAGCGGTCCGCCGGTGCTCAGCGGTCCGGAGGTGATCCACCGCTACACCTTCCACGGTAAGACCGTGGAGTGTGTGCGCTATGAGCTCGATGATGTCTCGGCGAGCTACTTCTTCGGCCTCAAGGCGCAGGACCTCTTTCATCTGGATGACGAGCTGGTGACCGCTGAAGAGTGGTATGCCGCCAACGGCTATGGCGAGGTTCGCTCGCGCGCCACGCTGAAGTTCCCCGCGTATGTGAGCTGCCCCTCGGAGCCTGACGCCGGCGATGATGTGGGCACCGACGTCGGCGGGGAGCTTGATGTCGGGGAAGACACCGGCGGCGAGCCTGATGTGGGCGAACCGGATGTCGGCGAGCCCGATGTGGGTGAACCGGACGTCGGCGAACCGGATGTCGGCGAGCCTGATGTGGGCGAACCGGACACTGGCGAGCCGGGGGATGTGTGCCCGCATACGCGCGGCTACTGGCGGAACCACAACCGTTTTGAGACCGGCAACCAGTATTACCCCTGGCCGATTGACGAAGACACCCCGCTCTGTGGCGAGACCTGGCTCGACATTCTCGGAACGCCGCCTATGGGGGATGCCTGGTACATCCTCGCGCCCCAGTTCATCGCCGCCAGCCTTAATGTTGCCGATGGGGCCTTCGCGCCGCCGGCGGTGCTCGCCGCGCTCTCTCAGGCCGAGACGCTCCTGGAGCAGTGCAATGAGATCCCGCCGGCCAGCGTTGATGGGGCCGTCGCCACAGCCCTGGCAGGCATCCTGGACGCGTTTAACAACGGCCTGCTGACGGAGTGCGACGACGAAGACGACGATGATGATGATGATGACGATGACGATGATGATGACGATGACGATGATGATGACGACGATGATGATGACGATGATGATGACGACGATGATGATGACGACGATGACGATGACGACGATGACGACGACTGAGTGGTCGACAGGGGCAGAGGGTTAAGTCGCTGCCAGCACTGAGACATCTCGCGCCGCCCCCGATGTTGGGGGCGGCGTTTGTCGTTGCGCGACGAACGGTCAGCGCGTTTTGGTTTCGCTTATAGTGTGATTAGTGCGAATTGTTTGGCGTGCTCAACCTGCTGATTACATTAGGAACTCGAAAGCGCGACGTTGCCGTATGAGTGTTGGTGTAGAGCCAGACGCGCTGTGTTCGTTCCTGAAATCCTCGCGAGGATGCTGGATCACCGCCATCGCACAGGGAGTGCGGCGGTTGGTCGTTGTCGCACGAAGTTGCCGCAGAGATGACGCACGCGCGTGGGGCGCGTGGGATCTCGGGCTTCCTCGCAGAGGGCCCACCCTGACTGGAGGTGTGTCCACTGCCTGTCCATCGCGTCGTATGAGGAGGTAGAGGATGAGAGGAACGATCAGGTTGGCCCTGAGCCTGGCCTGCGCAGGAGCGCTGGTAGGCTGTGGCATGGAGAGCCTTGACCCACCGGCCCCCGATCCCTCGGGAGGTGGAGGTGAGACAGGCCTGGCGCTGACGGTCGACTTAAGTGAGGTCGAGTCGGTCGCCGGGGTGCGTTTTATGATCGAGACCTGTGAGGGGGAGGAGGTCGTCGTCGATGAGCGCACGCTCGACGAGCTGGACTTCCCGGACGACGAGGCCTTCGAGCAGTTGGAGGTCGCCGGTCAGCAGGGAGTGATCTTTGCGGACTACTTCGTGGTGCTCGAAGAGGGGTGCTACGACGTGGAGATCGTGCCCATTGATGAGGATGGCGAGGAGGTCGAGCTCTGTGAGCCGTCCTTTGCCTCCGGGGTGGAGGTGCGCGCCGGGGAGACGACCGAAATCGCGATGGTGAGTCAGTGCGGGGGCGACAACTTCGGTGCTATGGACGTGCTCGGGGTGCTCAACTTCTCGCCGACGCTGACGCACCTGGACTTTGAGCCTTCGAAGTTGGTGGCCTGCGAGCAGCTCACGATATGCGCCACCGCGGTCGACAGCGACGCCGACGATATTGAGTTTGAGTGGGAGCAGCTCTCCGGCCCGACACCGCTTGAGGGCGTCGAGGTGAGCTCAACCAGCGATCCGAACGCCGAGGGTGAGGTGGTAGAGTGCGTGACCCTGACCCCGGGCAACACCGCAGCCTACGCCTTCGAGGTGCGCGCCTACGACGTCATTGTCGACGCCGATGGGGAGCGTGTGCGCGTGGAAGATCTGCTCCGCGAGAACGACGACTCCGCCCGCTCCCACGCCCGGCTGAGCTTCCCGGTGTATTCGACCTGCGAGGAGCCTCCGGCCGATGAGGATGAGGAAGACGTGCTTGGCGAGGTGGAAGATGAGCCGGCCGACGACCACGACAAAGATAAGGAGCGCCCTGAGGAAGACGTGCTTGGCGAGGTGGAAGAGCCCGAAGAGGAGGAGCATAAGAAGAAAGACCACCGCGACGAGGAAGAAGAAGACGTCTTAGGCGAGGTGGAAGAGCCGGAAGAGGAAGAGCACAAGAAGAAAGACCACCGCGACGAGGAAGAAGAAGACGTCTTAGGCGAGGTGGAAGAGCCGGAAGAGGAGGAGCATAAGAAGAAAAACCACCGCGACGAGGAGGACGAGGAAGATGTCCTTGGCGAGGTGGAAGAGCCTGACGAGGAAGAGCATCGGAAGAAGGACCACCGCGATGAGGAGGAGGAAGATGTCCTCGGAGAGGTGGAAGAGCCCGAAGAGGAGGAGCATAAGAAGAAAGACCACCGCGATGAGGAGGAAGATGTCCTCGGAGAGGTGGAGCAATGCACGCGCGATCTTCAGTACTGGCGCGACAATAATCGCTATGAGGGAGACCCGGACCGACAGGTCTCCTGGCCGATCAGCGAGGACACGGAGCTGCACGGGATGACCTGGGTGGAGCTGGTGGAGGAGCGGGTGCCGAAGTCGCGGGCCTGGGCCTTCATGGCGCAGCAGTACATCGTGGCGCGGTTGAACGAGGCCTCCGGTGCGCCGGTGCCGGCGGAGGTAGCTGCAGTGATGGCGGAGGCGGAGAGCCTGCTGGGCGTCGATGATCCCGATACGATTGATCGGGTGCGGGCCAAAGACCTGATGTTTGTGATGCGCTCGTACAACGGGGGCCATATCGGCCCGGGAGCCTGCGGTGATGGGGGCGGCGACTGAGCGAGCGCCGCGTAGCGCGCGGCGCTTGATGTGCTGAGCGCGGTGCCGACGCCCTCGGGGTCCATGGGGACCGCCGAGGGCGTTTTTCGTTCGTGCGCGGTGGGTGCCGGTGCAACGCGTTCGGCGAAGAGGGAGGGGGCGAACTCGCTTCGCGACGTGGGCAGCCGGTGCTCAGGCCAGGAAGGCTGGGGAGTGGCGAACCCCCGGTGCAGAGCGCGTGGCGAGTGACATCACGGTCGGATCAGAATTCACAGAATTCCATAAAATGGCCTAAATCTGATTGCTCACGAAGTTCTGAGGATTACGTTTTATCTATGACCTGATGAGGTAGGGGGGACGATGTCGCGGCGGTCCTACCGCAAGGGTCGGGTGCCGGCACACCACGAGGTTGGTGTCGGGCCATTAAGCCGAGAGGGAACGGGGTGGGAGGAGCGCGAGGGGTCTCGCCAGGTCCCGCTGCCCGGGAACTCGATATCCGAGAGGGGGAGACGCGATGAACATTCATCGACATAAATGGGGGCTTGCGGTTGCCGCCGGATGCTTGGCCAGCTGTGGCGTCTTGCAGGAGCCCGGGCCGGGAGATGAGCGAGGTGGAGCGTCGATGGAGCTGACGGTGGATATCACCGGCGGCAGCGATGTCTCGGGCTTTCTCTTTGAGATTGAGCGATGCGGCGGAGGTGGCGAGCGCATAGAGGCGCGTCGCGATCTGGAGGATCTGCGCATCCCGGGGATGATCCCCACTCTGGAGGATAACCCCCTGGATCGGGGTTCGGCGCACCTCTTCTCGGACTTTTTTACGGTCGCAGATCCGGGGTGCTACGACATCCGCGTGCAGCCTCTACAGGCCAACGGAGAGCCTTCGACGCAGTGTTATGAGGGACGCGCCACGTCGGTACAGGTTCGCGAGAAGCAGACCACCGAGGTGTTGATCCTGAGTCAGTGTGATGCGGACCATACGGGCACCCTCGATGTGATCGCGGCGTTGAACCAGCCACCGGTGATCGTGTCGATGGAGTACAGCCCCTCGAAGTTCATTTTTGAGTGTGAAGAGGTTGAGATCTGTGTGACGGCACGCGACGTCAACGCCGACCCTATGAGCTTTGAGTTTGATCAAGTTGGCGGTCAGGAGCCCTTTATGGGGCCGGAGCTTGTGAGCGTGGAGCAGGACGGGGAGCTTGCGCGGGCGTGTATGAAGGCCGCGCCCCTGTGGAACGGCACCTACGAGTTCCGGGTGCGGGTCTACGACATGCTGCACCAGGGCGGGGAGCTGGTGCGTATGGAGGACTATATTGGTCGGCCCTCGCATGCCGAGATGGTCTTCCCGGTGCATACCAACTGGGACATCGAACTTGAGTGCTACGATGAGGCCAGCGGTGAGTTTCATCTTCTGCCGGGGGTGCGCGAGATTCAGCGAGCGCCGGGGTGCAACCCGATCTGGCCGGCGCAGTTCTTCTGCAGCCCTTATAAGTGGGACGATGTGGAGCGGACCTGCCCCGGTGGCGTGTTTCAGCCGCAGGAGGTCTACCCGGCCTGTGATGAGGTCTTACCGGCGGGCGACTGACGCCGAGGACGATAGAGAGCCCTCGTGTTGAGGGCTCCTGAAAGCACCAGTACCTCGGCCCGACCGTGGGGGTGGGGCCGAGGGTTGAAACAACCCGAAACATGAGGGGAATGCATATGAAGCGTCACGGATGGGTGTGGCTTGCGGCGGGGCTGTTTGCGATGAGCGGGTGTGGTGTGGATCTGGTGGAGGATGGACCCTCGGATTCGGGTGAAGTGAGCTCGTCGGGGATCGCGCTCTCCTTTGACTACTCGGGAGATTCCGACGTTAAGAAGATCAAATACATCGTCAAAACCTGCCACGGACGGCCGGTGCTTGAGGAGGTGCGTCGCCTCGAAGATCTCCAGCTTCCCGGGATGATCCCGGAGTTCATGGACTCGCCGCTTGATGGCGACTCCAGCCACCTCTTCGCCGATATGTTCACGGTGCTGGAGGAGGGGTGCTACCACGTCAAGATCGTGCCCCTGAACAAGTATGGACGGCCGTCGCGGGACTGCGACGAGGCGTATATGAACTACGTCAAGGTCGACGAGGGGCGCACCACCGAGGTGATGTTGATCAGCCAGTGTGATGCCACCGAGGAGAACGGTGCGCTCGACGTGATCGGGGTGCTCAACCACCCGCCGGTGATTCGCGCGGTGAAGTTCGATAAGTTCAACACCGAGTGCGATGAGGTGAAAGTCTGCGTGGTGGCCTACGACCCGGACGGCGATCCGCTGAAGTTCCGCCTGGAGCAGAAGAGCGGCCCGCCCCTTTTGAGTCAGCCCCGCAAGGTCGGCTATGACAACGACAACGGCGGCCCGGTCTCCACGCTTGGTCATGAGTTCAACGGCGGCAACGGTAACGGCTCGATCGACTACCAGTGCTTCAAGCTCCGCCTGGGTGAGCGTGGTGACTACGAGTTCAAGGCCAGCGTCTACGACATGATGTGGGATGGCGACGACATGGTGCCCTTCGGCTACGACTCCAAGGCCTCTCTGAAGTTCCCCATCTACGCCGGGGAAGGCGAGGACGGCTGCTGCCCGGTCAACGGGGAACCCAACGGGCCGCGCTGATTCAGGTCGGTGTCACCCTCCGAAGTTAAGTGGTCTTCGGAGGGAGAGTGAGCGGTTTTGCAGAGCCGGGTCCTTCGGGGCCCGGCTTTGATGCTCTGGGCGCCGGGGCTGTACACCCCGCCGCGGGCTCGCCATAGTGGCAGGGTAAGGTTGATGCGGTGATGCCGAGGCGTTCCAGGCGGGCGCCGGTGAACCATGAGCGAAGCGATCCGATGCAGGAGTGAAGCGATGTCAGCAGGATGTTGGATGAAGTTGGCCCGGTATGCGGCGATGCTCGGGATGGTGATGGCGGCGGGCTGCTCCGATGAGCCGGGCGATGACGCCGTGGTGGATGCCGGAGCGGATGCCGACGCACAGGTCGACGGGGGGGATGCGGGCCCGGAGGTGGTCGGCCGACAGATGCGCTTTGACGTCGACTCCGAGGCGTATTTTGACCTGCCGATCCCCAGTGATGTGCGCAGCATCGACGGGTTTGAAGGCGTCTACTCCAGCTGGCCGGGAGCCGAGGGGATCGACATCCTGGAGAAGTGGTTTGATGCCGCCGACACGCGCCTGGAGGGCTGGGGGGTGGTCGGCGGGATCTTTGCGCACTTTGATGGCGCGCTCGATCCCGCGACGGTCATTGAGGATGAAGAAGCCTCGCTGAACTTTGACGAGGGCGCGCCGTCGATTTTTCTGGTAGACGTGGATCCGCAGAGCTCGGAGCAGGGGCGGGTGCTGCCGATCGCGTGTGAGTATCGGCCGGAGGCCGGCACCTACCATGAGGCCCATATGGTGGCCTGCCTCTCGCCATTCGGCGTGGTGCGGCGCGTGAACACCCGCTACGCGCTGGTGTTCAGTGATGCGCTCCAGGATGAGGAGGGGGCGCCGATTGTGCGCTCTGCGGACCTCGACCGGCTGCTGAATGGCGAGGACGTGGGGGCGGTGGATGGCGAGCCCTACCTCCAGGCGATGGAGGTCATTGAGGACCTGGGGGTGGAGCCCGATGCGGTGCGGGGGATGACGCTCTTCACCACGCATGATCCGACGGTGCGGCTGCGCAAGATCAACGCCTGGTTCAACGAGGTGGAGGAGCCTCAGGTCAACGAGGAGCCCGGCTTTGAGCTTGTGGAGGTGTTTGATGACTACGTGGTGCTGCGGGCGACTTACGATGTGCCCACGGTGCAGACGGGAAGTCGGCCTTACTCCAGCCCGCCCTCGGGGTCGCTGGCGTTGGATGAGGATGGGGCGTTGATGCAGGTCGATACCCAGACGATCCGCTTCTTTGTCAGCGTGCCGCGCCAGGCGATGCCTGACGGTGGGTTCCCGGTGTTGATGTACATGCACGGCTCCGGTGGACGCGCCGAAGAGCTCTTTGAGCGGGGGCCGAAGCCCGATGCGGATACCGACGCGCCGCCGGGAAGCGGTCCGGCCGGGGTGGTCGCGCCTTACGGGGTGGCAGGCTTTGCGGCCGACTTTAATCTTCACGGCACGCGCCACACCTCCCCGGATACGACGGGGCTGATGCTGTACAACCTGATCGGCAACCCGGGCGCGGCGGTGGATAACTTTAACGTCGCCGCCAGTGAGATCACGTTGCATGCGCGGCTTTTGCAAGAGCTGACGATCGACCCGGCGGTAGCCCCGGAGTATCTGGACGCGGGGGATGCGTCGGACGGACTGATTCGTTTTGCCGGCGACCGCATCTCGGCGATGGGTCAGTCGATGGGCTCGACGATCGGACTCCCGGCGTTGACCGTCGATCGCAACATCGCCGCCGGCGTGTTTTCGGGCTCGGGGGGCGTGCTCATTGAGGTCGCGCTGAAGTCGGTCAAGCCTGTGAATGTGGGCGACGCGCTGCGGGTGGCGATTCGCATGAACCCCCGCGAAGAGCTCAACCGTTTCGATCCGATCTTAAGCGCGGTGCAGCATGTGTGGGACCTTGTGGACCCGGTCGCCCACGGCCGCCACCTGCTGGAGGAGCCGCATGAGGGCGTGCCGGCCAAGCAGGCGTTGCAGCACTCTGGGATTGATGATGGCTACTTCAGCCCGGGCTCGCGCGCGGCCTTCTCGGTGGCGATGGGCGGTGAGATCGTGGAGCCCCTGCTGGAAGAGGATGCGCTGGAGTGGATGCGCTGGGTGGGACGTGATCAGGTGCTGGAGCTGCCGGTGGCGGGCAACCGCGACGGGGTCACGGCGGTGGTGACGCAGTACGAGCCGGAGGTGCTCGACGGCCATAATGTGGCGTATCAGGTGGCCGAGGCCCAGGCGCAGTACGGCTGCTTTGTGTCGCGCGTGCGGGCCGGGGAGGCCACAGAGCTGCGCAGCGTCGAGGCCTCGTCGGTGGAGGCGTGCGCGCCCTGAGCCGCGCTTCGGTGTGATGGGTGAAAAAAAACGCCCCCCGGTTGCTCGGGGGGCGTTTTTGTATCTGTGGCGATGCGAAGGGGGCGAAACGCTCAGCAGGAGCGGCGCAGGTCGGCCATCGAGATGACCTTATCGTCGCGGCGCATCGGGTGGACGCGAGGGGCCGGTGCGTCGCGGCCGTCGGGATCCATCAGGTTGAGCGCGTCGCGGAGCTGGCCAATCTGACCCGCGCAGAGGCGAATGCGGCGCTGGGTGAGCCAGCCGAGCTCCTTGCCATCGCGCTGCAGGCGAAGCTCCAGAGTGGGCGTCTCGCCGGGCTCAGAGACCTGGACCAGTTCAACGCGGGTGTCGGCTTCAAAGCCGAGGAGATCGCCGAGGAGTTTTTCGTAGGTCATGGTTGCGTTCTGCCTGAGAGAAGAATCGCGCATCGCGGACGTTGATATTGATAATGACTTTCAAAACGCAGTCAAGGTGAAATTGAAAACGAGTATCAATTCTTCCGGAGGCCGGGTGGCGTCGCGTCTCGGCACATAAAAAGCCCCTCGCCAGGCTGGCGAGGGGCTCTCAGGTCTTGGAGGCGCATCCGGTCAGGGTGCGCTTCATCGACGCGGTGAGGATCAGGCGGTGGTGCCTTTGCTCTTGTCGATGTCGCCGGCGGCGAACTTCACCTTGCCGGTGAGCTTGCGCAGGTGATCGACGTGCTCCTGCTCCTCGGCGATGTGTTCTTCGATCCAGTACATCGTGCCGGGGTTGGCGGCTTCGGCGACTTCGTGGCAGGCCTGCCAGGCGTTGAGCGCGTCGATTTCCAGGGCGAGCGCGGCTTCGAGCATGCCCTGAATGTCGGCGGCCTGACGGATGGTGGCCGGCTCCACGGTGGGGACGCCGCCCAGAACCGCGATCTTCTCGCCGACGGCTTCGGCGTGGTCGCGGGCTTCTTCGCTCGACTCGTGGAAGAACTCGCGGAAGATCTCGCGCTCGTAACCGGTGACCATCACCGCGGCTTGCATGTACTGAATGACGCCGGCGAGCTCCCAGGCCATGGCGTTGTTGAGGCGTTTGATCAGTTCATCTTTCGAGCTCATGAGGTGCTCCGTTTTTGATATTCATTATCGTTGATCAGGCAGGCGTACTCTACGGATCCAAGGTATAAGAGCGCATCGGGATGGGTCAACCGGGGTGGTGGATGGATGGGGCCAATCCGATGAAAAGCCGGGGTGTTTGAGACGAAGGGTGGGGATAAGACGTCCGGGGGGCTTGCTTTGATGGGCGGGATGGCGATGATCGAGGCTCGCAAGGTACACCGTAGGGATGAGGTCATCGGACCGCGGCGTAGCGCGGAGGGCGATGACGCGACCTATCAGGTGTGTTAACGTCGCGCTCTGACGACAAGTCGCGACAACTTAAAGGGCGCCGTGCGCGAGGGCGCGTGCGTGGACTGAGTGACGAAGGCGCGCAAGGGGAGAGGACGTGCGAGTTCGCAGTTACCGGCTGGAAGAGGCACAGCAGACATCGCTCGGGGGGAGGCTCTGGAAGGTTCTGGACGAGAGTTCCGGGCGCAGGCTGGAGCTGCGCGCGGCGCACACTGCAGATGCGCCTGCGGGGATGTTGCAGATGTACCGCCGCCAGGCGCAGGGGGCGGCGGGGATCTTTCACGCCGGGGTGGCTCCGCTTTACGACTTCGGGGAGGTGACGCTGGAGGAGGCAGGTACCTGCCAGGGGGCGCTGCTTGCCGGCGACGCGTTCTGGGTGAGCGCGCCGATGGCGGGGGGCGTACCGCTGCAGGCGTGTATGGCGAGGTTGGAGTGGCCGCAGTTTCGCGCGGTGCTGCTGCGCATGCTTGAGGCGTTGGCCTTCGGGCATGCGCGCGGCGTGGTGCATCGTCGGCTGAGTCCGGAGTTGGTGACGGTTCGACTGAGCGCGGAGGACGAGGTTGAGGCGGTGCAGCTGCTGGAGTTCGGGCTGCTTCCGCCGCGTCGCCTCGATGGTGAGAACAGCGTGATCTCGGCCTATCAGGCGCCGGAGGTGGTGGAGGGGCGCTGGCGAGAGCAGGGGGGCTGGAGCGATCTTTATAGCGTGGGGGTGATCGCGTTTCAGTGGCTCTACGGGCGTCTTCCCGCTGAAGAGCGCGGGCGACCCAGCCGGGGGGAGCAGCATCATTTTGTGCCTTCCGGGTTCGCCAGCTGGGTGCTCAGCTGCATGGATGAGTCGCCGGTTGATCGTTTTCGCTATGCGGCGGACGCCCGGCAGGTGCTCAGCGCGCTGGATGTGCACTTCTGGGGGCCGCCGCGGGGGGCTGTGCGGCGAGATATGGGGTGGCGTCGCGATGAGGTGGTGGATCTGGGGGCGTTTCGCGAGCTCTGGCGCTCCGAGGAGCTTTATCGTTTTCGGGAGGTGCCGCTGGTCGGGCGCGAAGAGGCGCGGGACGCGCTCTGGGACACACTGGCCGGGGTGCATCAGGACGGTCGCCCGCAGGTGATGGTACTGCGCGGGCCGTCGGGAGCCGGGAAGACGCGGCTGATGGCCTGGCTTGCCCGCAGGGCGCATGAGCTGGGGCTGGCCGAGGTGATGCGGGCCACGCACAGCCCGGTGGCGAGCGCGGCCGATGGGCTCTCGCGAATGTTCTCGCGCTATTTTCGGGCGACGGGCCTCTCCAACGAGGGGGTTGAGCGGCGGGTGTTTGAGGAGCTGAGCGGCCGAGGGCTGGAGGAGCCCCAGGCGCAGGCGGCGGCCGAGGCGCTGGCCGGCTGGATGCTGCCCTGGAGTGAGCGCTCGCGTTTGCCGGCCGGGGGAGCCAATCGCGCCGCGGCGATGCAGCTGGCGCTCGGGGAGCTGGGCCGAGAGCGGCCGCTTTTGATCTGCGTGGAGGACGGCCAGTGGGCCAGTGAGACCCTCGACTGGGTGGAGCGGGTGCTGGAGTCGCCGCTGCGCGTGTCGGTGATGGTAGTGATCACGCTCAATGATGAGGCGCTGGTGGAGCGTCCGATTGAGACGGTGCAGATCGATCAGCTTCTGGAGCGCGATGAGGTGGAGGAGCTTGTGGTGCCGCCACTGACGCTCTCCGAGCAGCTCTCATTCATCTCGATGCTGGCGCCCCTGGAGGAGGAGCTGGCCTACGATCTGGCGCAACGCGCCGGCGGCAACCCGATGTTTATCGTGCGCATGTTGATGCGCTGGGTGCATGAGCGGCTGCTCCTACGCTCGGAGCGCTACCCGGATCAGCTCACGCTCAAGGCCGGCGCGCGCGCCACGCTGCCCGAGGGGATGCTGGAGGCGTGGGACGAGGCGATTGAGCAGCTTATCATCCAGTTTGATGCGGAGGTTCGCGACGATGCGCGCCGGGCCATGGAATGCGCCGCCGCGCTGGGGCTGACGGTGATGCACGAGGAGTGGCTTGAGGTCTGCGAGCGCTGCGAGATCTCGGTGCCGGAGCCCCTGTTGCAGGCGCTGCTCGCCAACCGCCTGGTGGCGGAGCATTACGAGGAGCGCTCCTTTGAGTTTGTGCACCCGATGTTGCGGGAGGCGCTGGCCCGGGAGGCGCGAGCTCAGGGACGTTATGCGGCGATTCATCGCGCGTGCGCTGCCGTCGTCAAAGATCGGGCGCGGGAAGATGATGTGACGATGGCGGAGCGCCTGGGCGTGCATCTTTTTGAAGCTGGCGAGAACGACGAGGCGATGGAGCATCTTCTGCGGGGGTGTCAGCTGGCCGGAAACCTGGGGGAATCGCGCCGCGCGCTGGGGTTGATCGCGCGCTATGAGCAGGCCTGCGATCGCCTGGGTATTGAGGAGCACGACGTGCGCCGGCTGCGTGGGATGCTGCGGCAGAGCTGGGCGCTGCAGGCCGCCGGTCAGATGGAGGCGGCCGAGCCTGTGGTCGCGCGGGCTCGAGAGCTGCTGCGGCCTGAGGACGAAGATGAGCTCCTGGTGCCTGCCCTCTGGCTGGAGTCCTCGCTGGCGTTTGCGCGCGGCGACTTCGAAGGGGCGGAGCGCATCCTGTTGCAAGCCCGGGATGCCTGCCAGGATGAAGCGCGCCGAGGCGAGCTGGCCGGCACGATGCTGCGGCTCGCCAGCGCGTGGAACGAGCGTGGGGAGCGGGAGAAGGCCGTCGATGCGTATGCGCAGGCCCGGGAGATCTGGCGTGAGTTTGGAGATAAGGGAGGGCAGGCTGTGGCGACGGTGGGGCTTGCCACGGCCTGTCTTCAGGTCGGGGAGCCGGAGCGTGCCAGCGCGTTGATGGAGGAGGTTCGCGAGGATGCGCAGCTCTTTGAGCGCGTGTCGCCGGGGACCTTCTTCAACACCTATGGGGAGATCTTCCGCGAGCAGCAGAGATGGGACGAGGCGGAGGCGATGTATCTGGAGTCTATCGCCCGCTGGGAAGACGTGATGGCGCCGGAGGCGAACATCGCGCGCTCGAATCTGGGCATGATGATGGTCTCGCAGCGACGCTTCTCGGAGGCGATGGTCCTGTTGAGTGAGGCTGAGGGGGCGTGGAGCCGTGCGGGCATGGTGCGCGAGCAGATCTACACGCTCTCGGGCATGCTCGCCTGCCTGGCATCCGGCGGGAGCTGGACGGTCTGGCGCGAGTATGCAGCGGTCGTGGAGGGGTATGTGCGCGCCAACGGGATGCAGGCCCCCGATCTGCGCGAGATGTTTGAGGTCAACCTGGCGATCGCCCGTGAGAGTGGTGATGCCGACGTCATTGCCACCTCCGAGGCGCTGTTGCAGACCCAGACGCAGACGGAACGCGATGTGGAGCCGGTGGGGGGGTAGGCGCCTCGTTGGGGGCTCAGGACTCAGGGTGTGGGTGGCGCCGGGGGGCCCCAGCAGAGGGATGTTCCGTCGGGTCGTTGCGCGCAGATGCGCTGGTGGGTGGTGACGAGGTTCACGAAGCGACCTTCGGGTAGCGCAAAGGGTGACCTCGGCGTGGCGCCCCAGCAGTGGATTTGACCGGACTGTCGCAGCGCGCAGGCTTGCTGGTCTGTGGCGACAACCTGGCGGAACGCGCCCGCTGGCGAGGTCATCGGGCCCTGTGCGTGGGTACCAGCGCAGCGCACGCGCGAGCCGGAGGTGAGCGCGCAGGAGAAGTGGTCACCGAGCGCCAGATCGACGTAGGTGTCGGCGGGAAGCGCGAGCTGGTGGTGGGAGCGGTCGCCAACACAATGCACCGAACCGGTGATGTCGAGCGCGCAGATGTGTTTTGCGCCGGCGGCGATGGTGGCGATGGGCGTGGCGGTCGGGAGCTCGGTGACGCCGGGGCCGGTGCAGCTTATGCGGGACTGCTGATCGAGGGCGCAGCTGGTGTCGCCGGCGACGATGAGCGTGGGTGTGGGCGAAGGGAAGAGGAGCTGCGGAGAGAGGGGGGCGTAGGGGTTGTGGGTGGCGAAGGCCTCGGCGGAGGCCGGCTCGCGAGGAGGGTGTCGGGCATGCGCTGACGGTGCCGGGCTCAGGAGCAACGTCGCGATGACGCCAACGAGGATCGTGGCGAGCGTGAGCACGGGCTGGCGCCGCTTTGAGTGTGCCAAGGTTACGTTCGACATGGACACCTCCCTGGTTGGGGGCCACCATTAGAAAGGAACGCATTAAATCTAAGAACCGGCGTCGATGGAGCGATGTGATCCCGGCGGCGGGCCGGATTGAGACAGGTTTGAGTGAGGAGCTTTTATGAAGATGATGCTGCGTGTGGTGAGCGTGCTTGTGCTGTGTGTGGGGCTGCTCGGGGCGTGCACTGACGATCCGGTCGATCCGACTCCGCTGGATGCGGGGTGCGGTGCGGCCTGTGAGGATGGTGGCGACGCTGCGGTCGATGAGGACACCGGGAGAAATCCGGGCGTCGGCGGGCAGGACACCGATCTCGACGTCGAAGACGCGAACGACGGTGACGCCGATGCTCAGGGCGACTCCGGTGAGCCGAACCCGGATGCCGATGACGGGGGCGATGATGTGGAAGACGCCTCAGAGCCCACCGACGCGGACGATGACGCAGGCGATGCGTCCGGCGGGGAGGAGGATGGCGGTGATGAGGGGGATGCCGGTGAGGATCCGAACGCGGGACGTCCGAGCGGGCAGTGTAACGTGAGCGCCGACTGCCCCGGCGGGGGACCGGGGGGGACCTCATGCACGCGCACCGCGCCCGGGGGGATCTGCGCAGGATGCAGCGAATTTGCCGGGTGTGAGGCGGGCTATGAGTGCACGTTCGGCTCGTGCGTGGCGTCGTGCTCCGGGGATGTGGAGTGCCCGCCCGGGATGCGCTGCTCGCGAGGAGCCTGCGTGATTCAGAGGTGCGAAGGCGGCATCTGCCCCGATCCGATGTTTGGTTGCAGTGAGTCGGGGTTCTGCAACCGGGTAAGCTGCGATGATCCGGGAGATTGCCCGCTGCGGACGACCTGCGAAGGTGGGATCTGCATCGAAGATCGGCAGCTGACGCTATGAGCCGGGCGCGCTGAGGCGTTCAGGATGGCTCCGGCGCCTGCGGGCAGGCGCCGGAGCGCGGAGAGGGGATCAGGCTTTTTGCCCGAAGTGCACGTCGTTGGCCTCCAGGTAGGCCTCTTCCTCGGGGGTGGAGGTGCGGCTGAGCAGCGCGTTGCGGTGCGGGAAGCGCCCGAACTGCGCGATGATATCGCGGTGCTGCACGGCGTAGTCGAGAAAGCCCTGAAAAAGCTCCACCTGACCGTCGGGGGCCTGGTGGGTGAGGTTTTCCATCAGGGTGACGCAGCGCTCCTGGAGATCCAGGGACTCGGCGTGCTCAAGTGGCAAATAAAAGAAGGAGCGCGCGATGGGAGAGAGGGCGGTGTCGTGGCCGACCTCAATGGCATCCAACGCGTACTTCAGCGCGAGCGCGTCGGCGGAGAAGGCCTCGCCGGTGCCGCGGTAGATGTTGCGAGTGAACTGGTCGAGGAGCAGCACCAGGGCCAGGCGGCTCTCGGCGCGCTCGAGCCAGCTCTGCAGGCCGCCGTCGCGGGCCTCTTCGACCAGCCCGGCAAAACGCTCGGTGATCTCGCGGTCAACCGCATCACCGCCTCCAAACCAGATCTGAAACTGCTCCTGGGGGAAGTTGCCGTCTTCCAGCGCGGAGGTGGTGCCGAACCAGTACTCAAGTACGTCTTGATACGAAGTCATCGGTTGCCTTTGAGTTTCGGGTGTTAAACGTCTGGGCGGAGTTTGTGCCCGGGCCGCTGACGATGCTACATCAGAGCGGCTGCAGCCCTGGTTTTTGCAGACGTTACGTACCTGATAAGGAGTGACAAGTGAACGTGAAGACGCGATGGATGTTGCTGGCGCTGGTGGTTGGACTTGCGGCGTGCTCGTCGAATGAGCCGAAGAGCGACGAGATGCCGGTCGAAGAAGAAGTGGCTGCCGAAGCCGAAGCGATGGAAGCGGAAGAGGAGGCCGATCCGGAGTCGGCGCCTTCGATGTCGGTGGAGGCCAAGCTGGAGGCGGCCGCCGAGGGCACGCATCGCTCCGAAGAGAACCGCGCTCGCAACGAGGCGCGTCATCCGGTGGAGACGCTGCTCTTTTTCGGTCTTAGCGACGATATGACGGTGGTGGAGCTGTCCCCCGGTCGCGGCTGGTATACCGAGGTGTTGGCACCGGTGCTGGCGGAGAATGGCAAGCTGGTGGCCGGTAACCTGCTGGCGGATCCGGAGGATCCCGAGAGCTACTATAGTAAGACGGCAGCGGCATACGAGGCATGGGTCGGTGAGAACACCGACACGCTGGGAGATGTCGAGGTTGGTACGTTTGCGCCTCCGAGCGTCGTTGAGATCGGAGAGGCGGAGAGTGCCGATATGGTCGTGACCTTCCGCAACATGCACGGTTGGTACAACAACGGCATACTGGATGCGGCGCTCGAAGCTGTTCATGAGACGCTCAAGCCGGGCGGGATCTTCGGTGTGGTGCAGCATCGCGCGGCCGAGGGCAGCGATCCTGCCGTCACCGCGCCCAAGGGCTACCTGCCACAGGACTTTGTGATCGCGACGGTGGAAGCGGCGGGTTTTGAGCTTGTGGAGAGCTCCGAGATTAACGCCAACCCCAACGACACGCGCGACTATGAAGATGGTGTGTGGGCGCTGCCGCCCTCGCTGCGCGGTGGTGAAGAGACCGCGGAGCAGTTTGAGGCCATCGGTGAGAGTGACCGCATGACCCTGAAGTTCGTGAAGGTCGCCGAATAAGGCGCAGACGCGTCGCCCTCGGACTCGAGGTCTGAGGGCGTTACGTGACCGGCGGATTTGAGCCAGGTTTACAGAGCCCGCCTTCCCGGAGAGGGGAGGCGGGCTCATTGTGTTTCAAGGCCGGGAGTGCGTGGGGATCAGGCGTCGCGTTTGCGACAAAGCGCCATGCCGTCGCCGATGGGCACCACGCTTAAGTCGATGCGCTCATCGCTGTGGATCTTCTCGTTGAGCGCGCGGATGGCGCTTGTGTCGGGGTCGTGCACCGAGGAGTCGGCGACCTTCCCACCCCAGAGCACGTTGTCGACGGCGACGAGTCCGCCGGGGCGGACCAGTTTGAGGGCGGCCTCGTAATAGTGATCCAGGGGCTCTTTGTCGGCGTCGATGAAGATGAAATCAAAGGTGTTCTGAGCGTCGCGCTGAAGGAGGCGATCCAGGGTCTGGCGCGCCGGCTCCACGTGCAGCTCAATGCGTTTCATCAGGTCGGCTTCCTCCCAGCAGTGGCGCGCCTGGGAGGCCCACTTCTCGTTGACTTCGCAGGCGACCAGGCAGCCGTCTTCGGGCAGCGCACTGGCAAGCCAGAGGGCGCTGTAGCCGGTGAAACTTCCGAGCTCCAGCGCGCGGCGTGCCCCCATGATCTGCAGGAGCATATGCAGAAACTGACCCTGCTCCGGGGCGATCTGCATGCTGCCCATCGGCAGCTCTGAGGTGTCATGGCGGCAGCGCTTAAAGCGGCTGGGCTCGCGCATCGAGAAGTGGCGCAGGTAGGAGAGGATGTTGTCGTCGAGGAAGATCGTAGACGTGCTCATGGGTCGACTCCCGGGGTGAAGTGATGACGATGCAACATCACAAAAGGTTCACACCGGGAGCGCCCGGGGCAAGCCCGAAGCGTCCCTTGAGCGGGTCAGCGCGAGCGTGCGGCGTGCACCAGAGTGTGGCCGGTGCGCGCGTCGCGCTGGAAGACCAGCGTCAGCCCCAGGTTGTCGGGCCCGGTGTAGCGGCGGGTGTGGCCGGTCTCGGGGAGCTCGAAGAACTCGGAGGCAAGGGCGATGGCGTCGCCCTCATCGGCCAGCGACCACCCGCGGGAGGGGAGCGCCTGGTCGTAGAAATGAATCAGCGTGTCGGCCGACGCCGGCGACGCGAAGGTCAGGTCGACCTGGTGGGCGCCGGGGTTCTCGTCGGCGAAACGGGTCAGGCGAGTGCAGCCCGGGCAGGCCGGCACAAGCTCGTCGAAGGCCTGGTGGTCAGCGTCGTTTCCGGGGACCATGCGGCTGTAGTCGAAGGCTTCGTCGCTCCAGGAGGCGACGACCTCGGTGTGGCGCCGGTCGGGATCGCGGGAGATCTCGATATAACGATGGGCCCGGAAGAGCTCGTGGGGGTTGTCCGTGCCCAGGTAGTCGTCGCGCAGCGCTTCGGGGGAGTCGGCGCGGTTCTTGGTGAGCACACCGGCCAGCGCGATATGGTCTGGCGAGATGGCGATGGGGCTCAGACCGCCCTGGAGGGCATTGAGGAGGCGAGCTTCTTCATCGGCGGGAGCGAGCGCGGTGAAGGTGTCCTGGTTGATGCCCTGGCGCACAAACTCGTCCTGGTAGTCCAGAAGAAGCTCCTGCGGGGTCTTCAACGAGGTCGTGGTCGAAAAGTAGACGGTGTTGCCGTTGAGGTCGTAGCGGCGAGGTTCGGGGTGGCCGAGTTTTTCGAGCGCAGTGTTAAAGCGTTCGGTGTTGGAGCGCTTAAAGGGGCTGAGCCAGGCGGTGTCGGCGTGGGAGCTCGCCACCTCCCCCTGCGGGGTGAAGACGCCGACCCCCCAGGCGATGGCGGCGACGCTGAGCGCGCAGCCGGTGATCTTGAGGGAGTTCCAGATCGTGCGATGGATGGAGCCGCTAGAAGTTGCCATCTCGTCCTCGCCAGGTCAGTTGGTGGACCTTAAGATGTAGGAGAGTGTAGTTACAACGATCGCTGCGCGCAATGGCGCGGAGTGTGTAAAAAGGTTGCGAGAGGAGAGGATGGGTATGCGAGCCTGGCAGATCGAAGGGGCGTTTGGGCTGGATCGGCTGACGATGGTGGAGGTGCCCTCGGAGCCGGTGCGCCGGGGGCAGGTGCGGCTGGCGATGCGGGCGGTCGGGCTCAACTTCAGGGATTTGATGATGATGCAGGGGCACTACAACCCGCGCCAGCCCCTGCCGCTGACGCCGTGTTCGGACGGGGTTGGCGAGGTGGTGGAGGTGGGAGAGGGCGTCGATGCGGCGTGGCTCGGGCGACGGGTCTCGCCGATCTTTGCGCAGGGGTGGCGAAGCGGTGCGCCGACCCGGGAGAAGTTGCGCACCACCCTGGGTGGGCCGCTGCCCGGCACGCTGCGCGAGGAGATGGTCTGCGATGTGGGGAGCGTGGTGGAGGTGCCCGATTATCTGAGTGACGCGGAGGCGGCGACGCTGGGGTGCGCCGGTGTGACGGCCTGGCACGCGGTGGTGGAGCAGGGGGGCGTGCGCGCCGGCGACGTGGTGCTCTGCCTGGGCACGGGGGGCGTGTCTGTGTTTGCCATGCAGTTTTCCCGGATGATGGGGGCGGAGGTGATCATGACGTCGAGCAGTGATGCGAAGCTCGAGCGGGTGAAGGAGCTCGGGGCGACGCAGGTTCTTAATTACCGCGAGACGCCGGCCTGGGGGCGTGCGGTGCGGGAGATGACGGGAGGGCGAGGCGTGGATGTGGTCGTGGAGGTGGGCGGGGCCGGGACGCTCAAAGAGTCGGTAGATGCGGTGCGGGTGGGGGGCACCATAGCGCTGATCGGCGTGCTGGCCGGCGGGGTGCAGGAGGTCAATGTGGTGCCGATCCTGATGCAGAACATCCGTGTGCAGGGGGTGATCGTGGGCGATGGCGAGATGTTCGAGAGGATGAATCGGGCCATGGCGCAGCATGAGCTGCGACCGGTGGTGGACCGAGTGGTGGGATTTGAGGATGCCGTGGAGGCTTTTGAGGTGATGAAGCGCGGTGGCCATCTCGGGAAGATCTGTGTGGCGATCACGCCCTGAGGCTCGAGCAAGGGGGCTGGAGGTCAGGCTCAGAGCGGCCAGTACCAGGGGATGACGAAGGCAGCCACGATCAGAAAGAGCAGGGAGAGGGGGATGCCCACGCGCACGAAGTCCATGTAGCGGTAGCCGCCGGCGCTGTAGACCATCACGTTGGTGTGGTAGCCGACCGGGGAGGCGAAGCTGGCCGAGGCGCCGAAGACGATGGCGAAGACAAAGGGGCGCGGGTCGACGCCGAGGCTGATGGCGGCGCTGACGGCGACCGGGGTGATGAGCACGGCGGTGGCCTGGTTGGAGATGATCGCGGTCATCGCCATGGTGATCAGAAAGAAGGTGGTGAGGATGACGCGGGGGCCGAAGTCACCGACGAGCGCCAGGGTGGCGTTTGCGAGCATGGTGACGCCGCCGGTCTTTTCGAGGGCGATGCCCAGGGGGATGAGGCCGCCGAGCAGGAAGATCACCTGCCAGTCGATGGCCTCGTAGGCCTCTTCGATGGAGATGACGCCGATGAGCACGACGAGCACCGCTGCGGCGCTGGCCAGGGTGACGATGGGGGCAACGCCAAAGGCGGCGAGCAGGATAACGGCCAGCAGGGCGGCGATGACCGGGAGGGTGAAGGCGTGTTTGAACTCCCAGAGGCCGATCTCCGAGACGACGATGAAGTCGGGGCTGTCCTGGAGGATGGGGACCTGGCCGGGCATGGCCTGAATCAGCAGGACGTCGCCGCCCTGGATGGGGACGTCGAGGAGCTGATCGACGACGGTGTCGGCCGAACGCCGCAGGGCCAGCACCCGCGCGGGGTGGTACCTGGCGAAACCCGACTCGCCGAGGCTGCGACCGACGACGGCGGCGTCGGGGGCAATGACGACCTCGATGAGCTCCATGGGTTGATGGTCTTCGGGTTCAGGCTGGGGGTCAGCGAGGGAGGTGACGCCGGGGGTGTCGAGCAGGTCTCGGACGACGGTGGCCGGCGCGGAGATGCGCAGGATGTCGCCGGGTTGCAGGGGGCGTTCTTCGGGAGCGTCGAGCACCTGATCGTCGCGAATCATGGCCAGGAGCGTGGCCTCGGTGCCCCCTAAGATGATGTGAGGGGCTTTGCCGATGTCGGGGTAGTCGGCGCTGAAGCGCAGCTCGGTGAGGTAGGGTTGGGTCTCGGAGTCGTCGCGGCGGTAGTCGGGGTTGTCGCGGTCGGGGAGGATGGCGCCGCCGACGGTGAGCATGTAGCCGGTGCCGGCGATCAGGAAGAGCAGGCCGACCAGGGTCATCTCGAACATGTTGATGGCCGGCTGGTTCAGATCGGTAAGAAGCCCGCTGATGAGGATGTTGGTGGAGGTACCCACCAGCGTGCAGGTGCCCCCGAAGATCGCGGCGAAGGAGAGGGGCATCATGATCTTGGAGGGGTTGATGCCGTTGGCCCGGCTGACGCCCAGGAGTACCGGGAGCATGATAGCGACCACGGCCACGTTGTTGATGAAGGCCGACATGGCCGCCACGCCCAGCATCATTGCCGCGGTGGCCAGGCGAGGATCGTAGGCGTAGAGGCGGCCCAGGTGGGTGGCGATGTGTTTGAGCGAGCCGGTGCGGTGGAGGGCGCGGCTGAGCACGAACATCGCGGCGATGGTGACGGTGGCCTCGTTGCTAAAGCCGCTTAAGCCTTCGGCGGGCGTGAGGATGCCGGTGGGAAGCAGCGCGGCCATGGTGAGCAGGGCGACCAGATCGACGCGCATGCGCTCGGTGACAAAGAGCACCAGAGCGACCAGGGTCAATAAGAAGACAAAGCTCAGCTCGAAGCTCATAAGTTCGTCGCCCACTGAGATAGAGGCTGCAGGGAGATCCCCCTGGATGTGATGAAGAACGAAGAAAAGGTGGGCGCAGCAGCCGACGTATCAAGGTGGGTTGTGACCGTAGGCGTGGCGAGGCAGGTTGAGTGAGAACGACGATGATCGGTGATGGCAACGCGAAGGAGGATGGGATGGTTTCGAGCGATCGCGAGTTTGATGTGGTGGTGTTTGGTGCGACCGGGTTTACCGGGCGTCTGGTGGCGCGTTATCTGGCGCAGCAGGGCGGGGCGCGCCGCTGGGCGGTGGCCGGGCGCAATGAGGCGAAGTTGCAGGCGCTGATCGCCGAGCTTGCCTCGGGGGGCGTGGCGCCGAGTGTTGTCGTGGCCGATGTCGGTGATGCGGAGAGTTTGAGGGCGATGGCCGCGCGCACCCGGGTGGTGTGCACGACGGTGGGGCCTTACGCGCTCTACGGGGAGGCGGTGGTCAAAGCGTGTGTGGAGGAGGGGGCGGATTATTGCGATTTGACCGGTGAGATGGACTGGGTGGCGGAGATGATCGAGCACTATCACGAGGCCGCCCGGAGCGCGGGGGTGCGCATTGTGCATAGCTGCGGGTTTGACTCGATTCCCAGCGATCTCGGGGTGTTGCGCCTGCAGCAGGAGGCGCAGCGGCGGTGGGAGGCGCCTGCGGGTCTGGCGAAGTTCTATTTGTGGGACGCCCGGGGCGGGTTTTCGGGCGGGACGGTAGCGAGCGCGGCGGAGACGGTGGAGCGGGCGTCGCGGGATGCGACGGTGCGGGAGCGTCTGGCCGATCCCTACGCGCTTTATCCGGCCGGGGAGGCGCCGGGCGCGGATCGGGCGCCGCAGGATCGGGCGCGTTTTGACCCGGCGATCGGGGCGTGGACGGGGCCCTTTATGATGGCGAGGGTCAACGAGAAGGTGGTCCGGCGTAGCAATGCGCTCCGGGGTTTTGAGTATGGACGTGATTTTCGTTACGGCGAAGTCGTCCGGCTGGGGCGCGGGGTCGGCGGGGCGGTGGGAGCGTGGTCGATGACCCTGGGGTTGGGAGGCCTTGTGGCGGGGCTTGCCTTTAAGCCGACGCGGGCGTTGCTGCGGCGCTTTGTGTTGCCGGCGGCCGGCGAGGGGCCCTCCGAGAAGACGATGGAGGAGGGACGCTTCTGTGTGAAGGTGTACGGCTGGAAAGATGTGGGGGCGATGAAGGCGGGAGAGGCCCCGCTGGTGGTGCGGGTGGAGGCGGACAAAGATCCGGGCTACGGGGCGACGGCGTTGATGCTCAGTGAGTCGGCGATGCTGCTGGCCGACGGGGAGGATGCGGTCGGCGATGCGGCGGTCGGGGGCGGCGTTTTGACCACAGCAGCTGCGCTGGGCGGCGCGTTGATCGAACGCCTGGAGGGGGCGGGGATGGTGTTTGAGGTGGAGTGACGCCAGAGGGGGGATGATGTGTGATCGCAATCAAGGGGGGGCATTGAGGGCTTGAGCCCTTCGTTCCTGACCGCGTGGCACGCGGATGTGCGCCGGCGTGGCACGCGCTCGAAGACGTGATGGGCGGTGAGGATCGGGCAGCTGATTTGTGCCGCTCTTGATTACGTATGAATTTATCTTATTATGACTAGACCAGCTGGTCGAACCGATTGGTTTGAATGGTTGGTTTAGAGCATGGCGAGCTAGACGTGGTGTTACATGCGTCGCCGGTCGGAGCGAACGCGAGAGCGTTGAGAGCAGGAGTAGAGAGCGTGGTCAGGACGCGTTTTGAGAATCTGGATGGGGAGCGCCAGGAGGAGATCCTGGAGGCGGCCGGTGAGGAGTTTGCCGAGCGCGGCTACGAATCGGCGTCGGTGAATCAGATCATTCGGCGGGCAAAGATCAGCAAGGGGTCGCTCTATTACTATTTTGAAGACAAAGCGGACCTCTTTGCGACGGTGTTTACGAAGGCCAGCGAGCGCTTCTTGAGCCGGGTGGGTGGGTTTGATGTGGAGGCGCTGACCGAGGAGACGTTCTGGTCGGAGATCGAGCGGATGGGGCGGTTGGGGTTGGAGGCGTTGCGTCGGGACAGCTGGTATGTGCGGCTGGTGCGCTCCTTGAAGCAGGGAGGGCCGGGAGGGCTTTCGGAGAAGGCGGCGGCGAAGATCCAGGCGTGGGGGGAGCGGCACACCGAGCGTGTGTTGGAGCGAGGGCAGCAGCTGGGGCTTGTGCGCGAGGACGTACCGATGGCCTGGCTTGTGACGATGACGATGGCGTTGGGAGAGGCCTCGGATCGATGGATGCTTGAGCATATCGATACGATGGAGGAGCGCGATGTGGAGGCGTTTTTGACGCGGGCGCTCGATGCGTACCGGCGCCTCTGGAGCCCTGATGAGGCGGTGGCGTGGGATGTCGATGCAGACGAGGAGAGGCGATGAGGGAGCGAGGCTCAAGGTGGCTGTGTGCGATGATGCTGGGGTTGATGGCAGCCTGGGCGCCTGCGGGGAGTGAGGCGAAGGCGCCGGAGGCCGGACGTGCGGATGCTGAGGCGGGAGAGGCTCCGGGAGAGGCGGCGGAGTTGCCGGAGCTGGGCGCGGTGCTTGAGCGGCTTGACCGCCTCTATATGGCCTCAAGCTCTCGGGGGCGGCTGAAGATGACGGTCGTCAATGAGCGGGGCTCCCGGGAGCTGGAGATCGAGCAATGGAGTCGGGGGCGCGATGAGGCGCTGATGGTGATTCGGTCGCCGGCGCGAGAGGCGGGCACCGCGACGTTGCGCTCTGAGGAGGGGCTCTGGAACTACGCGCCGCGTGCCGACCGCCTGATTCGCGTGCCGACGGGGATGTTGAGCGAGTCGTGGATGGGGAGTCACTTCTCCAACGACGATCTGATGCGCGAGACGAGCCTTGAAGACGACTACCATGCCGAGCTGCTGTGGGCGGAGCTTGATGGGGAGCGGGTGGTCCAGGTGGAGCTTCGGCCCAGAGAGGGGGCGCCGGTGGTCTGGGAGAAGGTGGTCTATGAGGTTGGCAGCGAGGATGGGCTTCCGCGCCGTGCCCGATTCTATTCGGGCGGAAAGGTGGAGCGGACGATGGAGTTCTCGGAGGTCGCGCAGATGGGAGGGCGCCGACTTCCGCGGGTGATGACGATGCGGCCCTCGGAGCCCGGGGAGTACACGCGGATGGAGTATCTGGAGATGGCCTTTGATGTGCCCGTGGATGCTTCAACGTTTACGCGGCAGGGCTTACGACGTGTGGCGAGGACGCGATGATCGTGCGCCTGGCACTGCGAAATCTATTGCGCAACCGGTGGCGCAGCGTGCTGACCTCGGGAGGGGTGGCGCTGGCGGTGGCGATGATGATCTGGACGGTGAGTTTTCTCGACGGGTGGATGGGCGCGATGGTGCGGGGGAGCACCGCCCTGGACTCGCTGCAGGTTCAGATCGAGCGCGCCGACTATGTGGAAGAGCCGGTGATCTACCGCTCCTTTGCCATGACGCCGCAGGGGTTGGAGCGCCTGCAGGGTGAAGCCGGGGTGGAGGCGGTGAGCGCTCGGGTGCGCCTCTTTGGACTGCTTGGCGATGAGCAGCGCTCGCAGGTCGCGCAGATCCTCGGTGTGGATCCGCAGCTTGAGGCGCAGGCCACGCCGGTGGAGGAGGCGGTGGTGCAGGGGCGCTGGTTGTCGGAGCAGGACATCGTCGATGGGCCCGGGGAGGTAGTGCTCGGGGATCGCCTGGCGCGTCAGCTCAAGGCCGAGGTGGGCGATGAGCTGGTGGTTTTTCTGGAGGCCGCCGACGGATCGCTGGGGAACGATGTGTTTGAGGTCGTCGGGGTGGTGCGCACCGGCACCACGATCATCGATCGGCAGGCGGCGTATGTGCATCTGGAGCGGGCGCGCTACCTGGGCGCGCTGGAGGGCCAGGTGCACGAGGTGGTGATTGGCGCCGCCGACCTCTCGCAGGCGCCGGCGCTGGCGCAGCGGCTCTCGCCGGTGATCGAAGAGATCGTCAACGATCAGGAGATGGCGGTGCGGCCCTGGCAGGAGGTCTTGCCGAGCATCGCGGAGATGGTGGAGCTGACCGGAAGCTCGAACGCGGTGATGTATCTGATCATCTACCTGGTGGCGAGTCTGGGCATTATGAACACCCAGCGCATGAGCGCGTTGGAGCGTCGCCGAGAGTTCGGGGTGTTGATGGCGATTGGGGTGAGCCCGCGGCGGCTCTTCTGGATCGTGGTGTTGGAGACGGTGGTGCTCGGGGTGATGGGAGCGCTGCTCGGGGTGCTGCTTGGCGCGGGCTTGAGCCTCTACCACGCCAGCGCCGGCCTGGACTTGTCGATCTTCTCGCCACAGACCTCCTTTAGCTACATGGGGGTCTCCTTTGACGAGCGGATTTACACGGCGGTGGAGCTGCGCACGATCGTGGAGCCGGCGGTGGTAATGGTTGTGGTGAGTCTATTATGCGGGCTGTGGCCGGCCACGCAGAGCGCGCGGGTGGCGATCGCACCGGCGATTTCGGGGAGGAGCTGAGGATGTGGAAGATCGCCTGGCGCAATCTTTGGAGAAATCGCACGAGGACGGTGATCATCGCCTCGGCGATCGCGTTCTCCTACGGGCTGATGCTGATCTCGATGGGGGTCAGCGCCGACAGCTACGCGAGGATGGAGGAGAAGGCCCGGGAGGCCACCGGGGGAAGTGTGCTGGTGCATGGCGCGGGCTGGTGGGAGGGGCAGGGCAGCGATGTGGTGGTGGCCGACCCGGAGCCGGTGATGACTCGCGCCGAGGCGATGCCCGAGGTTGAGGCGGTGATGCCGCGGGTGATCATCAACGGTCTGCTCTCCAGCGCCCGCGGCAATGAGGCGGTGCGTCTGAGCGGGGTTGTGCTGGAGCGGGAGCAGGCCCTGGCCGACCTGCGCGAGGACCTCGTGGCCGGGGAGTTTTTCTCCGAAGAGCTCGACTCGCCGGTGGTGATCAGCGAGGGGCTGGCGCAGCGTTTGAGTGTGGAGGTGGGCGATAAGGTGGTGTTGACGGCCTCGCGGGTCGACGGGGAGGTCACCCGGGCGCTCTTTTATGTCAGCGGGTTGCTCACAAGCGGCATGGCAGGGGAGGCCGACCTGCAGGCCTACGCGCCGCTCAAGCTCGCGCAGGAGGCGGTGGGCATGGGCGATGCGCTGACGCAGGTCGGCGTGCTTGTGAGCGCTGTGGAGGCGCAGAACGAGGTGATCGCGGCGTTGCAAAAGGTCGAAGGCGCGCAGGCCCTGGAGGTGTTGAGCTGGCAGCAGGCCGTCCCGGAGATGAGCGGGCTTCTGGAGTTCGATGCGGCGGTCAACGGGATCTATTTTGTGGTGATCTTTTTGATCGTGCTCTTTGCCATCGCCAACACCTTTTTGATGGCGGTGATGGAGCGGGTTCGGGAGTACGGCCTGCTCAGCGCGCTGGGTGTGGGGCCGGGGCAGGTCGGACGCCTCGTGATCTGGGAGGCGTTCTACCTGGCGCTGGTCGGGATGCTCGCCGGCCTGGTGCTGGGGCTTACGGGGCATCTGACGATCGCCTCGGTGGGGATCGATATGGCGGCGATGGGGGCGGGCGATATGGAGATGGCGGGCATCGCGATGAACGACCTGGTGGTGCGCAGTCATCTGGAGCCGGGGCGTTGGCTCCTGGCGTCGGCGATGGTGTTGGCCGTGGTGATGATCAGCGCGGTGTATCCGGCGGTGCGGGCGATGCGCCTGGCGCCGTCGCAGGCGATGAGGTTCTACGAATGAGTGATTCAGCAGCTGGCGAGGACGCACCCCTGATTGAGGTGCGGGATCTGGAGCGTATCTACCATCAGGGTGAGGTGGAGGTACGGGCGTTGCGGGGGATTAACCTGAAGGTGGAGCGCGGGGAGTTTACGGCCCTGGCCGGGCCCTCGGGCTCGGGAAAGACGACGCTGCTCAACATGATCGGTTGCCTCGACGATCCGAGCTCCGGGGAGGTGCGCATTGAGGGGGAGCGGGTCAGTGGGATGAGCCGGACGCAGGCCGCGGAGTATCGGCTGGGGCATATCGGCTTTGTGTTTCAGGCCTACAACCTCATCCCGGTGCTCACCGCCTGGGAAAACGCCGAGTTTGTGCTCTTGATGCAGGGGGTGAGCCGGGAGGAGCGTCACGCCATCCTCGACCCGCTCTTTGAGCGGGTGGGGCTGGCCGAATATAAAGATCGCAAACCTCACGAGATGAGCGGCGGGCAGCAGCAACGCGTCGCGGTGGTCCGAGCGCTGGGAAGTCGCCCGCGCATCGTGCTCGCGGATGAGCCCACGGCAAACCTCGACAGCGCGACGAGCGCTTCGCTGCTGGATTTGATGCTGGAGCTCAATCGGGAGCGCGGGGTGACCTTCGTGTTTTCAACCCACGACGAGATGGTCATCGAGCGCGCGCGGCGGGTGATCCGGCTCGACTCGGGACGGGTGGTGGCCGATGAGCGGGATGAGGGGGCGTGAGTCGATGCGGGGGCACGGGCCCGGGGGATGCGAGGGTGGGAATGAGGAGGAGGCGGCAGATGGATGGGAGATCTCGGGAGCGACGCGAAGGTGGAGGCTGGCGAACCCGGATGGGGGTTGTGACGCTGCTCTGCGTGGCGGCGGTGCTGCTGCCCGGGCGCGATGCGAGCGCCTGGGAGTTGTTGGAGGGGGAGGGCTACGGGTTGAGCCTGGGCGGCTATGTGCAGAGCGCCGGCGGGGTGGTGCGGCCGGGCATTGAGGGGGATGCCACCTACGGTGGTTTGCACGGTCAGGCGCTCCGACTGCAATGGCGAGCCAGCCTCGGGGGGGCGCTGATGGTGGAGTTTGATCAACGTCTGTTGTCGCGCGTGGTCTCGGGAGCCCTGCTTGAGGAGGGCGGAAGTTACGGCCTCGGAAGCAGCGTCACGCCGGCGCGCAGCGTGGACTGGGAGTGGGATCTGATCGATGAGCCCGGCGTGCGTCTGACCCACGACGTGGACCGGCTGGTGCTGCGTTATTTTGCGCCCTGGGGCGAGGTGGTGGTCGGGCGTCAGGCGATCACCTGGGGGCGCTCCATGCTCTTTCCGGTGGCCGATGTGTGGGCGCAGTTCAGCCCGCTGGAGCTCGATCAGACCGAGAAGCCCGGCGTCGACGCCGCGCGCGTGCTCGTCTACCCGGGCGCCGGGGTGGAGCTCGATATGGTGGTCTCGGATCGGGGGGGCTGGGAGGATGCTTCCTTTGGGTTGCGGGCGTCGCGCACCATGGGTGATGCGGATGTGTCGGTCGGCGGCGGGCGGTTCTGGAAGCGCGCCGCGCTCTTGTTCGGGGCGAGCTACGACTTCTCGTCGTGGAAAGCGCGGGCGCAGGGCTATGTGCCGCTGGAGCGCGATGCGCGCACCGGGTTTCGACCCAGGGTGACGCTCGGCGCGGATGTTCTGCGGCAGAGCTGGGTGGTGAGCGCGGAGTACCATTACAACGGCACAGGGGTCCGTGAGGCGGAGCGTTATCTTGAGCCGGCGGTTCAGGAGGCGCTTGCCCGCGGGGAGTCGTACTACCTGGGCAAGCACTACGCCGGCGCGATGGTGGGGTATCAGGGGGAGGGGCGGCTGCAGGCGAATGTGACGGCGCAGGTCAACCTGCTCGATGGCAGTGTGCTTGTGGGCCCCTCGGTTTTTTATGCGTTGTCGGATAACTCCGACGTGAGTTTCGGGGCGTTTGAGGGGATTGGCGAGCGCGTGAGCCTGATGCCGCAGCCGGAGATCGGCAGTGAATTCGGGGCTTACGGCGGGTTCTATTACGTGCAGTTTCGCGGGTTCTTCTGAGGGCCCACAATGCGGAAACGCGCGCGTGGTGAGGGCGCATTTGGCGCGTCCCGTTGGTGGGGCGCGGTGCGGGGCGTGGGGCCAAAAGGGAGGGGCCGGCGGGCCGGGGCGATTGGGACTCGCAACTCGGGAGGCGGCGCGTAGATTTTTTAGGGGTTGCGAGGGCCGGTGTGTCGAGGCGTCGTGTGGACCTGTGTTGCGACATGACCGGCGGTCGCCCCGGGCGCGGCCAGGCGGTGATGCGATGCCGTCTGGTCCAGGCGATGAGGTTCGCAACCCTGGATGGATCTGAGACAACCAGAACCTGGGGGAGACATGTTCGAATTGGACAATCCGAAGGGTGGCAACTTTGTGATCTTGCGCGTCGATGGTCGCGTTCAGGGGGAAGATTACGATCGTGTGATCCCGCGTCTGAAACGCTATTTCGGGGAGCACGGACAGCTCAACATGCTCGTGGTGGTGGAGTCGACCGAAGGGTTGGACGCATCGAACGTGTGGGAGGAGCTGGGGCTGTCCCAGCGCGAGCTGGCCTCGGTGATGCGCTTTGGGGTGGTGGGCGATGCGCGCGAAGACGCCTGGATCGGCCAGATGAGCGCGCCGCTGATGCATACCGAGGTGCGTTATTTCGATGTGGGTGAGGAGGAGTCGGCCGAGCGCTGGGTTCGCGCCGGGCGTGCGGCGGCGTCGCCCGGGGCGCAGGCCTGATAAGGGAGGCGCTGGCTCAAACCTGACCTCCACACTGACGAGGCGATGGCGCGCGTGGCGCCATCGTCTCGTCCTGATTCGAGACCGGGTCGCGGGGGGATCGGGCGAGTAGGTGGCCCCGGAGGGCGTCTTCAGGCCCCGGATGTCGCGAGGGCTTGAAGTCGCTCTCGGAGCTCATCCAGGCGCAGGTCAGCACAGCCACCGGGGGAGGTGCGGCTCTGCAGGCTCTCGGCCGGAGTGCGTGCGTTGAGCTGGTCGAGCTCGGCGCCCACCTGGCGGTAGGCGTCGCGGAAGGGCACGCCGGTGGTGGTGAGCTCGACGGCGCGGTCGGTGGCGTACATCGGGCCGGTGATGGCGTCTTTGAGGCGTCGCTCATCGAAGCTCAGCGCCTGAAGCAGCGGGGCGGTCAGGCCGAGCGCGGTGATGCCGCGGGTCAAGGCGCGCAGCACAGGACCCTTGGTATGCTGAAGATCGCGGTGGTAGCCGCTCGGAAGTGAGAGAAGCGAGAGGAGCTCATTGACCGCCCCGATCGCCGGGCTGGTCGCGGCTCGGAGCAGCTCCACCACGTCCGGGTTGCGCTTGTTCGGCATGATCGAGGAGCCGGTGGTGTAGGCGTCCGGAAGATCGACAAACGCAAACTCCTCGGTGGTAAAGAGGCTTAAGTCCCAGGCCAGGCGACGCAGGTCGAGCAGCGCTTGTAAGAGCGCCATCAAGGCCTGAAGTTCAAATTTTCCGCGGCTGTTCTGGGTGTAAATCGGGTTGATCTGCATGCGCGCAAAGCCCAGCTCCTCGCCGACGCCGCTGCGATCGAGGGGCAGGTTGACGCCGTAACCCGCGGCGGTGCCCAGGGGGTTGGCATTGAGCCAGCGCGCAGTGGATCGGGCGAGCTCCGCGTTGTCGAGGAAGGCCTCGGCGAAGCCGGCAAACCACATGCCCACCGAAGAGGGGACGGCGCGCTGCAGGTGGGTGTAGCCGGGCATCGGCGTGTCACGGTTCTGGTCGGCGCGCTCCAGGCACGCGCCGGCGATCGCCTGGCTGTGCTCGGCGATGCTGCCGAGCGCATCGCGCAAAAAGAGCCGCTGGGCGACGAGCACCTGGTCATTGCGGCTGCGGCCGGTGTGCACTTTTTTGCCCAACTCGCCGAGCTTTTCGGTGAGGTAGAACTCGATGGCGGAGTGGCCATCTTCAAAGCGGTCATTGAGCAGAAACTCGCCGGCCTCAAACGCGAGGTTTAGATCCTGGAGCGCGCCGGTGAGGGCGTCGACCTCCTCGCGGCTCAGAATATCGATGCGCCCCAGACCGCGAACGTGTGCGCTGCTGGCCTGGATGTCGTAGCGAAAGAGTTGGCGGTCGAGAATGACATCTTCGCCGGCGGTGAACGCCATCAGCTCGCGGTCGATGTCGGTTTGACCTTTGTCCCAGAGAGGCGTTGTCATGGGGAGACTCCTTCGAGCTCGGAAAAGCCCATGGCGAGGTTCAGGTTCTGCATCGCCTGGGTGGCGGCGCCTTTGAGCAGGTTGTCCAGCGTAGCGACCAGCGTCAGGCGCCCCTCAGAGGTGGTGGCGAAGCCGCCGATGTTCACGCGGTGGGTGTAGGCCGCGTCGCGCACAAGCGGGATGTCTTCGCTGACCGTGATGAGGGCCTCGCCCTGGTAGCGTGAGCGCGCCAGCGCGACAGCCTCTTCGGAGCTGAGCGGGCGAGTTAGCTCTGAAGTGATCGTCAGCGTGATGCCCCGAAAAAAGGGCGCCACATGCGGCATGAAGATCACCTGATGGGCAAGCTGGTGGCTGACTTCGCGCTCGTGAATGTGCCCGGTGAGCGCATAGGGGAGGAGGTTATCACGCAGCACCTCCGGGTCGTTTTTGGGCGAGGGCGTGGTGCCGGCGCCGCTGTAGCCTGAGACGCCGAAGACGCGCGGCGCGCTGGCAAGAAGATCGACATAGGGCAGGAGCGCGAGCTGCATGCCGGTGGCGTAGCATCCGGGGTTTGCGATGCGACGTGCCTTGGAAATGGCGTCGCGGTTGCGCTCGGGGAGCCCGTAGGTCCAGCCGGCGTCGAAGCGTCGGTCGGCGCTTAAGTCGATGATCACCGGCGAGGCGCCGGCGCGATCGATGGCCTCAACAAAGCGCGATGCCACGCCGTTAGGGAGCGCGAGGATGACGGCGTCGAGGTTAAGCGCAGCGACGTCTTCGGGGGCCAGCGCCTGGAAGTTCAGCCCCGCGGGAGCGTCGGCGATGTGGTCGATGACCGCTTCACCGTCGAGCTCTCGGGAGCTGACGCAGGCCAGCTCCACGCCCGAATGGCGAGCGAGCATGGGGATGAGTTGCGCGCCGGTGTGACCACGGGCGCCGATCAATCCGACGCGTTTTTTCTGCATATGCGGCTCGGGGTGTGGCGAGGAGGAGGCTTAAGGCGAGGGGGCGGCTGAGAGAGGTTGGGCTCAGGTGTCGGCCACGGCGTGCTCGAAGAAGGTCGCGGGCATCGCCAGGGCGATCTCGACGCAGCGCTTCATCTCTTCAAAGCTCTCCATCCCATACCAGAAGACCGTCCAGGGGCCCTCGCGGTAGGTGCCGTCGGACTCCTGGAAGTACCATGTGTTGATGGGATTTTCGGTACGCGCGCGCCAGAAGAGCTTGCTGTTCTCGCGCTTCATGCGCGCCCACAAGGATTGGCCGAGGCCCTCGCCCTGGGCTTTGCGGGTCACGCCGAACTTATCGAGGTAGGGAAGCCCCTCCTCCATCGTGAGGATGGCCGTGGCCCGGTAGGAGTCGGTCAAATAGATGCGATGAAAAGGCTTGAGCGAGAAGTAGTCTTCGGCCAGCTGGCGCTGGAAGCAGGCTTCAAGCAACTCGCGGATGCGTCCTGTGTCCAGGCCATCGAGGCTGGGGTGGCAGTGCACCGCCTCACCGCGGCGCACCAGCGTGCCCGAGCCGCGGTGGGTGAAGAGCTCTTTTGCGAGCTGCCCGGGGGTGGTGATGGAGACCGAGGAGGAGAGGGGGAGCTTGTCGAGGAGCTCCTTGATCTGCTGGAGCTTGAGGCGCATCCCGGAGTGAATCCAGTCTTGCTGCATCAGGCTCTCGAAGTCTTCGGTCAGGTTCACCGAGGGGATGATGCGGTCGTATTGATCGAGCAGCCCACCGGTGGGGGTGAGGAAGACGATCTTGAAGGGCTCAACGCGCAGAGCGAGCTCGCGGGCGGCCACATCGGCGTTGATGTTGACGATCTGGCCTGCGGGGGTCTCGCCGAGGCTGGAGAGGATGGGCAGGCACCCGCTGCGGATGGCCGAGACGATGGCCTCGGTGTGGATGCCGCGCACTTCGCCCACCAGCCCGAAACGTTCGTGGTCGAGGAGCTCGGCCTCGAAGACGCCGCTGGTGATGGGGCGGGCGTGGGTTCCCAGCGCTTCGAGGGCGTCGACGAGCTGGAGGTTCACATCGCGGAAGACCTTGCGGGCGACCTCAAGCGCATCTGGCGAGGTCACACGCATGCCGTCGATGCGCGGAGTCTCAATGCCGGCTTCGTCGAGCGCCTCGTTGAGCTGCGGCCCGCCGCCGAGCACGACGATAGGGAAGAGCCCCACCTGGTGCAGAAAGCTCAGAGAGCTGGCCAGCGCCTCCAGGTCGTGACGCAGCACCCCGCCGCCGACTTTGATGACGGCGAACTGCCTGGACTCCACGCTGGCAAACTGCTTGAGGTATTGCTCGACCTCTTTGCGGCTGCCGATATTCTGAAGAAGACGAACGATGGTGTTGCGGGTGTTCGGCATGGGAGGGCCTCGTCGTGCGGAGGGAGGGGCGCTGGCGGCGCGAGGGTAGTGCTCGAAGGCAGGGGATGCAACCGTGGCGAGCACAGGAAGTGAGGAAGCCTGAAGCCGTGGAGAAAACACCGCCGCGGGGAGCTCAGCGAAGGGCTTGATGGCGCATGGACAGGACGTCCGAGGGAGGGAGACGAGCATGGGGCATGAGGCGACGCATGCCCCTACCAGGGTGCGAGATCAGACGATGGGTCGCCAGGCGCGGGGCAGTCCTCGAAGCCGACGGGACTAGTTGAGGGGGTAGGAGGTCCAGCCCTCGGTCCACGGCGCGGCGCTCGGGGAGAACGCGCCGAGGAAAACCGCGGTCGGGTCGAACCCTTCCGGGGGGCGTTCCAGATCGCGGTCTGTGGTGTGTTCTGCGGCCGGGATCCAGGAGGGGTTGCCGAGGTTGTAGGGGTCGGAAAAGCCCGGGTCGAGGCCGAAGCGGTTGCCGGTCTCTTCGGCCTGGTAGGCGCTGTAGTCGCCCAGGGAGGGGAACTCATCGCCGGGAGCGTCGGGCTCGAAGTAGTCCTCGCCAGAGTCGCCCTGGTCGAAAAAGAGGGTGTTCTCGACGATGACGCGCCCTTCATTGGCGTGGGCGATGGATTCGGGGCCTTCGATATGCAGCCCGGCGCCGTCCTGACCGAGGACGATGCCGTGGGAGAGGGTGCCCAGACCGCCGAGCTTGAAATAGAGGCCGCGTTGGCCATCACCGTCGCGATTGAAGCCGATCACCGTGAAATTGTAGATGCGCGCGTCGGTCTGTGGTGAGGCGTCGGGATCTTCGGCGAGGTTCTCGATCTCGATGCCCTCGCGGCTGTTGATGTCTTGTTGAATGGCCAGAAACTGCGCCGTGCCGCGCCAGGCGGTGTCGAGGTCAATACCGTCATCCTGAGCGCGGGTGCTCACGGCGTAGCGCAGGTCGACGTTGCCGCCGAAGACGGCGATGCCGTCATCATCGCTCAAGTGGGTTTGCACATATTCGACGGTCGTCTCGCTGCCGCAGCCGGCCAGGGTGATGCCTTTGAGGGCTTTTTGTCCGTTGGAGAGCTCGGCGCCGCCAAACTCCACGCGCACGTAGCGCAGAGTGCCGCAATCCCAGGACTCGTCGCTGCCGCCGACGCTGGTGTCTTGTTCGCTATCGATGCGCAGATTGAAGTCGACGCGGTTGGTGGGGGCGCGGCCCACCATGGCGAGCCCGGCCCAGTCGCCGGCCAGGCGCTGCCCCACCGGCCTGGCGCTGGTGAAGACGATGGGCGCATCGCGTCGACCTTCGGCGATGAGTTTGGCGCCTTTGAGGGAGACCAGCCCGGCTCTGCGTTCGGCGAGAATGCGGGTGCCCGGCTCGATGGTGAGAGTCGCCGGGGCGACAATCATCACCAGGTCTTTGAGCAGGTAAGTGTTGTCCGCGGTCCAGACCGTGTCTTCGACGATGTGGTCGGTGATCTCAACACGTTCATTTTCTTTGCAAAGTCCGTCGAAGCACTGGCCGGTAGCGCCGCACTCATCGTCGCTGACGCACTGGTTCAACTCCAGCGCGAGTGAGCAGCTGGCGGAGAGCGCGGCGGCGATGGCGAGGGTCGACAGGCGTAGAAACGACGTTGCGGATGGCATCGATGTCACAGTCGGGCTCGCAGAGAGGGGACAATCCACTGGAACGAGGCCACGTTAGCGCTCCCCGGGTGCGGAGGCAACTTCTCTGCGGAGATGGGTGCCGGAGGTCGGGGCAGATGCGTGGGCGTCGTGCCGGGGAGGGCCTGGCGAGCCGACCGGAGGTTCAGGAGGTCGCCGGGCTCATGAGGCGTCGGTAGTGGGCGGCGACGTGCTTCAGGTTCTCCAGCGAGACAAACTCGTCGGCGGTGTGGGCCTGCGCGATGTCACCCGGTCCGAAGACAATGGCGGGCCAGCCGGCCTGGGAGAAGATCGCGGCCTCGGTCCAGAAGTCGACCGCAGGGCCAGCAGGTAACGCGTAGCGTTCGCAGACGTCGGTGGCGCGCTTGAGCAGGTCGAGCCCCCGGGGGCCGAACTCGGCCGGGAGTGAGGGGCCGACGAAGCCGTTGGTCCAGGTGACCGCGTCGTTTTCAGCCAGGGTCATAAAGGCCTCTGCGACGCCGCCCGGATCGTCTCCGGGGCGAGGACGAACGCCCCAGCGAAGAAAAGCCGAGGGGGCGACGATGTTGGGTTTTTTGCCGCCTTCGACGACCCCGACGTTGAAGCAATGGCCGCGCAGGTGTTGGGTGATCTCCCAGCCCCGCACCTCCGAGTTGGCTGGCTCGTGGGTGTCGCCGTCGCGTGCCTGCCGCGCATGTTCGACCGCCCGGGTGATCCAGCGCGCGGCGTTGTGCAGCGCGCTCTCCTCCAACGCGCGCGGGCCCGATGAGTGTCCGGCGCGACCATGAAACGTGCCGCTGAAGGTGCGGATGCCGCGGTGCGCGAGCACCGCGCGTACGCCGGTAGGCTCGGCCACCAACACCGCCTCATAGTCATGAGGCGCGCGCTCGCAGAACTCGCCGACGCAGCGCGATTGCCCGGCCTCTTCATCGCTGGTGAAGAGCAGCGCGCAGGGTCCCTCGCTTGACTGGGCTGCAGCGAGCAGCGCGGCTGCGGCCCCTTTGATGTCGCAGGCGCCCAGGCCAATGGCGCGTTCATCTTCGATGCGAAGGGTCCAGGGATCGGCGCTGTAGTCGGGGGCGGCCGGGACGGTATCCAGGTGCACATTGAAGAGAAGTTCGGGCTGGCCGCGCCTGGCATAAAGCCAGACGCAGCCCTCGCCCAGGTCGACCTCCTCGATGCTGAAGTCTCCGGGAGCCTCGTCGAGCGCGCTGCGGATGTAGGCGAAGATGCCTTCACCGGCGCGCATCTCACGCGGCGGGTTCGGGGTCTTAAAGCCGACCAGCGCGCGAAGATGCTCCAGAGTCTGCTCAAGGAGGTCGTTGGCCATCGCTCAGTCCTCGTCGCTGTTGACCAGCGCGTGCAGGGTCGAGCTCTGGCCCAGAAGTTTGATGAAGCCCTCGGCCTCGGTCACGTTCCAGTCGGCGGACTGGGCGTAGACCGCGCCGGCGCGTCGCAGGATGTGCGGCGAGTCGATCTTCACCGCGCTGACCTTGCCGCCCCAGGTCTCCAGGGTGACCGTGCCGTTGACGAAGATCTGCGAGCTCTCGATGTAGGCTTCGAGGTCGAACTTCAGCGGCTCGTAGAAGAAGCCTTTGTAGACGAGCTCCACCCATTTCTGGGCGACGACCGGCTTGAACTGGTTCTGGTAGCCGGTGGAGACGGCCTCTTCGAGCGCGCGGTGCGCAGCGAGCAGGCAGGTCAGACCGGGGGCTTCAAAGACGATGCGGCCCTTAAGTCCCACCGTGGTGTCGCCGGTGTAGTAGCCGCGGCCGACGCCGTAAGCGCCAAAGCGCTTATTAAGCACCGAGATGAGCTCGGGGCCGGCGATGGGCTCGCCGTCCAGAGCGACGGCGACGCCTTCTTCAAAGGTGATCGAGGCGCGCAGCGCCTCGCGGGGCCACTGGGAGGGGTGGGCGGTGAGCTGGTAGGTCTCATCGCCGGGGGCTTCCCACTCGTCGACCTCCGAGCCCGAGGTGGTCACGCCGAGCAGGTTCTCGTTGATGGTGTAGCGCGAGGCCTTGGCGCGGGTGGAGAAGCCGCGCTCTTCGAGGAAGGCTTTTTCGTACTCGCGCACGTTGCCGTGTTCCTGCTGGATGTCGCGGATGGGCGCCAGGATCTCAAAATCACCCAGGGTCTTGACGGTCAGGTCGAAGCGCACCTGGTCGTTGCCCATACCGGTGCAGCCGTGCGCGAACTTTTTGGTACCCAGCTCGCGGCAGAGTTGCAGGGACTTGCGCACAATGATGTAGCGATCGGAGCAGAGCAGCGGGTACTGCTGCTGGTAGATCTCACCGCCCTGCACCAGCGGCACCACGACCTCTTCCCAGATGTCATCGCCGCCATCGACGGTGTGGTGGGCGACCGCGCCAAGCTCGATGGCGCGCGCTTCGATGTAGGCGCGCTCTTCATCATCGACGCCGCCGGTGTCGACAAAGAGGGTGACCACGTCCAGGCCCTTCTCTTTGAGGTAGGGGACGCAGAAGCTGGTATCGAGGCCTCCGGAGAAGGCGAGTACGACGGTGTTGCTGGACATCTTGGGCTCCGTGGGGGCTGTGAGGCGCGCGCGTGGGGGAGGGCGCGATGTTACGGGGATGGTGGGGTGAGCTCAGCTGTTGATGAGGGTGCTCATCAGCGCTTTCTGAACGTGCAGGCGGTTCTCGGCTTCATCGATGACCAGGGAGTTGGGGCTGTCGATGACCTCGTCGGTGACTTTGACGTTGCGGCGACAGGGAAGGCAGTGGCTGAAGAGGCCATTGTCGGTGAGCGCCATCTTGTCGCTGTCGACGATGAAGTGTTTGTGGGCGTCGCGCACCGGCTTCTCCTCGTCCCATCGACCAAAGTAGGGGAGCGCGCCCCAGGATTTGGCGTAGACGACGTGGGCGCCGGAGTAGGCCTCTTCGATGTTGTGGGTCACCGTGAGGTTGCGGCCCTGATCGGAGGTGTACTGGCGCGCCAGCCCCATGTAGCGCTCATCGAGGATGTAGTCCTCGTTGGGGCAGAGCAGGGTGACGTCCATGCCGAACTTCGAGGCGATGAGCAGCGCGGAGTTGGCCACCGCGGTGTTCAGCGGTTTGGGATGGTAGGTCCAGGTGAGCACGAACTTCATGCCGTCGACCATGCCCAGGCGCTCCTGCAGGGTGAGCATCAGCGCGAGCTCCTGGCAGGGGTGGGTGATGGTCTCCATGTTGATGACGGGCACGGTGGCGTGCTTTGCAAACGCGTGAATGACGCGATCCTGTCGATCGACCTGCCAGTCTTCAAACTGCGGGAAGGCACGCACCGCGATCAGATCGCAATAACGCGAGAGCACGCGGGCGGCCTCGCGCACATGCTCCTCGGCGGTCTGGTCCATGGTCGAGCCGAGCTCAAACTCCATCGGCCAGGAGCCCTTGCCGGGCTCGAGCACCACGGCGTGGGCGCCCATCTGGTGGGCGCCGATGTCGAAGGAGGAGCGGGTGCGCAGCGAGGGGTTAAAGAAGATCAGCGCGATCGTCTTGTTGCGCAGGCGCGCCTGGTAGGGCTCCGCCTTGAGGTTGCGGGCGTCGTCGAGGATCGACTGCAGGCGGGGACGGCTCCAGTCGGCGGTGGTCAGAAAGTGTTGCATGCGCGCTCCATCATCGGCCGAGGGCGGCTTTGCGCCGCCGGTCAAGGTCGCGGATGGTAGGAGCAAAGCGCAGGCGGGTCAACGCCCCGGGGTGTGGGTCTCGACGAGCAGGGCGGTGAGGTTGTCGGGCGCGCCGCGGCTTAAGGTGAGCTGGGCGATCGCCTGGCAGGCGGCGCTCAAGTCGTCGGTGTGGTCGCGCAGCACCGCGGCCAGCTCGTCGTCGGAGAGCGCGTTGTGCACGCCGTCGGTCGTGGCCAGAAACATGTCGCCGGGCTCCAGCTGGGAGAAGGCCACGCTGACATCGACGCAGTACTGGCTGCCGACCGCGCGGGTGAGCACGTGTTTGTACGGGAAGTTGGCGATGAACTCGGCGGCGTCGGAAGACGTGATGTTATGGCGCTCCAGGGTCTCTTCGAGCAGGGAGTGGTCGCGGGTGAGGCGCTCCAGTCGCCCGTCGCGCATACGGTAGAGGCGGCTGTCGCCGACATGCGCCCAGTAGGCCCGGGTCTCATCAAAGGTCAACGCGACCAGGGTGGTGCCCATGCCGCGGTGGGCGCCGCGCTCGGCGGCTTCCTGGTAGACGGCGGCGTTGGCCAGCTTGATGCCGGCCACCAGGTTATGCTGCAGCGATCGACGATCCTGCGGGGTGCTCTCGATCATATCGCCCACCTCGTCGAAGTAGGCGGCCAGCGTCTCGATGGCGAGGGTGGCGGCGAGCTCCCCGCCCTCGTGACCGCCCATGCCGTCGGCGACGGCGTAGAGCCGGCGAGAGGGATGCAGCAGGTAGACGTCCTGATTGACGGTGCGGCGCATGCCGATGTCGGTGAGCGCCGCAAAGCGCAGCTCCCAGCCGGCGCTGCGGGCGCTATCTTGGGTGGATGCGGCGTGGGCGGCGGCCTGGGAGGTGTGCATGGCAGTCTCCGATGGAGCAAAAAGGGGGCGCACGCACGCGCACTCCGGCGCCTGAGATCATCCCCCCGGGATGTGATGGTCGGTCGAGAGAAACTTCAGAAAATCTAACCCCCATCTGCGCCGCGACCAGCGAGAACGTCCTCGCCATCGGGGTGAGCGTCGCCCAACAAAAACGCCCCCCACACCTGAAGGCGCAGGGGGCGTTGGCGATGGGCGCCGCCTCAATCGTGCTGGCGAGCGCGCATCGAGATGTCGCGAACTTATTTGAGCAGGTCGGCGACCACTTCGCGCTCCTCAACGAGCTGCGCTTCGGTGACCTTGAGCTTCTCTTTGGAGAAGTCGTTGAGCTCAATGCCCTGCACGATCTCGTAGCCGCCCTTGCCGTCGCAGCGCACCGGGAAGGAGTAGATCAGGCCTTCCTGCACGCCGTAGGAGCCGTCGGAGGGCACGGCCATGGCGTGGAAGTCGTCTTCGGGGGTGACGGTGAACCAGTCACGCACGTGGTCGATCAGCGCGTTGGCAGCGCTGGCCGCCGAGGAGGAGCCACGCGCCTTGATGATCGCCGCGCCGCGCTGCTGCACCGTCGAGATGAAGTCGCCCTTGAGCCAGTCGTGGTCGCTGATGACCTCGGTGGCCGGCTTGCCACCGATGGTGGCGTTGAAGAAGTCCGGGTACATCGTGTTGGAGTGGTTGCCCCAGATGCCCATCTTCTTGACGTCGGCCACGGCCACGCCGGCTTTGGTCGCCAGCTGGCTCTTGGCGCGGTTCTCATCGAGGCGCGTCATGGCGGTGAAGCGCTCGTTGGGAACGTCGGGGGCGCTGTGCATGGCGATCAGCGCGTTGGTGTTGCAGGGGTTGGCGACCACGGCCACGCGCACATCGTCGGCGGCGTTGTCGTTGATGGCCTTGCCCTGACCGGTGAAGATCGGGCCGTTGGCGCGGATCAGATCGGCGCGCTCCATGCCCGCCTTACGCGGCATCCCGCCCACGAGCAGTGCGAGGTTGGCGCCGTCGAAGCCCTTGTTGAGATCGTCGGTGAGGATCATGTCCTGCAAAAGCGGAAAAGCGCAGTCGTTGATCTCCATGGCCACCCCTTCCAGGGCTTGCATCGCCGGCGTGATCTCGATGAGCTGAAGGATCACCGGGGTGTCCTTGCCCAGCAGGTCGCCCGAGGCGATGCGGAAGAGCAGGGAGTAGTCGATCGAACCGGCAGCACCGGTGACAGCAACGCGGACAGGCTTCGTCATAAAAGAGCTCCTGATACAGCAGCAAGTTAAGGGTGAGGCGGGCCAAAAATAGACGCCGAAGGGGTAAGTCCTGACCACCCGGGTGTCAAGGCTGGCGCGGCCAATTTTGCGTCTTCTGACGTGAGGGTGAAGCTCACCTTACCCCGGAATCTGACTGGCTTTAGCGATGCTCGCCAGGGGCAGGGGGCGTCGTGAGGTTTTCCCAGTGCACGGTCACCTCCGACTGCTCAAGCAGCTGCTCGCTCACGGTCGTCCAGGCATGCTCCCGGGCTTCAAAGCGCAGGCGTTCCAGCAGGTTCTCCTCGATCTTCTCGAAGGGAATCAGTCCGGCCTCGTGGCGCGTGTGGGTCCACACCACCATCCAGATCCCTCGATGTTCGAAGGGCTCCGAGATCTGGTCGACCTGCTGCTCAAAGGCCACGATGGCAACAGGGTTTGCCTCCGGGCCGCGGGCGTCGTCTTCGGTGACGGAAACCAACCCGTAGATCGGATCGCGGTGCTGCTCAAAGAGCGCGTCGCGATCGGCTCCCTCAGCGATGAGGTGCTCGTGAAGCTCGGCGATGTGAGCCCGGGGGTCCTGGTCAGCGGCGACGTGACGGGCGCTGATGACCCGGGCCTCGACGACCGTTTGCGTCTGGAACTCCTCGGGGTGGCTCTCGTAATACGCGATGGCGTCGTCGCGATCAGGAAGGGACATCTCGAGACGATTCATCGCCTGCGCTATGAGCAGATGATCCACGGCTTCTTTGCGCCCGAACGAGGAATCGGACTCCCAGGGATGAAGCACCATGGTCAGATCGGCGTCTTCTCCCAGGCGCTCGCGTGCCGCGTCGACCTGACGCTGACGCATGCGCGCTCGCTCCGCCTCAATGGCCGCCTCTTCCGGCGCAAACGCGTTGAGGAGAAGTTGGCGCTGGATCACCTTTTTGAGCGCGTTGTTGATCGCGTAGTCATGGCTCCCGTCTTCGTTGGGCTTGCCGGCGAAGTAGTCGAGCTGCTCGTGGTAGGTCTGTGCGCTGACGGAGACGCCACCGACGGTAGCGACCGGGCCGGTGGCCCGGGTGCTGATACCATCGGGCAGGCTGAAGTAGATGTGGTGGAGTTCAGCGCGGTCGGGGTCTTCGTTCGCGTCGACCACCTCTTCGCTCGAACCTTCCGAAGATGGCGTCTGCGTTTTTTCGTCGGGCGCCGACTCCGAAGGTGTGGCGACGTTAACGTCGGCGTCCTGTGAGGGCGCGTTGGTGGAGCACCCCGTGGCGGTAGCGAGCGCGAGGATGGCGATACCTGGAATGATGCGAAACGACGTCTGGCGAGCGATCTGCATAACAATCATCTTCTTCATCCGAAGTCTGCCTGGGGTGCGAGGTCGTGAGTTTCCGGGGGGCAAAGCGACGTCATAACGCTGCGGGTATTCAAAACGCATTGGTCTTTTTGACCTGCGCCAAATGCCCGAAACACAGCAGGTCTTGAGGAGGGGGAAGTTTTAATAAAAAACGGCGCCCTCCCGAGGGAAGGACGCCGCGTGTTTGTCAGATAGGGTCTGTCTGGCGACCTCTGTCTAATGTGCTGAAATTACTGGATATTCTCAGGGTAGGTCTCGATCTCGGCCTCTTCGCGAAGCTGCGCCACATAGGTTCCCAGCGACTCCTGCAGGGCCTGGTTACGAAGCTCACGGGTGAGCTGCTCTTTGACCGAGTCAAAGGTCATGACCTCTTCGTCGCTGCGCTCGGTGACCTGAATGATGTGCCAGCCGAAGTCGGAGCGGACCGGCTCGGAGATCTCATCGACCTGCAGCGAGAAGGCGGCCTCTTCGAACTCGGGGACCATGCGACCGCGGCCGAACGAGCCCAGATCACCGCCGGCCTGAGCCGATCCGTCGTCGGAGTTTTCGCGGGCCACGTCGGCAAAGTCATCGCCGCCGGTGACGCGGGCGTGCAACTCCTCGGCTTCCTGGCGAGCGGTCTCCCAGTCTTCGGGGTTCTCCGAGTCGACGCGCACCAGGATGTGGCGCGCGGTGACCTCTTCGCCGCGGGTGAACGCCTCGGGGTTCTCGTTGTAGAAGGTCTGCGCTTCGTCTTCGCCGGGGAGCTCAAGGCCGTCGGCCTCAAGGATCTTCTCGATGGCCACGGCCTGGTAGACCGACTCGCGGATCTCCTCAGGGCTGATACCGGCCTGGGCGATGTACTCGTCGAAGTCGATCTCCTCGCCGTACATCTCCAGGGCGCTGGTCTCAAACTCCTCGCGGTACTCCTGGAGGCGGGCATCGACCTCTTCGGCGGTGGGCTCGACCCCGGACTCATCGATGGCCTGGTTGACCAGGCGCTGGTCGATGAGGTTCTCGATGATCTGCGAGGACATCTGCTGGAGCAGCTCCGGAGGGAGCTGGGCCTGGGCCTGAAGCATGGCGACCTGGGAGTTGAACTCCTCGGCGCTGATCTCTTCGCCGTTGACGCTGGCCACCGGACCGACCGCGGCGATCGTGCCCCCGCTCTCGGGCTGGGCCTGGGCGGCGGGGGCCTCTTCCCCATCGAGGCTGGCCGAGCGGTACTGCGGCGCGTCACTGTCGGGGGCCTCATCGGGCACCGCGGCGCTGGAGGAGCAGGCCGCCAGCAGCAGCGCCAGAATGGACGTCAGCGCAGTCTTTTTCAAAAACATAGCAATCTCCATGACGAGCTCCGCAACATCGGAGCGAGCGAACGTTGGGAAAAAAGGCGCGCCGGGCAGTGACGCATCCGTGGCGAGCAGCATTGAACGTGCTGTGTAGCATAAGGTGGGAGCGTACGCACGTTCGGGGGAGGCGGCGGGGGGCGTCTGGCTGCCTCATGTCGAGCTACCTGTAAAAACGTAGGCCCCGGGTGCGCCTCTCCAAGAAGGGCGGGAGTGAGCACGGGGCGCGCCCCGAGACGCTGCGCGCTAGTCGGCCGGAGAGGCTGCGCCCGGCGGGTGAAAGAAGCCCCGGATGGCCTCGGCGGTCGAGGGGCCGACCCCCTCGACACCCTGAAGCTCCTCGAGGGTCGCAGCCTTGATCTTCACGAGACTCCCGAAGTGGCGCAGCAGCGCGCGTTTGGTCTTGGGTCCGATGCCCGGGATGTCGTCGAGGCTTGAGCGCAGGCTGGCCTTGCGCCGAAGTTGTTTATGAAAGCCGATGGCGAAGTCGTGGGCCTCATCGCGCACCCGCTGCAAGAGGTAGAGCTCGGCGGAGTTCTGTCGCAGCACCACCGGGTTTTTGCGCCCCGGCAAAAAGACGCGCTCCGGGCTGCGGGTGACCTCCGGATCGTCAAAACCCACCTCGTCGACGCGGCTCTTGGCCAGGGAGACCACGTCGATGTGATGCAGCCCCAGATCTTCGATGACGGCCATGGCCTGGCCGAGCTGGCCTTTGCCGCCGTCGACCACGATCAGGTCAGGGGGATCGTCATCGCCATTTGCGACCTTGCCCAGCCGCCGCGTGAGCATCTCGTGCATCGAGGCAAAGTCGTCCTGGCCGTGCACCAGGCGCATCTTGTAGTGGCGGTACTCGGACTTGGCGGGCTCCCCGTCGATAAAGGCCACCAGCGAGCCGACCACCTGGGCGCCCTGCAGGTTGCTGATGTCGTAGCATTCAATGCGCCGCGGCAGGTTTTTAAGTTTGAGCCGCCCCTGCAACTTCTCGAGCAGGTCGCGGGCGCGCTCCTCTTTTGCGTGCTCTTCCTCAAAGCTATGGCGCGCGTTGGTCTGGGCGGTGGCGATCAGCGCGCGCTTGGCCCCGCGCTGGGGGCTCTGCACATAGACGCGGTGGCCGGCCAGCTCGCTGAAGAGCTCCTCAAAGGCCTCGACCTCCTCATCCTCCAGCGTCAGCGGCAGGAGCACCTCGTTGGGCACGTGGTTGCCGGCGTTGTAGTAGAGGTTCAAGAAGCTCGAGAAGAGCTCCTCGTCGGGGAACTCCTGGTCGGTGTACGAGAAGGACTGCGCCCCTTCGAGCCGCCCACGTCGAATGAAGAGCACCTGGAAGGTGAGCCGGTCGCCCTCGCGGTAAAACCCAAAGGCGTCCTGGTCGACCTCGCGATGGCCGACGGCCACCTGGCGCTCAAGCACCTTCTCGATGGCCTGAATCTGATCCCGGTAGCGTGCGGCGAGCTCAAACTCGAGCTCTTCGCTGGCACGGTGCATCTTCTCGCGCAGGCGCTCGACGAGCTCATCGCCGCGGCCCTCCAGAAACATCACCGCCTGGTTGACGTCCTGCTGGTAGCGCTCCTTATCCACCGGCAGCACGCAGGGGCCCGGGCAGCGTTTGATCTGGTACTGAAGGCAGGGGCGAGAGCGGTTGCTGAGCACGTGATCGGGGCAGGTGCGCAGCATAAAATGTTTGTTGAGAACCTGCAGCGTCTGGCGGATCGCGTAGGCCGAGGAGTAGGGCCCAAAGGTGCGCTGGCCGGGCTTTGTTTTGGAGCTCCCCTTGCTGCGGATCACCTCGACCCGCGGCCACTTCTGGTTCTTATCGACGCGCAGCGAGAGGAAGGATTTGTCGTCTTTGAGCTGCACATTGTAGCGCGGCTTATGCGCCTTAATCAGGGTGTTCTCGAGGATCAGCGCTTCCTTTTCGGAGGCGGTGATGATCGTCTCGATATCCCCCAGGATCTGGGGCAGCCGGCGCACAAAAGGGCGCGGATCGCCGTGCAGCTGAAAGTAGTTCCGGACGCGATTTTTAAGATCTTTGGCCTTGCCGATGTAGATGATGCGACCGCGGCGGTCGCGCATCAGGTAGCACCCCGGCTTATGCGGGATGGTGGCAAGGCGGGCCTGGATGTCGAAGGGCTCGTCGGATGGTGCCATAGGGGAGTGAGCCGGGGTGGGGGAAGATCAGCGTGATCAGGGGTCGACGCGCACCAGGGCAAACCAGGCGTTCATGGGTTTGGCCTTATAAGCGCGCCCGATCGTGACGTGCTCGGAGAGGCCGCGCAGCCGGTCGACCATGCCCGCGTACACAAAACGCCCCAGGCGCGCGCGGTTATCCAGAATCTGCGGCCAGGAGCCGGGGCGCTCCGGCGGGAGCTCGCGGTAATCGATCACCAACTCGCCGGACGCTGTGTCGTCGTAGGCAACGAAGTAGCCCGGGCCGGTAATCCCCGAAAGCGTCTGGTGGTTGTAGCCCCAGAGCACCCGGCGGTTGTCCGGGCTGTGTTCGGCCGAGGGCGTGCAGAAGCGTTTTTGAAAGAGGCGAAAAGCTGGCAGCGTGTTGCGCCCCTCGCAGATCACCTCCTGCAGCGGGTTGGTATCTTCGGGCACGATATCAAAGGTCGTGACCGGGCGGCTGGCGGCCTCAAAGAGGTGGCGCTGCATCTTCGGGGTGAGCGCGCGCACAAAGGCCAGGCGCGTGGCTGCGTCGCTCGCGTCAAGCGCCGAGGCCAGGGCGTCGGCGTCGAGGGTCGGGGCCTGGGCGAGCTCAAGGATGTCGGCAAGGGCGCTCATGTACACTCCACGGGCAGGTGGTCTGGGGGCTGAATTCAACGGGCAGGTCATGACGATACGTCGAAGCGGCGCTGGCTGACTAGCGACGCACCTCGGGGAACTTCAGGGTGTCGGGATCGACGCGTTCATACACGCTGATCAGCGGTACGCCTTCAAGCTCCACCACATGGCGCGGGGCCAGCGTGCCGTACTCCTCCCACAGCGGCAGCAGCAGGTAGGTGAAGGCCTTCTGCTGGTGGTAGAGCGCGTAATCGCTGCTGTGCATGCGGACCGCCCGCAGGTCGTCGCGGGCCAGATCTTCGGTCTGGTACATGCGCCAGGCGGTGTTCACCACGTTATGGATCCAGACCCGGCCGCCTTCCTCGGCGTGTTCGTTGAGCCAGGGCAGCCCCTGGCGGGAGGCGTAGCCCCAGAACTGGCGGAACATCTTCGAATCGGCCGCGCCCCGGTGCCCGCCGATGAGCTCGTTGTAATACGAGGTGCCAAAGGGGTGGTTGTTACGGGTGGCCAGCGCCGCCGGGAAAAGGGTTGTTGCGCCAAGCAAGAGTCCGATCGCCGCGTAAATAAAGGGCCTTGCCCCTCCCTCGGACGGACCACTGAGGCTGTGTGCCCCCTCCCGGGAGGTGCGACGCGTGCTGAGCAAACGCGCCAGCTCCGCGCTCAGCTCCGTGGTGAGGTGGGCTACCGCCACCCCGGCGATGATCGCCACAAAGGGCATCGCCGGCATCCAGTGTTTGGTCCCTCCGAAGATGGGCGTCTCCGCCTGTGCGATCAGCGCGATGGGAAAGATGATGTGAATCAGAAAGAGCAGCCCGGTTCCACGTGGATCGACCGAGGAGGGCAGCCTGCGTGCTTTCAACGCGGCCTTCCAGGCCTCGAGCGTGGCGCGCCCGCCAAAATGGCGCACCCAGATAAAACACCCCAGCACAAAGGCCAGCAGGATCGTCGCCGGCACCGTCACCAGCGTCATCACCCAGGGGTAACTCACCGGAAAGGGCGGGTTCTGCAGGTTCTCGCCAAAGTAATAGACGAAATAATGCTCATGCTTGAGGTGGAAGTTCATGTACCAGCGGATGCGCGCAAAGGTATCAAACCAGTGGCGCGGCCAGAGCGCGTAAAAGAGGATCGGCCCCAGGGTGAGCATCGCCCAGAAGGCCGCCGGGATCTTCGGGATGCGCAGCCCCCCGTCGCGCCAGCTTCCCACCAGGCGAAACTCTCCGGCGCGCGAGAGCAGCCAGTGCAACACAAGCGTGATGGGCAAGAAGAAGGCGTTGAGCTTGGTGGAGAGCGCCAGCCCGAACAAAAGGCCGGTGGTCACCGCCCAGCCCCGCGACTGCAGGCTTCGCCAGTAGGCGTAGACGACCCAGAAGTTCATTGCCGCTACGGCCACATCGAAGCAGGCCAGGTGGGCGTGAAAGAAGAAGCGGGGTTGCAGGAGCAACGCACCCACGCCCACCAGCCCCGCCAGTCGCCCGCCGAGCTGACGTCCAAAGAGGTACACCCCGCTCAAGAGCCAGCCCGCTGTGAGCATCGTCGGGAAACGCAGAGCGGTCGACGGGCTCATCCACCCCAGCAGCTCGAAAAAGATCTTATGCGAGAGGGCAAACGCCGCCTTCATCAACACCGGATGCTCCGGGTTGTAGCTCCAGTGCCGGTCGATGTTGGCCTGGGTGAAGCTGATGGCGAGCTCGCCGGTGTGGAAGTTTTTCCAGAGATCTTCGAACCAGCCGATGTACTGGGAGGCGGCGTGAAAATAGAACCCCTCATCGCGTGTAAAGCCCATCTGTGGCGAGGCCAGGAGCAGGGCGACCGAGCCGGCAAAGATCACCAGCGCGATCAGCCAGTCGAGGCGATCGGTCGGGCGGTTGCCGGGCGATGAGGTGGGGGCGTCAGGTGGGGTCACAGCGCTTACCAGAGTGCGGTGATGTGGGCGCGAACCAGCGCGGTGCGGGCGTCGGGGCGGCCCTCGGCGTCGTCAAAGACCTCACCAGGCCAGAACATCGCAGCTTCGGCGCGGTACTCCAGCGCGAGCTCCGGGGTGAGAAGGTGGGAGTAGCGCGCGCCCAGGAGCGCCTCGGTGCCCAGGTAGCGCGCTTCGGGACCGGCGCCGCGAAAGCCCATCACCGTGCCGCCGGATTCCACGCTTCCCGCCAGGTCGCGCCAGGGGCGATGGGCCCAGGCCAGCAGCGCTCCGCCGCCCAGCTCCAGCCCGGCGATGCGGGCGAAGGTCAGCGTGGGTTGCACGAAGATGGCGTTGCTCACCGAGCCGGTCTCCACCAGGTTGTCGATGCCCCGGGGAGGTTGCGCGGCGCGCAGAGGATCGTCGGCCTCGGCGACCGCTTCTGCAGTGTAGGCCGGCACATGATGATCGAAGAGCAAGAGCCCGGCGCGGTAGTTCGGATCGAAACGGAAGCGATGCAGGTTGTCGCTGCGTGGATCGGCGTCGCCGGAGGCAAAGCCCGAGCGAAGATTTAAGCCCAGCTGGCTCGGGCGGTGCAGAATGTCGAGGTGAGCTGCGGCACCAAGAGCATCGATCTGCACGGGAGTCGTCGGATCACTGCCGTCGGCGCGGGTCGTCTCACCTCGCAGATACGCCGCCTCCCCGGCGATACGAAAGCGCCATGAGCCCTGCGGGGTATAGAACTGATGTTTGCCGGCCAGATCAAAGGCCGCCACGTTGAGCTCGGATCCGTCCCGGTCGGTCTGGTCGCGCAGCGCCACGTACACGCCGATCTCACTGGGGGCCGGGCGCCAGACCACAGACGCGATGCCCTGCAGCGCGCGGTCGCCTTTGTTGATGTCGGCGTTCTCGTCGCGAATCACCGCGTCGGCACCCACCGCCACAAAAAGATCATCGAGCGAGCTGCGGGTGGCGCGGGCGCGAAAAGGCGCGGTCGCAAAGAGCAGGCGCGCGACGCGGTCGCCGCCTACCGGCTGCTCAAAGAGCGTCTCGTCCTCAAGCTCACCGTCGTTGGCCAGAATCCCCAGGCCCCACTGGCTGGTCTGAAGCCCGGCCTGCACCCGACCCACCGGGCTCTCCCAGCGCAGGTAAAGCTCACGCGGGGCAAAGGTCTGCTCGGCACCATCGAGCACGTGATGGAAGTGGCGCGCACCGTGGTCACCCACCGGCGGAGGTTCAGGGTAGGAGCGCCCCAGAAGCCTCCCGCTGAGAAGATCGGCTGAGGCCACCGCCTGCACCGTCCCCAGGTCAATCGTGCTCCCCAGGCGAAGTTGCTGGTAGACGCCGCCGCGAAGCCCCTCGGTGAGCGGGCGCTCATACGCATCGGCGCTCAGGCGATAATGCCCCTCGACGTTCACGGTGGGGTTTTGAGGCTCATCGACCGGAAAGACCGGATTGAGACGCGGGGGCGCAAGCTCCACCACGCGCCCCTCGGAGGCCTCATCGTCGTCGAGAGGCGGGATCTCCGGGACCTGGGCCTGTGCCGCAGCCGACAGGGATAAGGTCAGGCAGGCGCTGAGCGCGGCCAGAGCCGGGCGTCGTCGCGGGTGACCAGAACTGGTGTGTGGCGAGCGCATCGCAGAGTGCTCCTCGGTGGCATCTTCCATTCAACATCCGGGGCAAAGCCTGGGAGGGGCATCCTGTCATGGCCTTAGGGGGCTCGCAACGATCTCCGGCTGCCGTGACGCCTGCTCCGGCAGCATGCGTGCCATGGGGTGCGAAGGCGTCGACGATGACGAGGAGCACATGCACCCGCGTGGATTCAGCCTCGGGCATGTTGGACGGGCTGGCGAGTTCCCTACAATGAGGACCGAGCACTCGCCACACAGGGCTGTCGCATGGCGTGTCAGGGTGCTTCGTCGTAGAAGAGGCGAACGTCTCCCCTTCACTGAAGACCAACGAGTGCAATATCGATGAAGACGACCTGGTACACCCGATGGCTCGACGCGTTGTCGTACAAGCTCCTGATTCCCCTGGCGCTGCTCCTGGCGCTTGCCCCCTTTAAGCCGGAGCCTCACCTGGTGGAGACCACCGGGATGCTCGTTCGAGGAGAGCTCACCGAGCCCATCTACATCTTTGACTTTATGATGCACGGCGCCGGGTTGTTCATTCTGGCGCTTAAGGTCGGCGTGGACATCCGCCGGCGCAACGCGCCGGCGGATGACGCCTCGGACCCGGAGCGTACAAGGTCCTGAAGATCGCATGCCACCTTGCGATGAGGCAGTTTTGATGCGCTGACGTCAACCTTTCAGCGCCTCGGCATGATGGCGGATATGATCGCCGATGAAGCTCGCGATGAAGTAGTACGAGTGGTCGTAGCCCGGCTGCAAACGCAGCTCGATCGGGTGCCCCACCTCCTCGCAGGCACTCACCAGGCGCTCCGGCTGCAGCTGCTCGGCCAGAAACTGGTCCGCGTCGCCCTGGTCGATGAGCAGCGGGAGCCGCTCGCTGGCCGAGGCCACAAGCTCGGTGGCGTCCCAGCCCTTCCACGCCTCCCGGTCCTCGCCCAGATACGCCCCCAACGCCTTCTCGCCCCAGGGCACCTGTGTGGGCGCCACGATCGGTGAAAAAGCCGAGACGCTGGCGTAGCGGCCCGGGTTGCGCAGCGCCAGCACCAGCGCGCCATGCCCGCCCATCGAGTGCCCGAAGATCGCGCGTTTTTCGTTCGTCGGAAAACGCGCCTCGATCAGCGTCGGGAGCTCATCGACCACATAATCGTGCATCTGATAATGCGCAGCCCAGGGCTTCTCGGTGGCGTTGACATAAAAGCCCGCACCCTTCCCAAGATCGTAGCCCTCGGCATCGGCGACATCCTCGCCACGCGGGCTCGTGTCGGGCGCGACGATGATGACGCCTTCCTCCGCTGCGTAACGCTGCGCGCCGGCCTTGGTGATAAAATTCTGCTCGGTGCAGGTCAGCCCGCTCAGCCAGTAGAGCACCGGGCAGGGGCCCTCGGCGGCCGCCGGCGGAAGGTAAACGGCAAACGTCATCTCGCAGTCCAGTACCTCAGAGCGATGCTTCCAGACCTCCTGGGTGCCGCCAAAACTCGCATAAGTCTCTACGCGTTCCATGAGTGTAAGTCCTTGATAGGATAAGGGTTTTTGTCGTTTGTGGTGGGCCGCAATGAAAAACGCCGGGCCGAGATTCTCCTCGGCCCGGCGTCATGCCTGTCTTAGAAATGAATCACCGTGCGGATCGACTCCCCGCTGTGCATCAGATCAAAGGCCTCATTGATGCGCTCCAGCGGCAGGGTGTGGGTGATGAAAGGATCGAGGTTGAGCTTGCCGCTCATCGCCTTATCGACCATGCCCGGAAGCTCGGTGCGACCGCGCACGCCCCCGAACGCCGAGCCGCGCCACACACGCCCGGTCACAAGCTGGAAGGGGCGCGTGCTGATCTCCTGACCGGCGCCGGCCACACCGATGATCACCGACTCGCCCCAGCCCTTATGGCAGCACTCCAGCGCGGAGCGCATCACGTTGACGTTGCCGATGCACTCAAAGCTGTAGTCGACCCCGCCGTCGGTCAGCTCCACGATCACATCCTGAATGGGCTTGTCGTAGTCTTTGGGGTTGATGAGATCGGTGGCGCCGAGCTGGCGCGCCAGCTCGAACTTATCGGGGTTGATATCAATGCCCAGGATGCGCGAGGCGCCGGCCTCTTTGGCGCCCATCACCACCGCCAGGCCAATGCCGCCCAGACCGAAGACCGCCACGGTGTCGCCGGCCTGAACTTTTGCCGTGTTATGCACCGCGCCGATGCCGGTGGTCACCCCGCAGCCCAGCAGGCAGACCTTCTCCAGGGGGGCGTCCTTGTCGATCTTCGCCAGCGAGATCTCCGGCACCACCGTGTACTCGCTAAAGGTGCTGGTGCCCATGTAGTGGTAGATGGGCTTTCCTTTGTACGAGAAACGCGTCGTCCCATCGGGCATCAAACCCTTGCCCTGGGTGGCGCGCACGGCCTGGCAGAGGTTGGTTTTGCCGGACTTGCAGAACTTACACTCGCGGCACTCCGCGGTGTAGAGCGGGATGACCCGGTCGCCCACCGAGAGGCCGCTGACCCCCTCGCCGACCTCCACCACGACGCCTGCGCCCTCATGGCCGAGCACCGAGGGGAAGATGCCCTCGGGATCCTCCCCGCTGAGCGTAAAGGCGTCGGTGTGGCAGACCCCGGTGTGGGTGATCTGCACGAGCACCTCACCCTTTTTGGGGCCCTCGACATCCAGCTCGACGATCTCCAGCGGTTTGTTGACTTCGAACGCGACAGCGGCACGGCTCTTCATGATGTTCTCCTTAGGTTGGGGGGTAACACGTCACGGCGTTCCCGGCGGACTACTTGAGGTAGGAGCGGATCAGATCGTTGAGATCCTCGACGGCTTCATCGCGCTGGCCGGCGGGAAGCTCGGCGGCGCTGCCGAAGGTCTCGCGCACGTGCGCTTCGAGCACCTGGCGCATCACGCCGGTGACCGCCCCGCGGATCGCGGCGATCTGCTGGAGCACCGAGCTGCACTCGGTGCCTTCTTCCAGCGCGCTCTCCAGCGCGTTGAGCTGTCCTTTGACGCGGCGAACCCGCGCCAGCACGCGTTTCTTTTCTTTCTCGGTGTAAGGCATCGAACTCCTCCCTTGGTATACCGGGGTATAGTATATTGACGCGCCGGAACAAAGTTCAAGTGACGTTCGGTGAAGACCTCTTCGTGCTGCCGGCATGCGGGACGCGAAGAGGGACGAACGACGTCAGGTGAAGGTAGCGGTGGTGTGTCTAAGGTGTTGTTTTTGTTGGTGATTCTGTCGGAGGTTCGGGTTCGTGAACGACCGGCACCAACGAAAAAAGTCGCCTTATCTCAACGCTCAGACTCGCTATCGGGCGACGCGTCGCGGCGTTCCAGAAGATCGGGGCGGCGCGCCTTCGTGCGCGCGAGCGCCTGCTCCTGCCGCCAGGCGGCGATGCGTCCGTGGTCGCCGCTGAGCAGAATCTCGGGCACCTCGAAGCCACGAAACTCGCGGGGGCGGGTGTACTGCGGGTATTCGAGCATGGGCGCCGAGAAGCTCTCTTCGCTGATCGACTCCTGGTTTCCCAGCACGCCCGGGAGGAGGCGAGTGACGGCGTCGATGACGACCATCGAGGCGACCTCCCCGCCGGTGAGCACATAGTCGCCAATGGAGATCTCGCGATCGATCCAGTGCTGACGCACGCGCTCATCCACGCCTTCGTAGCGGCCGCACACAAGGATCATGCCCGGCCCCTCGGCGAGCTCGCGGGCGATCTTCTGGCTAAAGGGCTCGCCCTGGGGCGACATTAAAATACGTGGCACGTCGGGGTGGCGTTCTCGGGCCTGCTCCAGCGCGGCCACCAGCGGCTCGGGCTTCATGACCATGCCCGCGCCGCCGCCGTAAGGGACGTCATCGCAGGTGCGGTGCTTGTCGTGCGTGAAATCGCGGATGTCGACGCAGTTCACCGAGAAGTGCCCGCGCTCAATGGCTTTGCCGGTCAGGCTGATGCGCAGTGGGCCGTCGAAGAAGTCGGGGAAGAGCGTGAGGATCTCAACGGGGAAGGGCGTGCTCAACGTCATCTCCAGGCGGGGAGGGCGGGGCGGTGGTGGCGGGCGCGGTGGGGCGGTCTGGAGCCGAAACGCTCAATCGGCAGGGGTCCAGATCTCCAGGGGCTGTAAGACCACCGCCGGAGCCTCCAGATCGACATAGCTGACCGCATGCTCGACGTAGGGCACAAAAAGCTCGGAGCCGTCGGTGCGCTTGACCACGAGCACGTCGTTGGCGCCCGTCTCAAAGAAGCGGTCGATGGTGCCGATGGGCTCGGCATCCTCGGCGGCGTCGCCATCTTCCTCGGTGGCGACCACGACCGGGAAACCGATGACTTCCATCAGGTAGAACTCGTCATCGTCGAGCTCTGGCAGAAGATCAAAATCCACCGAGACGATGCCGTGCTTGATGCGCTCGGCGCCCTCGCGGCCCTGGATGCCCTTGAACTTCACCATGGCAAACTTCGGGCCCTGGCGAAAACGCTCGATGGTCAACTCCAGCTCTTCGCGATCGGTCTTGATGGTGACCTGGACGCCCTCATCAAGGACCTCGGAGTCGGCGTTAAAAAGATGCAGGCGCACATCGCCGTAGACGCCGTGAGGGCGCCCGACTTTGGCCAGCTCCACCTTTTCGTTGGGTGTCGTGCTCATACGCAAACGCTCCGCGACGCTCAGTCGACGATGTCGATGACCACCGGCAGGTGGTTGGGGACAGCGGCGGCGTCGACCAGCGTGCGCATCGCCCGGGCGATGCGGCCGCCCCGGCCGATCACGCGCCCGCGATGCGCCTCTTCCACGGCCAGCTCCACCAGGAGTTGGTCGCGGTGGGCGTGCGCGCGCACCTCAAACTCGACGTCATCATCCAGGAGCGAGCCGGCCAGGAATCGCACCAGCTCTTCGTAGCTCTTCAGGGCATCTTCGGCGGTGTGGTTGCTCATCGCGTCATTCCTTAAGGTTAAAACGCGACGAGCCCGTCAAAAAACGGGCTCGTCACAGACTACTCAAAGCAAGAAAGCTGGCTCAGCCTTCTTCGCCTTCGGTCTTGGCTTCGGCGTCGCCTTCGGCGTCGTCGCCCTCAGCGCTCTCACCTTCGGCGGCGCCTTCTTCGGCCTTGGCAGCTTCAGCGGCCTTGGCAACTTCGGCTTCCGCTTTCTTGGCGGCTTCCTCTTCCGCCTTCTTGGCTTCCGCAGCCTTGGCTTCTTCGGCGACCTTGGCGCGGGCAGCTTCGAGAGCTTCCTTCTTGGCCAGGGCGGCGGCTTCCTTGGCGGCCTTCTCGGCGCCTTCGGCGGCCAGGTCGATGCCCAGCTCGCCACGGCGAAGCTTGCGGATCAGCGAGCGAACGGTGTCGCTGGGCTGCGCGCCCACGCTGAGCCAGTAGTCGACGCGCTCGCTGTTAAGGCGAACCGCAGCCGGCTCTTGCATCGGATCGTAGGTGCCCAGCACCTCAATGAAGCGACCATCACGGGGAGAGCGCTGGTCGGCGGCAACCACACGGTAGAAGGGACGCTTTTTGGCGCCATGGCGTTGAAGTCGAAGTCGGACAGTCATGTGAGTTTCATCTCCGCTTTAATAAGCTGGTTCGTGCTGTGATTTACTATGAGTTCGAAGCGCGTAGACCTGCAGCCAACAGTCCACGCTTTTAGAGGACCGTACAAAGGTGGGGCAACCTAAAGCGCAACCCCATCGCTGTCAAGCGACAGTGCTCGGGCCGGGCACCGCGCGTCATCGCGGCGCCCTCAACCCCCGATCACTCGCCACTGACCGACGCGATAAGTTTGCCCAACTCGCCGCTCTCATGGAGCTGCATCAGGATGTCGGAGCCACCGACAAACTCCCCGCCGATGTAGACCTGGGGGATGGTCGGCCAGCTGGAGAATTCTTTGATGCCCTGGCGCTTATCCGGGTCGACCAGGATGTCGACGGCGTGGAAGGGTTTGCCGTAGCTGGCCAGGATCGCTGCCGCGCGCGCCGAGAACCCGCACATCGGCTGCTGAGGAAGCCCTTTCATATAAAGAAGCACGGGGTTCTCAGCCACTTCGCGCGCGATCTCCGAGAGGACGTCGCCTCCCTCATCACGCGTGCGCGGCTGGGCCTCGACGCTCTTCTCGGGGTTGGCAAGGGGAAGCGAGATCGATTTCTTCTGGTCACTCATGGTGTGGCCTCATCGGTTCTATGGGTGTGATGCGATGCGTTGGCGGTGGGGGTAATACGGAGCGCCTTGAGCCGGGTCAACACCCTGTCGCACAGACGCATTCCGGCGCCCACCTTCAGCCCTGGGCGTCCCACTCTTCGGGGGTGAACACCTCGAGGGTGAGCGCGTGGATCGGGCCCTTCATCTCTTCGGCCAGCGCCTGGTAGATCGCGCGATGGCGCGCCACCAGCGACTTGCCGGCGAAGTGCTCCGAGATCACCACCGCCTTATAATGGTCCATCGTTCCGGTCAGATCCTGGACCTGAACCCGGGCGCCGGGCAGGGCGGCCTCAATGCGCTCCACAATGATGCTTGCTTCAATCATCTCAATCCTCGTCTTCGGTGCCCGTTCTCAAAGGATGGTGCCTGCGGCGAGGCCGGCTTAAGAGGCGGCTCTGCACAGGACCATCGCGGGGGGATGTTCTCATCGGGGTCTTATCCCCTCGCGAATTCAGACGCAAGCCACGGACATCACAGCCGGGCGCGAAGCTACGAATCGGGGTGCAAGCGGGTCTTTTCCTTTGCCCGCGACCAACGGTGCTTACAGGTCCGCTCGCCACGGATCGGGCAAGGGGTTGGTCTTGACCCCTAATTGCCCTTCTCACTATAAGGCATCGCGCTCTACGCATACGTTTTACTGCAACCCTCACATCGTAAGGAGTTTCATGGCCACGAAGCGCATTCGAAAGGCTGCCGTTATCGGTTCCGGCGTTATGGGCAGCGGCATCGCCGCTCACCTCGCAAACGCGGGCATCGAGGTCTACCTGCTTGATATCGTGCCCTTCAATCCGGGCGAAAAAGACGACATCAACGACCCGGCGTTCCGCAACAGCATCGCGACCCGCAACAAGGCGCTCCTGGCCAAGACCAGCCCCTCGCCGATCTACACCAAGCGCGATCTGGACCTGATCACCGTCGGTAACATGGACGACAACCTCGACTGGTTCGCCGAGGTTGACTGGATCGTCGAGGCCGTGCCCGAGAGCATGCCCATCAAGAAGGCGACCTTCGACAAAGTCGAAGCCCATGTGAACGATCACGCCATCATCTCTTCGAACACCTCCGGCCTCTCCATTGAGGGCATGCTGGATGGTCGCTCCGAGAGCTTCAAGAAGCGCTTCATCGTCACGCACTTCTTCAATCCCGTGCGCTACATGAAGCTCCTCGAACTGGTGGAAGGCCCGGATACCGCGCCGGAAGTTGTGGACGCGATGGTGGAGTTCGGCCGCGACGTGCTCGGCAAGGGCATTGTCTTCGGCAAAGACACCACCAACTTCATCGCCAACCGCATCGGCGTGCACGGCATGATGACCATCATGCACCTGATGAAGAAGTACGAGATGAGCATCGAAGGCGTCGATACCGTCTTCGGCAAAGCCATGGGGCGCCCCAAGTCGGCCGTCTTCCGCACCGCGGACATGGTCGGTCTGGACACCTTCGTGCACGTGGCCAAGAACTGCTACGATACGCTCACCGAAGATGAAGAGCGCGAGATCTTCCAGGTCCCCGAATTCATGGGCACCCTGGTCGAGAAGGGCCTCACCGGTCAGAAGGCCGGCGGCGGCTTCTATAAGAAGGGCAAGGGCGGCATCCAGACCCTGGATCTGAACACCCTTGAGTACCGCGACCGCGACAAGCCCGAGTTTGCCTCCATTGGCAAAGCCAAGGGCGCCCCGGCCAAGCGCATCAAGACGGTTGTGGTCGACGGCGACGACAAAGCCGCCGAGTTCGCCCGCGAAGTCACCCTGCGCTCGCTCGCCTACACCGCGCGTCGCATGGGCGAGATCGCCGACGACGTGGTCAACATCGACCGCGGCATGAAGTGGGGCTTCAACTGGGATCTGGGTCCCTTCGAGACCTGGGACGCTCTGGGGCTTCAGTGGGCCTACGACCAGATGAAGGCTCAGGACATCGAAGTGCCCGCCTGGATCGACGAGATGATCGCCTCCGGTGCCGAGAGCTTCTACAAGCAGGATGGTGCGACGGATCTCTACTACGACGTCGCCACCAAGAGCTACAAGGCGATCGAGCGCAGCGAGAAGGCCATCAGCGTCGAGCTGCTCAAGCGCAAAGGCGCGACCAAGATCCTCGGCAACTCTTCGGCCTCGCTCCACGACATGGGCGACGGCGTGGCGCTGCTTGAGTTCCACACCAAGATGAACGCCATCGACCCCGACCTCATCGACTGCATGCACGAGGCGATCGATGAAGTGGAGGCCAACTGGGAAGGTCTGGTCATCGGCAACGATTCGACCAACTTCTCCGCCGGCGCCAACCTGCTGCTGGTGCTCATGAACGCACAGGCCGGTCAGTGGGAGCCCATCGAGTCGATGGTCAAAGCCTTCCAGGACGCCAACCAGCGCATGCGCTACAGCTGGAAGCCGGTCGTCTCCGCGCCCAAGGGCCTGACCCTGGGCGGCGGCGCCGAGGTGACCATGGGCGCCAACGCCATTCAGGCCGCTGGCGAGCTCTACATGGGTCTTGTCGAAGTCGGCGTGGGTCTGATCCCCGGCGGCGGTGGCAACCTGCAGCTGATGCGCAACGTCTTCGGCCCGCACTCCGACAACAAGGAGTTCGATCCCTTCCCCTTCCTGCGTAAGGTCTTCATGGCCATCGGCATGGGTGAAGTGGCCAAGAGCGCTGAAGAAGCCCGTGAGTTCGGCTTCCTCACCGCCAATGATGGTGTGACTATCAACGCCGACCACCTGCTCCACGACGCCAAAGAGCGCGTCCTGGGGATGGCTCGCGCCGGCTTCAAGCCGCCGCGCCCCTCCAAGTTCCGCCTGCTCGGTCCGGACGGTGCGGCCACCATCGACATGCTGCTCTACAGCATGCAGGAAAACGGCGTGATCTCGGCCCACGACCGCCTCATCGGACGCAAGCTCGCCAACGTGCTCTGCGGCGGTGAGACCAACCCGGCGACCCTGGTCGATGAGCAGACGCTGCTCGACCTGGAGCGCGAGGCCTTCATGTCGCTTTGCGGTGAAGAGAAGAGCCAGCAGCGCATGCAGCATATGCTCATGAACAACAAGCCGCTGCGCAACTAAGTCTGGCTCGCAGCACTCGTCTCTCCGGCCGGAATGGCCGGAGAGGCGGGACGGTTTGTTTTCCCGAACGAGTACCCCGGCGAGCGCCTCAAGCTGTGATGCCCGCCGAATCAGGAGATATACCCTATGACTTCTCTTCGTGACGTTGTGGTCGCCTCGTATGTGCGCACCCCCTTCACCCGCGCCTACAAAGGCGGCCTCAAAGATACCCGCCCCGACACCATGGCCGCGCTCGTGATCAAAGAAGCCGTGGCCAAGGTCAAAGGCCTTAACCCCGAAGACATTGGTGATGTGGCCATCGGCTGCGCGATGCCGGAGGCCGAGCAGGGCATGAACGTCGCCCGCGTGGCCTCGGTGATGGCCGGCCTCCCCAACACGGTGCCCGGCCTGACCGTGAACCGCTTCTGCTCCTCCGGCGTGCAGACCATCTCCCAGATGGCCGAGCGCATCATGATCGGCGCGATGGACGTCGCCGTGGCCGGCGGTACCGAGTCGATGACCATGATCCCGATGGGCGGCAACAAGGTCTCGGCCAACCCGCAGACCATGGCGGAGTACCCCGAGATCTACATCCCCATGGGCACCACCGCCGAAAACGTCGCAAAGCGTTTTGAAGTGGCCCGCGAAGATCAGGACGCCTTCGCCCTGACCAGCCACGAGAAGGCTCTCGCGGCCTGGGAAGACGGCTTCCTGGCCGGCGAAGTGCTCCCGGTCAAGACCCAGGTGGTTGGCCCCGACGGCAAGCGCCACGATGTGACCGTCGACAAAGACGACGGCCCTCGTCCCGGCTCCTCGGTCGAAGCGCTGGCGAAACTTCGCCCGGCCTTCAACCCCAAAGGCAGCGTCACCGCCGGCAACGCCTCGCCACTCACCGATGGTGCGGCCGCTGTGGTGCTGATGAGCAAAGAAAAAGCCGATGAGCTCGGTGTGAAGCCGATGGGCTACTACCGCGCCTTCCAGGTCGCCGGCGTGGACCCGGAGATCATGGGCATCGGTCCGGTCCCGGCCATCCGTAAGTTGCTCAAGGCTACCGGCCTGAGCATCGAAGACATCGACCTCTTCGAGATCAACGAAGCGTTTGCCAGCCAGGCCGTCTACTGCGCCCGTGAGCTGGGCGTGGATCCGGCCAAGCTCAACATCCACGGCGGCGCCATCGCCCTGGGTCACCCCCTGGGTGTGAGCGGCACGCGCATGGCCGGCACGCTCCTGCGTTCGCTGGAGAAGACCGGCGGGCGCTACGGCATCGTCTCGATGTGCATCGGTGGCGGCATGGGCGCCGCCGCGCTCTTCGAGCGCGTCGAGGACTAAAGCTGCATCCTCCTCTGAACCTCCTCCTCATTCACGATGACGAAGAGGCGCTGAGGTGAACGAAGAAGCCGCGCTCCCCTGATGGGGGCGCGGCTTTTTTCGTATCGCAGGGCGGCGCGTGCCATCGGCCGACGGTGTCGCTGCAACGCGATGAACTTCCTTCCCTTGCCCCCGGAGCATCTTCGCTGGCACCATCGCCCCCGACGAGAGCTTGCATGGTTTCGGCGATGTCCCGATGTGTGAACGGTGGCCCACATGATCTCTTCACGACGCGCCCTAAAGGATTTGATGTGGACCCGCGGCGAAGCCCTGGCGGCGCTGCGACAACTCCTTCTGGGAGGTTTCGCGCTGTGGATGGCGGCCTGCGCGACAGGGCCCGCCGATCCCCATCGCGATCTTGTGACCCACCGCGTGGCCGCCCCCGACGGCAAAGCGCACGAGCTGCGCGGCATCGCCAGCTGGTATGGCGATACGTTCCACGGCCGTCAGACCGCCAGCGGCGAGCTGTACGATATGGAGGGCTTCACAGCGGCCCACAAGACCTTACCCTTCCATACGATCGTGCGTGTCATCGAGCCGGAGAGTCGCCGCTCGGTGGTCGTCCGTATCACCGATCGAGGGCCCTTTGTACGCGGGCGTATCATCGATCTTTCTCGCGCTGCCGCCCGCGACTTAGGGATGCTGGAGGCGGGCACGGTCGATGTGATCCTGCAGATCGAGCAGTGGGGCGACGGCTCGTACGTCTCAAGTCCCTGATGGTCAGCGTTTCTCACCTCACTCCCACGCCGGACGGTCTTCGTGGTCTCATTCTTGCGCGGTGTTTTAGGCGACAAACCCGAGCTGCTGATGGCCCGCATGCAGACGATGGGGCTGGTACGCACCGGGCGGTTTTTTGCACGCCTGAGCCGCAACCCGCCGCCTATGCCCGGCAAGGTGCCGGCGTGGCTCAGTGAGACTCTGGAGCGTGCGATGACGCGCGTCTGCGCCGCCGATGACGCGGACTTTCCCGATGTTCGGGCGTGCGGCGCGCTCGATGCCGCGCTGCGCTTTATGGGCGGGATGCCGTCGACCACCCAGGAGGAGCTGCAGTCGATGCTCGCCATCCTGGAGTACGCCCCCTACGCCTTCGGGCCTCGTCGTCAGCGCCTTACGCGTCTGAGCGATGATGAGATCGACCGCCTGCTGCTGACCCTGGAGACCTCCCCCCTGATGCCGGCGCGCGCGATGTTCAAGGCGCTCAAGTCGGTGTGCATGATGGGCTATTACACCCGGCCGGAGGTATGGCCGGCCATTGGCTACAGCCTCTCGGGTAACCCGGGCGTGCCCGCGGAGCGCCGATGAGTCGCGCCGACGCAAAACGCCGAGTGCTTCCCGCGGGCATGATCTCCGCGGCGGCCAGCGACAGCGCGCTCCGGCTCAACGCCGACGTGGTGGTCGTGGGCCTGGGCGCCGGAGGAGGCATGGCCTTTCATGACCTGGCCCTGGCCGGCGTCGACGTCATCGGCGTGGAGCTCGGCGACTACTTCGCGCCCGAGGACATGCGCTGCCGCGAAGAGGTGATGCTCCCAAAACTCTTCATGGAGGGAGCTTCGCGCGGCACCGTCGACCAGGCCATCACGGTGATGCAGGGCAAAGGCGTGGGTGGCTCCACGCTGCACAACACCAACCTCTGCAAGCGTCTGCCCGAGCCCATCCTGGAGATCTGGCGAGGGCAGGGCGTCGAGGATCTGGGCGCCGAGCTGCAGGCCGACTTCCAGCGCGTCGAAGAACTTCTCGACGTGCATCCGGTGCCCGACGATCGCGTCAACGCCAACAACCACGCGCTCTTCCGCGGCGCCCGGGAGCTGGGCTACCGACACGCCGTGCTCTCCCATAACCGCCAGGGCTGTCGGCAGTCCGGGATGTGCGAGCTCGGCTGCCCCAACAACGGGAAACAAAACGCGGCCAAAGTGTTGATCCCTCCCGCGCTCAACGCCGGCGGGCGCGCGCTGGTCCACGCGCGCGTCGACCGCATTTTAACGCGCGGTCGCCAGGTCTGCGGGGTTGCCGGCCGGGCCATCGACCCGCTGAGTGGCGCAGAGCTTCAACCATTTGAGGTTCGCGCTGAGCGTGTTGTGCTCGGGGCCAGCGCCACAAACTCGGCCGCGCTCGCCATCAAGAGTGGGCTGCCCGATCCGCATCGCCTCACCGGCCGACGCCTGCATATTCACCCCGGCGCCTTCGTGATGGGCGTCTTTGACGAGACGATCGAAGGGTGGAAGGGCGTGCCGCAGTCGGCGGAGTGCACTGAGTTTTTGAACTTCGGTCACGACGCGGAGCAGCGCGTCTGGCTGGTCTCGGGTTTTGCGCACCCTGGCGCGGCCGCAGGGTTGATGCCCGGTTTTGGCGCGGCTCACGCCTCGATGATGCGCCTTTACCCCAACGTGGCCGCGATCATCGCGATGGTGCATGACCACTACAGCGGGCATGTGCGCCCCCGAGATGGCGAGCGGGTGCAGATCCATTATCGTCCCGACCGCGCCGAACTTAACCAGGTGGCCTTAGGCATGCGCGAGGCCGCGCGCATCCTTTTTGCCGCCGGCGCCCGCCAGGTCATCATCCCCACCTCACCTCCTCGCCTCCTCGACTCGCCGGCACAACTCGACGGCCTCACCGGCGCCGAGCTTGGCCCCTTCAACCCCTCAATGGTCGCGGTGCACCCGATGTCGACGATGTGGATGGGCGCGGATCCGCGGAGCAGCGTGGTCAGCAGCCACGGCGCCCACCATCAGGTGCGCGGGCTCTTTGTGGCCGATGGCTCGCTCTTCCCGACCTCGATCGGAGGGCCGCCGCAGATCCCCATCTACACCTTCGGGCGGCGCGTGGCCCGGGCGTTGCTGGCGGGGCTGCCAGCCCGCTGAGATGCGGCGAGTTACCCGCGGCCAGGAAGCAGGCGCACGCGTTTGGGGTGATCCTGCAGGGTTTCCTGGATCAGACGATCAAGGGCCGACTCCACCTCGCGGGCATACGTCGCGCATTGGGGCATGACGGCGTCGGGAACTTCCTGGCCGGCCTCCAGCGCGCTCCCGAGGTCGGGGAGTTGAACCGGCGGCCCGAAGCGAAAGACGCAGCGCACCGGCCGCGCTACCGGTAGAAAGGCCGGCGCCCGCGACTTTCGATCCCCCAGAAAGTTAACCGGGAAGAGCCCTCGATCGCTTAAGATCGGAAAGATCTCGTCGGGCCCCACCGCCGCCACCGGCGTCACCGGCACGCCGGAGCGCAGCGCCACATGCGCAAATCCGCAGCGATCTTGCCACTGCAGCGTGTAGCGCTTGTTGCGCCCCTTCACCGAGTCGGACATCCCGCCGGGGTAGGTCACCACCATCTGACCATTGCGCAAAAGCGCCACGCCGCTGGAGCGCGATCCGGGCACGATCCCCACCTCATGCAAGAGCTTGCCCATCACCGGGTTGTCAAAGAGCGTGCGCAGCGCAAGCCCTCGCGGCACGCGCTCAAACTGGCGCATCAACGCCGGGAAGAGCACAAAGCTGTCGATGCCCAGCAAGGCGTGATTGCCGACCAGAAACACCGGCCCCTGGTCGGGCACGTGCTCCAGGCCTTCGAGCTGCACATCGAAGTAGCGATGCAATGGCGAGAGCGCCCGGCGAACCGCTTTGACGCTCCAGCTGTCGATGGAAATCGATGGTTTCATGGCTCCTCGTCCACGTGTTCGCAGGGTGGGTGTTCAAAAAGTGTTCAACTTGGTGGTTTTTGACTTTTCTTCGTCGTTCTTGTCGTTATCTTCGTTTTGCACGGCTTTTGGATAGCGTGTTGGATGTCCATCATGCGTTGCACCATGGAGTAGCGATGAACAGGCAAACCCCGAAGAAGCGCTCGCAGCAGCCGCCGACCTACAGCTGGATGCGACGGCTGCAAGAGCATGTGGTGCCGGTAGGGCTGGAGCGCACCCTCTCGGAGGCTGCGATGCGCAGCGCCTTTGCCGGCCTTCATACCATGGGGCTTATCGACGTCGATCTTGGTCGAGAACGCTTTCCGGTCAAGGTCCATCGCGATCAGCGCTACTCCGACAACCGCCACTCCGGCGCTGTCGACATCTACCGCCCGCAGGGGGCGCGACCGCGCGCGGCGATTCTCTACATTCACGGCGGCGGGTTTCGCATCGGCTCCAAAGATAGTCACTGGCCGATGCCCTGGATTCTGGCGCGTCACGGTTATGTGGTCTTCGCCATCGACTATCGCCTCGCGCCCGAACACCCCTATCCGGCGGCGCTCGAAGATGCGCGCGCCGCCCGGGTGTGGATGCATGAGCGTCGCCGCGAGCTGAGCATTGAGGGACTTCCCTGGGTGGTCGCTGGCGAGTCGTCCGGCGCCAATGTGGCTCTGGCGCTGGGGGTCGCACACCTGCAGGCCTCGCAGGAGCGCTGGGCCCAGGGCCTCTGCGAAGAGTACCCGGCACCGGCGGCGATCATTCCCACCTGCGGCTACCTTCAGGTCTCCGATCCGCAGCGCTTTGAGCGCCGGCGCGATCTTCCGAGCTTTGTGACCGACAAGCTCTACGAGGCCTCCGAGGCCTACCTGCGCCACGTCGATCCCGAGGCCCATCCCCTGGTCGATCCGCTGGTGGTCCTGGAGGAGATGACGCCCGAGCAGCGCGCGATGCCCGCCTTTTTTACGGCGGTGGGGACCGCCGATCCTCTCCTGGACGATACGCGCCGCCTGGAGCGCGCCGCACAAACACTCGGCGCCCGCACCTCAGCCCATTACTTCAAAGGGGAGTTTCACAGCTTTCATGCCTTCCCCTGGCGCGCTTCAAGCCGCGCGTACTGGCAGGAGCTGTTGGGGTTTCTCGACGACGTGCTCAAGCGCGCCGCTGCCTCACGGCATCCCGATCAGCGCTCGTCATCGCCTTCGAGGCGAGCGGGGTCGACATCCACGAACTCGAAGCGCTCGCCCTCCGAGCTGGAGAAGGCGACGACCTGACCCCAGGGCGACTCTCGGGTGTCCACGATATGGTCGGGCACAAGCTCTACCTTGCCGCCGCCGCCGGGCAGATCGACGACAAAGTGCGGCACCCCCATCCCGCCGATGCGCCCGCGTAGATGCTTCATGATCTTCAGTCCGGTCCTAAGCGGCGTGCGGAAGTGCGAGATTCCCTGCGCCATATCGCATTGCAGCATGTAATACGGTCGGCACCCCAGGCGTAAGAGCTGGCGGTTGAGCTCCATCACCGTCTCCGGGCGATCGTTGACGCCGCGCAAGAGCACCATCTGGTTGCCCAGCACGCAGCCCGCATCGAGGAGCATGCCCAACGCGCGGGCGCTCTCCTGACTGAGCTCATCGGGGTGGTTGAAGTGGGTGTGCACGTACACCGGCCGCACCTCGCGCAGGATCTCGCAGAGCTCCGGGGTGATGCGCTGCGGCAGCGTCACCGGGTTTCGTGTCCCCAGGCGAATCACCTCCACATGATCGATGGCGCGCAGCGCCCTCAACACCTCGCCGAGCCGCTCGTCGGAGAGCGTGAGCGGATCGCCGCCGCTGACCACCACATCGCGCGCGGTGGGGGTGTTGCGAATGTACGCCAGCCCCTGTGCGATCTGATCGCGGGCCGCCGCCGTGGTCGGGTCGGAGACCTTGCGTTTGCGCGTGCAATGCCGGCAGTAGACCGGACAATGGTGCGAGACATAAAAAAGTACCCGGTCCGGGTAGCGGTGCGTAATACCCGGCACCGGCATATGCGCTTCTTCGGCCAGGGGATCTTCGAGTTCAAAGTCGTACTGTCGAAGTTCGCCCGGTTGAGGCAGGCCCTGTTGGCGCACACCGCAGCCGGGATCCTCGCGCGACATCAACGCGGCGTAATGGGGCGTGACCGCCACGCGAAAACGCTGCGCGCTCTTCAAGAATGCCTCGCGCTCCTCAGCGCTGAGCTCCAGAACATCGTCAAAATGCTCGGGACGTCGCAGGCGGTTCTGATGCTGCCAGTGCCAGCTCCCCCAGGTCTGCGCGTCGATCGACTCGAAGCGTTTCGGGCGGCGCTCATAGGAGGAGGGCAGGGCGGGCAGGGGGCCGGGATCAAAACGTTGAGTGCTCACGCGCGCACTCCCAGCCACGCCCGTGGCCTGGTGGCGCCTTCATCGCTCAGCGTGACGCGCCCGAGCGCGTCGCCCCACTGGTCGATGAGCTCGCCATGCGCCGAGCTCCAGGAGCAGAGCGGGTGCGGCAGCGTCATCTCACGCGCAAAGCTCAGGCGGTGGGCGCGCCCCTCATCATCTTTAAAGCCGAACTCGTAGCGCATCGTGGGGAGGGGCCCGTAGTCGAGCACGACGGTGCCTAGCAGCGGCGCCTCAAGGGCAAGTCCGGAGATCGAGATGGTGCCCTCCACACACCCCTCGTGGCGCATCGGCGGGACGGGCCATTGCTCCAGGGTGACGACCAGCGAGGCCTGAACTTCGCTGACCCGACGGCTCCCCTCAAGCTCACCGCGGACCCGCTCGTCAAAGGTGTACTGACCTCCCACGCGACCGTCGCGTCGCTCCTGGAGCGCCTCGGTATCAAAACGCGGCACCCAACAGGCCTGCTGATACCAGCGGATCGTCGGGACGATGCCCTGGCGAAAGTCCTTCCAGGCCGGCGCCCAGCCCAGCTGCCGCAACGCCTCAGAGACCATCACCGCATCCTCACGAACATAGAAGAGCGCGCTGCGATCGAGCCGGGGGCGCAGCGGGCTGGTGAGCTTATGCTCGCGCTGAATACGCTTCCACAGAAGTCGCAGAAGACCGCGCATGCGCCCGAAGGCAAAGTCGTTGTCGATCAGCGGGCTGACCATCGCCCAGAAGGTGACCGTGGGCATCGGCACCGAAGGGCCCAGATCGATGCCGTAACCCTCGGCGATCGAGGTGAGCACCTCGCCAAAGCTCAGCGCGGTGTCGTCGCCCACATTAAAGGTTCTGTTACGAGCCTCGGGGTGCGTCAGCGCGACCATCACGGCGCTGGCCGCGTCGGCCGCATGGCACCAGTTGGTGCGCGGGCCGCCCCGAAGCCCCGGCAGGTAGCTGGCGAGATCGCGCAGGATCGCGACCACCGTCACAAGCCCCGCGCTCATCTCGGTGCAGCCGGGGCCGTAGAGCAACCCGGGCCGCAGGATCGTGAGCGCCGGCCCGCCACCGGCCCGCAGCGCCTCAAGCTCGCGCTCGGCCTCGATCTTGGTGCGCTCGTAGTCGTTGTACGGATCGACCGGCGAGTCTTCGGTGCGAACCCCGCGTTCCCCGTCGTAGACCGACGCGCAGCTGATCTGCACCACCTGCTCCACACCGGCATCGCGCGCGTGAACATAGAGTTGGCGAGGCAGCTCGACGTTATCCAACGCCAGCGCGCGGTAGGGTTCGGAGATGTTCACGGTCGCCGCGGCGTTGATCACCGCCTGGCACCCGATCATCAATTCGCCGATCGCCTCATCACGGCATTCGAGCTGATGCCAGGTGATCTTCGGGCCGTCTTCGAGCAAGGTCTCTCGACCGGTGGTGGCCAGCTCGCGGCGATCCACCGCGACAACCTCCCAGCCTGCCTCGCTCAAGGCGCGCACGATGTGCACGCCCAGCCCGCCGGCGGCTCCCACCACCATCGCCCGACGATCCGATGTTGTCTTCTTTGTTGCCATCGCTGAGAGTTCTCCTTGAAACAGGGCATCGCCCGGTCTTTATGGCGGAATCGCCCCCCGGCGACAAGGTTCACACCGGCGTGTCATCATGGGTCGGCGTGGCGCGCATCAAAAGGACTTGAAGTCTTGGGCGTGGGGTGCTAGTTCTCCCCGACTCTAAAGGACCGGTGAATTTCTCACCCGGTCTTTTCGACTGGCGCTCGATGGCGACGGTCAGCGACTTGCTAAACGGTACGGCCGGGTCCGAGGACGGCGTGGAGTTCGCGTCTTGAGGCGGCCTTTTTGATTTCGAACGATGGAGAAGCGTCATGGAATTGCTCAAGAAAATCGCCGCAGCTCACCTGCGTGAAGATCACCCGGACTTCCGTCCTGGCGACACCGTCCGCGTCCACCTGCTCATTCGCGAAGGCGAAAAAGAGCGCGTCCAGGTTTACGAAGGTGTCGTGCTCGGCCGCAGCGGCGCCGGCGTCGAAGAGACCGTGACCGTGCGCAAGATCTCCAACGGTGTTGGCGTGGAGCGTATCTTCCCGGTCCACAGCCCCCGCATCGAGAAGATCGAGGTCGCCTCGATCGGTCGCGTGCGTCGCGCCAAGCTCTACTACCTGCGCGAGCGCGCCGGCAAGAGCGCCCGGATTCGCACCAAGCGCGCGCGCAAGGGCGGGCTTTAAGATTCAGAGCGATGCGGCTTTTGTAAGGCGCGCATCGCCTCCTGGCTCGAACAACGCCCACGGCTTCGGCCGTGGGCGTTGCCTTTTCTTGTCGCGCGTGGGCGTGGCCTCGCCGCGTTGCTCCTTTACCCCTCTGGCCGCCCCGAAGTATCATCGCCGCTGATAAGAAAGCGGACTTCCTCCCTCTCGGGACTGTCGAGCCAGCGCGTATGCAACTTCAGGAGCTAATCTTTCAAGGGGTCCTCGCCCAGAGCCGCCCGGCGCGGGTGCGCATCGATGAGCCCCTCCAGGTCTTGGAGCTTCCTGCCGGCGTCGGTGCCTCCGATGTGCAGGATCTGCTGGTGATCTGCCTCTACCCGGCCCAGAGTCAGGCCCTCGAAGAGCGCCTCTTTAAGGGGGCTGAGGGCGTGAAGCTGGCCTGCGCGTTTGAGGCCCGCGGCAGCTCTCTGCGCGTTGTGCGACAGGCGCCCACCGAGTCGGTGCGTCTGCAACGCAAGACCACCTCCGGCTACGAGGAGCTCGCCCGAGGTGCGGCCGACGTTCAGCGCGCGCTTCAAGACAAGCTCAACCTCCCTGATCTGGCCACCTTCTACGCCATCCACCTCTGGCGTTTTGACTTCGATATGGAGGCGGTCATCAACGCCGCCACCCTGGGCAACGACCCGCGCATCCCCGATCTGGCCAACCTCTACCTGACCTCGCTGGAGGTGGAGTCGCTCGAAGATCAGATCAAAGAGCTCGACCTGCGCGTCGAAGAAGGCCAGCGCGCGTTGGGAGAAGGCGCGGAGCTCGAAGAGAAGCTCACCCGTGCCCGCGAAAAGCTCAACGAGGTGGAGCTCGCTGAGCTCAGCGATGAGGAGATCGATCTTCTCCAGAGCCGCGACGCGCGCATGGACGACTACGACGCGCAGCTCGGACGGCTGCAGAGCCAGCTCGATACCGAGCGCCGCCAGATCGAACTCTCGGTGCCCGATGAACCCACACGCACGCCGCTCTTCTGGCTGGGCGTGGCCATCGCGCTGGGGGCGTTCGTCGCCAGCCTGGTCTTCCACCAGACCCACCGCATCTTCGCGCTGGGCAGCATCCCCGGCCTGGCGCTGGGGGCCTTCGTCTTGCTGCGCTATTACACAAGCCTGAGCAAGGCGAGTGTGCACCAGGTGAGGGTGGACTCGATCCGGCGAAGGATCTCCCAACTTCGGGAGGAGCAGATCCATTTGCTCGAACGCGTCGAGCACACGCTGCTGCACGCCGGCGTCGAGCGTGAAGAAGAACTGCAGGCGCGCATCCCGATGGCGCGCAAGCTGCGTTCGGTCATTCAGCGTATGGAGTCGCAGCTGGAGGCGGTGCGCACCAACCCCGAGTACCGACGCGCCCGCAAGGAGCTCGATTCGGTGCAGGCCGAGCTCGCCGAGCTGAAGCGTCGCCGCAGTGAACTTCCGTCGTTTGTGATGAACTCCTTTCAGCTCGAAAACGATCTTCAGAGCCTCGGCGCCGACCCGGTCGAGATCCGGGCCAACGCCGATCAGAGCGCCGCAAGCAGCGCCGCGCCGCTGCCCTCCAGCCCGCTGGAGTTGCTGAGGTGGGTCGCGGAGCGCAACGGGCAGTGGATTCACGGTGTGCTCAGTGAGAGCACCCGGGCGATGTGGTCGAAAGTCTGCGGCCATGTGCTCTCGGAGCGCTTCAGCGACGTCACGCTTGATGCCGATGGCGAGCTTCATGTTGAGGCGCTCACCGACGAGCAGCTCGAGTTGTGGCAACGTACCCGCTCTGCCGAGGTGCAGGTCGTGGTGTGCGCGCTGGCGCTCGCGCTCTTCATCAGCACATCGCGCGGCGATGAGGGAAGCGGTCTCGAGTCGATCTGGATCTCGGATCCGGCGCTGATGATGACGCCGGCCCACGCCTCGCGCTTCGAGTCGGTCTTTAAGAGCGCGGCACGCCAGGGGCAGATCGCCATCCTGGGGGGGCGCTCATGAGCCAGCAGGCCCTCTTTGCCGCGACGCCCCCCGAGATCGGGGAGCTGGAGCGCGAGCTTCGTGCCCGCGGACACGTGCACATCATCGGGGTGGATGAGGCAGGGCGAGGCCCGCTTGCCGGACCCGTGCATGCGGCGGCCTGCTGGTGGACGCTCAGCCTGGATGATGCCGCGGAATGGCCTGGCCTCAACGACTCCAAGAAGATGCAGGAGGCCGATCGCGAGACGCTCTACGACACCCTCAGCGCGCAACCCCGCCGCGTGGCGATGGCGTCTGCCAGCGCCGAGCGCATCGACGCGATCAACATCCTACAGGCGACCTTTGAGGCAATGCGCAACGCGGTGCAGCGGGTGATCGAGCTTCGCGAGCAGAGCCCCGATCTGATCGTGGTCGACGGCAATATGATCATCCCCGACCTCGAGCTTCCCCAGATCGCGGTGGTGAAAGGCGACGCGCGCAGCTTTGCGATCGCCGCGGCCAGCGTGGTCGCCAAAGTCTCCCGCGATCGCCTGATGCGCGAGGCCGCGGAGACCTGGCCCGGTTACGGCTTCGAGGGCCACAAGGGATACGGAACGGCCGCGCACAGAGAGGCCATCGCAACCCTGGGTCCCTGCCCGTTGCACCGAAAGAGCTTTAAAGGCGTGCGAGAGTTTGTCGACGTCTCGTAACATCTGCCTTGACGGCACGATACGCGTGTTCAGTCTTTGAGGGGACGGATCGCGGCGCACCTTGCTGGGTGGCACCTGCATTCAATGAAGCGATCCGCAACTCAACCACCGACACAGGGGGAGCCATGAGCGTTGGAAGTGGGGACTGGATCGAACGCGACGACATCGAGCAGCTGGGGCTTGCTGGCGAGGAGCTGGCCCGCGCGTATCTGGAGCGCCACGGATGGTCCATTGAGGCTCAGAACGTGCGCTCGCGCTATGGCGAGCTCGACCTTGTTGCCTGCAAAGATCTTCCAGGGGAGGGCGTCCTCGTGGCCTTTGTGGAGGTCAAGAGTCGCCGGCGGTGCGACCGTTTCTCCCCGACCCTCGCGGTGAGCTACCGCAAGCGGCGGACGATCGCGCGACTGGCACATCGCTACATCTGTCAGCGCCGGCGCACGGGTGCGCGCTACCGCTTCGACGTCATCACGGTCGACTTCGGCAAACGCCCGGCGGCCATCGTTCATCTTGAGGGCGCCTTCGACGCGCAGGGAAACACCTGCTGAGGCCCTCATCCCGGGAGAGGCGTGGAGACGATGCGACCGCGCAGGCCCGGGCGCTCGAAGACTTAAGGGGTTTCGGCGTCATCGCCTGCGACCGGCGCGCCTTCGGCGCTTACCTCGTCCGAGCGAACTTCGCCGGCGTCCTTATCGGCATTCCGTGCCGCGAGCGCCGCTTCAAAGGGCACGCGGGAGAGGGTGCTCCACACTGCATCCCGAGCCAGGTAGGTCGTCGGGTCACGTTCGGCACCGGTCTCACCGAGGCTGGAGGGTGCGCCGTCAATCAAGAGCACAAGCTCGCCCCATCGCTCGATGTAGACGCGCTCGCCATCGTCTTCGGGCCCATGACGCAGGCACCAGGACTCACCGTGTGCGCCGCTCTGGTGGCTCGCGCTGGCCTCGTATCGAGCCTCGGCGATAGCGACCTGAGCGCTGGCAAACTCACGAGCTTCGTCCTCGTTCTCCCAGCTGCTTACATGCACGGCCACCACCTCACCGGTGTCATTGCGGTAGCCAAGCAGGCGGTCGCCTCGCCAGCCGGCGGCGACCTCGCCAGGTTCAGCGAGCCCCTCATAGCGGTCGGCGTGGGTGGCCAGCCAGGAGCGAATCTGAAGTTCCCCCAGCACCGAATCGAAGATCGGCTCATAACCCCCGAGCGCTTCCGACGGGTCCACCTGAATGTCGATCGGAAGCTCGCCGGCAAAGTAGCGCTCCGGGTGCAGGATCTGGCTCGTCGAAACCGGCGCGTCGCCATAAATCGCGTCCACATCACTCCAGGCGCGGTTGGCTCGGGCGCGCAACACAAAGCGCATGCCCTCGATGTAGGGGAAGAGCAAAAGATCGCGCACAATCCGCGGGGCGCTGCCCAGCACCGAGTCGGTCAACGAAGGCACCGCGCTCTCGCCCATCCCCATCATCCCCGGCCCACTCATGCCCTCGGCCGCGGCCAACTCCTCGGTATCCATCTCCAGAAGGGTGGCCGTGATCATCGGCACGTCGGCCACGCTGAGCGCGCGGCCGGCCGGAAGCGTCCCGCTCTCGTAGAGCACGTAGTCGATCATCAGCACCGTGGCGTCGCCCTCGATCAAGGCCATACGCGCCAGGGCAAAGTCACCGTTTTCCTGCGAGGTAAATGGCGCGAGCAGCTCGCCGATATCAAAATGCTGATCCTGAATGGCGTGAAAGATCTCGTGCGCCATCGCCGAGTGCTGCAGCTGCTCGGGCAACCCCACCATGATGTAGAGCTCTTTGGCGCTCTGATCGTAGAAGCCGGCGATTTGCTCGGTGAGCAGGTCCAGCATCAGCTGCCGGTAGTTCACGTCGGGCTCGAAGATGCCCAGGCGCTTGAACATCTGCTCTTCGGCGAGGAAGACCTCTTCGGGGATCTCATTATGGAGCTGCTCGATGAGCATCGTGCGCAGTTCCTCACGATCTTTGACCCCTTTGGGGATCTCGTCCAGCAACTCAAGGCCCCGGATGTTGGCCACCTGCAACGCGATCTCGCTGGCCGCAGCGAGCAAGGCCTCCTCGCGGGCCTGTTCGCCAGCGAGCTCTTCGGTGGGTTGTGTCTCCTGGGCCCAGGCTACCGAGCTCATCAGACTCACCGTCAATACGATGCCCAACAGAAGTTGCATGTAATGTCTCATCATCGATCCATGCGCTGGATGCGGAGTGCTGCATCGCGTCAATTCAACTTAGCGTGAGGCCGCTGCCGGGGAGGGGAGATTCACCGCACGATCGGCGCTCGTCGGGGCGTAGTCTACCTGCTGGCGGCCCGAGGTCCAACGGCCCCGGGGGTCTGCTAAGGCAACGTAACTTCACAAAATGATTTTTGCGATAGAATTGACGCTGCGCGGGAATAAGGCTAAACGCCAGTACAAACAACCCCGCTGCCATGGTCGTAGGCGGGTGTCGGCATCTGCCGACTGCCGTGGGTCGCGATGTTCGTTGCCCGCTCTTGTTGAACCCTGATTCACTTGAGGAGTTACCATGCTGAACAAGATTCTTGTTTCTTTCTTCGCCCTGGGCCTGTCCTTCACCGTGGCGTGCTCCGGCGGCGAAGCCACCCCCGACGAAGCCCCCGCCGAGACCACCGTGACCGAAGAAGCCGCGCTTGAAGAAGCGGCCGAAGAGGAAATGGTCGAAGAAGCGGCTGTGGAAGAGCTGGCCGAAGAAGAAGCCGTCGAAGAAGCGGCTGCTGAAGAAGTCGCCGAAGAAGAAGCGGCCGAAGAGGAAGCCACCGAAGAGGAAGCCACCGAAGAGATGGCGACCGACGAAGTTCCGGCCGAAGAAGGCATGTAAGTCGCCTGAGATCGCCGCTCGCAAAAGCTGCAAGGTTTTTGCGAGTCGAAAAGGCCGCTGCGCTCCAGGCGCAGCGGCCTTTTCTTTTGGGCGATCGTGCCACAATGCGCAACATCTCCAGCCTTGACGTGGCCTTGAGCCCAAAGGCATCCTAGCGCCGAATTCAGTTCGACCCCATCGATTTGGAGGAGTGACGTGAAAACGCGATCGGCTCATCTGGCCCGGCTAGTCGGCGTGTTGGTGCTGGCGCTGTGGTTCAGCGGCTGCACCGACGACCTGTATGCGGCATGCACCATTGACCCCGACGACCCCACGCTGAGTGCCTGCGTGGAGAGTGGCCGAGCCGACGCCTCCTGCGTGGTGGAGGAGCAGCTCCAGTGCGAGACGCGCACCTGCGCCAAGTACCAGGGCAGCGAGCCCTTCTGCACCGTCGAATGCAGCACCGACGCGGACTGCCCCGATGGCGTCTGTCGCGAATTTGTGATGCTCAGCGGCGTGCGTCACTGCGTCGCCAACACCGTCACTCAGTAGTCGCACCGCTCGCCACGGCGCATCTTCTTCGCCGACGAGCGCACCTGACTGGAGTTGCAATGAACTGGAAGATTAACGCGTGTGCGTCTCTTTGTGCCGGCATCATCTCCCTCGGGCTTCTGCCTGATGCGTCGGCTCAAGATGGGTTTACCTTCGATGTCGATGAGGTTGAAGCCATTGATGAGCTCCCCCACCTGGTCGAGCTCATCGAGGAAGGCAAGCGCCTCTACGAAGATCGCAAGTACGCCGAGGCCAGCCTGCGTTTTAATGACGTCTTGATGGACACCACCGCCGGCGCCGAGAATTACTTCCCGGAGGCGGAGTACGAGCTGGCCAAGACGCTCTTCCGCATGGAGCTCTACCAGGGCTCGCTGGCGTACTTCTCGCGCATCGTTGAAGCCGGCGAGTTTCACCCCTTTTACGACGCCGCGCTGCGCGGTTTGCTCCTGCTCACCGAGGTGATCCCCGGTGACGCGATGCTCGCCGAGCTGCTGGCCGGCTACGCGCCGCTCTTCCCGGAGGTGGTGCCCGAGGACTACCGCGACACCTACGCCTACCTGGTCGGTCGCCACTTCTACGAGACCCTCAACATTGAGGAGTCGCTGCGCATGCTCAACTTCGTGAGCACCAGCAGTGACCGCTACGCACGGGCACGCTACATCGCCGGGATCACCCATGTGGCCAACTACGACGCGCGACCGGCGGTCGACGCCTTCCGCGATGTGCTGCGCTACCTGACCCGCGACGCGACCCCCGAGGAGCTTCAGGGCGAGGAGCGCCGCCTTCTTGACCTGACCCATCTGGGCATGGCGCGCGTGTACTACTCAACCGGCGATTACGACACCAGCCTGAGCTACTACGAGCGCATCAAGCGCGACAGCCCGCGCTGGCCCGATGCCCTCTTTGAGTCAAGCTGGGGCTTCTTCCAGGTCGACCAATTCAACCAGGCCCTGGGCAACCTGCACACGATCAACTCCCCCTTCTTCCGAAATGAGTACTTTCCGGAGGGGCCGATCCTGGCGGCGGTGATCTACTTCTACAACTGCAACTTCGCCCGGGTGCGCGATGTCCTCGACGACTTCGACTACGTCTATGAGGGCGTCAAAGCTGAGCTCGAAGGGGTGATCGCCGCCAACAACGATCCGGCCCTGATGTATGAATGGGGCAAGAGCTGGCGTGCCGGCGAGTTTGAAGGTGACGCCGAGGTGCGAAGCGCGCTTCGGGCCGCGCTCAGCGATCGTCAGGTCGACAAGAGCTTTGAGCTGGTCAACGCTATCGATACCGAGCTTAAGACGATGGAAGAGCTCCCGGCCAGCTGGAAGACCAGCACCCTGGGTGATAGCCTTCTGCAGGAAGCGGCGATCGCCCAGAGCTTCGCGGTCTCCGACGCCGGCCAGCTGGCCCAGCAGCGCCTGGAGCGCGTGATCGGCGAGCTCGAAGGGCTGGTCAGCCAGCAGAAACGGATTTTGTTTGAGGTCGCACGCTCCGAGCGCGGGGAAATTGAAGCGGAGCTGCGCGCTGGAATGCAACTCGATGATCGTGGCCCCGGCGATGGACCCTCGCTGGATATCACCGATGAACATCTCTACTGGGAGTTCGACGGTGAGTACTGGAAAGATGAGTTAGGGTTCTACTTCTTCAACGTCAAATCGGAATGCCGACGCTGAGTGGGAGGCAGGTCGGGGGGGACACTGTGCCCACGGTGGCGGTGGCGATAGGGTCGCCTGAGCGCGTCTCGCTAAGGAGCGGGTCATGAAGAGTTTCTACGATCACCATTCACCCCGGCGCTGGCGCGTACTGCTCGCGGCGGCCGCCCTCTCGCTGACTCTGGGGCCTTTGGAGGCCGCCGCTCAGCCTGAAGAGGACGAGAAGGTCGAGCACGAGATCGCCGTCCAGGAGACGACGCAGCAGACCGAGCGCCCGACCCTGGAGGACGAGCAACAGGGGCCGCGCTTTAGCGCCACCCAGTTTGTCACCCAGCGCAGCCTGGCCAGCCTTCAGCGTCAGGATGAGGCCATCGTCCAGCTGCGTGACCTGATTCGCTCCACCCCGGAGAGCGATCCCCAGCGCGCCGAATACCTCTTTAACCTCTCGGAGATCTTCTGGGAGCGCTCCCGCTACTACGACGACTCGGCGGTGGAGCGTCAGGACGAATGCTACCGCATTGATGACACTGGCGATGAGCAGGCTGCGCGCCGTTGCCGCGCGCAGATGGAAGATATGCAGGCCGAGGCCAAGCGTCTTCGCGAAGAGTCTGTGCAGCTCTACGTCGACATCATCCGCGGCTACCCGGACTTCGGCGAGCTCGACAAGGTCTACTTCTACCTGGGCTCCAACCTGATGGACGTCGGTCGTAAGACCGAAGCCCTGGACATCTTCCGCGAGCTCATCGCCAACTACCCGCAGACCGAATTCGTCCCCCAGGTGCTCCTCTACTTCGGGGAGTACTACTTCGACGAAGGCGAGATGTTCGAGGCGCTCAAGGCCTACCAGAAGGTCGCCGAGTACCCCGAGTCCAGCGTCTACCCCTACGGCCTCTACAAGCTGGCCTGGACCTACTACAACCTGGAGAACTACGAGCGCACCATCGAGGTCTTCCTCACCGTGATCGACGCGGCGCGCGAGCGTCCCGACGACGGCACGATGGTCGCGCTGATGCGCCAGGTTCGCCAGGACATCGTGCGCGCCTATGCGCAAATAGGCTCCCCCGATCAGGCCGTGGAGTTCTTCCAGGACATCGCCCCCGAGCGCGAGGACTGGCTGAAGATGACCGAGCGCCTGGCGGTCTTCTACGGCGACCAGGTGCAGTTGAGCGACTCCACGCGCATGTACCGTGAGCTCATCAGCCTCAACCAGGAGAGCGTCAAGACGGTCGATTACCAGTACGAGATCGTGCGCAACCAGACGACCAACAACGCCTACTCCGAGGAGAGCATCCAGGAGCTGGTGCGCATGATGCGCCTGGTGCAGCTGGCCGATGGCGGGCAGTTCGAGGACACCGAAGAGCAGAACTATCCGCGGATTCGCTCGAAGGTCGAAGAGGCCGCTCGCAACTGGTCGACGACCTACCACCGTGAGGCGCAGCGCACCAAAAACGCCGACCTCTACGCGATGGCGTACTACCTCTACAAGTTCTACCTGGAGACCTTCCAGGACACCGAACACGAATACATGATGACCTTCTTCTACGGGGAACTCCTCTACCAGCTGGAGAACTGGGAAGAAGCCGCCGCAGCCTATGAGCGTGTCCTGGAGCTGGAGCCCGAGGGCGAGTACACCAAGGAGGCTGTGCTGGCCACGGTGCTGGCCTACTTCTACATCGTGGACACCTCCGAGGAGCGCGCCGTCATTGAGGCAACCTTCGATGAGGAAGATGGCGAGGAAGAGACCCCGGCCATCCCCGAGCCCAAAGAGCTTCCGGAGGTCTATCAGAAGCTGATGGCCGCCTGTGAGAACTACGTCGAATACGTGCCCGACGGCGACCGCATGGTCGACGTCAAATACACCATGGCGCGCACCTACTACGACTTTGACCACCTGGAGAAGGCCGCCACGATCTTTGAAGACATCGCGTTTACCCACAGCGATCATCGCCTGGCGGTGATCTCGGCCAACCTGCACCTCGACTCGCTCAACCTCCTGCAGAACTTCGACAACCTCAACGCCGCCGTCGAGCGCTACATTGAGGTCGACCCGATCGAGGACGCCGAGTTCCAGGAAGACGTCACCAACCTGCACATGGCGATCCGCTTCAAGATCTGCACGGTGCACGACGATGAGGAAGAGTGGCGCCAGGCGGCGGAGTGTTTTGTGGCCTACGCCAGCGACTTCCCAGACTCCGAATACGTCGATAAGGCGCTCTACAACGCCGCGCTCGACTTTGAGCGCCTGCGTGAGATCGGCCCGGCCATTCAGGTGCGTCTGCATCTTCTGCGCGTGCGCCCCAGCTCCGAGCTCGCCCCCGAGACGCTCTTTAACATCGGCGGCAACTACCACGCGCTGGCCGTCTACAGTGAGGCCTCGCGCTTCTACGAAGCCTTCGTGCGCAACTTCCCCGACCACGAGAAGGCCGAAGATGCCCTCTCCAACGCCTCGACCTTCCGTCAGGGCCTGGGCCAGTACGATGAGGCCATCGCCAACTACGAGCGCTACATGGAGCTCTTCGCCAGCGAGAACAAGCAGGAGACTGCCGAGGTCTTCTTCCAGATCGCGCAGATCTACGAAGAGCAGGGCAAGAAGAATGAGGCCTTTGAGCAGTACCAGCAGTACCTGCGTCGCCACGCCGAACACGGCACCAACGATCGCATGCTGGAGGCCCGCGTGAAGGTCGGGCTGCACCACTGGAACAACGGTGGGCGCAACGGTCGCCGTGATGCGCTCGAAGAGTTCGAGCGCACCCTGCGCGTCTACGAGCGCATGAGTGAGGAGGAGCGCGCCGAGATGACCACCGGCCGTGACGCCGCCGCTCAGGCCAAGTTCATGATGGCCGAGGATATCTTTGAGCGAGCCGCCGCGCTGAGCATCGACTCCTCCGATGCCGAGGAGCTTACGAAGAAGACGATGGCGAAGATGGAGGCGATCGACGAGGCCCGTGTGGCCTACGAAGAAGTCATCGTGTTTGGCCGGCCGGACTGGGCCATCGCCGCGCTCTACCGCATCGGCAGTGGCTACCAGAACTTCGCCGAGACCTTCCGTGACAGCCCGGTGCCCAGCCGCCTGACCTATGAGCAGCAGGAGATCTACCGGGGCATCCTCGAAGACCGCGCTTCCATGATTGAGGATAAGGCCGTGGAGATGTACCGCGAAGCGCTGGCCACGGCTCGCCGTGCCAACTGGTTCAACCAGTACAGCCGTCAGGCCGAGGTGGCGCTCGCAGATCTGCGCCCCCGCGAGTTCCGCAAGCCCTCCGAGATGCGCGCCTCACCGGTCTTTTTCCGCGACGGCTTTATGCGCTCGGGCTTCATCAAGGATGTGGAGGACGAAGACATTCTGGGTGGGCTGGGAAGTGAAGAGCAGGCCGTCAATGAGGCCCCTGAAGAGGTGGAGAGCGAGCCGGCTTCCTGAAGTCGGCTGGAGCGGGGCCGAGCCGGCCCCTGTACCCCCCCGGAGCGTTTCTGACGGGGGAGGTCGCCAGAAGCGGCCCCCCCTGTGACAGGTTCCAAGGAAAAGAGACCTATGCGAGTTTCTCAACATACATTGCTCATCCTCATCGCGGCGCTGGCGCTTTCCCTGTCGACGGCCTGCGGTAGTGCGTCCACGAAGGCCGACGACTTGAGTCAGGCCACCGAGTCCGGTGGCACCAGCAACGTCAACGCGATCGCCGAGTTCGAAAAAGCCGTCGAGGTCTGGGAGGCCGGCGGCGAAGGCCGCAACGCCGAGGTCAAAGATCTTCTGGAGAAGGCCCTTAAAGAGGACCGCCGCTTTGGCAAAGCCTGGTTCAACCTCGGCGTGATCCGGGAGATGGAGGGCGACCTCGAAGGCGCGCGCGAGGCTTATGAGAAGGCCGCCGAGTTCGCGCCAAAACTTGGCGAGGCCTACGTCAACATCGGCATGCTGGAGATGGAGCGTGGTGAGCGCGACGAGGCCTGGGATTACTTCCAGCGCGCCATCGAAGTGCAGCCGTACAACCCGGCGGCGCATAACAACATCGCGGTGATGTTGCGTGAGCGCGAGGAGTACGCCGAGGCCGTCAACCACGCGCGTCGCTCGCTGGCCGGTGACTCCCAGAACACTCGCGCCTACGGCAACCTGGCGCGTATTTACTTCGATCGCGGCAACCACCAGGTCGCGCGCCTGGTGATGTTTAACGCCATCCAGATCGATGAGAATGACCCGGATCTCTACAACATCCTGGGCCATATTGAGCTTGTGCGAAACGATGTGACCTCGGCCATCGCGTACTTCCAGAAGACTCTGGAGGTCGATCCCGAACACGTGCCCGCGAAGATGAACCTGGGCGCGATCATCCTCAACGTGCGTGACTACGAGCGCGCCATCGAGCTCTTTGAGAGCGTCCTGGAGCTGGAGCCGGAGAACAAAGAGGCCATCATCGCCATCGGCGTCGCCCGGCGCGGCCTGGGCGACCTGGCCGGCGCTCGCCAGGCCTACGAGCGGGTGCTGGAGCTGGAACCTGAGAACGCCCTGGTGCAGTTTAACCTCGGCGTGCTCGAGCACGAGCACCTCGCGCAGAACGCCCAGCTCGGTGGTGACACCGAAGCCCCCAGCCCCGATGACATGGTCGGGCAGATGGACTGGACGATCGCCAACCTGGAGAACGCGATCAGCCACTACGAGAAGTCCATTGAGCACTACAACAACTTCCTGCACTACGAGGGCGGCGAGTACGTCGAAGAGCGCGATGACGTCAGTCAGCGCATTGAGCAGGTGCAGCAGATCATCGACATGACCCGCGAGCAGATCCCGATGCTCGTGGAACAACGCGATATGATCGCCGCCGAGGTGGCTCAGGCCGAGGCGGCCGCAGCTGCCGAAGCCGCTGCCCCGGAGGAGCAAGCTCAGGACGCGCCAGCGGCCGAAGAGGGCGCCTCGGATGAGAGCGCGCCGGTTGACGAGAGCCCGTGATCTTTACGTCCCTTTACCCAACCGGGGTTTGGCAGGGTTTTCATCGGTGTGTTACTCTTCTTGGAGCATACTGAAGCGAACAATCAGGTGATCGCGGGGCGCACCAGGCGCCCGGATCGAGGAGACGAAGCGATGAAACGCGCGTTCTTAACAGGTTTGGTAGCGCTGGGGATGATGGCCCCGGCGGTGTCCTTCGCTCAGTCCTTGCCGGAGGCCGGCGCGGCCAGCGGTCAGGCCGGCGATGAGGGCGTGGTCTACGAGCAGGAGACCACCTACGACTTCGACGGTGAGGACCTCACCGGTAACCTCATTCGCCCCGACGGTGAGAACATCACCGGCGATCAGCGAGGCAAGACCAGCAGCCTGATCAACATCCGTCAGGACTTTATCCCTGAGATGCTCAAGAGTGTTGAGACGCTCTAGTTTGCAGGGTTGGCAGCCGCAGCCCGGGTGCGTGTGAATCGCACACGCCACGAGTGGAGATTGCATGATGCTTCAAGCCGAAATTATTCAAGCCGGTCAGGTCGTCTCGACGGTCAAGCTCGAGCAGGACAACGTCAAGGTCGGCAAGCTCTCCAGCTCGCACATCCGGCTGGATGACGATCGTGTCTCGCGCATTCACGCGGTGCTGGAGCGTCAGCCCGACGGCAGCTTCGTGGCGATCGACCTGGGCAGCGCCTCGGGCACCTACGTCAACGGTGAGAAGATCACCAAGGCGGCGGTGGGCGCGGGCGATGAGTTGCAGTTCGGCGACACTGTGGTGCGTCTCTCCGAGGTTGTGGAGGTAGCGGCCAGCCCGGCCGCCGCGTTCGCCGCCACCGGCGAGCTTCCCGAGGGCTACATTCGCCTTGAGGATGGCTCGGTGGTGCAGCCCTTCACCATGGAGGGCTACTACGACGACGCCGGCAATTACATCCCCGGTTATTACGACGAGGAGGGCACCTACCACTACGGTTACGGCTACCACGATGATCAGGGAGCCTGGCAGGTCGCCCACGGCTTCTACGATCCTCAGGGCGAGTGGGTGGCGACCCCGGATCCCGCCGGTGAGAAGGGCCCGAGTGATACCGAGTTGTACACCGAGCGCTTCTTCGATCCGGTGGGCGGGCAGACCCTGGAAGTGGCGTTTTTGTGGAGCGACCACGTCCTGGCGGTCAACGCCTACGAAGATCCGCGCTCGGTGATCATCGGCCCGGACGAGACCAACGACTTCGTGGTCGAAGACCCGCTGGTCAATCAGCCGAAGTTCCCGCTGGTCAGCTACAGCGAGGGCGGCGGCTACCGGGTTAACGTCTCGGCGCAGATGGAAGGCCTGATTCAGCACGAGGGTCAGCAGTTTACGCTGGCCGAGGCCATCAGCCGCGGGCTCGCTACGGGGAGCTCCGAGGTGGCCGGTGGCTACAGCATCGCGATGGGGCCGCGCACCAGCGTGCGGGTGGAGTTTGGCTCGAACACTTTCCTGATCCACTTTACGACCATGCCGGCGCTCGGTGGTGGGATGATGGCGATCGACCGCCAGCCCATCCCTTACCACGCGGCCAGCGCTATGCTGCACATCCTCTTCCTGGTGATGGTCTTCTCCTGGCCGGAGGGGCACGGGGCGTTTGAGCTTCATGAGTTCCAGGCTCAGGACCGCTTCGTGGAGCTGCTCGCGCCGCCGGAGCAGGAAGAGATCGAAGAGGAAGTCCCCGACTGGCTCGAAGGCGGTGCCGATACGGAAGAGGCGGCCGCGCAGAAGGGCGACGAGGGCGAAGCCGGCGATGAGATGGCCGAAGAGGCCGACAACCACCTGGCCGTTCAGGGACCTGAGACCAACGATGAGATCGAGCTTCGCAAGGCGCGCGACACCGAGATCGCCCTGAATACCGGTGCGCTGGCGGCCTTTAACGACGCGTCGCTCAGCAGCATGTGGGGCTCGGGTGACACCTCGGTGGGCAGCGACGCGATGCACGCCCTGGGTAATATGACCGGTAGCCAGGCTGGCGCGGCCGCCGGTGTCGGTGGTCTGGGACTGGCCGGTGCCGGTCGCGGCGGCGGCGGTGTCTCGGAGCGCGGCATTGGTATGGCCCAGGTCGGTACCGCGGGCCGTGGTGGTGGGGGCAAAGGCGGCGGCAATTACGGCCGTGACGGCGCCAACCTGGGCGATCGCGAAGTCCGTCAGCCCAAGATCATTCCGGGTCGCCCGGCGGTTCAGGGCTCACTCGACCGGGAGATCATTCAGCGTGTCGTGCGTCAGCACCGCCGCGAGATGCAGCACTGCTATGAGCAAGAACTCCAGCGCAACCCCAACCTCGCCGGGCGCATCACCGTGCGCTGGGTGATCTCCCCGACCGGTTCGGTCACGATCGCTTCGGTGACGGAGACGTCGATGAACAACTCCGCGGTAGAGCAGTGCATGACGCAGCGCATTCGCCGCTGGGTCTTCCCCGAGCCCAAGGGCGGGGGGATCGTCAACGTGAACTACCCCTTCAACTTCAGCTCCTGAACACTCAGGCGTGAAGGACTGCTACGACCAAAAGGCTCCCGAGAGGGGGCCTTTTGCGTTTACAGCTTCGTGACGTCAACGGGCCTCGGGCGATGCGTGGTCGTGCCGAAGGATGTTTCGCACCCCGATCGAATCGCAACACTTGCCCGGTTGTCAGCGCTTCGGCGCAGGGGGTACGATGACGTTGCCGCATCCCGTGCCCCGGGGCGCCGGAGCGTTGAACTCACGTTTTGACCGGAGGAAGCGATTGATGAGTCTGCCCAGCCGTGTGAAGACCAGGTGCGTCGAAGCAAAGGGGAGGGCGCGTGTGAAGGCGCTCCTGATGAGCTTGCTTGTGGCGTGTGTTCTGGTGGGATGCAACGCCGACCGGACCGCCGCAGTTCGTGAACTCAATGTGGGGATGGAGGCCTTTCAGGCCGGCTCGTCCAGCGAGGCGGTCGAGCATATGGAGGAGGCGCTGCGCATTGATCCGACCTTCGCCGAAGCCGCCTACCTTCTGGGGCAGGTCTACCAGATGCGCCTCAACAACTACGAGGAGGCCGCCCGCGGCTACCGCCGCGCGCTGGATCTTGAGCCGACCAACGCCCAGTACGCCTACCGGCTGGGCACCGCGCTCGTTGACCAGGGCAAGCTCGATGATGCCGTCACTCAGTTTGAGAAGGCGGTGGCCAATGACGAGACCTTCTCACGCGCGTGGTTTCGGCTGGGGCTGACCCAGGACCGCCTGGGCAACCACACCGACGCCGTCGCAAGTTACACCCGGGCCATTGAGACGAACCCGCGCCTGCGCATGAGTAAAGAAGATCCGGGCGGCGAGCATTACCACGCGCTGGCCGACCTCTACCTTCGTTTCGGGCTGAGCGACCACGCGGTGCAGGTCTACGAGAACGGGGTTCAAAACAACGCGACCTCCACCCGTCTTCTGCACGGCCTGGGCGTGGCGCGCATGGAGCTTGGGCGCTTCGATGAGGCCGCCCAGAGCTTTGAGGCGACGATGAAGCAAGAGCCCGGGCACGGTTCCGCCAACTTCAATCTCGCCGTCGCCCACCACCGCCGCGGTGACACCGACGGGGCCGTCGCGCAGCTGGAGAGCTTTCTGGCCAGCGGTGCGGCCACCCAGGATGTGGCGCGCCAGGCTGCAGCTCAGGCATTGCTGACCGAGCTTCAAGAAGACGAAGAGAAGTAGCAGTTCCGGCAGGGGCGCGTGCTGTCGCGATGATCGTCATACGGCGCGTTGCCGCTCTTCGGAGCGCTGTGGTATACCTCGGCCAACGATTTTCGATGGTCACGTTGAAGTGTGATGTTCAGACCTTTCCCCCTTTAGAGGTCCCTGATGCAGGCGGCGCCAAGGCGCTGGCTGCGGGCCCCCTATGACCGAGCCGGGCGGTTGACGTCGACGCCCTGAGCAAAGGCCCCGCGGACTGCGGGCCGGCGCTCTCTTCCTTACCCTCCAGGCCGACCAAAGAGCACATGAATCGCGAAAACCAGGTTCAGGAATACGTCGCCCAGCTGGAAGCTAACCCCTACGATCTCGCGCCTGTGGGCCGTCTGGAGGAGGCCTTCGGGTCGACCGAGGAGCTGGCCGAGCTGGTGGCGATCTTCGAGCAGCGCGCGCAGGGATCTGCCTCGCGTGACGCCGCCGCTCGCCTCTACCTCGAAGCCGCGCGCATGGCCGGTGGTCGCCTCAACGACCTGGAGCGCAGCGTGGAGCTGCTCGGCCACTCGCTGACCGTCGGGGAGGATACCCTGGTCAGCGTGGAGGCGTATCTCTTCCAGCTGGCGTTGCAGGATGACGCCGATCAGCTTCAGACCTTCTTCGCCGAGGCGCTGGAACACGATACCGACGGCGGCTACCAGAGCCGGCTCTACCAGCGCATGGGCTCGATTCTGGAAGACTTCGTCGGCGACCTGGAGCAGGCCGATACCGCCTACAAGTGGGCCCTGGATCTGGACCCGAACAACGTCATCGCGCTCTGGTCGCGTCAGGTGCTCGCCCGCAAGCAAGCCGCCTGGGAGAAGCTCGCCACGCTGATGATCGAGGAGATCGAGCAGACCGCCGATCCCCTGCGTCAGTCGGCGCTCTCGCTGACGGTCGGCGAGATCTACCGCGACTATTTGGACAGCGCGGACAGCGCGCGCCAGTGCTTTGCCTTTGCCTGGGAGCAGGACCCCACCAACACCGAAGCTCTGCAGGCTGCGGTCGCGCTGGGCTTTGAGCCCGAAGGCGTGGAGATCGACGCGCTCGAGGAGATCTCGGCGGTCGAAGAGGTCGAAGAAGAGGCCGCGCCGATGACGATGGAGCTCGATGACTCTTTGATGCTTGAAGAGATCGAGCCAGAACCTGTCTCCGAAGAGCTTCCTGAGCTTCCCGTCGAGGCTGCCGAAGCCGCGCCGATGACGATGGAGCTCGACGAGTCCCTGATGCTCGAAGAGGTCGAAGCGGAGCCTGTTGGCGACAACCTCCCGGATCTTCCGGTCGAAGTCCTGGAGGCCGAGGACGAGGCGCTGGAAGCTGCCGATGAGGTTGAAGAGCTCGAAGCGCTGGAATCTGCAGACGTCGAAGAAGGCGAAGAGATCGAAGCGGCCGGCGACGTCGATGACGCTGACGAAGTCGTCGAAGAGATGGAAGCGCTGGACGCTTCCGATGAAGACGAACAGGCGCTGGAGGTCGCCGACGAAGTCGACGAACTCGAAGCTCTTGATGAGGCCGAAGAACTCGACGAGGCCGAGGCGCTTGAAGCGTCTGAAGACGACGAGGCCGCGGAACTGGACGCGGCCGACGCTTCTGAGGACGTTGAAGAACTTGACGAGCTCGAAGAGCTCGATGCGGCGGACGAGGTTGAGGTTGTCGCCGACGAAGCGCCCGCCGCTTCGCGTGACTGGCGCGATCGTTTTGCCTCGATGGTCGAGCGTGCGGAAGCCGCCGGCGGCGAAGAAGGCCTGCGTCTTCTGGTGCGCGCGGCGCGCTTGCAGGCGCGGCACACCACCGACGCCGATGAGGGTGTCGCGCTCTTTGAGCGCGCGCTCGCCACGGGTCAGGGGCTCGAATATTACAAGCGGATCAGCTACCTCTACGCCGACAACGCCTTCTGGCAAGGCGCGCTCGACGCTGTGGAGTCCTCCGAGGTGGAAGGCGGCGGCGCGCTGCGCGCGCGCATCGCCCTCTACGAGCTCAGCGACGTGGAGATGGCCCGCACCATCGCCGAAGATGTCAACGATGAGGCGGTCCTCGACGCGCTCTCCGATCTTGAAGAAGCCCAGGCCAACTGGCGCAAGTTCCAGCGCAGCCTGGAGCAGCGCCACGCCGATCTCGACGCCGAAGAACGCGCGCTCAAGGTGTACCTGCGCATGGCCGATCTGGCCGCTGCGCTCAACGAGCCCGACAAAGAGATCGACGCGCTGCGCCGCCTGGAGCGACAGGTCGACGCCGAGCAGGTCAAGAGCCGCCTGAAGATCCTGTACAAGCGCGCCGCCAAGTGGCCGATGTACGTCGACCTCGTCAAGCAGGAGGTCGAAGCGCTTGAAGAGGATCGCGTCGAAGACAAGGTCGACCTGCTCTACGAGGTGATCCGCGTCTACCGCGAGGAGATGAACCAGGATCGCATGGCGATCAACATCTACAAAGAGATCCTCGGTCTCGCTCCCGAAGACCTCGATGCCATCGATCAACTGATCGATCTCTACGGCGACATGAACATGTCGTCGGATCTGATCAACATGCTGCAGACCAAGGCCGAGATCGTACCGACGGCCGAGCAAAAGGTTGCGATCTACAGCCAGATCGCCACCCTCTTCATTGAGAAGTTCCGCAACCAGGCCGAGGCGATCAAAGCCTACGAGCAGGTCCTGGAGATCGAGCCCTACAACAGCGACGCCATCACCTTCCTCAAGGAGATGTACGAGAAGCGTCGCGACTGGGAGAGCCTGATCGACGTCTCCAAACGCGAGATCGAGACCTTCGACTCCGATGAGGCGCGCGCCGAAGGGTTGAAAGAGGTGGCGCGCCTGGCCACCGACAAGCTGCGCAAGCCGGAGGTCGCCACCGAACTCTGGCTGGAGGTGCGCGCGTTTGCGCCGGCGGACGCCGACGCCCTCGACGCGCTGGAGACGCTCTACGAGAAGAACCGCGATTATGAGGCGCTCGCTGAAATTCTCGAGCAGAAAGTTGCGCAGAGCGAAGACGCCGCCGAGTCGATGAAGCTCTACCAGAAGCTCGGCATGCTCTACGCCGACCGCCTGGAAGACAGCCAGCGCGCCACCGAGGCCTGGAAGGGCGCGCTCGCGCTCGATCCCGAGGATCTCAAGGCGCGCAAGGCCCTGGAGCGTCTCTACATCGACAACCGTCAGTGGGATGAGCTCGAAGCGTTCTACGCGGAGTCCGACGCTTACTCCGATCTCGTGCGCATTCTCGGTACGCTCAGCGGCACGATCAAGGAAGACGACGTCAAGATCGAGCTTCTGCTGCGCTCGGCGCGCATCTGGCGCGAAGAGCTCGACGACACCAACCGGGCCGAGCGCGAGCTTGAGCGCGTGCTGCAGCTCGACGCCGAGAATGAAGCGGCGGCCGCCCAGCTCGCTCCGATCTACGAAGAGGCCGGAGACGCCGGGAAGTTGAAGTCCGCGCTGGAGATCGTGCTCTCGCACCGCGAGGAGCCCTCCGAGCGCAAGGCCCTTCAGCTTCAGCTGGCGCGCCTGCACCGCGATAGCCTGGACGATGTTGAGGGGGCGTTCTCCCGCTTCAGTCAGGCCTATCTGGAGGTCCCCTCCGAGCTCGATGTGGTCGCCGAGTTGGAGGCGACCGCTGGCGAGGCCGGCGAGTGGTCGACGCTTGTGGAGCATTACCGCCAGGCGCTTGACGCCGACCTCGACGAGGCGCAGACCCTTGAGGTGCGTGCGCTTCTGGGCCGCGTGCTCTCGGAAGAGCTGGGCGATCTCGACGCGGCGCTGGAGCAGTTCCAGGCCGTGCTCGATGTGGAGGAGGATAACCTGCGCGCGCTCGAAGCGATGGAGCGCATCTATTTTGCCAGCGCCCGCTGGGACGACCTGATGCAGGTCTACCGCCACCGCCTGGAGCTGGAAGACGACCGCGACGCCCGGGTGCAGATCCTCCAGGGCATGGCGCGCATCGCCGAGGTGGAAGCCTCCGATGTGGTCACGGCCATCGCGCGCCATAACGAGGCGCTGGAGCTCGATCCGCATAACTTCACCTCGCTGGCCGAGCTGCACCGCCTCTACGCCCAGGAAGACGAGTACGCCGACCTGGCCGATGTGATCCGCAAAGAGATCGATCTTGTGGAGCGTCGCGCGCGGCTTAAGAGCCGTCGCTACGCGACAAACCTGGTCGACATCGAGGCGTTGATCGGTGAGGGCGCTCCGCAGGAGCGCTCCATGTTCGGCGAGGGTTTTGCCGGGGGCGATGACGTCGAGGATGTGCTCGCTGACCTGAGCGACGATTCGGTCGCTCAGGAGATCGCGGCGGAGTCCGGCGATGAAGACTCGGCGGCCGAGGCCGTTGAGGCCGCGCAGGAAGAGGCGATTGAAGGCATCGAAGATCTCGACACCATCGACCTGGGCGCGCCGGCCTATTACACCGAAGAGGACGTCGAGTTCTTGAGCGCGTTGCGCTTCGAGCTGGGTCTGGTCTGCATGGACCACCTCGGTGAAGTCGAAGAGGCCGTCGCTGCGCTGGCCAAAGTTGTGCTGTGGCGCCCCGATCACGCCGAGGCCTGCCAGGCCCTGGAGCGCCTGCTCGACGATGAGCTCTTCAAAGCCGGTGTCGCCACGATCCTGGAGCCGGTCTACGAGGTACACGGCCGCTGGGAAGATCTGGTGAGCTCGTTGAGCATCCAGGCCGAAGCTGCCGATGAGCCGGAAGCGGCGCGCGAGCTTGAGCGCCGCGCCGGCGATGTCCTGCTCAATGAGCTTGGCGAAGGCGCGCGTGCCTTTGAGCGCTACGCCCGCGTGATCGCGAGTGACCCCGCCGACGCCTCGGCCCGCGAGCAGCTCTATCGCATCGCGCACGAGCTTGAGCTGTGGGATGAGCTGGTGGTTGCCTGCGAGGCGGTGCTCCCCGAGATCGAAGACGACGCGCTGCGCGTCGACTACTTCTTTGTGCTCGCCACGGTGAACGCCGAGCGTCGCGAGGCTTATGACGACGCGCGCCGCAACCTTGAAGAGGTCCTGCTCATCGACGCCGGCTCCGCCCGTGCGCTCGATGATCTCGAAGAGCTCTTCATCACCACCGAGGCATGGCGCGACTTGCTGGAGGTCTTCGACCGCAAGATCGAGCAGGCCGAAGAAGCCGCCGAGGCCGAGGCCCTGAAGTTCCGCAAAGCCCAGGTCTGGGAGAACCTCCTGGAGGACGCCCACCAGGCGATCGCGATCTACCTGGAGATCCTCGACGACGCTCCGGAGAATCTGCGTGCCTACGCCGAGCTCGACCGCATCTATGAGGCCGAGGCGATGTGGAACGAGCTCGCCACCAACCTCGAAGCGGAGTTGGAGCTGGTCGACGAGGAGGCGCAGCTTCCCATTAAGAATCGCCTGGCCGCGCTGGTGGAAGCGCAGCTTGGCGACGCCTCGCGAGCGGTCGATCTCTACGAAGAGGTACTGGACGCTGACGCCGACAACATGGCGGCCAACGCGGCGATGGAAGTCTTGATGATGCAGGAGGGCGCGCCGCGCGCTCGCATCTCGAAGATCCTGGAGCCGATCTACATCGCGCGCGGCGACGCCGCGCGCCAGGTCGCCGCGCTGGAGGTGCAGGTTGAGGTCAGCCAGGACCCCGACGAGCGCGTCGCGCTCCTCCACCGCATCGCCGCGCTGCATGAGGGCGAGCTGCAGGATATCGCCTCGGCCTTTGTGACCTACGCTCGTGCGCTGCGCGACGATGTGGCCAACGAGGCAACCCTGGACAACCTCTACCGCATCGGTGAGGCCACCCAGAGCTTTGAAGAGCTCGTGCAGGTGTTTGAGCAGGAGGCGGAGTACCAGACCGATCCGGACGTGAAGCGCGACATGATGCGCCGCGCCGCGGCCATCTACATCGAGCCGCTCGCGGAGCTCGACCGCGCCACGGTGCATCTGCACGCGGTGCTGGAGCTCTTCCCGGCCGATCTGGAGACGGTCGAGGAGCTGGAGACCATCTACCGCCACACCCAGGAGTGGTCGGAGCTGGTGCAGATCCTGGTGACCAAGTCCGAGCTCGTCGAAGATCTCGATGAGCGCAAAGATCTGCTTCACCAGGCCGGCACGCTCTTTGAAGACATCCTCTCCGGGCCGGACGAGGCCGTGGAGGTTTACCACCGCGCCCTGGCCATTGATGAGGCCGACCGTCACGCCATTGACCGCCTCGAGGTGCTCTACACCGAGATGGAGCGCTGGCACGACCTGCTCGAGATCTACCAGCGCAAGCTGGACCTGGCCGACGACGATGCCGCACGCAAGGATCTGCTCTACGTGATGGGCGCCATCTACCAGGAGCACCTGCAGCAGCCCGACGACGCCATCGACACCTACCGTCGGGTGCTCGACCTGGACGCCAGCGAGAAGAACGCCCTGGAGAAACTCGATGAGCTCTTTGAGGCCACGGAGCAATGGCACGAGCTTCTGGAGACGCTTGAGCAACAGCTCCAGCTCTCGCCCTACGCTGAGGAGATCGAGACGCTGAAGTACCGCTCCGGCCGCCTATGGGAGGTTCAGCTGGGCGATGCGCTTCGGGCCGTCGAGGTCTATCAGGATGTGCTCTCGCAGAACCCGCAGCACCAGCCCTCGATCGAGGCGCTGGAGGGGCTGGTCGAGCGCAATGAGCAGAGCGTGGAGGCAGCCCAGGTGCTGCAGCCCCTCTATCAGGACGCCGGCCAGTGGGAGAAGCTGGTCTGGGTCTACCGCCTGCTGATCGACGCCACCGAAGATCCCGATCGTCGCATCGAGCTCTACAAAGAGGTCGGTCCGATCGTCGAAGAGCGCATGGGCGATAAGGCTGAGGCGTTCACGACGTATGTCGAAGCTCTCAACGTCGACGCCGGCCGCGTGGAGATCGTCGACACCCTGGAGCGGCTCGCCGGCGAGCTGGGCGCCTGGGATGTGTTCATCGAGCAGATCGACCAGCGTCTGGTCTCGGTGACCGATTTTGAGGTCGCCACCGCGCTGCACCTGCGCGTCGCGCGCATCTTCGAAGAGGAGCTTGACCAGCCCCAACAGGCCATCACGCGCTTTACCCGCGTGCTGGAGATTGAGCCTGAGCAGACCGACGCGATCCTCGCGCTCGACCGCCTCTACCAGCGCGAAGGGGAGTGGGCGAACCTGGCCGAGATCCTGCGCACCCGCATCTTCAGCAGCGAAGAGCCCGCCGAGGCGATGGAGCTTCGACTGCGCCTGGGGCTGCTTTACCAGGCCGCGCTCGACGACGCGGAGAACGCCATCTCCACCTACCAGGAAGTTCTCCTGGAGGAGCCCGACAACGCCCAGGCCATCGACAACCTGGAGCAGATGTTCATGGAAGGGCGTCAGGTCCAGCGCATCAGCGACATCCTGGAGCCCTATTACCTGGAGAAAGGCCAGCACGAGAAGTTGGTCGAGATCTACCTTCAGCGCCTGGAGATGCTCGACGACCCGATCGAGCGCTACGAGCTGCTCACGCAGGTGGCGCGCATCTTCCTCGACCCGCTGCAGGACTTCGGTCGCGCGATGCAGGCCTACGGCGCGGCGCTGGTGGAGCGCCCGGACGACGAGATGGCCATCGCCGAGCTCGATCGCCTGGCCGAGCAGACGCTGGACTGGGGCGCGGCGGCGTCGTTCTACGCCGACGCGCTGGAGAGCCCGCAGATCACCGACGACGCCGCCCTCGATCTCTGGCTGCGTGTGGCGACGATCCTCGACGCTCGCCTGGAGCAGTTCGAAGACGCGGAGATGGCCTACCTCAAGGTGCTTGAGCTCGACCCGACCCACGCCGAGGCGCTGGCTGCGCTCGACCGAATCTACCTGGCGCAGGCACGCTGGGCGGATCTGGCCGGGGTGCTGGAGCGTCGTGTCGAGGGCACCTACGACGAGCTGGAGGTCGTCGAGCTGAACTTCCGTCTGGCGCAGGTCTTCGCCGAGCAGCTCACCGACTACGATCAGGCTGTGTCCACCTATGAGCGCATCCTGAGCATTCAACCCGATCACGAGCAGGCGCTGGCCAACCTGGAGCAGATTCACACTGCGCTGCAGTCCTGGGAGCCGCTCTTCGATGTGCTGGAGCGTCGCTCGCAGCTCACCCACGATCCGGACGAGCAGGCCGACTATCAGGCGCGGATGGCGCGTATCGCCGAAGATATGCTTGGCCGCACCGATGACGCCGTCGATCTGTGGGAGCGCGCCAGTGAGCTTCGCCCCGATGATCGCATGGCGCTGGGCGAACTTCGCCGCCTCTACCTCGACGGTGAGCGCTGGGATGACCTGGTCGGCGTGCTGCGCCGTGAGGTGGAGCTGAGCCAGGATCCCGACGAGCAGCTCAACCTCTACGAGTCGCTCGGTACGATTTACGGCGAGTACCTCAACGATGAGATTCAGGCCCAGGATGCCTGGACGGCGGTGCTCGGGCTCGATGCCCGTCACCTGCCGGCGCTTGAGGCGCTGCGTGACATCGCCACCCGTCAGGCCGACTACCAGCAGCAGGCCGACATGGTGGAGCGTCTGATCGCTCACGAGCAGGTCGCCCACGAGCGCAAGCTCGACCTGTGGGTGGAGCTCGGCCGGGTGCAGGGCGACATGCTCATGAACCCGGAGGCGGCCATCGACGCCTGGAAGAACGTGCTCGGGCTTGACCCCGGCCACGAGCAGGCCCTCGATGAGCTCGAAGGTCTCTACCTCCAGGAGAGCCGCTGGGAGGAAGCCGCCCAGGTGCTCGAGCTGAAGGCCGACCGGATGCAGGACGCCGAGCAGCAGATCGAGCTGCTTACCCGCGTCGCCGAGATCTGGGAGACGAAGCTCCTCGATCGCGACCAGGCCGTGCAGTTCCACCGCGCCGTGCTCGAGATCGATCCGATGCGGATGTCGGCCAGCCGCGCGCTGGAAGCCATCTTTGTGGAGCAGGGCACCGCCGAGGGCTTTGAGCAGCTCGCCGGCGTCTACCTGGACCGCGCTGAGATGGTCGGCGACGACATCTTCGAGCGCGTGGAGAACCTGCGAAACGCCGCGCGCATCTTCGAAGAGAACCTGATGCAGCCGGAGAACGCGCTGGTTGTGCTGCTCTCGGCGTTCGGGCCGGAGACGATGAGCGATGAGGCGCTGATCGCCGACATTGAGCGACTCGCCCGTCAGACCGGGCTCTGGGAAGAAGCCGTCAGCCGCTTTGGTGACGTGCTCCGTGCCATCGACGACTCGCCCGAGGCGGCCGAGCTTCATCGCCTTGTGGGTCAGTGGCGCGCCACCGAGCTCAACCAGCCCGATGAGGCCGTCTACCACCTGCAGCGCGCGCTGGCGATCAACCCCGACAGCGTCGAGATCCTGGAGATGCTCGAGGGGCTCTACCGTCGCCTCGCGGCCTGGCCGGAGCTCGCCCAGGTGCTGCGCACCCAGGTCGATCTGGTCAGCGAGCCGGACTCGCGCGTGGAGCTGTGGCGCAAGCTCGGTGAACTCAGCGAGATGCAGCTCGGTGAGGTGGATCAGGCGGTGGAAGCCTACCGCGAGATCCTGGTCATTGACCCGACTGACATCCTGGCGATGGAGAGCCTGGAGCGCGTCTTTGAGACCTTTGAGCGCTGGGAAGAGCTCGTGGCGGTGCTGGAGCAGAAAGCCGGCGCCACCTACGACCCCGACGCGATCGTGGCCATTAAGAGCCGCGCCGCCGAGCTCTGGGAAGTTCAGCTCGGCGACATCGGTCAGGCCATCATGGCCTACCGCGACGTGCTCACCGTCGATCAGACCCACGCCCCCACGCTCGAAGCGCTGGAGCGGCTTTATACCCAGAGCGGGCAGTGGGATGAGCTGGTCGATGTGCTCGAACAGCGCCTGGCGCTGACCCACGAGCCCGACGCCCAGGTGGCGATTTACGGCAAGATGGCCGGCGTGTTCGAAGGGCAGTTCGGCGATATGGAGCGCGCCGTTGAGAGCTACAACAACATCTTGATGGTCGACGTGGAGAACGTCACCGCCATTGAGAACCTCGAGCGCCTCTACCACGCGCTGGAGCGCTGGTTTGAGCTGGTCGATGTGCTGCAACGCCACATCGAGCTCTCGCAGCGTGGCGAGGAGAAGGTCGCGCTCTACACCGAGCTTGGGCGCGTGCAGCGCGACCAGGTGCGTGATCCGCATTCCGCGATCGAGGCGTTTAATGCCGCGCTGGGGCTCGAGCCCATCAACCCGCAGCTGTGGTCGGAGCTCGCGCAACTGCATGAGTCCACCAGCAACTGGGAGAGCGCGGTCGAGGCCTACAATCGCCTGGCCGACCAGCTCGAAGATCCGGCTGAGCGCGTGGATGTGTACTTCCGCGCCGGTCAGTTGATGGAGAGCCAGCTTCACGACCACGCCAACGCCGAGGATGCCTACCTCTCGGCGCTGCGCCTGGAGCCGACCCACCCGGGCGTGCTCGACGCGGTGCGCAACCTGCTGGCGATTCAGCAGGAGTGGCAGAGCCTGATCCGCGTGCTCAAGGCGGCCGAAGAGGCCACCCGCGACTTGAGCGCGAAGGCCGCGCTGCAGTGCGAGATCGGTAAGGTTTACGAAGAGCAGGTCGGCGACGAGGTCAGCGCGCTGCGCTATTACGAGTCGGCCCTGGAGCTTGAACCGCGCATCACCGAGGCCGCTGAACCTCTGATCGACGTGTATGTGCGCGAGCGCCGTTTTGAGCGCGCCATCCCGCTCCTTGAGATGGTCATCGGCGTCTTCAGCCAGGGCTCGGCGCCCGCCAGTGAGCTTCACCGGCGTCAGCTCCAGCTCGCCCAGGCCTACGACCAGCTCGCGCAGCCCGAACGCGCCCTGGTGGCCTACCGTAACGCCTATGAGCTCGATCCGAACGATATGGAGACGCTCAAAGGCCTCGGTCAGCTGCTCTACGCTCGCGAGGAGTGGGAGCAGGCTTCCAAGGTGCTTCAGGCGCTGCAGCTGCATCACGCCGACAAGCTCGAGACCCCGGAGCTGGCCGAGATCTACTTCCGCCTGGGCTCGGTGCGCAAAACCCTTGGCGAGATGCGCAAGGCCAGCCAGTACTTCGAGAAGACGCTTGAGCTCAGCCCGCAGCACCGGCCCACGCTGGTTAACCTGGTGGAGGTCTCCGAGGCTCAGAGCAAGTGGGAGGATGTGGTCCACTACACCCGCTGGCTGCTCGACGCTGAGAGTGACCCGACGGCGCGTTTTGCCCACCTCTCCAAAATGGGCGACCTGCTGGCGACCAAACTCAACCAGCCCCCGGCGGCGGTCGATGCTTACGAGCAGGCCCTGGCGCTGGAGCCCAAGAGCGTGGTCATCCTGCGCAAGCTGCTCGACCTCTACACCAAGACGCGCCAGTGGCATGAGGCCGTCGATATCCTCAAGCGCATCATCGAGCAGGAGCAGGATCCGGGCCGCATCGCCAAGTACTACTACACCGCGGCGGTGATCTACCGCGATGAGATCGACGACCCGATGCAGGCTGTCGCGCTCTTTGATGAGACGCTTGATGTGGACGTGAAGATGCTCAAGGCCTTTGAGGCCATCGACCGCATCCTCACCAAGCAGAAGGAGTGGAAGGAGCTCTCGCGCGCCTACCGCCGCATGCTTCACCGCGTCAGCGAGCACGACGACGGGCAGATGGAGAGCGTCAAGACCCTGCTCTGGCAGAACCTCGGCGAGATCTACCGCACGCGCCTGGGCGACATGGAGACGGCCATTGAGGCGTATAAGATCGCCGTGGGCTTGAACCCCTCCGACGAGAAGTTGCGCCTGATTTTGGCCGAGCTCTACGAGAAGACCGGCAGCGATCCGGAGGGCGCCATCGAGCAGCATCGTGCTCTCATTGAGCTCGATCAGTTCCGGGTTGAGAGCTACCGCGTGCTCTTCAAGAGCTACATCCAGACCAAGCAGTACGACAAAGCCTGGTGCATGGCCGGCGCGCTCAGCTTCCTGCAGAGCGCCTCGGAGCAGGAGGAGACCTTCTACCGCAAGTACCTGGGCGCCCATATGCAGCCGGCGCGTGGGACCTTCAATGAAGAGATGTACAAGCGCCTCTACCACCCCCGTCAGGATGTGCTGATCACGTACATCATGACGGTGCTCGGCCAGGGCCTTCGCCCGATGTACTCCCTGGCCTCGATCAAGGACTGGGGCGTGCATAAGAAGCGCGACCTGGTCGACCTCGAAGAGCAGACGCCCTTTAACAACGTGTACCGCTACGTGGCTCAGACGATGCAACTCCTGCCTGCGCCCCGGGTCTACCTCAAGGGTGACCAGGCCATGGGCATGCGCAACGCCAACGTCGACCCGGCGGCGGTGATCATCGGTGGCGATGTGCGCCAGAAGAGCGGCGACCGCGAGCTGGCGTTCATCATCGCCAAGTCGCTCACCTGGGTGATGCCGCGCCACTACGTTGGCTCGATCGGTCAGCCCACCGAGTTCTTGAAGCTGCTCTTCATGGCGCTGATGGACATCACCGACCCGAGCTTAGGCATCGGCGCGACGCTCGGCGAACAGGGCGCGCCGATCAAGGAAGAGCTCATGGCGCTTCCGGGCCCGATGCTGATGCAGGCGCAGAAGGCGATGAAGCAGTTCCTGAGCAAGGGCCAAAACCCCAACCTCTCGGAGTGGGTGCTGGCGGTGGAGCACACCGCGATCCGCATGGGGCTGCTCATCTGTGGTGACCTTCACACCGCGGCGGGCTGCATCAAGAGCGACCTGGTGCCGATGGGCAAAGCCAGCGTCAAAGAGAAGATCCGCGAGCTGGTGCTCTTCTCCATCAGTGAGGAGTACTTCCAGCTGCGCGAGGAGCTGGGGCTGGCCATCGGTAAATAACGCCGGGGGCTTGACCGCCGAGGTCATCCTTTGCCAGTGAAGAGGGCGGCTGTCACATCAAGTGGCGGCCGCCTTTTTTATGCAATGATAGCGACGTCCCTGCCGGCGACCGTGCAGAGTTCGACGAACAGACATGAACGCGGAGACGATGCCATGCTCCTGGTCTGCCCGACCCCGATTGGAAATCTCGATGACGTCAGCCCGCGCCAGCGCGAGGCGCTGGCCCAGGCCGACATCATTGCGTGCGAAGACACCCGCAACGCCGGCAAACTCCTGGAACGTCTCGGGGTGGCGCGTGTTGAGGGCAGGCCGAAGTTGTGGCGCTACGACGATCACACCGCCCAGTCCCAGGCCGAGCGTCTGGTCAAGGAGCTTGAGGCCGGCCGCCAGGTCGTGCTGATCAGCGACGCCGGCACCCCCACCATCTCGGATCCGGGCTACCGGCTGGTGCGCGCGGCCCGTCAGGCCGGCGTGGAGGTCATGGCGCTCCCCGGCCCGGTAGCCGCCACCGTGGCGCTGAGCGCTTCGGGGCTTGCCAGCGACCGCTTCTATTTTGAGGGGTTTTTGCCCCCCAAATCCGCGGCTCGTCAGGCACGCCACAGAGCCCTGGAGGGCCTCGGAGTCACGGTGATCTACTACGAGTCTCCCCGACGGCTGGAAGAGACCCTGAGCGATCTGGAGGCCGTCTGTGGCCCGGATCGTGAGATCTGTGTGGGCCGGGAGCTGACCAAACGTTTTGAGGAGTACTTCTGGGGCACGGTGGCCGAGGTGCGTGCGCAGGTGGCCTCGCAGCAGGAAGAGCTGCGCGGTGAGCTGGTGCTGGTGGTCGCTCCAGGGCAGGCCTCCGAAGTGAGCGCCGAGGAGGCCGAGGCCGACCGTCTTATCGGGGCGTTGCTCGATGAGGGGTTGAGCGCGCGCAGCATCAAAGAAGTGCTGGCAAAGGTCAGCGATCTTCCCCGCTCGGCGATCTACGCGCGCATCGCGGTGGTGGAGGGCCAGCGCGGGGCCTGAGCTGGCTGCACCTCTGCCTTCACAACGTGAAGCCCTGACTAGAAAAGCCCCCGGCGTCGACCGGGGGCTTTTTTGTGCGCGTCGTCTGGCGTGGTGATTAGAACTGCAGCGCGGCGGTCACGGCGAAGTGCCAGATGTTGTAGTTCTCGATGCGGAAGCGCGCCCCGGAGTTGTCGTAGCTGGGGTTGTAGGCCGGGTTGCGCTCGTAGCGCGCGTCGGGGCCGGTGAGCGCGACGGTGTTGTCGCCGCTCTGGGCGGAGTTGCGGCCGGTGCGCGCGTTGGTGATCAGGTGCGACTGGTGGTGGGTGATGCCGCCAACCGCCTTAAACTGGAAGTAGCGCGAGGGCTGCAGGTTCAGGCCCAGCTGCCCGGCGAAGGTCCCGTAGCTGCCGACGGTGGCGATGTCGCGGAAGGCGAACTCGGAGGAGTCGCCGCTCTCAATCGCCTCACGCACGTCGTAGACCGGAAGCGGGCGCGCGTTGGAGGGCTGCCGCACCACCCAGGCACAGGCCACGTCGTCGGGGTTAAGCAGGTTGCCGTCGCCATCGAACTCCGGGCGGACCGAGTCGATGGTGCGGTTGTTACATTCGTTGCCGTCGCTGGTCATGTGGTCGAAGAGCGCGGTGTAGTCGCGACCCTCGCTGGTGTAGCCAAAGCTAAAGCGCAGGTCGATGCCGTATCGCGCGCCGGTCTCGGCGTCTTCGTAGGGGATAAACTCCGTGCCCACGGTGAACATGCCGCTCATCGGCGGGTTAAGCAGCACCTGGCCCTGACTCTCGGCGTTGGGGTCGGTGCGCCCGTAGAGCGAGTTGGTGCTCGCCAGGGGCAGGTTGTACTTCAGGCCGAAGTAGGGCTCGATCCAGTCGAACTTCTTCGAGGAGTTCACCGACCAGGAGAGCACGTGCAGCCCGCGGCCGACCGCGCTGTTATCAAAGCGCTCCACCTCGGCCACCGGCATGGTGTAGTCCATGCCCAGGGCAAGCGTCGCTTTGGTCGGGTCGCGGTGGTCGTTCCAGGGAGCCCAGTGCAATCCGATGGTCGGGTCGGCCAGGCCACTTCGCGACCGGGCGGTGCTGTACTGGTTGCTCAGATCAAAGAAACGATAAAGCTGAAAGTCGTCCAGGCCCGCCGCAAACTCCGACGCGCTCTCGCCGGGCTGAAACACCGTCTCGGCGTGGCGACGGATGCGATCATCGCTGGGGTCCACCGAGGAGTTCGCCGCGTCGACGATGCGACGTCCAGAGGGATCGTCATCGGCATACTTGAGCGCGCGGCTCGACTCGAAGACGTACGGGAGGGTGGCGCGGAACTCGAGATCTTTATAGAGGCCGGCGCGCAGGGTGATGTCGAGCGTGCTGCGCGTCTGGCGGTAGAGCATCTCTTTGTTGTTGACCACCGTCGCTTCGCTGCAGCGGCCGGAGTCACGGACCAGGCGCGGGTTCTCGTCGACCGTGCTGCTGGAGCCGCCGGTGGGCACGCAGGCCGCCTCGCGGCTGATGCGCGCGGTCCCGTAGTCGAAACGGAAGGTCGGCTCGAGGTTGAAATCGAAGGGGTCGTGCGTCGCCGGGTCCCGGTCATCGAAGTTGTCGGCGGCGTCCATCAGGTCGGTGAACTCACCGGCGTAGGCCGAGGCCGGCATAAAGAGCGCGGCGGCCGCCAGGGTGGCGATCAGGGGGCTTGCGGTCAGTCGATTCAGTACACGCACCAACATAGGTTACTCCTCGATCCGACCAGGGCTGGCGTCGCTTGAGAGGGCCGGGGCCTCGACCGGACAACATAAGCGGTGAGGGCGAACGCACACCCGAAAATTTTGGGCGGATATTTGAACGCAAAAAATACAGCTTTGAGGCACCCTGCATTGCTATCAGTGAGGCGCAGGGGTGTCAAGAAGGGGGCAGGGGTGCCAGGCTCCTTGTGTAACATGACTTTACGTTAGGATTTGTTGACGGCCTGCCCGGTGCGATGCACTATTGAAGTATCTCTTTAAGTGTTTAGCGCGTTGAATTGCAGGTGTGGAAAACTTCCGCTGGGGTATGGCCAGAGGGCAGGCTAAACTGGTTAAAACCTTATCCAATACGGGTTGCAATCCCTGAGGAATGATGTATCAACGCAGCACAGCTCAAAGCGCGACAGATGGCGAGATGCCGCCGGTCGCGGCCGAGCTCAGAAGAATACGCAGGTTGTCGAGTCGTAACGCGTAAGGACGTCGTATGAAATCGCCCGGAATGATGCTTCGCGAAGCGCGCGAGGAGAAAGGGTTGGGGCTTAGTGATGTGGCCACCATGACCCGGATCCCGCGGCAGATGCTGGAACATCTGGAGAACGATCGCTTTGAGGAGTACGTCGCCGAGGTGTTTCTTCGGGGCCATCTTCGCAACTATTCGCGAGAGCTGGGGCTGGATGGCGAGCAGGTCATTCAGGTCTATGAGCGCTTCTCCGGGCGCAAACGTCAGTCCCTGACGATCCCCGAGGAGCGCCGTGCCACGCCGGAGCCCCGGGCCATCGCCCAGGCCGCGCGTCAGACCACGCCGGCTGTGGCCTCGGGAGCTGCCGTTGCGGCCTCCCCGGTGAGCTTCGATGTGCAGCGCTACTTTGAGACCCTGCGCCCCAGCCACATGGTGGCGGTGGTGCTCGTGCTCTTCGGGATCTTCGTGATGTTCAGCTTTCTGAGCACCAACCGCGCCACGGCGCACGATCCCACGGGGTTCCCGCAGGCCGACGAGTCCGCCTGGGAGCTGGAGCAGGATGTGGAGCAGACCCGCTGGCTGCTCGAGCAGCCCGGAGAGTCCCGCTAACGCGGACCACGCACCCACGCATACGACACAAAAAACCGACCTCATTGCGAGGTCGGTTTTTTTATGCGCTTGAGAGGAAGGTCTGTGCGCTCAGGCCTGGGCCAGCGTGTTGAAGCGCTGAGCCAGCGCGCGGGCTTCCACGATGTTGTCTTCGATCGAGCAGTACGTCCATCCGCCGTAGCGTCCCACCGAGTAGACCCCGGCCTGCTTCAAGATGGACGAGAGCTCCTCGAAGCTCGCGCGGGAGCGTGAGGTGATGTGCACGTAGGCCGGGTCGAGCACCACGCTGTGGTGTGAGACGAGCTCATGACCGTCGATGACGCCGGCTCGTTTCAGGTCGGCGAGCACGCGGGTCAGCGAGGCCTCGACATCGACCTCGGCGTCGGAGCTCAGGCCGATCTCGACGTAGAGGCTCATGCGGTCGGTGTTCATGATGTTGTCGTAGAAGCCCACCCGGTAGAAGGCCAGGTCGCGCTCCGGGTAGTAGATCCAGTGGACGCCCTCCGGGCCTTTTTTATCAAAGCCCAGGTTGAAGACGAGCACCTTGTTGGAGCTGAAGTCCTCGGGCTGGTGAGGTAGTCCGCTGATCTGCAGCAGGCGGTCAAAAGGAGCCGACGAGATCAGATGCTGGTAGCGCACCTGTGTGCCGCTCTGCAGCGTGGCCACCTTCTGGTTGAGGTCGATGCTTTTGACCCCGTCGCCCAGGCGCATGGCCTGGTGTGGGATGTCGCTGGCCAGCGCCTCCACATAACGGATGGCACCGTTGATGGGGTAGGTGAAGGTGGCGTTGTACGAGGCGTTATCGGGACGGCGCATGTTGCGCACGATGCTCTTGAGGTCGGCGTGGGGGAAGAAGCGCCCCATGGCGTCGCGATCGAGCTCTTCGAGGTCGCAGGCGTAGAGTTTTTCGTTGTAGGGGATCAAAAAGAGCTCGGAGATCGACTTTCCGAACTTCTCGTAGAGCATCCCTTTAAAGGAGGTGGTGTCGGCCTCGGCGCTTGCTTCGTCGCGAAAGAAGAGGTCGTAGAGCGCGTCGATGAACATCTCTTTTGGGAGCTGGTGGATGTTCTTCTGGAAGGGGAAGTCCACCTTGTGGCCAGCGATGTGGATCAGAGAGTTCTTCTCGACGGTGATGACCTCATCCGGATCCATGCGCTCACGCAGGTAAGCCTCAATGTCGGGGTGCTTGAAGTGGAAGAAGTGGCCGGAGTAGTCCCAGACAAAGCCATCCTGGCGCACGGTCTTGCACCAGCCGCCGATCTCCGGGTCGCGCTCGACGATGAGCACGTCGTCGCTCTCCAGAAAGTTGGCAAAGGCCAGCCCGGTCATGCCGGCGCCGACGATGAGAAAGGTCGTGTCGATGGTTTCAGCGTTCATGGCAGGTCGCTCATCGCGAGAGGGTTAAGACGTTAGCAGAAGATTCCGAGGGCGCGCGGCTCGCAGACGCCGGAGTTGCAGCACTGGGTGCCGCAGCCGCCGCAGGAGATGACCCGACGTTCGCCGCAGCTGTCGGTGATATCAAGGGTGCCGCACTCGCGCTGGTTTTGCGCGCAGAGCTCCTCGTCGCTCTGGGGCACACAGCAGAGGTTGGCGGTGGAGCAGGACTGGGCCTCGTCGGCGCAGCCGCCACAATCGACGCTGCGCTCGACGCCGCAGCGGTCGGTCATGGTGAGCTCGCCGCAGGCCTGCGCGTCGGGCTGTTCGGCGATGTGTTCGGCGCAGAGCTCCTCGTCGGAGGGGGAGGTGCAGACGCATTGCTCGTCGATGCAGGACTCGCCAGCGTCGCATGCCGGTGAGCAGACCTCTTCGGCCTGACAGAGCTGGGCCTGCTCGGGCTCGGACGCCGGGGGGCAGACCTCGTTGGCGCCGCACTCTCCGCAGAAGACACGGCGCTCGTTATCACAGCGGTCGACGCCTTCGGTGATGCCACACTGCGCGCTGTTGCGTGCGCAGAACTCTTCGCGGCTCTCGGGCTGGCAGATGCACACGCCGCTGATGCAGGTGTCATTGAGCAGGCACGTGCCGCAGGCGATGGAGCGCGTTTGGCCGCAGTCATCCAGAACCTCGTACTCGCCACACTCCAGCTCGTACTGCTCGCAGAGGGCCTGCTCACTCGGTGGCGAGCAGGTCGTGGCGTCTTCGCCGACATCTCCGGCATCGCCTCCATCGTTCTGCGTGTCGGCATCGAAGTCGACCGAGGAGGTGTCGACCGCAAAGATGCACGCGCTCGTCATGGTGGCGAACATGGCGAAAAACGCCAGGGAGAGGGCACAGGTGGCGGCGCGATTAAGGGGAGGGATCATGGCGGCAAGCATCCGGGCGTTGGCACTGTCGAGCCCCCTGAAAGGGCAGAGTATTCGAGAGCGATACTAGAGGTTGCTGCGTCATGCAAAGCTCACCTGCCACGTTCCTGGCAAGCGGGGGGCGCGCTTGCTTGCTATTAGAAGGTCCCGGAGAGCTGCGCGCCTCCAAAGCCGGGGGAGAGGGCCGGAGAGAGACGCAGCGCGCGCGTCTCAGCCGGGTCCGAGTCGGGGCTTTCGGTGAGGGTGAGGTAGATTCCCGCGCCAATGGCTGCGGCGCTCAAGGTGTAGAGGGTGGGCACGAGCCAGCGTGTGGTGCGCTGGTAGCCGTCCCAGGCGTCGCGGCGCTGGCGCAAGCGTCGGGCGTCATTGGGGTCGGTGGAGTTGGAGAGCGTATCAAGCTCATCCTGGCGTTGCAGCGCGACAATATGCAGGCCCAGTCCGGTGAGGGCGCCGGCGGTGCCGCCGCCGAGCAGCGCGAGTGCACGGGGAGGGGGAGCGTTCCAGCCAGCATCATCAGGGCAGTTGAGGGGGGCGGGGGGCGGCGGGATCTGGGCGTCGTACTGCGTGCGCAGCGCGGCCAGGCGCTGTTCAGACTCCGCGGGCAGCTCCAATGTGTCGAGTCGGTCGAGGTGGTAGCCGGCCAGGGCCAGGTCCTCGGCCTGTAGCGCTTCCTCGCCGAGCTGCAGGTGGCAGTCGCGCTCGACGGTGCGGACGTCGGCGATGTCTTCGGGGAGCGCTTTCTCGCTCTGCAGGAAGCTGCGTGCCGGGGGAAGGGCGCTGTGGCAGTCGCCGGCGCGGTACCAGGCGATCATCTCGTTTTTGAGGAGCACCGGGTCGGGGAAGGCCCGGTAGGCGGCGCGAAAGGTGATCGCGCCGGTCTCGAAGTTGCCGTCGAGCACGGCGGTGGTGGCCTCGTCGCTGAGTTGGAGCATGCGCTGATACTCCGGGGACTCTTCATCCTGCGCCAGGGCCTGGGCGCTGCATAAGGTGAGCAGCGTCAGGGCCGCCAGGGCGATCAGAGGTCGGCGTACAGACAAGAGAACTCCTCAGAGGCCCAGGCGCGCCGGGCGGCGCGGGGCGTCATCATCGGTCGGGTCGTCGTAGAGGCGCACGGGCGCGTCATCGCCGGACTTCTCAGCCTCGTCGGCGCTGCGAGAGGGGCGCGTGCGCGCGGGTTTCGAGGCCGCCTGGCGCCGCTGGGTGGCCGGTCGGGTGGGCGGCGGTGGCGGAGGGTAATCATCAAGTCCGGGGGCGGGGGCGAGCTCCTCGGTGGGTTGCTCCAGACCATCGACGGGCTCCACGCTAACCTCGCGCGGGGCGGGTTCTTCAACGGCCAGCCCTGTCGTTTCGTCCGGCGCTTCCAGGGCGGCCCCGGTGTTGGCGAGGTCCTCGGAGGGGGCGGCCAACGCTTCATCGGGCTCCCCGGCGCTCTGGGACGAGACCCACCAGAGCAGCGCGGCGAACATCAGGATGAAGAGGGTGCCAAGCATCATCACCAGGCCGCGGCGCGAGTTGGACTCGGCGATGCGATCGACTGAAGGGGAGCGCCACGGCTTGTCGTCTGGCGGTCCCATCATGGTGGGGATGGTGGGGGCCTCGTCGCTGCGAGGGGGAAGTCCCGGGGACTGCGGAGTCGAGGGAGGTCGTGTCGGGGGGAGGTCCAGCGGGATGTCCAGCGAGATGTCGGACGCGTCCAGGGCCGGCGACTCTCCGGTGTCCAGGTTGAGCAGGGTGGGGTCGATCGCGCGCGCCGCGCCCTCTACGGCAGGCGCGGCGGCCAGCGGTGCGTCGAGCGCCTCGGCCGGGATGGTGGTGAGCTGGTCGATGACGGCTTTGCCGTTGGGGGGGCGCGCGGCCGGATCTTTGGCCAGCAGGCTCATCACCGCCGAGCGTAGTGCGTCGGGGATGCCGGCACGGCGCATCGGTGGCGGAGCCTGCTGGATGTGCATCATCAAGATGTCGAGCGGGGTGTCCGCAAAGAAGGGCAGGCGGTTCTCAATAAGCTCGTAGGCGATGATGCCCATCGAGTAGAGGTCGGTGGCCGGGGTGAGCGTGCGCGAAGACTGCGCCTGCTCCGGACTCATATAAGGCGGCGTGCCGAAGAGTTCGCCGGCGCGGGTGAGACGATCGGCTTCAAAGTCGTCGTCATCCTCGCTCTCACCGGTCATGATCTGGGCGATGCCGAAGTCCAGGACTTTGACCGCCTCGCTGCCATCGGTTTGCCTGGCGAGCATGATGTTTTCGGGCTTGAGATCGCGGTGCAGGATGCCGTGGTGATGGGCGTGATCGAGGGCCGAGGCGATCTGACGCAGGATCGTCACCACCGTGCGCAGGGGCATGCGCTGGTTGACGAGCTCGTCGAGGGGGGTGCCGTCGATGTACTCCACCACGGTGTAAAACGCGTTGAGGTCGGCCGAGTAACCGAAGTCGTAGAGCGTGATGCAGTTGGGGTGGTTCAGCCGGCCGATGGCGCGGGCCTCCACCTCAAAGCGGGCCTGAACATTCTTTTGATGCGCGAAGTTCGGGTGCAGCAGTTTGACGGCGACCGGGCGGTCGACCATCAGCTGGGTGCCGCGGTAGACGGCTCCCATGCCGCCGTGACCGATCTGCTCGTCGAGGCGGTATTTGTTTTCAATGACCGTCCCGATGCGGGCGCCTGCTGACATGCTTGAACCGATGAGTGCGAAGAGTCGAGGTTCACGGCTTCGAGGTGAGAGGTGTTCGCGTCGCACACAACCCGGGGGGGCGGGAGAGGATGAAGCCCGCAGGTTTTCGGGGGTGAACGTTGAACATACCGTAACAAAGCGGCAAGGGGTGCGCAATCGACCCCGGGCCCTGCGTCGGGGGCTTTTCAGGGCAAGATGACGCTGTTAGGACAGAGGTCTCGGTGGCGTTGCCACCTGTGATGGTCAAGGTGCAGAGGTGAGCGTGAAGAAGTGGATGCTGGCGGCGGTGATGCTCGTGATGGTCGGCTGTGGTGCCGAGGCGACCGATCGGCCCGAGGATTGCCGTCAGGGGGAGTATTTTGATGAGGCGCGAGAGCTCTGCATGAGCTGTCCGGCAGTTCAGGAGCCGCAGTGCCGCGAGGGCTGCGGTCTGGAGATCTTTGAGGATCAGCGCGGCTGTCCGCTGGCCCGCTGCGAGTCGGGATGTGAGGGCTGCGCCGACGATGAGGTCTTCGAGGCGTCGACCAACCAGTGTGTGGCGCCGGAGCCGGCGTGAGCGAGGTGCTCGCGACCAGCGGTTGGGAGGCGCGAAAGGGGGCGTTTCAGCAGGCGCTCTTGCGCTGGTTCTGGCGGGAGCGGCGAGATCTGCCCTGGCGCGGGGTGGGCGATCCCTATGCGACCTGGGTCTCCGAGATCATGTTGCAGCAGACCCAGGTGGTCACGGTCATCGACTATTTTCAGCGGTGGATGGCGAGGTTTCCCGACGTGGCGTCGCTGGCGGCGGCCCGCGAGGAGGAGGTGCTCGAGCAGTGGTCGGGGCTGGGGTATTACCGCCGTGCGCGTTTCCTGCACCGGGCGGCGAAGGTGATCGTCGACGAGCATGGCGGGGAGCTGCCCTCGACGCTGGAAGGCTTGCGCGAGCTCCCGGGGATCGGGCCGTATACGGCCGGGGCGATCGCGTCGATCGCATATGGGATCGCGGCGCCTATCGTCGACGGCAATGTGATTCGCGTGTTTTCTCGCCTATTTGCCATCAGCGGCGATCCGCGAAGCAGCGCCAATCAGAAGACCTTCTGGGCGCTCGCTGAAGCGCTGGTCGACCCCCGTAAGCCGGGCGATTTTAACGAGGCCTTGATGGAGCTGGGTGCCCGGGTGTGCACGCCGCGCTCGCCAGCGTGTCTGCTCTGCCCGGTGCGGGAGTACTGTGCGGGGTTTGCCAGCGGCGAGCCCGAGGCGCTCCCGGAAGTGGCGCGTCGTAGCGCGGTCAAGCCGATGCGGGCGCTGACGGTGGTGGTCTACCGTCAGCGCGCAGGCAAGCGAGAGGTGCTTGTGGGGCCGCGAGAGGCCGGAGGGCTCCTGGCCGGGCTGCTGGAGTTTCCGACGGTGGAGCGCGAGGGCAAGCGCTGGCCCAGGCTCGACGAGGTCGCGCAGATCGTGGGGATTGAGGAGCTCGGAGAGGAAGTTGGCGAGATCACCCACGTCTTCTCGCATCGCCGGCTGCAGACCCGAATTTACGCCGCCGAGATCGATGCTTCGGTGCACATCGCCGGGGATCGCTGGCGCTGGGTGCCCGAAAGGGAGCTTGGCCAGGCGGCGATCTCGGCGCTGACGCGCAAGATCTACGAGCGCTGGACGCAGCCTGAGCCGGTCTGATTCGAGGTTTAGAGGTAGGGGGAGAGCAGCGCGGCGGCGCCGTCGCGCAGGCGTTGCCAGCGGGGGCGCGTCTCCCAGTCCTCGCGGCTTAATCGTGTGGAGTCCTCGATGCGATCCTGGAATAGCTGATCCAGATGACCGCCCAGGGTGGGATCCCAACATTCCAGGTTGAACTCAAAGTTCAGGCGAAGGCTTCGCGGGTCGATGTTGGCCGAGCCCAGGGTGAACCAGGTGCGGTCGACGACCATGAGTTTGGAGTGATGAAAAGGCGGCGGGCTAAAGTAGATGTTGCAGCCCCAGTCCAGGAGGCTGCGCAGGTGGGCCATTGAGGCCCACTGCACGTAGATGAGGTTGTTGACCGAGGGGAGCAGGATGTCGACCTGCACGCCGCGCAGCGCGGCCAGGTTGAGGGCAGTGATCAGGGAGTCGTCCGGGATAAAGTAGGGGGTCATGATGCGCACGCGGTGGCGGGCGGAGGCGATGGCCCCGACGATGGTCCAGCGCAGGCGATCGAGATCTTCGTCGGGCCCATCGGAGATGCCCCGCGCGACGACCTCACCCGCGGGCTTGAGCTCGGGGAAAAACGCCGGCCCCTCCAGTCGCTCCCCCGTGGTGAACTCCCAGTCTTCGGAGAAGACCTCTTGAAGTTGAGCGACGACGGGGCCTTCGATCTGAAAGTGCAGATCGTGGACGGGAAATTTTGGGAGGGTGTCGAGGCGATGCGCGTCGCGGATGTTGAGCCCGCCGGTAAAGCCGAGGGTGCCGTCGACGACCATGATCTTGCGGTGGTTGCGCAGGTTCACCGTCATGATATGCGGCGGAAGGATCGACGGGAGAAAGCGCGCCGAGGGGATGCGGGCGCGTTTAAGGCGTTGATGAATCGAGGGAAATGAGTAGCGCAGCCCGGCGGCGTCGATGAGCACGCGGACCTCAACGCCACGCTTATGAGCGCGTTCCAGGGCGTCAACAAAGGTGCGGCCGATCTCATCGTTGTCGAAGATGTAGGTGACCAGGGTAACCGAAGCCCGCGCCTCATTGATGGCTTTGAGCATTGCCGGGTAGGCGTCGTCGCCATCGAAGAGGGGGAGGAGTTTGTTGCCGGCGACCAGAGGGCGGCGCACCACGCGATCGACCAGGGCGCGCAGGGGGATGAGGTGTTCGACGTCGTGATGAAGGCGCTCTCGGAGCTCGGCGTCGCTTAAGGTGAGCTCTTCGGTGGCGTGGCGGCGCTGGTGGTGTTCCATACGCAGCGATTCGGCGCGGCGCTGGATGCGGTTGACGCCCAGCATCAGGTAGGCGGCCGAGCCAAGCAGAGGGGCCAGCCACACCAGGGCCATCCAGGCGATGGTGGAGCCGGGTTCGCGGCGGGAGAGCAGGATGTGACTTGATGAGAGGAGCGCGGCGGCCAACGCGAGGGTGGTGAGCGTCATCGGCAGGTAGGGGCCGATCGAGGCGTTGAGAAAGTCGGCGATGGTATCCAACACAGCGCGCCCTGAAGAGAAGTGAGGGAAAAACAATGAGTCCCGCGACGCGATCCACCCTACGCACCCGGGAGGGAGACGCCAATGGGCGTGGGCACCTAGTCCTCAGGCGGAAGCGGGAAGATAGGGCCTTCGATCCATTCGCATTGGGCCAGGTGAAGGGCGAAGTCGGCGGGGGCCAGCGCCTCGTCGAGCCAGGAGCGAAGCAGGTTGGAGGGGAGCCCGTCGTAGAAGGGGCCGATGTCGAGGCGTCGGGCCAGGCGCTCGCTCTCGCGCGCGATAAAGGCGCGGGCGTCGCGCTCGATGCGTTCGGCGTCGTCGAGGCCGTCTTTGAGCTCGGGATCGCGTTTGAGGATGTGGAAGAAGGCGTTTCCGGGGCGAGTGGCCAGGCCGCGCTCGCGCAGGATGCCATCGAGCAGGAGTCCCCAGCGGGTGCCCAGAAAGTGGCCGAGGCGCGCGCCTCTGGTCCAGCGCTCGACGCGTAGCTCGTGGTGGCCGATGCCCAGGAAGGCTGCCAGGTCGCGGGCCAGCTCAAATGCATAACGAGGCGCCTGGCGCGCAAAGAAGGCGCTGGGTGCCTCGCCCTGGGCGCTGTCGACGAAGACCTGATCCTGGGTGATGCGCACCACCTCGCGGCGGCGGCCGGCAAGGGAGAGGCCGAGCTCCTGACCGTCCCCCAGGGATTCGCGTTGTTTTCGGCTTAGCGCCACGCGCCCGAGAAGTTCGCCGGTGGTCTCGTCGAAGACCTCGATCTCGGGGGTATCGTCGATGTTGGCGTGCATCAGACCGTGCTCGTACATCTTCAGCGCGCGATCGCCGGCGGCAAAGCGCTGGCCATTGAGGGGGGTGAGGTAGCCGGCCTCACACATCGCCTGGAGAAGATCGAGAAGATCGTGTGGCGAGTAGGTCGATCGGATCGCCTCGGGCAGACGCTGGTGCAGAACCTCGGCGCCGATCCATTTATGACGGCTCTGAAAGAGCAACGAGATGGCCTGCTGCGCGAGCACCGAGGGGCGGAAGGGGACGGGATCTTCAAAGAGGCGTCCCTCGTCGGCACAGACCAGCAGGTGCTCCAGGCGCAAGGCCTCGAAGTCGTCGGAGGCCAGGCAGGTCACGTGGGCCACCGAGCCGCGGCGGTTGGCGCGCCCCACGCGTTGCACCAGCGCGCCGACGTTGGGAGGTGGTCCGACAAGCACCACGCGGTCGACGTCGCCGATGTCGATGCCCAGCTCCAGGGTCATCGTGGCCACGCAGATGGCCGCCGGCGCGTCGAGGAAGCGGCGCTCGGTGCGCAGGCGCACCGAGCGCGAGAGCGAGCCGTGGTGGGCGAAGATGCGACCGGCCAGGCGCGGGTGGGCCGAGAGGCAGGCCACCAGCGTCTCGACCTGAGCGCGCGCGTTGGCAAAGACGAGGATCTTGCGCGACTCCCCCGAGAGGAAGGTCTCGGCGATGTCGGTGGCCGCGTCGGCGAGCTCCGGCGTGTGCACCAGACGCGCGTCGAGGCCGCGGCCGGCGCTGCCCACAAGGATCAGCTCCGGATCGTGAAGGTAGCGCCGGGCGATCTCGTCGGCGTGAGGGAGCGTTGCCGACGCCGCGCAGCGCTGAGGTCGGGTATGGCAGATGCGCTCCAGGCGCTCCAGGAGCACGCGCAGCTGATCGCCGCGGGCGCTGCCGTCGAGGAGGTGAATCTCGTCGAGGAGAAGCGCTTCGACCGAGCGCAGAGAGGCGGGCCAGCGCGAGAGCATCGAGTCGAGGGACTCCGGGGTGGTGATCACCACCGGCGGGGCGTCGCGGGTGATGTTGAGGCTGTGATCGCCGGTGCGCACGCCGACCTTGAGTTTGCACTGGCGAAGGGGGGGCTCAATGCGTCGATGCAGGTCGTTGCAGAGGGCGCGGGTGGGGCTGATTACCAGCAGACGTGCCTGCCCGGTGGGGGCATCACGACGACTCAGAAGACGCTGCGCCAGGGGGGCCATTAAGGCTTCGGTTTTACCCGAGGCGGTGGGGGCACCCACCAGGGTGTCGCGTCCGGCAACCACCGGAGCGACGGCAAGGCGCTGGGCTTCGCGCAGGTTCCCAAAACGCGCGTAAAAGGCATGCCAGGTGTGGCGCAGCGCTTCGCGCGCGGCGCGAAGCTCGTCGAGCGTGTCGGCGGATGAGGTCATAAGCTCTAGATGTCGAAGTGGCTGACGCGGGCGAGGTTATCGACGACACCAGCGGCGCGCTCAGGGAAGTGACGGTGGACGTCGAGGAGCTCCACGAGGGTCTTCATCACCTGACGCATCGACCCCAGCGTGCCTCGGGCGCTGAGGCGCTCGATAGTCTGGGCGATGGCGTCGATTTGCTGCGGGCGCAGCGGCAGGCCGTTTCGGGCTTCGGCGTAAAACGCGCTGACGCGGCGGGCCAATTCGGCGTAATCCGAGGGCAGAGGGCGCGCGAGTTCGATGCGCGCCTCGGGGGGAAAGAGGCCCTGGAGGAGAGGGTCGTCGTCGTAGCTGGGGGTGAGCGCCATGACCACGCCCAGTCCCGAGGCTGGCTCAAAGCGGCAGGGGAGCTCGCGCAGCCTGCCGACGCCACCCAACTCGAGGGTGGCGTCGGAGGGGTGAGGAGTGAGCGCATCGCCAAGGGCCGCGCTGCTCAAGGCGCGCAGGGTGGCCGCGGCGTGTTCGCGGTTCTCGCGGGAGAGCAGCGCGAAGCGCTCCGCCTCATCGACCATCACCATCAGTCCGCTGTAGCCGCACTCGCGGGCCAGGGTGGCCAGACCACTTAAGATAAATGCGTAGATGCGCGCCCATGGGCGGTAGTCTTTGAGGCTGTAGAGCCAGGGGTGGGACCCGGGGGCAGAGCTGAGCTCTTCGTTGAGGCCGAGGTTCGATTGGGTGCGATGCCCCTCCAGCCAGTCGAGCACGGCGCGACGCCAGGAGTTGAGGTCGGGCTCAACGGTGAGTGCCGGGGCGTTGAGGGCGTCGAGCCAGGTGAGCGCCGCGCTCAGGTAGAGGTGGGTGCCGTGACCGCGCTCTCCGACCGCAAAGATCTCGCGGGCGCCGTCGGAGATGATCGCACGCTCCAGAAGGGGAGCAAGCCCCAGACCGACCTCATCGGGGCGGTCGGGATAGCGCAGGGTGTGCATCATCGCGCGGTAGACCCGCTGGGGGTGTGCCGGAGAGGTCTCGTCAGCGTCCAGCGTCACCCGGGCGATGATGAAGTTCTCGGAGAGCGCGCGGGTGCCCAGCCACTCCAGCATGTGGGTCTTCCCGGCGCCGTAATCTCCCTCAATGACGCGCAGCGCTCCTCGCCCGGAGGCTTCCACCAGCGCGGCGTTGAGGCTGGCGAAGGCCGCGTCGCGAGCGACGGTAAACGCCTCAATCCCCTGCGCGGGCACCACGCCAAGGCGCATCGCCTCCAGGGCCATATCCGCCTGGGTGGGCTCCAGGGCGTAGCGTTGCAGCGTCGTTGGCAGGGGCCCGGGAGCATCGTCGCCCGGGGGGGCGTCAATATCCGTCGATGTGTTGGCACTCGATGAGGGGTGCGGCGCGCGCTCGCCAGGCCGCCGCAGCTCGCGGGTGGGCACTAGCGTCGGCAGCGGCAGGGTTTCAAAGTGGACCAGCGCCAGCCGGCCGTTGCGGCGCAGGCCGACCAGGCGGCCGCTGCCGTGGACGGGATGTTCGACTTCTTCTGCTTCAGCGATCATGGCGTCACCTGTGGGGACAGCGCGATGGAGTTAGAAGTCGGAGAAGTCGTCCTGGGCCGGGGTCTGTGCGAGCGCGTCGTAGCCCGAGAGCACAAGGTCGGTGGCCGCGTTGGGGTCAAGCTCCAGCTCACCGTCGACGAGCTGGCGATGCAGAAAATCAACCCAGGTTTTGACGAAGAGGCGGCGGTGGTTGACCTCGAAGTAGCTGTAGACGCAGGCGTTGGCCAGCGCGCGGGCGTTCGCGGACTGCAGGGTGCGATCGAAGGTGCAATCGCGCGCCGACTCGAACACACCGACCAGCTTGTCGCCGAGCGTGGAGAGGAGCTCGGCCGGCTCCAGATCAAGACGCTCCAGATCAATGAGCACCGCCTGAGGGCTCCGCACGCTGAGCGGAACCGGGCTCTTTAAGCGCTGGTAGAGCGCCGGGTAATCCGGCACCACGTTGCGCATAAACTCCGGGGGAACCGCGTACATAAAAAGGGTGTTGGGGAGTTGATGACGACCGCAGAGATCGATGACCTGGCGGAGGTTGTCGCCGATGATCTGGCTGCGTTTGACGCTCACCGAGAGGTTGCGGTCCACCTCGTCGAAGAGGAGCACGGTGCCGGGAAGCTCCAGGCCCACGATCATCTGGGTGAGGCAGCGCAACATGATAAAGCCGTTACTCTTGCCGATATCCTCATACACACCCAGCTCCCGCAGCTCACTTGCCGGGATCGACTCGCCAGTGAGCCAGGCCTCCAGGCGCTGTTCGTCTTCAAAACGCCCTTCGAGGAAGGCGGCGGCGAACTCCACGATGGCGCGACGGTAGGAGTGACTCTCGCAGGCTGCGCGCGCCACGGTGGTACGCAACCACCCCAGGACCGCCTCGCGGGCGGCGTCGACGTCGGGCACTGAGGGTGTCTGCAGCGCGGCGTCGACGCGATCGTCCATCAGGTTGCGCAATAGATCGGGCAGGCCGTAGCTCGGCGAGCCCAGCGCGGTGCGCGGGCGCTGGCCGATGCGCCGCACGACCGCCTGGTAGACCTTGAAGCTGTCGTCGTAGGGGCATTCGTTGGGCGAAAGCTCCACGACCGCGGTGGCAAACCCACGATCCCACGCCAGCTCGCGCACGCAGTAAAGGAAGTGGGTCTTGCCGCCGCCAAAGTAGCCCTGCACCAGCTTAAAACTCGCTCCAAAGCGCAGGTGGTAGTCGAAGTACTCATGCTCGAGCACCTTGAGGTAGCTCTCGTTGCCTACGTTGATGCGGCGCACGCCGTGCTGAGGTGGCTGCCCACCCTCGCCGAGGCGTTGAAGGATGTGGCGCGCCACCAGGGCGTCTTCGATAGCGGCGTTGGGTTGGGAAGGTCTCATGGGTCGATCCGTGGGGGTGCAGAACGCGCGAGCATCGCGCGGGAGTCGGTCAGGCGCACACGAGCGCATCGGTCAAAACCTGAGGCGCACATGTGCGTGAGTGCGCGCCCGACGTCGACGTCAGCTGCCAGGAGTTCCCGGTACGGATTGGAAACGGAGCGATAAGTAATACTGCCCATCTGTGCCGGGTCCAGGGACAAAAAGCACATCTTGTTTATTTTTTGTCGAACCGCCGGTGGCCGTGCCCAGATCGAGGCGACGCCCCTGGCGCTCAAGCAGCCCGTCGCGCCGCAACCGTTGCAGCTGGTACGCCAGCAGGTAGCGAGGCCAGGGTTTGAGCGCGTCGAGACCCTTCTTGCGTCGCGCGCCGCTGTCGGCATCGACGAGCGAGAGCGGCACGAGCAGGTCCACCAGATCGACGCGTTCGCCATCGGGAAGCCCCGTCATTGCCAGCTGAACGCGGTAGGCGCGCTCAAGCTGCTCAAAGAAGAGATCGCTCTCCAGCGCGCGATCCTGAATGGAGGCGCGGGCCTCATTGAGGGCTTTGAGGAGGGTCGGGGCGTCGGCGTCGACCTCGGCGAGCTCCTCGCGGGCGTAGCTTAAGGTGGCGCGTCTGGCGAGCAGATCGATGGTCAGCGTCAGCGGTCCGACGCCCAGGGTCAAAGGCTGGTCGCCAAGGTGTTCCAGGCGGCCACCTTCGGCGCGAAGGGCGCGGTCGAGCTCGCCGAGAAGTTGCATCCGTGCGCGGGTTTTTTCGCGATCAAAGTGCGCATCGAGCTCGCCTACCAGCGCGATGCGCTCATCTTCGAGCCCCAGCGCGTCGAGGGAGGAGCGACGCAGGTCACGCAGGGCCTCGGCGACTTTCGCGGCGTCGGAGGCAAAGGTGCCCGCGCGAGTCATCGACTCCAGCGCGCTGCGTGCGCGGTTAAGATCGCGCATCGCCACCTGAACTTCCTTTTTGAGGGCGTCAACGCGGGCGGCCAGCTCCCGCTCGGGGCTGGAGACTTCGGCAGGCTTGGTCATGGTGGTGTCGGGGGCTGAGGAAATGTGCAGTCCACAGGGAGGTTTAGAAGATGGAAGCGCGCCGCGTCAACGTCCCGCGAGCGGGTCGGGAGAACCTGGCACCGAGGGCCATTGTTTCAACGCGGTGGCAGTACTATGTTTGCCCGGCCAATCATCCTGTGCCGAAACGACGCTCATCTGAGGTGCGTCGGATCGGCGTTTTCATTCGAGCTATCGCCAAAGAGGAGCCCCCATGTCGCGTCCCTTTCCAACCACCGACCCCACCTGGGATATGGAGAGCGTGTTCTCCGGCGGGCCCACGTCAAAGACCTTCCAGGCGGAGCTGCGCTGGCTGGATGCCCGTGTGAAGGAGTTGGAGTCGACGCTCGACGCGCTCTCGCTTCCCGAGACCGCCCCGCTGGACGAGGAGGTTGTGGCCGGGTGGCGCGCGTTCTTCAACGGGCTCTTCGAGATGCATGACCGCCTCTCTCAGGCCTTCTGTTTTTCCAGCGGGATGGCGTCGGCGCACGCCGATGATCCGGTGGCGCTGCGCCTGCCGGCGCAGCTTACGGGCGTGAGCACGGCCAACGGGAAGTTGTCGGTCGCGCTCAAGAGCAAGTTCCGCGGACTGCGCGACGAGGTCTTCGACGGCCTGCTCAACGACGCGCGTTTTGAAGATATGCAGCTCTACCTCAAGGAGCTTCGTCGCGACGCCGATATGGCGCTTGATCCCGAGCTTGAAGATCTCGCGGTGGAGCTCAACCGCGACGGTCTGCATGCCTGGGGGATGCTCTATCGCCAGATCAGCGCCCGTCAGACTGTGGAGGTCGAGCGCGATGGCGAAGTCGAGGTGATGTCGGTGGGGCAGGCGAAAAACCTGCTCGACCATCACGATCGCGAGGTGCGGCGCGCAGCGCATGAAGGGCTCAGCAAGGCCTGGGGCGAGCTTGCGCCGGTCTGCGCGGCGACGCTCAGCTCGATCATTGGCGCGGAGCAGACCCTCTACACCCGCCGCGGTCAGGACTGTCTGACCTTCTCGCTCAACGCCAACCGCGTGGAGCGCGCCACGATCGAAGCGATGTTCGAAGCCGCCCGCGGCGCCCAGCCGCTGCTGCACCGCTACTTAAAAGCCAAGCAGCGTCTACTCGGCGTGGAGGCGATGCAGTGGTACGACCTGATGGCGCCGGTCGGTGGTGAGGCGCCGCGCTTCACCTACCCGGAGGCCCAGACCTTTATCGTCGACCAGGTGGGAGGCTTTGCCGAACGCATCGCCGACTTCTGCAAGATGGCGCTGCGGGACCAGTGGGTCGAGGTCGAAGATCGCCCCGGAAAGGCGCAGGGCGGCTACTGCTCCGGGCTGCCGGTGAGCGGCCAGACGCGCATCTTTATGACCTTTGGTGGGTCGACCACCGGCGTGACCACGCTGGCCCATGAGCTGGGGCACGCCTACCACGGATGGGTGATGCGTGGCCTGCCCTCCAGCGAGCGCGATCTGGGGATGGGCGTGGCCGAGACGGCCAGCACGCTGCTGGAGGTGATCGTGGAGCAGGGCGCGCTGGCCCGCGCCGATGCCTCCCAGCGCCTGGGGCTGCTCGACCAGCGTCTGGGACGCGGGGTGGCGTTCTTGATGGACATCCCGGCGCGCTACGATCTGGAGCTGGCGCTGCACGACGCGCGCGCTGAGGGCCCGCTCAACGAAGAGCAGCTCAGCGAGATGACCGAGGCGATCTTCACCACGCACTTCGGCGAGAGCTTAGACTCGGTCGATCCGCTCTTCTGGGCCTCGAAGTTGCACTTCTATTTGACGGGGCTTCCTTTCTACAACTTCCCCTACACCTTCGGGTTCCTCTTCTCGCGGGCGGTGTACGCGCGGGCAAAGAAGGAGGGCGAAGGGTTCATCGATCAGATCGACAATCTGCTGCTGGATTCCGGGCGGATGACCTCCGAAGAGCTCGCCGAGCGCTACCTCGGTGGCGACCTTGGCGATCCGACGTTCTGGCGGGCTGCCATCGCCGATCTTGAAGGCGACGTGGCGGAGTATGAGGAGCTGGCCCAGGCCGCGCTCCAGGCGTAAGGACACGAGACTATGACGACGAAAGCAACGCACACCGTAGCGATGATCGGCGCTGGCCCGGCCAGCATTTATGCGGCGGAGGTGTTGGCCAAGGCAGGCCATCAGGTGGTGATGCTCAACCGGGATATCAAGCCGGGCGGGCTGGCTGAGTTCGGGATCTACCCGACCAAATACAAGATGAAGCGCGGCCTTCGCCGCTACTTCGATCGGGTGCTTTCCCACGAGAACATCTACTACGTGGGCAACGTGAGCGTGGGGCAGGAGGCCGACGTCTCGCTCGATGAGCTTCGCGAGCTGGGCTTTGACGCCCTGGTGGTCGCGGTGGGGGCCCAGGGCACCAAGTGGCTCGGGCTAACCGGTGAAGATGCCGAGGCCTGCTTCCACGCCAAAGATCTGGTGTACCACTACAACGGGCTTCCCCCCTTCAGTGAGCGGGAGTTCCCGGTCGGCGACGACGTGGTGGTGGTGGGCATGGGCAACGTCTGTCTGGACATCGTCCACTGGATGGTCTGCGAGCGGAAGGTGCGCTCGGTGACCGCGGTGGCCCGACGGGGACCGGCCGAGCGCGCGTTTACCGACAAAGAGTTCAAGCTCGTCAGTGAGGCGCTCGATCAGGACGCGTTGCGCGCGGAGTTCGATCAGATCGCGCCGGTGCTCACCGACGTGGGCCAGGATCCAGAGGCGCTCTTCGAGGACTATGTGCGCTTTGTGGATGAGCCCCTGGAGCACCCCAGTGAGACCTCCTTCCGGATGCGCTTTCTGCGATCTCCGGCGCGGGTGGAGGTCGATGAGGACGGTCGGGTCACGGGGCTGACCTGCGAAAAGACACGTCTGAAGGCGCCCGGCCCGGATGGTCGGGTGGGCGTGGAGCGTACCGGGGAGTTCGAGACGCTGGCCTGCGACACGATCGTCTTCGCCATTGGCGATGCGATTGAGCCGTCGCTCGGGTTGCCGCTCTCCCCGGCGTGGTCCGGCGAGTTTGCGACGGTGCAGGAGCCCTGGGAGACGCACCCGGAGCGCCCGCGTTACATGGTCTACGACCCGGTCGATGAGACCCCGATCTGGGACACCTTCGTGGTGGGATGGGCACGCAAAGCCTCCGATGGTCTGGTGGGTAAAGCCCGCGCCGATGCGGTTCAGGGATGTGATGAGATCCTCGCCTACCTCGATGGTGCGTTTCGGGTGCGACCGGCTGGCACCCGCGGCTACGAGGATGTTCGCAAGGGGCTCTTCGCGCTTCTTGAGGAGCGCGAGGTCCGCGTCGTCGACTATGAGGGCGTCAAGCACCTCGACCGACTCGCCGCCAAAGAGGCGGAGGCGCGAGGGCTTGTGGAGTTCAAGTTCGCCACGCGGGCCGAGATGTTTCAAAAACTTGATGAGGAGCGTTGATGAAGAACGCAGTGCAAAGGTTGGGTCTGTGTCTGGGCGCGTTGGCGCTGATCGCGCTGAGCGTGGGGTGCGCGAGTGCGCCCGACCAGCGGCGGGCCGCCGAGCGAGGGCCGGAGCAGAATGTAGGCGCGCCGCCCTCGGGCGATGAGGCGGCGGTCGCGCCCCTCCCCGACAACCCCGCCTCCTCGCCAGCCCGGCGCGTCGAGCTCCGAGAGCCCATGGTCGGACCCGATGGCGTCTCCTTGATCTCCCGCGGTGAGGTCGACGCGCTCTTAGAGCGCGGCCCGGCGGTGGTCTTTCAGCATGTGGACACCGAGCCCTTCCATGAAGACGGCGCCTTTGTGGGCTTTTTGATCGTCGACATCTCCACCCATGCGCATAGCTTTGTGGCGCCTCAGCTTCGCGTCGGCGACGTGGTCACCCACGTCAACCTCGTGAAACTGGAGCGGCCGGATCATTACCTCAACGCCTGGTCGACGCTGGCCGAGGCCGATGAGATTCGAGTGGACTTTCGCCGCGACGGGCAACCGGCGCACGCCATCTGGCGGGTGGAGTGAGCCCGAGCAGTTGTGGAAGCCGACAGGGCGGCAGGGATGGTTGAACGCTCCCGGAGCGAGGATCAGGGGCAGCAGGAGGCATCGGGTCAACGAGGCTCGGTGTGGCGTACGATGCTGCTGGCCTTTCTGGCCCTGACCCTCTGGGGTCAGTGGCTGGGAGCGGGGCTTGTGGCCGAGGTGCTCAGCGCCGATGGCTCCGGGTTGCGCGTGATCGCCATGCTGACCCCGCTCTTTTTCGGGGCGCTGGCGGTGGTGCGCGCCAACCCCGCGCTTCGGCTGATGGTCTTTCCGGTGAGTTTTTTGCCGGCGATGGCCCTGTTGACCGAGCGCGAGTGGGCGGCGATGGCCGAGCCGATGACGCTGCTGGCCAGCGCGGCGACCTTTTTGAGTTACCTGGTCGTCGCGGCGATCGGCGACGACCTCAACGAGACGCCGGGCCAGAAACCTACCGAGGTTCACACCACCGATAGCCTCGCGTCGCGCTACCGCGTCTTCGTGCGCACGCGCTCGGCCGTCGTTCTGGGTGTGCTGGCCGTCCTGGTCTGGATGCTCTTTGTCGATCCGCAGATCAGTCGCACCCTGGTGGAGCGGGCCGGTGATCGCGCTACCCTGCACCTGACCTTTATGACGGTGCTGATGCTCTTCGCCTGGGTCGTGATGGCCTACATGGCAGCGGTGCTGCCGGCGCTGAACTGGGAATACGAGCGGCGTCAGCCGGTGCTGAGCCGAGGGCAGCTGCGTCTTCTGGAGTCCCCCGGGGCGCTGAAACGTCGTGTTGTCGGCTGGGTGGCTGCGGCGGCGATGGTGATCGCGCTGGGCATGCAGATGATCGTAAGGTTGCCATGACGCCGGATGGCTCTCTGCCGGCTGACCACACACCTGAGATGAGGCGAGATGCGCGCGACGATGTACGACATCCTGGGGATCGGGTTTATTGCGGGGAGCGCGTACTTCTTTGTGCGCACGGTGAACTTTCTGGCGGAGGCCGATTATGTGGCGGCGCTTATCGCGCTGGCGGTGGCCTTCGCCGTGGTGCGCGCCGGCGTGGACTTGAGCCGCCTGGCGGTGGCCGCGAGCCGGGAGGATTGATGCGTAGCTTTCGACGAGGATGGGGGCTGGCGGTGATCGCGCTGCTGGCCGGGTGCGCCGAGGAGCAGGCCGAGGTAGCGCACCCTCCGGTGGAGCAGGCGATGGAGCGTGTGCTGGCCGCGTCGCCGCAACCGGAGCTCGCCCGCGTTGGCGAGGTCAGCCTGGGCGCGCAGGAGCTGGCGATCTTCTGGGAGGCTCACCCGGAGCTCGATCGTCGGGAGGCAATGCGCGCCCTGATCGACGAGACGCTGCTCTGGCAGGAGGCCTACCGCCGCAGGCTGCACCAGCGGCCCGACGCCCGTTTTGCACGTAAACAGGGGCTGGTGAACGCCTATCTGCAAGGGGAGATTGAGGCTGAGAATCGGATCGACGATCCCTCCGAGGATTTTGTCGCGATCCTGCAGAAGAACGCCGACTTCCCCCGGGGATACCGCTCCAGCCATCTGGTGATCGTGGTCCCGAGGAGCATGCCCGGCGATGAGAAGTTCGGGGCGGAGCGCCGTCGAGAACTTCGGGACGAGCGCTTCGAGCGCGCACAGGACTGGATCGACGCCAGCGCCGAGCAGCTCGGCGAAGCGCCCACGCTTGAGGCGTTGATCGCCGAGGCGCAGCGGCTCAACAGCGAGGTGTTGCCTGCGGAGTATCAGGCGGTGGTCAACGCGCATATGCGCTTTGCCCCACCTTCGGAGGGCGATGTCCGCCAGCGCCTGCCCGAAGGGTGGATTCAGGTCGTGCCGGAGTTCTCCCGGGCGGCGGAGTCGCTTGCCAGCGAGCATGACCTCGGTACGTTGAGTGAGCCGGTTCGTTCGCCCGTAGGCTGGCACCTGCTCAAAGTCGATGACGTGCTCGACGGGCAGCCGGCCGATCCTCAAGAGGTTGAGCGTTTTGCGGCCCACGCGTTGACACGCGAGGCGCGCACCCAGGCCTACACCGAGCAGCTCAGCGCGCTGCTCGAAGGCGCACGGGTGGAGATGCGCCCGGAGCGTCTCCAGGATGAGGTTCCGGGGCAGTAAGTTCGGCGCGTGGGCGTCAGGGGGTGGTGCGCATCACCTCGGCCAGCGCGGCGCGTGGCGGGTCGGGCACCACTTCAGCGAAGCCGACCCAGACAAAGCCCACAATCTCTTCAACGGCCGGGTCGATGCCGAGTGTTTCGTAGGTCTCGGGGGCGTTGGTGACGCCGCCGCTGCTCCATTTGGAGCCGATGCCCTCACTCCACAGCGAGAGTTGGATGTTCTGGATGGCGCAGGACACCGCGGCGTAGTCTTCGCGCCGGCGGTGCGGGTCGGCGTCGATCACCTGGCTGACCGCGATGAGCTCCGGGGGGCGACTAAACTTCGTGCGGATGGAGGTCTCGGCCGCCTCGCTCAACCCGCCGCGCTTCTTGCGCTTCTCGGCCACACCGATCTCGGTGATGCGCTCGCGGGTCTCGGGCCCCATCAGCGTGAAGCGCCAGGGGTTGGTCAGCTTGTGGTTGGGCGCGCGGGTGGCCGCCTGCAACGCGCGCTCCAGAGCACCTTCGGGCAGGGGATCACGTTTGTAGTCGTGAATGGTGCGCCGCGTCATCAAGGTCTGGTGAGTATTCATGAGGGAGTCCTGGTGTGGGGAAGTCTCAACGCATGAAGAAGCGCGAAGCGATCGTGCGCATTCCTAGCGGTCGAGCGCATCTTTCGCAACGCGAGCACGTGCAGCGCCGCGGTGCATCTTTGCTACCGCGCTGGAGCGGGCGTCGCTCGATTGCCGGGACGGTTAGCGCTCGCTATAGTCCGGCCCACAGGGCTCCCCGAGAGCGGGCGGCCCGGGATTCCTTAACGTTGCCGCTACCCGGAGAAGAGCCGTGAGAATTGGGGTTCCGAAAGAGATTAAGAATCACGAATATCGAGTGGGGTTGATCCCGGCCAGTGTGGCCGAGTACGTGCGCCAGGGCCACGAGGTGGCGGTGCAGGCCGGCGCCGGCGAAGGGAGCGCCATCCCGGACGAGCGCTACGTGGAGGCCGGGGCGACGATTCTGCCCAGCGCCGAAGCCGTCTGGGAATCCTCGGACATGATCGTGAAGGTCAAAGAGCCGATGGCCCCGGAGTACGGGCTGATGCAGCGAGGTCAGCTCGTCTACACCTACTTCCACCTGGCCGCAGTGCCGGAGCTGGCCGAGGTGCTGCTGGAGCGTCAGGTGCGCGCGGTGGCCTACGAGACGATTCAGCTCCCCGACGGGCGTCTGCCGCTGCTGGAGCCGATGAGTGAGGTGGCCGGTCGTATGGCCATTCAGGTGGGCGCGCGTTGTCTGGAGCGCGAGCATGGCGGCAAGGGTGTGCTGCTGGGCGGTGTGCCCGGTGTGGCCCGCGCCAAAGTCGTGATTCTGGGCGGTGGCGTGGTCGGTACCAACGCCGCGAAGATGGCCGTGGGCATGGGCGCGCAGGTCACGATCGTGGATCTGAACCTCAACCGCCTGCGTTATCTCGACGACATCTTCGGTAGCAAGATCCAGACGATGCACTCCAACGTCGGCACGATCTACGACCAGGTGCTCAATGCCGATCTCGTGGTGGGCGCGGTGCTCATCCCCGGGGCGAAGGCGCCGCATCTGGTGACCCGCGATCATATCAGCCAGATGCAGGAGGGCAGCGTGGTGGTCGACGTCTCGGTCGACCAGGGCGGCTGCATTGCCACCTGCCACCCGACCACCCACGAAGATCCGACCTACGTGGTCGACGGCGTGGTCCACTACTGCGTGGCGAATATGCCCGGGGCGGTGGCCCGCACCTCGACCTTTGCGCTCAACAACACCACGCTGGGCTACGGTCTGGCGCTGGCCAGCAAAGGCTTTGAGCAGGCCGTCAAAGACGATGCGGGGCTGGCCCTGGGCGTCAACACCTACAAGGGGCAGTGCGTGTACAAGGCCGTCGCCGACAGCCTGGATCTTGAGTACACCCCGCTGAGCGAGCTGCTCTAACCTCGGGTTGTGACTCGCCGGAGACACCGACACCCCCGCGGCCAGCTTGAGGTCTGGCGGGGGTGTCTTTTTTTCTGGCGCCCAATCTGCGATCCTCGGCCCGAAGGCGTGACGCGCACGCGATCTCGATTGGCGCATAGCTGGAAGATTGCAGACTGAATGAAATAGAAGCGCCCGCGTCTGAAGTTACAACCGACGCGTTGGTCTGCCGGCTTCCTCGGAAGACAGCGCGCCGCCGCCCACTCGGGGCGCAGCGATGACTTAAGAGCACGGGAAGGTGCCCATGTTTAAGAAGAACAAAGCGAAGATGGACGCAAAGGAGCGGCTGGCGTTTGAGCAGGAGGCCATCCCTCATCTGGATGCCCTCTACGGCACGGCGCTGCGTCTGACCAAGAGCGAGAGCGACGCCGAGGATCTGATTCAGGAGACGATGCTCAAGGCGTATCGCTACTTCGATAAATACGAGCAGGGCACCAACTGCAAGGCGTGGCTCTTTAAGATCATGACCAACACCTTCATCAACCGCTACCGCAAGCAGCAGAAGCGCCGCGAGTACCTGGTCGATGACGACTTCCGCCCGCTGCAGGAGCGCGCGGAGGCGCCGGAGTTGACGCCCTTCCACGAGAGCTTCGATACCGAGGAGCATCTCTACTTCAAGATGTTCGGTGACGAGGTCAAGCGGGCGCTGGAGCAGGTGCCGGTGGACTTCCGCATGGTGGTGCTCCTCGCTGACCTGCAAGACTTTGCGTACAAAGAGATCGCCGAGATCATGGACTGCCCCATCGGCACGGTGATGAGCCGCCTCTACCGCGGGCGGCGCATGCTTCAGGCGCAGCTCAAAGAGTACGCGCTCAAGAATGGTTACATCCCCTCTCAGGATGAGGAAGAAGAGGCGACGGAGGCCACGGACGCGCCTGCCGACCTGAACGCCTACCGCGAACGCAAGGCCGCGCAGGCCAGCTGACGCTGTCGGTGGTGACGGGTTGAGTCGAACTTCCAGATGAGGTGAAGAACGTGGGACAACTGGTGCAAAATGTGGCGTTGGGCTGTGAGGATTTTGAGCCTTTTATCGACACCTATGTCGATGAAGAGTTCGACGAGCGGGAGCGCGCCGATATGGAAGCGCACCTGGCCGGCTGTGAGCGCTGCCGTGGGCGAGTGAACGCCCAGATGCGTTTTAAAGCGCAGCTTCGGGAGACGTTGTCGGAGGAGCGCGCGCCGCAGTCGCTGCGTGAGCGCATCACCTCGGAGCTCGCCACGCTGGAGGTTGAGCTCGACGAGGAGCGCACCGACGTGCGCCCGCTTTATGTGCGGGTGGGCTGGGTGGCCGGTCCGCTGGCGGCGATGCTGGCGCTGGTGCTGCTGATGCCGGAGATGACCATTGCGCCGGCGGCCAGCAGCCCCACCCCCGTGGTCGACCAGACCGTGGAGTGGCACAAGGGCAACTTCCCCCTGGAGATCACCACGAGCAACCCGCAGGAGGCCAGCGCCTGGTTCCAGGACAAGGTGGACTTCTCGGTGCGTCTGCCGCATTTCGACAACGGACGCGTCAACCTGCTGGGCGGGCGCATCGCGCACGTCGAAGATCGTCGCGCGGCGCTGGTGCTCTACGAAGTCGACGGGGCGCGCATGAGCGTGCTGCTCTTTGATGGCGAGGGGCTCAAGGTGCCGCGGGAGTCGATCCGTCAGGTCGAAGATCGCGACATTGTCTGGCTTAACCAGAAGGGCTACGGCGTGGCCGTCGTCCAGGATCTGGGTGTGACCTATGCGATGACGAGCGATCTTGAGGAAGATCGTTTTCTGGGGCTGGTCGCCGGCACGATGAAGCGCTAAGACGGTGCCATCCACGGTGATGGCACCTCAAGGCTGAGTGAGACATGAGTGTAGCAACGTACGCCGTCCTTTCGGGCGGCTTTTTTTTGGATGACGCGCGTCGCTATTTTGGCGCGGGACGGGTGATCGCGCTCGGAGACGATCGCGCCGAAGTTGGCGCGCAGCTTCACGAACTGGCCGCCGACGGGGTGGAGTTGCTGGCGGTCTATGGCGACGACGCGCTGGTGGGTCGAGCCATCAGCGCGCTGCTCGGTGACGTGAGCCTGGTGGCCAGCGGGATGCGTGTGTGGCCCTGTGGGCCGCAGGGGGCCTCGGTGGTGGGGGAGGCCCTGGGCGCAGAGATGAAGCCCGCTCGGGCGGCGCGCGCTCTGAGCGAGGCCGCGGAGTGGCCGGTGCAGATGACGCCGACGCTCAAGGTCAGCGCGAGCACCCTCGGCGGGGCGCGCTACGGGTTTAGCTTCGGGGCGGGCTGGGTGTATCGGGCGCGGCGGGCGCAGCGCGAGGCTCAGAAGGGGGCAGGGCGGCTGGTCAGCGCGGTGGCGCGGCTGGCCTCCGATACCCTGCGCGAGACGCAGGGCCAGGATGTGGCCGCCCGGATGCGTGTGGATCGCGCTGTTGTGGAGATGCATCAGGGCTCGGTGGTGGCGACCTCTCTGGAGCGCACCTGGTACGGGCTTCGCAACCCCGCCGCGCAGCCCGCGATCTGGGCGCACATTCCCACCCGCGCGCTGGTCAGCCAGGGGCTCAAACCGGAGCTTTTGGAGTCGGTCGGAGAGGGGGCCGGGCGCGCCGCCGCGCTTGATGAGCTGGTGCTCGATGCGCCCTCGGGTTGGGTGCTCGATGGCGAGCTCTTTGCGCCGGATGAGGGCTGCGTGCTGCGCGTGAGCCCGGGGCCGAAGGTGGCGCTGTTGCGCCCCCCCGGGCGGCTTGGAGCGCTGGTCTCACGGGTGCTCGACGGGCGAGGCCGCTGAGGGCTCGGGGCGAAGCGCCGCCTCGTTAAGTTACGATGGGATTGAGGCTGCCGGGGAGGACAACACGCGCGGATTTGCGTATGGTCCTCTCCGGTTGCGAGGTTCGCGGTAGCGTCAGATACGATCTTCGGCAGGAGACGGGACGATGGAAGATTTTTCGGGTGGAGAGCAGGGCTCGAGCACGTTCAATAAAGTGCTGAAGTTCAGCGCGATCGGCTGCGCGGTGATCGTGTTGATCGGCGCGGTGCTGGCCGGCTTCGGAGCGTTTAAGGCCGTCTCCTGCTGTGGCGAGTTTCAAGAACTCGCGCTGGTGGCCGAGGGGGCTCAGGAGCACGCTTACGGGTTTGTGGTCGATCTTCGTGAGCAGGATTACGAGAGCGCCTACGCCGCGCTCGACGCCAGCGCAAAGCAGGAGCTCGAAGTCGAGGATGTGCGCCGTGCCTTTGAGCCGCACACCGAGGATCTGCAGAAGGGGATGCCCACGCCCCTCGGCGTGACGTTGCTCTCGCGCAACGACGACCAGAGCGAGGTGGTCTGGGAGATGACCACGCGCGTTGCCGAGCCGAGCGCCTCGCACGCGCTTCAGATCAGCCTGGAGGTGGCCTACCACGGTGGGGAAGGCGCTGAGCCCGTCTACGGCGTGAGCGCCTGGGAGGTGACCCGGGTGACGCGAAGCCTGGCCGACGAGCCCGCCGCGATGCTGGCGCAACGCTTCCACCGCGACGTGGCCAACGGCCGCGTCGAGCAGGCCCGCCGCTATGTGGCGGCGGAGTCGGAGCTCTACGGCACCTCCCTGGAGGAGTTCGGTGAGCGCGTCGCCGCGTTGCAGGGTTTGGGCGTGACGCCGGCGGGTGTGGTGGCGGTGACGCCTCAGGATTTCAGCAGCGCCGAGGTCACCCTGCGCGTGCCCCGCGGCGAGGTCGCGCTGGATGTGGTGTACGAGGTCTCAAACACCGGCGATATCCTCGGGTTTGAAGGCCCGGTGGAGCGCGACGCGGGCGAGTTGAAACCCGATCTCGCGCCGGTACCGCCGGAGGGCGGCGTGCCTGGCGATGGGACTTCCGATGGTGATGCGGAGCCTGCGGGCGAGGATGCGCCGGAGGTCCCCGCGGCCGACTCCGAGCAAAGCGCGGAAGACCGCACCGAGTAAGGCGATTCGGCAGGTCGGGGATGACGCATCGCGTCGTCTCCAGCGCTTGACGCTCCCCTGTGGCGCTGTTAATCCGATCGCGTCCGGTAAGCGTTGTGCAGCCCCTTTCCGGAGCGACCATCCGCTGCTGAAGTCACGTCGTGGCACGTGACTCTGGCTCTTCATCTACGTCCCAAATTAAGGTCCTGCGATGAGCAAGAAACCCGACGCACCCGACGTCGTTGAGGCGACGGCACCGGCTTCTGTGAAGGCGGCCCAGACCAGCCCCGCTGCTGCGGAGAACTTCTTTGAGGTTCACCTCGCTCAGCTCCAGCGGGCGATGGACGCGGCGCCGCTTGAGGACCACGTGCGCCTGATCTTGAGCCAGCCCAAAAACGAGGTCATCGTCAACTTCCCGGTGCGCATGGACGACGGAAGTTACGAGCTCTTTACCGGCTACCGGATTCAGCACAACAACATCAAAGGCCCCTACAAGGGCGGGATCCGCTATCACCACGAGGTGACGCTCGAAGAGGTCAAAGCACTCGCCGCGCTGATGACCTACAAATGCGCCCTGCTCAACGTGCCGTTTGGCGGGGCCAAGGGCGGCATTCGCCTCACCCCGAGCAAGTACAGCCAGACCGAGCTGGAGCGCATCACCCGTCGCTTTACGCACGACCTGGGCAACAATATCGGCCCGGAGTACGACATCCCGGCGCCGGATGTGGGCACCAACAGCCAGACGATGGTCTGGATGATGGACACCTACATGAACACCCATAACGCCAACGATAAGAACGCGCAGCGCGGGATTGTCACCGGCAAGACGCTCAACTCCGGCGGTAGCGTCGGCCGTGAGAAGGCCACCGGCCAGGGCGTGGTCTACTGCATTCAGGAGTGGGCCGACGAGCACGGCTTCCGCCTCGATGGTTGCACCTACACGCTGCAGGGCTTTGGTAACGTGGGAAGCCACACCGCGCAGATCCTCTCGCGGTTGGGCGCGGTGATGGTGGCGGTCGAAGACCACACCGGCACGCTCTATAACCCCGATGGCATCTACCCGCGTAAACTCGTCGAGCACGTCGCCGAGCATGGCGGAGTGGCGGGCTATCCGGGCGCCAAAACAATCACGTCGGATGAGTTCTGGGAGGTGGAGTGCGACATCTGCATTCCGGCCGCCCTGGAGCTTCAGGTCACCGAAGAAGTCGCGCGCAAGCTCAAAGCCCGCGTGGTGGTGGAGGCGGCCAACGGCCCGACCACCCTGGGCGGTGAGCGCGTGATGGCCGAGCGGGGCATCGAGGTGATCCCCGATATGATGGCCAACGCTGGCGGTGTGGTTGTCTCGTACTTTGAGTGGATTCAGAATAAGCGCTCGGAGTCCTGGCAGCTTCAGGAGGTCGACAGCCGCCTGCACTTCATGATGAAGAGCGCCTACCAGGAGATGCGGGCGTTTGCGCGCGCCAATGACGTCGACAACCGCACCGCGGCGCTGGCCGTGGCGATTCAGCGCATCAACGCGGTCTATGTGGAGCGCGGCGTCTTCCCTTAAGGGACTAAAGCTGGAGGTAGCATCATGACCAGGCCCACGGAGGCCAGCCGCTTCGGCGTCGACACCGGTGGTACGTTTACCGATGTGGTGATGCCGGGCGGCGATGGTCGCCTCCGGGTCTATAAGCTGCTCTCGACCCCGGCCGATCCCTCTGAGGCGATCGGCGACGGGGTCGAGGCGCTTCTTGGCCCTGGCGAGCGGCCCTACGAGGTGGTGCACGGGACCACCGTGGCGACCAACGCGCTCCTGGAGCGCCGCGGGGCGCGCGTGGCGTGTGTGATCACGGCGGGCTTTGAGGATGTGCTCTGGCTCGGGAGGCAGGCTCGGCCACATCTTTACGCGTTGCACGTGACGATGCCCGAGCCTGTGGTGGCGCGCGCCGACGTGATCGGGGTGCGGGAGCGCCTCTCGGCCGCCGGTGAGGTGGTCGAGCCGTTGTGTGAGGCGGAGATCGCGCGGGTGGTGGCCGAGGTTGAGGCCCTCGATGTGGAGGCCGTGGCGATCTGCACGCTGCACGCCTGGGCGAACCCGGCGCATGAGGCGAGCCTTGCGCGCGCGCTTCGCGCGCACGCCGCCGGCTGGCATGTGAGCGCAAGTCACGAGATCAGCGGGGCGTTTCGGGAGTTTGAGCGGGCGAGCACCGCGAGTGTGAATGCGTACGTGGGGCCGCTGATGGCGCGCTATCTGCGGCGACTTCAGGAGCGGCTTGAGGGCGCGCGTGGGGTGGAGGTGCTGCTCTCGCACGGTGGTCGGGCGGAGGTTGCCTTTGCGGCTGAGCAGCCCGTGCACACGGTGCTCTCGGGGCCGGCCGGCGGGGTGGTCGGAGCGCTTCAGGCCGCCCGGGAGGTGGGCCTGGAGACGATCATCACGCTCGATATGGGCGGCACCTCCACCGATGTCAGCCTGGTCGACGGCGAGCTGGAGGTCCGGGAAGACGCGGAGGTCGACGGGCTCTCGATGGTCGTTCCCGTCATCGATATCGTGACCGTGGGCGCCGGCGGGGGATCGATCGCGTACCGTGACGCGGGCGGGGCGTTGCGGGTGGGGCCGCGCAGCGCCGGAGCGAGCCCGGGGCCGGCATGTTACGGACGCGGGGGGCAGGATCTGACGGTGACCGACGCGCATCTCGCGCTCGGAACGCTGCGCTCCGACCGCTTCTTAGGTGGCGAGATGACCCTGGATGCTTCGGCGGCCCGCGAGGCGCTGGAGCGGCTCTCTGACGAGCTTGAGACGCCACCCGAGGAGGTCGCCCGCGGGGTGCTGGCTATCGCCGACGCCGCGATGGCCCGCGCGCTCAAGGTGGTGAGCCTGGAGCGCGGGCGAGATCCCCGCGACTACACCCTGGTGGGGTTCGGCGGAGCCGGCGGGCTGCATGCCTGCCGCCTGGCTGAGGCGCTCTCGATGCGGCGGGTGCTCATCCCGCAGAACCCCGGCCTGCTCTCGGCCCGAGGGATGCTGGGGGCGAAACGCCGGCGCTACTACCGCCGCACCGTGCTGCGCCCGCTCCACGACGTGCTCGCCGATGTTGGCTCGCTGCGCGAACTTCTCGACGAGAGCGAGGCCCGGGCCCGGGTGGCGCTCGGAGATGCGCAGGGTGCCGCGATCGATCTTCGCTGGGAGGCAGGGCTTCGCTACCAGGGGCAGAGCTTCGAGGTGGTGGTGCCCGTGGACTGGGCCGCAGAACGCCACGAGCTGAGTGACCCGAGCGAGCGCTTTGAAGAGGAGCATGAGCGTCTCTACGGTTATCGCGCCGACCGCGAGGTGGAGCTTGTGGGCTTGCGGTTGAGCGCGAGCCTCAACGATGCGCCGACGCTTGATGCGGCCGCGCCTCGGGGCGACGCCGAAGCGCTGGCAGCGGCCCACGAGGTGATGCTCGACATGGGGGAGGGGCCTCAAGCCGCCCGGGTGGTCGAACGGGCCTGGCTGGCCGAAGGCCAGCGCATCAAAGGGCCGGTGATCCTCACCGAGTACAGCGCCACCACGGTGGTGCTCCCGGGCTGGGAGGTGGTTGTGAGTCGGGGACATCTGATTCTGGAGCGGGAGCCTTAATGGACGCGATCACCCTGGAGCTTGAGCGGCACCGTTTTGCCTCGATCGCCGAAGAGATGGGCGTCGTGCTGATGCGCTCGGCCTTTTCGCCGAACATCAAAGAGCGTCGCGACTACTCGTGTGCCATCTTTGACGGGGCTGGCGAGATGGTGGCGCAGGCCGCGCATATCCCGGTGCATCTGGGGTCGGCGCCGATGAGCGTGGCCGCCGCGCTGGAGACGCTGCCAATGAAGCCCGGGCAGCATATCATCCTCAATGACCCTTACGCCGGTGGCACGCACCTGCCGGACATCACGCTGGTCTCACCGGTCTTTGACGGCGCCGGTGAGCTTGCGTTTGTGGTGGCCAACCGCGCGCACCACGCCGACGTGGGCGGCAGGTGGCCGGGCAGCATGGGCCTCTCTGAACATATCGATGAGGAGGGGATCCGGCTGGGACCGCAGGTCTTTGATGAGGACGTGATGGAGGCGATCACCTCGGCCAGCCGCACGCCGGAGGAGCGTCGAGGTGATCTCCAGGCTCAGCTGGCCGCGAATCTGCGCGGTGTGGCCAGGCTTGAAGCGGAGCTGGAGCGGCGCGGTAAGGACGTGCTCGATTCCTGCCGGGCGCTGCAGGCGCATAGCGAGCGTTTTATGCGCGAGGTGCTGCGCGAGGTGGGCGAGGGGCGCTGGTCCTATGAAGATGCGCTCGATGATGACGGGCTTGGGAGCGGCGCGATCCGCATCCATTGCGACCTGCGCATTGAGGATGGCCGCGCCACAGTGGATCTTCGGGGCAGCGCGCCGGCGGTGCGTGGGCCACTGAATGTGCCGAGGGCGGTGGCGGTCTCAGCGGCGCTCTATTGCTTCCGCTGCCTGGCGCCGCCGGAGCTTCCTTCCAACGGCGGGTACATGCGCTGCGTCGAGGTGTTGACCGAAGCGGGCACGGTGGTCGACGCGAGCTATCCGGCGGCGGTGGCGCTGGGCAATGTGGAGACGAGCCAGCGCATCGTCGATGTGGTCTTCGGCGCGCTGGCCCTGGCGTTGCCCGGGCGTATCCCGGCGGCCTCCTGCGGCTCGATGAACAACCTGACGATTGGGGGCGATGATCCTCGCCACGGTGGCCGGCCCTTCGCCTATTACGAAACGATCGCCGGCGGTGCGGGGGCCGGGCCGGGCTGGGAGGGGCAGTCGGCGGTGCACACGCACATGACCAACACGCTCAATACGCCGGTGGAGGCGCTGGAGCATGCCTATCCGATCCGCATGGTGCGTTACGCCCGGCGGGAAGGCTCCGGCGGGGCGGGAAGGTACCGAGGTGGCGAGGGCGTGGTTCGGGAGATGATCTTTGAGGCGGCGGCCACGGTCAGCGTGATGGCCGAGCGCCGGCGCTTTGCCCCTTACGGACTGGAGGGCGGGGCGCCCGGGGTCTGCGGCGCGACGCGCCTGGTTCGCGCGCGCACCGGTCGCGAAGACGTGCTGGAGGGAAAGGTCAGCGTGGAGGTCGAGGCGGGGGATCGCCTGATCATCGAGACGCCGGGAGGTGGTGGCTATGGCACGCCCGACGACGCGGGCGGCGATTCCACCTGAGCGGGCGCGTCAGAAGTGAACGCGCACGCCGGCGTAGTTGGCACCCAGCTCCGGCTGCACACGCAAGCCAGCCTGCGACTCGCCATCGGACCCACCTCCCGGGCTGGCGAGGCGGTTGGCGCTCAGATAAAGGACCACGCCGGTGAGGATGCCTGCCGCGCCGGCTACCGTGGTGACGGTCCCCCAGGTGCGCAGGTCATCGGAGCGCTCCAGAAGCTCCCTACGACGTCGCTCCAACTCACCTGGGTCATCATACTGGCGCGCGGCGTCGCGGGCCGCCGCGGTGTCCTGCGCGCTGAGCACGAGCATCGCTGTGCCTGCCGCCGCCACCGGGGTACTCGCCGCAAGCGTCCAGAGCGCACCGCGCCGCCAGCCGGCCGCGCTCACATCGAAGGCCGCGGCATCCGCCACAAGCGTGGGCTCGACTACCGCTTGAGCGTTGGCGTCAACCCGAGTGCTGACGCGTCGGGTCTGGTAGCCCTCGCGCGTGATCGCCACCTCGTAATGCCCCTCGCGCAGCCGAGTCGTCACAGGGGTCGGACCCAGCTCAAACCACTCCCCGCTCTCCAACACCAGGTGGGCGCGCGCGCCCGGCGGCGAGCTGCGAACCTCCAGCGCGGCGGCGTCGGCGGCGAGGGTCGCGTCGAGCTGATCGATGCGCTCGCGGATGCGCTGCGCGCCGGAGGCGTCGGCCGCCGGGCTGTCGAGATAATCCTGATAAAACTGGCGGGCCGGGCCGTAGATGCCCAGCTCATGCAGTGAGCGCCCGATCGCTCCCCGCAAAAGCGGCTCCGGGCTGCGGGCGTAGGCGCGAAGGTAATAATGCAACGCCCGCTCAAAGTCGCCGGCTTCAAAGCAAGACACCCCGTGCAGGGTCAACACCCGCGGATCCTCTTGCTGATCCGGGATGACGTAGTCGGGGCATTGAGCAGGAGCCGGGGCGGGCGCCTGCGCCCGGACCGAGAGGGGCGACGAGAGGCTCACGGCCACCACGGTCAGCGCGCCCAGACTCAGACGGCTTCCCCCGGAAGCGAGAAGACGGAATGATGGCAGCATCAGCGTTCGTTCAACCACAGCAGTCAGGTTAAGAAAGTGCGCAGAAAATCTGGCCGAACTCTACGAGGTAGCAGACGATCTGACAACCACGCCTGCACCCGGTGAGGACCGAAGGGTGATTGCCCCCTGTGGGGGCTTCTCCTATATTGCCATGATGTTGTGCTCCGAGCCTCGGAGCCCCCCGTGCGGCCCTCGCGTGGGACCCTGCCCAAGCCTATCTGAGACGTGTGTGGCTTCTACCGACGAACACGACCCGACAAGCTCCGTGCGCGAGAAGGTCTGCTGGCAATGCGGCCGCACCTTCAGCACCGCGCTCGAGGTATGCCCGGACGACGGCGCTCGCCTCATTGAGACGGGGCTCGAAGACCTCGAAGATCCCCTGATAGGCTCGATCTTCGACGGGCGTTTTCAGATCTACAAAAAGCTCGGGGAGGGCGGCATGGGCGCGGTCTACAGCGCGCGCCGCCTGGACTTTGAGACCGACGTGGCCCTCAAGCTGCTCAAGGTCGATTTTGCCCGCGACGAGGGGATCCGAAAGCGCTTCATGTACGAGGCGCGGGTCATCTCCAACCTCAAGCATCCGCACGCGGTGCGGCTCTTTGACTTCGGTCAGACCTCCGACGGCCACTTCTACATGGTCATGGAGCTGCTCCATGGTGAGAGCCTGGCCGACCGGCTGGCCTACCGTTTTGTGACCTACCGCGAGGTCTTCGACATCATCCCGCCCATCTGCGGGGTGCTAGGTGAGGCGCACGCCCAGGATGTGATTCACCGCGATTTGAAGCCCGAAAATATCTACCTGCTCAAGGTTGAGGAGAACCGCGAGTTTCCTAAACTTATCGACTTCGGCATCGCCAAACACAACCGCGCCGAGACCATGACGCAGTCCGGCACCCTCTGGGGCACACCGGCGTACATGAGCCCGGAGCAGGCCCGTGGTGATGTGGTCGGGGCGGCGGCCGATATCTACGGGATTGGGGTCATGCTCTACGAGCTGATCAGCGGAAACCTGCCCTTTCACGCCTCGACGCAGATGGGCTTTGCGGTCAAACACCTCAACGAGCCGGCCCGCCCGCTCTCTTCGATCCCCGGGCTCAACAGCGTGCCTCCGGCCCTCGATGAGCTGGTGTTGAGCATGCTGGCCAAGCGCCCCGACGAGCGGCCCGGGTCGATGGAGGAAGTGGTGGCGCGCCTGGAGGTGATCCGCGCGCAGGACTTTGGACCGGAGCTGCTGGCGAATGTTCCCGCGGAGGAGGTCGACCCGATCGCGCTGCAGGCCTGGATCCGCGACGCGCCGGACATCTCGCAGACTCTGGACGCCCGGGCGAACTCGGAGGCTTCGATCTCCCAGGAGCGACCGGCTCGTGAGATCGACGCGTTTGGCCAGACTGATATGGCCAACGCGCTGCCAGCCTTTCCCCTGAGCAGCGCCCGGGAGTTTCTGGACACGCTGCCCGCGCCGGGCGCCTCCGACACAGCGAACGCGTCATCGCCTCCGGCCTCTGCGGAGCTCAGCGTGAATCGCGGGCCGGCGACGGCCTCCGAGGAGTTCAGCGCGGTGCTGGACGCGGCACCGGCCCGGGAGGAGCGCCGTCGCACCATGATGGTCGTGGGCGCAGGGGCGGCCCTGGTGGTGCTTATGATCGCCGCGCTGATGGCCGGCGGTGACCCACCCACCGAGGCGACCGTCACCGAGCAGGGGGCCGCCGCTGAGGCGGAGGTTCCGCAGCTTCCGACGACGCCGCTCGATATGGGCAACGTGGTAAGCGCGGCGGCGATGCACGGCGCGTACGTCTCCTTTGAGGCGCGCGAGCTGGCCCGTCGTCTGGCCGAAGCTGAGCGCCTGGGGCAAGTGCAGGACTTTGAGTTCGTCAACGACGAGGTCGAGGCGCCGGCCGAGGGCGGCGGCAAAGACCGCGAGACCAGCTCACCGGCCGTCGACGACCGCACGCTTCGTAAGGCGCTGGAGAGCACCTTCTAACATCCGATTCGAGGTGACCACGCGACACGCGCCCCACAGTGGCCCCGAGGCCCCGGGCGCGCGATGTTGCGGCGTTGCGTCCGGAGCAGCACGCAGGTTGAGGTACGAAGATGGCGAGAGCCCGTTATCAGGCGCTGAAGGTGCGCGAGATCGCTCAGGGAGGAGACGGTGTGGCGGAGCTCCCCGACGGTCGGGTCTGTTTTGTGCCTGGCGCGCTGCCGGGAGACGTGGTGGACGTGGAACTCACGCGCGATAAAAAGCGCTGGGCGCGGGCCCGGGTGCTCTCCCGTGGGGTCGATTCGCCACATCGTGTGGTGTCTGAATGTCCTTATTTTTCAAAGGGTTGCGGAGGGTGTCAGTTCTGGCATGTGCGGCCCGAGCAGGAGCTCGCCTGGAAGGCTCAGGCCGCGTATGAGGCGATGAAGCGCATCGCTGGCGTGGCACTTCCCGAGCCTGAGCTACGCCATTCCCCGGAGATCCAGGGCTACCGCTCGCGGGTGCGCATGCATCAACGCGATGGCGAGTCCGGGTTTGGGTTTTACAGCGCGGAGGGCAAGCGCCTCATTGAGGTGGGAGGGGGATGTGAGGTGGCGATGCCGTCTGTGCGCCAGGTCGCCTCCGAGTGGCAGGCCCGCCTGGGCGCGCTGGGTGCGGCCGAGGTGCTCATCGAGACGGCGAGTCACGATGAGGTCGTGATCACGGTGATGCTCGAGCGCGACACCGCGCCGAGTGCGACCGCGCTCGACGCGTTGGGTCGAGATGTGGAGCAAGACGCCGCGGTGCGCGGGCTTCGCGTGCGGCCGGCCGGTGAAGCCGCAGTCGATCTGGGGCGGGTGGAGGTGGACGCAAGTCAGGTGGTGGCGAAGGTGCCGGGCGAGGGGCATTTCACGCTCGACGCCGGGCAATTTCGTCAGAGCAACCCGAAGGTCAACGCGCTTCTGGTGGAGCGTGTCGCGGCCTTGCTCTCGGAGCTGGGAGGTCGGCGTGTGCTGGAGCTCTTCTGCGGCGCGGGCAACTTCTCGTTCGCGCTGGCCGGGCAGCTCGACGCGCTCTACGGCCTGGAGGGGAGCCCCGAGACGGTGCGCGCCGCGCAGGCGATGGCGAGCGAGGCCGGCCTGGGGCATCTGAGCTTTGCGCGGGCAGATCTTTTTGCGGCGAGGAGCTTTGACGCGGTGGTCGCCTCGGACTTTGATGCCGTGCTGCTCGATCCACCGCGGGACGGGGCGCTGGAGGCAGCCCGGTGGTTGGCCGCCGCCGACAACCCGATCCCCAACGTGGTGTACGTGGCCTGCGATCCCGGGTGCATGGCCCGAGATCTCGGCGTGCTGAGTGAGGGAGGCTGGCAGGTGGAGGGGCTGGAGTTCTTCGATATGTTCCCACGCACACGCCATATTGAGACGCTGGCGTGGCTGCATCGGCCTTAAATCGCTGAGACCTCGCGCGGCCGGAGCTCGACGGGTTAGTCGTCGAAGGTGAAGGTCGACTCGTCGATGTCGTCGGCGCGCTCAATGGCCTCTTGCACCTCTTGAGCGGCCTCATCGAGCGCTTCGGTGACCTCTTCATCGAGCGCGGCGCGCTCCTCGTTGAGGGCCTGCTGCTCGGTGCGCATGCGCGCCTCGATGGCGTCGCGATCGACCTCGGGCAAAGGCTTCGCTTCGCAGCCGGCAAGGCAGAGCACGCCGAGAAGGCATCCCCCGAAGATGTTGCGGTAAAAGGGTCTCACGCGCTGGCGGCCTGAAGATCGTCCAGATCGATCTCACCCTCGCTGACCCGGTCGATGATACGGCAGATGCGCCAGGTGAGGGTGCGCAACACCGGGAATTCGTCAAAATCGCCGCTCCAGAACTGCACCCCTTTGTAGGTGGCCACGGTCTGGTCGCAGATGCGAAAGTGCACGTTGGTCTCATCGTCGCGGCGCGGGCGCCGGGCCGGGCTCGCCGTCCAGAAGGGATGCTCCAGGAGCATCGCAATGAAGCGGCGGGTGTCGTCTTCGGAGAGGGTCAGGCTCCACAGATCGGGGCTCTCATCGTCGAGGCGCCAACTCAGCAGAAGACGCCCGGCACCCGAGATCTGAAGGGTGACAATACCCAGATCGTCGTAGTTCCCACCAATCTGACAGAAGAAGTGGAGCCCGGTGGTGTCCTGCTCACGATCGAGGACCGCCTTGAGCCGACGCTCCAGGATCTCGATGGGATCTGACAAGGATGAACCTCCGTACAGGACTGAACGAGGACAACTTGTCAAGTTTTAGCTGTAGATTACGCGCAGCGTCAAGCGTGGCGTTGGTTCTAAGGCCGGCGGCAGGGAATTGTTTTACCAGTAGCGCCAGCCCAGCGAGAAGTTGGTGATCCACTGCCCGTCGCGGGGCAGGCGAGGGGCGCCGATGTCGATGGGTTTGGCAAAGTGCAGCCGGAAGACCAGCGGCCCCAGCCCGAAGTTCAGGCCCGCCACCGGCGAGAAGGCGCGCCAGCGCCAGAGGTCTTCGAGATCCTGACCGGTGCCGCCGAAGTCGGCGCCCACCAGCCCTTCGATGTCGATCAGCGGCACACGCAGCAGGAAGTTGAGCGGAAAGCGCAGCTCGGTCTTCAGAAAGCCGAAGGTGCTGCCGAGCAGGTAGTCGATGTCGCCAAACTCCACCCCGCGCAGCGTATCGAAGCTGGAGAGGTAGAACTGCCTGGCGAGCTGCCCGCCGTAGGTGGTCCCGGCGGCGGCGCGCAGCGAGAGGTTGATGCGACCGTAGATGGGGAAGTAGCGCTCCGCGTCGACGCGCACCGAGCCGTGAACTTCATCCTGGAAGGGCTGCACATCGACGGTGGTCTCCGCCAGGATCGAGCCTCCTGACAGCGGCCCCGTGCCCGGGTGGTAGCGGATGGTGTTGTAGCCGATGCTCAACGATGGTGAGGTTTGAAAGCGCGGGCCTTCGTAGCGCCCGGCCCAGCGCTCCAGGCGCCCCACATCCGGGGTGGCCAGATCTTCGTTGAGCAGCAGGTTCTGGGAACCTTCGGTCAGGAAGTAGGAGACACCACCCAGGGCCAGCTCCCCCTGCACAAAGGCGAAGCGGTTAAGCGGGTAGCGCAGCGTCGCGCGCCCGCCGTAGAAGCGCTCTCCCGAGAGAAAGCGCGGGGTGTCCGGGAGGGTGTCTTCGACGCGGTAGCGCACGTCCTGGAAGATGCCCGTGCCCCAGATCAGGCGTCGCTCCTGGTTGAGGTAGGTCAGGTCGGCCAGGGTGTTGTTGAGGTCGCCAAAGGCCAGCACGTTGACGAAGACCGCGTGGTTGCGAAGGCGGTCGTTGGTCAGGAGCATCAGCTGGCCATAGAGCCCGGAGCTGCTCGCGCCGAGCAATCCGAAGACGTTGGCGAGCTCCCAGTTTTTGAAGGTCGCTGCGCTGTAGCGCTCCGCGCCTTCGATGGAGCGGCTGGGAAGGGCGGGCACATCGGTCGTGGCCGAAGGGGCCTGCGACGCGGGGAGGCCGACGTCGAGGAGGCGTTGCTCCTGGATGCGCGCGGGCCGGCGCTGGCCACGGTGATGAAAGACGGCCCACAACGTGTTTCCGGGGCCGGGCGCAAGATCAAAGAGGCCGGTGACGATGTCGGTGCGGCGCGTAAGCCCCTCCTCGCCGACCTGGTAGAGGTTGGCGCGCCCCGAGTCATAGGCGGTGAAGAAGACGCGGCCGTCCTCCAGCGCGCGCGGCGCGATGTGGTCGCGGGCCTCGCGGGTCAGGCGACGGGGGCGGGCGCCGGGGGCCGGGGAGATCTCAAAAAGGTTGTAGTAGCGGTGGTCGGTGGCATCGCAGGTGTACACGATGCCGGAGGGACCCCAGCTTACACCGCGCTCGGCGTAGAGATCGCGGGTGAGACGGCGCAGCGTGTAGTCGTCACCTTCGAGAGGTTCAAAGAGGTAGAGGTCTTTCTGGCCGTCGTCGTCCAACCCGATAAACGCCACGCGCCGACCGTCGGGGGAGAAGGAGGGGGACTCGGCGGCGAGCAGCCCTTCGCGGCCAAGCTCAAAGGCGCGGCGTTTGCCGAGGTCCAGGTCGACGTTCCAGCCGGTGTTTTCGCCATCGCCATTCTGCGTGCGCTCGACCTCATTCTCGATCTCCTGGATGTAGAGCACATCGCGGCCGTTGGCGCGGGCGACGAAGACGAGGCGGTCGTCGCGCACATCGAAGGTGCGCGGCCCGACCGGGTGAAGCGACTCCACGCCCGGAGTGCCGTCAGCGGCCACGCGCACATGCTGCTCGGGGTCGCGCACATCGTTGAGGTAGAGGCGCACCTGGCCGGTGTCGGTGGCGATGGCGCGGTAGAGCATCAAAAAACCGTCTGGCGAGGTGGTCATCGTCTGCATGACCCCCTCGGTTTCGGTGTAGATGCTCAGGTCCGGGGCGTCCTGCCCGCTGTTTAAGAAACTTTTGTAGGAGCGTTGTTTGAGCCAGCTCTCAAAACGCGCCGAGATGGTGCGCGCATCATCGCCGGTGACCTCGGCCAGAAGTCCGCGGAAGGAGACAGGCTCAACCTCGGTGTTGCGCCCGCCGAGCAGTCGGTGGGAGGCCTCCAGGATGTCCTGGAGGGTGCCTTCGCCATAGGTCTCTTCGAGGAAGGCCACGCGGGTCTGACCGATTTTGTAGGTCCACAGGCCGCTGTAGGGGCGGTCTTCGAAGAAGTCGAGCATCACGTAGCCGCGCTCGGGATCGGGATTAAGCAGCAGATCCCTGGCGAGCATTTCGGTCTCGGGGTCGAGCCCTTCGAGCGAATAATACTCGGCCATGCCTTCGATGTACCACAGGGGCATGCGGTCGAGAGGATCACCGCTTACGCCGGCGTTTTTGGCCACATCCTGGGCTTTCTGGATGGTGAACTGGTGAACCATCTCGTGGGAGGAGACGTGCTCAAAGAGGCGGTGGTCGCCGAAGTAGGGGAGCACAAGTTTGAGGTCGCCGCGGCGGCTGGTCACCCCGAGCACCCCCTCCTGGAGGGGGAAGATGTTGGTCTGCAAAAACTCCTGGTAGGAGTTGTAGAGGATGTAGGGGAGGGTGCGCGTGGGCACGTAGTTGAAGTCGTGCGCCAGCCGTCGGTAGCTGCGCTCGATGTAGGCGGCGGCCCGCTCGGCGACCTCGCGCTCTCGCTCATAGAAGTAGAGCCGCACGCCGCCGGAGCGCTCATCGAGGGTGGAGGCGGGAAACTCCGGAGACGGCGTGTTCCGGCGCTTCTTGCGCGCCTCACGTTCGGCCGGAAGCTCGATCTCGGGGGGCTCGGTGGCGGTGTCGGTGGCCGGGTCCGGGAAGTCGTCGGCGGGGTTGAGTGAGGCGTCTTCGTCGGCCAGCACGGGAGGACGGGCGTCGCCGAAGCCAGGCCGCCCGAAGTCCAGGCGCGGGGCCTGTTTGGAGGTCGACGGGCTTAGCTGAAGCGGCCCGTCGTAGGGGCCGCGCGGGGAGTCGAGGCGGTCGGCGTCGGAGGGGTCCGCCTCCGGTCCCACCAGGATGTCGACGTGGTACCACTCGAAGTCGAAGTAGCGCACGTTGGACTGGTTGGGGCGGCGCGGATACACGTAAATCTGCGCCTCGGCCGCCGGCGGCAGCGCGCTGAGCGTGAGCACAAGGCCGGTCGCAAAAAGCAGCGCGGAGGGCAGAAGTCGCCGGATCGTCGCGTCATTCATCAGGTATCCATCGTGGGGGGCAGGCCCCCAAAGGTTGGTGCGAGGGTTGGAGCAGGACATCCACAGCGGCCAGATCAAGCCGACCGTCAACAAAGATGGTCTGGGGGAGGCCGCTGGCAAGTTCTCGGCTCACTATAGTGATTTGAAGACGTGATCACAGCATCGAAGCCCGGCGGCGATTAAGGGTTGGGTGAGCGTTGCCGTGGTGTTAAAGTCGCCGACGGTTTTGCCCGTAGAAGTCTCAACGATGTGGGAGCCTCATGGCGAGAGCTCCCTTGCTTCGACGGGTGTGCGCGGCGTTGCGTTGCGTGCTCCCGGGGAGAGCTCAGACCGATGAAAGCCCTGATTGTTGCCGCGCCCTCCGATCGCCCCCTGGCCGAGCATGTCGCAGCCCACCTGGACGCGGAGCTTGCCCGCGTGGAGGTGCGCGCGTTTCCCGACGAGGAGACCTATGTGCGCATCGACTCGGAGGTGGCCGACCGTCACGTGATCATTGTGGCCAACCTGGTGCGACCCAACGCCCGCATCCTTCCGGCGCTCTTTCTGGCCGAGACCGCCCGCGAGCTCTCGCCAGCGTCGATTGGCCTGGCCACGCCCTACCTTCCCTATATGCGCCAGGACGCGCGCTTTGAGCCCGGGGAGGGGCTGACCAGTCAGTACTTCGGGTCGCTCATCTCGCGGAGTTTTGACTGGCTGGTGACCATCGATCCGCACCTGCATCGCTACCAGAGTCTGGACGAGTGCTACGCGATCCCCAGCAAGGTCGCCGAGAGCGCGGGCCCGATCGCGCGCTGGATCGCCGAGAACGTGGAGCGCCCGCTTGTGGTGGGGCCCGATGAGGAGAGCTTCCAGTGGGTCAGCGCGGTGGCGCAGCGCGCCGGTCTGCCCTCGGTGATCATGGATAAGATCCGCCACGGTGACCGCGACGTGCAGGTCACCGGCGCGGGGCTTCCGCCCTGGACCGACCAGACCCCGGTGATTCTCGATGACATCATCTCCACCGGACGCACCATGGTCGAGACCGTGCGGCTTTTGCGCGAGGCCGGGCTCAAGCCTCCGGTGTGCGTGGGCGTGCACGCGCTCTTTGTGGGCGATGCCTACCAGATCTTGCGCGGCGCCGGCGTCGAGCGGGTGGTGACGTGCAACACGGTCAGCCACCTCTCCAACGAGATCGATGTGATCGGCGAGCTGGCGCGGGGGATTGGCGAGCTCATCGCGCTCTAAACGCAGGGGCGCTTGCCGGCTCTGGGCGGTCTTAGAGCTCGCCCAGGGCGTTCTGAGCCAGCGTGAGCAGGGTGATTCCCGCGGTCTCCGCGCGCAGCACGCGCGGGCCCAGGGTGATGGGGGTGCCGCCGGCGTTTAAGATGGCGTCGACCTCGGCGTCTTCAAACCCACCCTCGGGCCCCACCCACAAGCCGGCCCGAGCGATGGCGTCGCCCTCGGACGCCCGTTGGTCAAGGGCTTGCTGCACCCCGGTCATACCCTCGCCAAGGTGCGCCACAAGGTAGGTGTCGCAGGGGTGGTCGCTCAGCGCGCGCGAGGGCGTCAGCGGCGAATGCAACGTCGGGATCTTCGCGCGACGGCATTGCCGGGCGGCCCCGGCGATGATCTTCTCCCAGCGCGCGCGCTTCTTCTCAAAACGATCCTCGGAGAGCTGCACCACACCGCGGCGCGTGGTGAGGGGCACGATGGCGTCGACGCCAAGCTCGGTGGCTTTCTCCAACAACCACTCCCAGCGGTCGCCTTTGGGGATCGCCTGAAAGAGCACCCACTCCACCGACGACTCCCCGCGCTCGCTGACGCGCGGGGGCTCCACCTCGGCGATGACCTCATCGGCGGCCGAGGTGATGAGCGTGGCGCGGGCCAGGCGCCCGCTGCCATCGAAGAGCTCGATGCGCGCGCCCGCGGCCAGGCGCAGCACGGTGCGCACGTAGTGGGCCGCCTCGGCCGGGAGCGAAAAGCGCTCGCGCTGTGCCGGGGTGTCGAGCGCGTCGAAGCGCTCGGGTGCCAGGGGGACGCGTCGCATCACCCCTCCCGGCGCAGATTCAAGGCCACCCACTCGCCGCGCTGGCGATCCTCGATGAGCGTGAAGCCGGGCTCGGTGAAGGCTTCGATGAGGCGATCTTTCTCAAAGTCGGGGATGCCGCTGAGCAGCAGGTCGCCGCCGGGGGCGACGTGGCTTAGAAGATCGTCGCGCATCCCCAGCAGGATATGCGCCAGGATGTTGGCCACCACCAGGTCGAAGTCGCCTTCGACCCGGGCCAGCGGGGTGGTCGAGAGGGCGATCTGCGCGTCGCTAAACCCGTTGGCGCGCAGGTTGTCTTTTGCGACCTCCACGGCGGTGGCGTCCACGTCGACGCCGACGACGTGGCCTGCGCCCAGGCCGCTTGCCAACATGGAGAGGATCGCCGAGCCGCAGCCCACGTCGAGCACGGTGGGGGAGGTGCGGGCGTCGAGGAGCTCATCGAGCATCGCTGCGCAGAGCTGGGTGGTCTCGTGGGTGCCGGTGCCAAAGGCCATGCCCGGCTCAATGGTGATGGTCATGCCGCCTTCGGGCGTCTCCAGCTCTTCCCAGGGGGGGCCGGCGACCACGCGGCGCGAGAGGCGGACCGGGCGAAAGAAACGCATCCAGGCCGTCTCCCAGCTGCGGTCGTTGTAGGGGGCGACGCCTACGAGCTGCGCGCCGTCGAGGCGGCTGACGATCTTCTGCGAGAGCGTCTCCACGGCGTCTTCGCCCTGGTCGAAGAAGGCGATGAGGCGGTTCATCCCATCGGGCAGCGGCGCGAAGGGGGCGTCTTCCATAAAGGTGTCGCGGTCCTGGACTTCGACACCCAGGGCGCCAAGCTCCCAGAGCACATGGGAGTCGGTCTGGGCGATGGGGACCAGCATCTCGGCGCGAATCCAGGCGGTGTCGTCCATGATCGTTCCGTGGGGCAAGAGGTTGAGGTCTGGCGAGGCTTGGAGAGGCTCGCCGCAGGTGGCACCCTAATGATCTCATTGGAAATGAGAAGTTAAAAGCAGCGACGCAACTTCCGGGAGGCAACGATGGTCGAAGCATCTGATGACGTGAAGATCGAGGTCGGGCAGGTGGCGCGCCTGACCATCTGCCGGCAGACCCGGCGCAACGCGCTGAGCGCCGGGGTGGTCGAGGGGCTTATCGCCGGACTTGCACAGCTCTCCGACAATGCCGACGTGCGCGCGATCGTGCTCACCGGCGAAGGGGAGCGCGCGTTTTGCGCCGGCGGCGACCTGGGCGACCAGCTTCCGGAAGGGGGGATGCTGGGGATGCACAGAGCGCGCGGGCGCTTTGCGGAGTTGATCCTGGCGATGCGTCGCTCGCCCAAACCGCTGATCGCCCGGGTCAACGGGCATGCGCTGGGCGGCGGGTTTGGGCTGGTGCTCGCCAGCGACCTGGCGGTGGCCGCAGATCATGCGACCTTCGGCACGCCGGAGGTTAAGGTGGGGCTCTTCCCGATGATGATCTCGGCCTTGATTCAGCGCTCGCTCTCGCAGAAGCACGCCATGGAGCTGATGCTCACCGGTGATCGCGTCGATGCGGCCCGCGCGTTGGAGCTTGGCGTGGTCAATGAGGTGGTGGCCGCGGCTGATCTGGACGACGCCGTCGGCGCTCTGGCGGAGCGCGTGGCCGCGCACTCCCCGGCGGTGGTGGGGTTGGGGAGGCAGGCCTACTACGCCACCGAAGACATGAGCCTGGAGCAAGCGCTGCGCTCGCTGCACAGCCAGCTCACGATCAACACCCTGGCCGAAGATGCCGCCGAGGGCATCAGCGCGTTTCTGGAAAAACGCGACCCGCAGTGGAAGGGGCAGTGAGGCTGCGGGCCGGGTGAGTGAGGCTTATGCGTCGCCGAAGAGGAGGTCGCGCATCTGGTAGCGCCCGGCCGGTTTGCCGGCGAGCCAGCGCGCGGCGCGAAGCGCACCGCGGGCAAAGATCGCCCGGTCGGTGGCGCGGTGGGTCAACTCCAGTCGCTCGCCGGCGGCGCAGAGGTAGACGGTGTGTTCACCCACGATGTCGGCGCCGCGCAGCACCTGAAAGCCGATCGCGTCGTCAGGGCGAGGGCCGGTGTGGCCTTCGCGCGCCCAGGTGGCGACCTCCTCTAAGTTCCAGTCGCGGCCGCGGGCTGCCGCATGCCCCAGCATCAAGGCCGTGCCGGAGGGGGCATCGACCTTGCGCCGATGATGCGCCTCAAAGATCTCGATGTCCGCATCGCCGCCAAAGCCGCGGCTGGCGAGCTCCACCAGGTGCTCCAGCAGGTTGACGCCGACCGAGAAGTTGGCCGCCAGGATCAGCGGAATAGAGCCGGAAGCCACAACGAGCGCCTGGTGCTGCTCGGCGCTCAGGCCGGTGGTGCCGCTGACCATTGCGATGCCGGCGCCGGCGGCGTGTTCGGCGACCTGCACGCAGGCCGCTGGCGATGAGAAGTCGATGATCACGTCTACGTCGGTGATGGCGTCGAGGTCGCTGGTGGCAATGAGCCCCTGCGGTCCCAGCGGCTGGCCCACGTGCTCGCTTTGCGGCGCGACAATCGCCGCGCTCACCTTCAGCGCGTCGAGCTTTGCCGCCTCCTCGAGAAGTTGCGTGCCCATGCGGCCGGCGGCCCCGACGATGGCGATGTGAATGGCGTGCGTGCTCATGCCAACCCGAAGTCGTTGAGGGCCTGACGAAGTCGCGCCACAAAAGCCTCATCGGGCGCATAGAGCGGGCCACGCATCATGGGAGAGCACCACCCGAGCGCGGCCGCGGCCGCTTTGACGGGGATGGGGTTGCTGCGCTCGAAGAGGATGCGTGCCAGGGGCTGGAGCTTGCGATGAAGCGTCAGCGCCTGCTCGAAGTTGCCCTCGGCGGCGGCTTTGCAGAGCGTGCTCATCGTCTCCGGGCTCACGTTGGAGACCACCGAGATGCAGCCGTGGCCGCCGATGGCCATGAAGGGGAAGGTGGTAAAGTCGTCGCCGGAGAGGAGCGCGAAGTCAGGGGCGACGCGGGCGGCGATGTCGGTATCGACCACAAGGTCGGCGCTGGCTTCCTTGACCCCGATGATGTTGGCGTGTTTCGAGAGCGCGACGATGGTGTCGGCGCTCATCGAGACCCCGGTTCGGCCGGGCACGTTGTAGAGGAGCACGGGCAGGCCGCCCTCGTTGGCGACCGCCTCGAAGTGGCGGATCATATCGGCCTGCCCCGGCTTGTTATAATAGGGCGTCACGACCAGGGCGGCGGCGATCTTTCCGGGGTTCTCCTCGGCGATGCGGCGCGTAAACGCGATGGTCGAGGCGGTGCAGTTGGAGCCGGTGCCGGCGACCACCGGGACGCGGCCATCGACGTGCTCGACGACCGCCTTGATGACGGCGGCGCACTCATCGTCGCTCATCGTGGCCGCCTCACCTGTGGTCCCGCAGGGAACGAGACCGTTGATGCCGCCTTCAATCTGGCGATCGACCAGCGCGCGCAGGGCGTCGAAGTCGACTTCACCCGCGGGTGTAAAAGGCGTGATCAGGGCAGTCAGGGCGCCGGAGAGTAGAGGTGCGTTGGCCATAGGAGTCTCACAGGTCAGAGGGAAGAAGGGGCCCGGTGTGGCGAGGCGTACGAGGTTGTGTCGACTCAGAGTGCGCACCGATCCGGGCGCGGCGAGTGGCGCTAAGGTGGCGCGGCGCGCGTGCGGGTGTCAAGGTGGTGGCTCTACGCCTCGATCTTCCAGTCTTCCCAGGGAAGCGGGCGCTGCTCGACGTGCGACTCATCGCGAAGCTCCTGCACGAAGGGCGACTCGCGGAGCACCACAGGCGTTCGGTCGCGGGTGGTCTTGATGAGCGGGTGACAGAGGTGAAGATCGCGTTTGGCGCGGGTGGTCGCCACATAAAAAAGACGCCGCTCCTCCTCCATCTGCGCCTGATCTTGCGAGGCGCTCTGATGCGGAAACTCCCCATCGCTCAAGCTGAGGATGAAGACCGCGTCCCACTCCAGGCCCTTGGCCTGGTGCACCGAGCTCAAGCAGACGAACTGGTCGTCGAACGCCTCCCCCACACCGATCTCCTGGCCGGAGATGCCCGAGAGCAGGCTGATCTCACCAAGAAGATGGTCGAGGGACTCGTACTGCGCGGCGTAGTTGGCCAGCTGCTCCAGGTCGGCGATGCGGTTGTCGGCCTGATCGTAGGTGCTCTGAATATGATCTTTGAACTCGCTCTGGAGCAGCGTCTCCAGAAGTTGATCGGGGCCGGTGGCCAGGCGGTCGGAGCGAAGCCGACTGAGCAACTTCGAGGCGCGCTCCCACGAGGTTTTGGCGCGCCCGCCCAGGCTCCCAAGAAGCGCCGGATCGTCGATCGCCGCCAGGGCGTCGGGCTGCGAGCTCAAGAAGAGCCAGATATCCTGCGCGCGTTTGTTGCCGATGCCGTACCACTGGCGCACCAGACGCAAAAACGCCAGCTCGTCGCGGGGGTTAAAGAGAAAGCGCAGGTAGCTGAGCGCGTCTTTGATATGCGCCTGCTCAAAGAAGCGCAGCCCGGAGCGCACCACAAAGGGGATCTCGCAGCGGGTCATCTCCAGCTGCAGCTCCAGCGAGTGATGGTGAGAGCGGTAGAGCACAGCGATGTTGCTCAGCTCGGTGCCCTCATCGACGAGCTCCAGGATGCGCTGGCAGACAAAGGCGGCCTGCTGGTTGGGGTCACGCAGGTGAATGTGCGCGGGCATCGGGCCTTCGGGGCGGTCGGCACGCAGCGTCTTCTGGAACTGGTGGACGTTGTAGCGGATCGAGCGGTTGGCCAGCTCCAAAATCTGCGGGGTGGAGCGGTAGTTGATCTCCAGGCGGTACTGGCGGGCGTCGGGGTAGCGCTCGGGAAACTCCAGGATGTTGCGGTAGTTCGCGCCGCGAAAGGCATAGATCGACTGGCAGTCATCGCCCACGACCATGAGGTTGCCATGCACCGACGCCATCAGGTCGACGATCGCACCCTGGAGGTGGTTGGTGTCCTGGTACTCGTCGACGAGGATGTGCTCAAAACGCGCGGCGTAGTGACGGCGAACCTCGGGGTGCTCTGTGAGCAGGCGATGCCAGCCCACGAGAAGATCATCGAAGTCCATCAGTCCCATCTCTTTTTTACGGATCTGATAGAGGTGGAGGATCTTCTCAATGGGCGTGACCAGGTGCGCGAAGTAGGGGTAGCGCTCGAAGAGGGCGTCGGAGAGGGAGACGCCGGTGTTGAGGGTGGTGCTCAGAAGACGCGTGAGCATGCTGGCGCGGGGAAGTTTGCGATCGAGGTGGCCGACGCCGGCCTCGGCGATGCAGGACTTCATCAGGGTCTGGGCGTCTTCGCCGTCGATGATCGTGTAGTCTTTGGGGTAGCCCAGAAGGGGGGCGTGCTCGCGCAGGACGCGGTTGGCCACGGAGTGAAACGTGCCGCTCCACTGGCGGGTCACGTCGGTGGTGATCAGCGCGCTGGCGCGGCTGGTCATCGCGCGGGCGGCGCGGTTGGTGAAGGTCAGCAGCAGGATGTTTTCGGGGGGCACACCTTTGGAGACCAGGTACGCCACCCGGTAGGTCAGGGTGTGGGTCTTGCCGGTGCCCGCGCCGGCGATGACCAGGAGAGGGCCGGAGCCGGCGGTGACCACCTGGCGCTGCTCGTCGTTGAGGTCGCGCTCAAAGTCCAGGCCCGAGGCCGAGCCGGGGGTGGGGTTGAGTTTGTAGGTCTTCACGATGGTGGCTCCGGGCCTGTGGGATCAGGGCAAGCGAGGTGCACTAAGTCATAAAACGCGGGGCGCGCCTTGGCCAGTGTGAGGCGGTGGGGAGGCGCGTGATGAAAAAAAATGGGGCTCGGACGCAAAACGCCGGCGAAGCGCTCGACAATAAAGGGGAGAGCATCGGGTGAAGATGCTTCTGGATGCGGTTTTCAACTTCGAAACACCCCTTATTGCCGAGGTCAGCATGACGAGCATCAGCAGTGGAGGCATCAACCAGCAGGCGCCGGTCGACTACAACCCCATTGATATGGACCGCGTCAAACCCTCGATGGCGCCCAAGGTTCAGGAGCTGCAGAACGACTTTCTGGCACGCATCGATGACCTGAAGGCGCAGATCGCCGACAACCCCAAAAGCGCGAGGTCGCTGGAGCTAAAGGGCGAGATCACTCGACTGGAGAATGCGTTTCGTGCCTTCAGTGATGCGGTGGTTCAGCATCATTTTGAGCGTGGGGGCGTGACCCATGTTCACGACGACTCGCATCGCATGCCCCTGGGTCAGATTCAGGGGCTTGTGCGCGAGATGCAGGTCGAGTTGGGGGCGAGCTATGAAGCGTATGGCACGGCCTCGGCCTCGCCATCGTCCGGAGGGCTCGATGCGATGGGGCCGCTTAGCCTGCAATCGCCCCACGTGCGAAACGCCGAGCTTGTGGAAGGGGCCAGTCCGGCGCGCGCTCGGATGTTGGATGCTTACGCCGCGAACGTGTCCGGTGGTGTCGACCGAGCGGACGATACGAAAGGCCCGGACACGACGGACGCGCCGGACTCGACCGAAGCGACGAAGGAGGCGGGGAAGACCACGGCGGACGTCGATGTCCACGAGATGGTCAACCTGCTCTCCAGCGATCCCACCGCATTTATGGAGGAGCTGCAGTCGATCGAAGACCCTCAGGAGCGCGCGGCGATGATGACGCTGGTACAGGGCCAGCTTCAGCAGATCAACCAGCTCTTCTCGATGGTCTCGCAGTTCTCGCAGGCGATGCACGACACCTCGAAGGCGATCATCAGCAACCTGCGCGTGTGAGCGCAGCCCACGCAGCGATCTTCGGGCGCCACGATGTGCGCCTGACCACCACCCGGGAGAAGATGAGATGAGCGAGCACAAGCAGGGCAGGTATGCCAGAGAGATCAAGACACTTCATAAGGTCGCCGAACGTGTGGCGGCCGGGGAGTCGATGGCGAGCATTCTGGAGCTGACGCCCTCGGATATGGCGTTTTTTGAGGGGCGCGCCTACGAGTTTCACCGCCAGGGGCAGCTGGAGAAGGCCGAGGAGGTGGCGCTGGGGATTGTGGCGCTGGATGACACACGTGTGTATCCGCTCCTCGTGCTGGGCGATGTGGCGCTGAGACGCCGCGACGCCGAGGAGGCCGTGATGTGGTTGGAGCGCGCTGCCGAGGAAGACGCGGAGGATGTCGACGTGTTGATTCGGCTGGGTGAGGCGCTTCTGCGTGCGGGGAATCTGGAGCGAGCCCACCAGATGCTCGATCGCGTGATTGCCCTCGGAGGGAAGGGTGATGAGGTTTACGCGCGTCGAGCCCGGGCGCTCCAGGGCGTGGTCCGGGGGCGCCAGCGCGACGCTGCATCGACCACGAGTCCGCTGCCTGCCGGTTGAGGCGCTGCCTGTCAGGGGCACGCTCCGGGAGCGCGTCGTGACGGTCGTCGATAGCGGCAGGCCCGCCATTCCAATGGGGGGCGGGTTTCGCTATGGTGTCGGCACACGCACGATCGTCGCGTCGTTGCGGCGCTTCAAGGAACGTAACCTCTGGTCGGTGAGACGTATGCAAAGCCTCTGGCAGTCGGGATTTCGAACGGGCGGTAGGATGCTGCTCTGGGTGGTGTTGGCGTCGATGGCGCTGGTTGCCTGCGGCGATCGCGATGGCATCGGTGAGACCGGCGCCGGCGTCATCGAGGTGGCACCGACCCAGATTGGTTTTGCGCAGGTTGAGCTTGGCGATTCGGCCACCGAGTTTCTGACGATCCGAAACAACTCCGATGAGCGGCTTCAGATCTTTGAGTTGGAGCTGGAGGCGACGGGGGAGGGGAGCGCTGACGGGTTGAGCCTGGGCTCGGTGCCCGAGCTCCCCTTCGCGCTGGAAGCGCAGGAAGAGCAGGTCATTGAGGTGACCTATGCGCCGCAGGCCGGTGAGGCCGCTCGCGGTCGCGTTCGTATCCTCTCCAGCGATCCGCGCTTTTCGGCCGACTCGCCACTCTATGTCGATATCACCACCCTGGAGAACTCGCCGGAGATCCTGGTGGACCCACCTATCGTGCGCTTTGCGCGCGCCGGGACCGGCGCCTTTGAAGAGCGGCAGACTCGCCTCATCAACGTGGGCACCGCGCCCCTGGTGATTTACGAAGCGCCGGAGTACGGCGGCGGCGAAGACTTCAGCATCGCGCTGCCCGAGCGCTCGTATCCTCTGGAGCTTTTGCCCTTCGACTCCGAAGCGGCCGGAGAAAACCCCGAGCGTTATGAGCTTGTGATCGATGTGCTCTATGAGCCGACCGGTCAGGGTCAGGATACCGGGGAGATCTCGGTGGTGACCAACGACGTGCGCGACCCGGTTCCGGGCCGTGAGGACCGTGGGCTGACGCGTATTGATGTGCGCGCCGACGCTGATGCGGCCTGCATTGAGGTGGACAGTCGAAACCGCAACTTCGGTCAGGTGCCTATCGGGAGCTCCAGCCTCGACCGGGTGGAGGTGACCAACTGCGGCACTCAGGTGCTGCAGATCGAAAACGTCGTGGTGGATCAATCCGGCAACACCTTTGAACTGGACCTTGGGAGTTGGGACCGCAGCGGCAACGGCGCGATCGATGATCCCGTCTCCGTGGCGCCCGGAATGAGCGTGAGCTTCGGCGTGCGCTTCATCCCTTTCGAGGAGGGGACCGAGCGCGCCGAGGTGGTTATCGTTAACAATGATCCGATTCAGCCCGAGCTGGTCATTGATGTGGTCGGGCGCGGGGCCGACGGGGAGTGCCCGATTGCCACCGCGCTCGGGAGGGTGCGCGGGGTCAGCGGCATGGGCCGGCCCTCACTCACCGCGATCCCCCTGCAGTACGTGATCCTCGATGGCAGCCAGAGCGAAGATCCCGACGGGCAGGTGGTCGACTATGAGTGGGAGGTGCTTCAGGGGCCTCCGGGCACGCTCGTGCAGCTGGGGCCGACTCAGGATGATCCGCTGGGCAACGACACCTCGCGCCGCGAGTTCCGCCTGCTCACCGCGGGCACCTACCGCATTGGCCTCAACGTGATCGACAACGACGGGTTCCGCTCCTGTGAGGGAGCCGAGGTCGAGATTCGGGCGATCCCCGACCAGGACATCCATATCGAGCTGACCTGGACCAACCCCAGCGACCCCGATGAGGGCGACGGCGAAGGGAGCGACGTCGACCTGCACCTGACGAAGATGGGGCCGGGAAGTTGGGCGGAGGAGCCCTTCAGCGTGTACTTCCAGTTCCCCAACCGCTCTCAGGAGTCGATCTGGAGCCCGGAAGATCCCAGTCTCGACATTGACGTGCGCGACGGGGCGGGCCCGGAGAACATCACGATGCGCAACCCCGCCAACTGCGAGTGGTACGCCATCGGCGTCCACTACTACCGACAGCTCTTCGGTACGGCCTACGCCACCGTGCGCATCTACATTCAGGGGCAGCTGCGTTATGAATCGGCGCTGGAGCCTCTGGAGCGTACTGGCGAGTTCTGGGACGTAGCGCGCATCCACTGGGACAGCGGACAGGCGACGATCGTTGATGTCGACACCCGCTATCCGGCGCTGCCTCAGGGACAGCCCCCGGAGGTGGGTAACGCCATGGTGGAGACGGCCACGGATCTCGGGTTGTGCAGCGCTCAACAACTCTACTGAAGCATCACCCAGGGGGGGATTGAGGTCGGCTTGGAGCTTGCTGCATGCGCCCAGGGTGTGGCAGGCTGCGCGTCGAGAAGACCAGCTGCCGGCGTAAGTGCCCAGGACGAATGGTATGCCCCTGAGTGAAACGGTCTGCCCCGAATGCGGAGAGCCGACCCGTGACGATGATAGCTGCCCGATCTGCGATCGGGCGACCGGTGAGATGGCGGCGTTTGGTGCGCACTTTGCCTCTCCCGGCCAAACCCTCGACATCGTGGTGGAGGGGCGCCATTACGGTCGCGAGGAACTTGGCGAGGTCACCCTTGTGGTGCGCGTCGACGAGGTGCTCGAAGAGTTCGACGGGCGGCGAGTTCTGGTGGCGAGCGCGGTGAGCGCGTCGGTCTCGGGAGTGGATCTACAGGGGGATGATGCGCTGGCGTTTTTGCATCCGACCTATCTGATTGAAGAGACCACGCGGCCCCGTCCTCGGCATGACTCGTGGCCTGAAGAGGTGCGTCGGCTCGTGCGCGCGCCGGTGTTTCTGGAGCGTGAGGGCAACCACACCCGCTCGGTCTTTGTGGACAACGTGGGCGTCTCGGTGGGCGACCTGGTGGACCTGGTGCGCGGGGAGCTGGAGTACGAGCAGGTCAAAGCGATCTTCGGTTCCGTGGCCGAGCTCTTTCGAAGGCTGCATCGCGCCGGCTGGGTGCACCTGGGGCTGACGCCCTGGAATGTGCGCGTGTTTGATCGCGGCAGCGAAGACGGCTTTCCGCGTCTGTTCATCTCGCAGTCGCTCGGTCAGGTCTTTGAGGCGCCGGAGCCGGCGGAGATCACGGAGCCGGAGTCAGGCAACCCCTTTGAAGATCGGGGGGCGACGGTGATTGAGCTGACGCCCCTTGCGTTCTCGGCCGAGGAGATCGCACGCGCCGCCGAGCTGCGCGATAAAGGCGAGACGGCCAGCGAGGATCGGGGCTTCTATGAGCCGACCTACGACTCCTCGTCGATCTCGGAGGTCATTGAGGACGACGAGCCAGAGGTGGGCACCTCCGGACTGGAGATCGACGCGGTCCTCGACGGCATCGACCGCCTCTTTGAGAAGGGCAAAATCGACGACGAGATCGCGGTAACGCCCGGTTTCTCGGCCCCCGAGCTGCTCAGCGGTCTGGGCAGCAAGGACGGAGAGTCGGCGGACATCTTCGCGCTGGGGATGCTGCTCTATTTTCTGGTCTCGGGGATGGTGCCGCCGGCCTCGGTGTACACGCGTTACGCGCCGGCGATTCCCGCACGAAACTTCCGCCCGGGCTTCCCGCCGGGGCTGCAGCCGGTGATCTCGCGCGCGACCCGGCCGCACGCCGCCGATCGCTACGACAGCGTCGAGGCCATGCTGGACGCCTTCTACGAGGCGTGCGAGGCCATTGAGGCGCGCGTACGATCGCGCGAGTACGCGCCGCCGGTGATTCGCCTGGCGAGCGACACGCACATCGGTATCGCCAAGCGTCGTCGCAACCCGACCAATCAGGACAGCGTCTTCTCGGCCGCTTCCGAAGATGGTCGCTTTGCGCTGATCGTGGTGGCCGACGGGGTCTCGACCGCGAGCTACGGCTCCGGTGATCTGGCCAGCCGGGCGCTCGCCGAAGAAGCCGCGCGGGTCTGGGAAGATGCGCTGCCGACCTACCTGCTCGAGAGCCAGGTCGATGAGACGCGCATCATTCATCAGATCCTGGGGCGCGCGAACCACCGGATTGTGGATCATGTGAACCGCACGTATTCACCCTTTCGAGGAAGCCCCCACGAGGTGATGGGCTCCACAGCCCTGGTCGCGGTGGTGCTCGATGGGGTGGTGACGCTGGCGGCGCTGGGCGACAGCCGCGTGTACCTGCAGCGGGGTGCGGGCCTGGAGCAGATGACCGTCGATCACAACCTGTGGACGCTCTCGATTAAGGAAGGCGTCGCCGCCGACACCGCGTTGGCGATGCCGCATGGCGAGGCGCTGGCGCGCTGCATGGGCACCTTCGTGATCGAAGAGGCAAAGCTCGTGGCGGTCGACCCGCAGCCGGATCTCTTCCGCTTCCGGGTGATTGAGGGCGACTCCATGTTGCTCACCACCGACGGCCTCACGGACTTCGGTGGTGCCAACCTGCTCGCCGCTGAGGACAACATCCTGGCGATCATGCTCGCTGAGCCTGACCCGGCGCTGGCGTGCCTGGAGCTGATTTTGCTGGCCAACCGCGGGGGCGGTGGCGACAACATCGGGCTGTCGATCGCGCGCTTCTACTAACCGTCGACGAGCCGCCTCAAACGATTGCGCTCTCATGCGAAAAAGCGCGCCTCCAATCGCGGAGGGCGCGCTTTTTTGTGCGTGTCAGTCCCGTATCGACGAACTTAACGCGGTCTTAGCTCTCTACGCCGGCCTTGCGGCGCAGCTCCCGGGCATACTCAAGCGTCTCCGAGGGCACCCACTCGGCAGGGGGCTCCTCTCGGTGCGAGGGGGCGCCGGCGAAGTCGGGGTGATGCTCGCGGATCCACTGCACCGTGTCACGAAGCGTCAGCGTGATGGGGCGCGGATCAAAGCCCAGCTCGTCTTCAGCCCGGCTGCTGTCGATGTACCAGAAGTGTCGCGCCATCTCGATGCTGGCCGCGTCCAGATCGCCTGCCGGCGCGCCGGCTTCCTGCAGCGCGCCCAGCAGCTTGCCGCCGAGTCTGGCGAGTTTGCCGGGCACCGGGAGGCGAGGGGCGCTCAGCCCGGTGATGTCGGCCAGGTGATCGAAGAAGGCCGCCAGCGTCAGGTTGCCCGCGCCCAGAAGATAGCTTGAGCCCGGTTCCGCGCGCTCCATCGCCGCGATGAAAGCCGCGGCCGCGTCGCGCACATCGACCAACGAGAGCCCGCCGGGCATCACCCCGGGAACTTTTCGTTTCATGAAAAGCACGACATCGCCGGTGGAGCTCTCGCGCCAGTCTCCTGGACCGAGCAGCAGGGTGGGGCGCATCAAGACCACCGGGAGGTTGTGGCGCTTCTGGTAATCCACACACACCCGCTCCTGGTAAATCTTGGAGAGGTAATAGGGCCAGTCGCGCACCACATGTTCGGCGTAGGGGCTGGTGTCGTCAGCTACAAAGGAGGCGTCGCGGCTTACCCCGACGGTGCCGCTGGTCGAGGCCACGACCACCTTCTCGATGTCGGTGTCGCTGGCGATGAGCGCGTCAAAGAGCCGACGCGTGCCTTCGACGTGAAGCGCGTACATGCGGTGGGCCTGGCTGCGATCGCGCTCCACAAGGCCGGCCAGGTGGTAGACGCGGCTGACACCTTCGACGGCGGCGTTGAGCGCGTCGGCATCGTCGAGGCTGCCCTCGACTTGCGCTACGCCCAGCGCCTCAAGCTCGGCGTTGTGGCGACGCGTGAGCACGCGCAGATCGCTGTGGCCCGCGGCCAGAAGCTGGTCGATGAGATGTCGGCCCAGAAAGCCGGTTCCGCCGGTGATGAGTGTGGTCATGGGTGCTCTATCGTATTGATTTTGTTCGGAAATTAAGAAGGCGCGGCCGCAGGTGGCGGCCGCGCCTTAAAAGCGACGGCGTCGCCCGAATCAGAGGCGGAAGACCGCCGAGAAGCGCATCAGCAGGTCGGGGTCATTGGTCTTGATGACCCCGTTCATGAACTCCTCCATCGAGGGGACGTAGCTCTCCTGGACGATCTTGCGGAAGATCTCCGGGGAGGTTTTGACCACGCAGTCGGCGTGCCCCGAGGGTTTGGTGTTCTGGATGTTGCAGGTCTTCGGGTCGACGGTGATCGTCCACTTGTGCGAGTCGAAGTTGCCCAGGCTGAAGTAGAAGCTCACGGGGCTGTCGACCTGGTTCTCGGCGAACTTCGTGTTGAGCTCGTGGAAGATTGGCGAGAGCTGGTCAGCCTGAGCTTTAGCCTTCTCGGCGTTGCCGCCGCCGGAGGCGGCGAGCCCCAGGGCGGCGACCGCGTCGCGGGTGCGCTGGCTGATGGCGTCGAAGCGGGCTGTGGGCGACTCGGCGTCGATGTTGGCGCGAAGCTCCGAGGCTTTGAGCACCGGCCCAATCGTGACCTTGAGCTTGCGCGAGGTCGGCGAGGGCAGGGCCTGCCCTTTGGGAAGCGCGCGGTGGGTGCCTTCGATCCACAGGGGCAAGACGTCGATCTGGTGGGTGTCTACCAGGTAGCCCAACCCGCGGCGGAAGGCCTGCAGCTTCCCATCTCTCGAGCGCGTGCCCTCCGGGAACATCAACAACATCTCGCCACGGTGCAGCGCCTCCGACGCGCGGCCCAGCGAGCTCTCCAGGGTGCCGGAGCGCTCCACGGGAAGCAGGTTGGTGAAGTTGCCAAAGTAGGTCTTACGCGCGGTGTTTTTGAAGAAGTAGTCGGCCGCGGCCAGCGCGCGGATATCCTGCCCGAAGTCGCCCAGGGCGTACTTCACAAGGCCCATGTCCAGGTGGCTGGAGTGGTTGGCGACCACGATGACGTTGGGGTTGTGGTAGGGGATATGCGCGCGGCCGAAGACCTCCACGTCGAAGAGGCGCTCGTAGGCGTTCATCTGACCGTTGTAGAGCAGATCTTTGACCATACGCTGCACGGCCGGGGGCACGTCGTAGGAGTCCACGCGTTCGAGCACCGATTTCGGTTGGACGACCAACTCGGTGGAGCTCGCCCCACCATCGAGGAGCTCCTGAAGCTCGCCGACGGTCTGGATCGTGGCAAGCGTCTCGGCGCTGACGTGGTGGTCCCGGGCTTCCAGGATGGAGGCCAGCTCCACAAACATCAGGCTGTCAAAGCCCAGGTCGTCGAGCAGGTGGGTGTTGTTGTGGATGTGCGACGCGTCGTAATCGGCGAGCTTGCCGAGGACCTTGTCGAGCCAGCTCCAGGTGGTGTCTTCGACCTCGCCGCGGTCCACCGCTTCGAGCTCTGCGGCCATGAGGCGCTCGAGGATCTTGACGACGTCTTTGCGCTTGATCTTGCGGGTGGCGGTGCGGGGGAACTCGTCGTTCCAGAAGCGCAGCACCTGCACCCGGGAGTGGGAGGGCACGCGCGCGCCTTCGACGCGGATCCACTCGCGGATGGCCGACTGCATTGTGGCGATCTGCTCGGCGCGGGCGTTCTCGGGAAGATCGGGGCGCACAAGGCACGCCACGCGCTCGGAGCCCTTGCCGTCGGGCAGCCCGACGATGGAGAGCTCCAGGGCGTCGGGGCATTTGGAGTAGATGTCTTCGAGCTCGTCCGGGTAGCAGTTCTTGCCGCCGGCGGTGACGATGACTTCTTTCTCGCGACCAACGATGGTGAGGTTGCCGCGGCGGTCGAACTTGCCGAGATCACCGGTGTGCAGCCAGCCGTCTTGCAGGGCGGCGGCCGTCTCGTCGTCGCGTCCCAGGTAGCCGCGCATGACGTTGGGTCCGCGGGCGATGACCTCGCCAACGCCTTCGTCGTTGGGGTCTTTGATGTCGACCTCAATGCCTTCGAGGGCGCGACCGACGGTGCCGGGCGCCAGCCCGCGTTCGGGACTGTTGACAGTGAGCACAGGCGCAGCTTCGGTCAGGCCGTAGCCTTCGTAGAGGCTGAAGCCCAGGCCGTAGAAGGTCTCCAGGATGTTGACCGGGAGCGCGGCCGCGCCGCTGATCATGTAGCGCAGACGCCCGCCAAAGGCTGCGTGCACTGGCGAGAAGAAGGTCGAGCCGAGGTTGACGCCCCACGTCTCGCGCAGGGTGGTGTTGGCCTTGAGCATCGACTCCAGCGCAAAGCGCAGGGCCGGCGGCGCGTCGCTGATGCGCTGGTCAATGCGGCGGTGCAGAAGTTGCCACAGCGCCGGCACGCCGATGAGGGCGGTGATGCGGTTATGCGTCATCGCCGTGGTGAGCTCGTCGGCGTTGACCTCCTCCAGGTAGGTGATGGAGGCGCCTCGCGAGAGGGGCATAAGGAAGCCGCATGCGAACTCGAAGGTGTGGTGCAGAGGCAGCACACTCAAGAAGCCGTCGCGCTCGGTGATCTGGAAGGTCTTCTGCAGGCTGTTGAGCAGGTGAGCGAAGTTCTGGTGGGTGAGCATCACCCCCTTGGGAGCTCCGGTTGTGCCCGAGGTGAAGATCAGGCTCGCCAGGGGCTGGCCGTCCTCCTCGGCACGCATCAGCTCGGCCAAAAGCGGGTCGTCGCCCTCTGCGGGCAAGAGCTCGACGGCGGCGGTGTCGCTGGTCGCAGCGCTGGCCGTCTCGCTGAGCTGCGCCTCGTCGGGCAGCCCCAGGCTGTAGATCTGCGCGAAGGTCAGCGTGCGCGCCGGGATGCTCTCGCTGAGGAGGGTCTCTCGGAGCTCGGCGCCCAGGCGCTCATCGACGGCCTGGCTGAGTACAATCGCCCGCGCTCGCGCGGAGCGCGCGATGTTCACGATCTGCTCGGTGGTGCTCGCCGAGTCCACCGGCACGGCGATGCCGCCAGTCTTCAGGATGCCGAAGTAGGTCATGCCCCACTGCGGGCGGTTCTCCGAGATGAGCAGGCAGGTGTTGCCCGGGCCGACACCCACGCCGCTTAACACGGTGCAGGCGCGCTCGGCGCGCTCTTTGAGCTCCCCGTAGGTGTAGCGCTCCACAATCGCGCCCGACTGATGCTGCAGGGCCACGCGCTTTGAGAAGTTCGTGGTGGAGGCGTCGAAGAGCTCCACGAGGTCGTCGTAGGTGTAGACCTCGCGGTTGCGCTCTTTGAGCTTGGCTTCCAGCGCCGGGTAGCTGTGGCGAGCGAGGCCCGGGATATGCGTCTGGATCCAGTACTCGCGCCAGTCCAGGTCCTGAATGCGGCTCCCGTAAATCGGGCGCTCCGCCGGGCTGAGCTTCTGCGAGAGCTCTACGATGTTGCCCGCCTTAAAGGTCAGGCGGTTGTCGTAGATGAAGGGGAAGAAGAGCTCAAAGATCTTCTCGGTCGTCGTGGCCATGGCCTCGACGCTTTTGAGCGACTTGTTGACGCCTTCGATGGCTTTGCCCACACCGCCGAGCTGTTTGGTGGGCAACTTCTTGAGGAGTTTGCGCATGCCGCCGACGGTGCGCTTGAGCCCCGGCGCGGACTGCCGGTCGAACTCTTTGCGCTCGACCACCACCGAGTCCATCGACTTGAGCACGAGCTTCTTCCAGCCCGGGGTCTTCACTTCGCGGTCGATGACCCGGCGGTTGCCCAGGGTGGAGAGCTCCACCAGGCGCGCCACCGAGATTGGGTTTAAGTCGGAGGAGCCCAGGTGATAGACGTCGTGATGCTGGTCGGTGAGCAGCGCGGCGGTGATGGCGAGCATCGCCCCCGAGACGAAGTCGACCGGGATGACGTCGAGGTTGATGCCCTCGCGCGTGGGCACAAAGCGGTGCCCCTTGTACATCATAAAGCAGATCGGGGCGGTGGTGTTGATGCCCTCGTTCCAGCCCTGCTGGGGGAAGCTCACCGCGCTCTCGATGATCGCCGGGCGCACAATGGTGACTTTAACGCCGCGGGCCGCAGCGTCGGCCAGGATGCGCTCACCAAGGCTCTTTGTGTAGGTGTAGATGTTCGGCCAGCCCCAGAAGGCCGCGCGTTTGCGGCCTTCCATCGACAGGGTGCGGTCGACCCATTTGACGCGCTCACGCTCGCAGGCCGCGTCCAGCGCGCCCCGGTCGGCGGGGTTGAGGTTATGCTTTTTGAGGAACTCGCGCGCCTCCTGCACAAAGCGAACCTGGTGCTCCTGGTCGCGGGAGATGTCCTCAAAATGCTCAATGAGCTTGAGGCAGTCGTCGATCTCGCGGGAGTGGTCGTAATCCAGCCCCAGCTCGTCGACTTTGGGGTAGACCTGCGGGCCGGGGAAGATCTCCGGGCTGGGTTTTTCGGTGTTGCCGGCCACAAAGCAGGTGGAGACGTGCATCAGGCGAGCGCGGTTGTCGCCGAGGGCCAGGAAGTCGAGGGTGAGGCGCTGGGAGAGGGTGTTGATCTCCAGCGCGTTCTTGAGGTTGGGGTTGAAGTTGGTCAGGCCCGCCGAGTTGATGAAGACGTCGAGCTGCGAGGAGAGGGCGCGAGCTTCGTCGTCATCAAGGCCGAGGTTGGGACGGCAGATGTCGCCGTCGATCACGCTGACCTTCTCGTTGAGAAACTCCAGGTAGCCTTCGTCGCCGTAGACTTCGCGAAGCGGGTCGAGCGCGCCGGAGGGCACCACCTCGTCAAAGAAGCGCTCGGTGGCGCTCTGGGTGCGGCGGCTGCGCACGAGCACATAAAGCTGATCGATGTCGGGGTGATTGCGCAGCAGCATCACCATGACGACTTTGCCCAGGAACCCGGTGGTGCCCGTCAGCAAGATACGTCGGCCCCGGAGCGACTCGCCGACTTTGAGCATCCCCTCCAGGGTGGGCTCATCGAGGGTGGCGGGTAGCGCGTAGCCGTTGGCGCCGTTGGCGTGGCCGTTTTTCGGGGCGCCATTCTTGATGGCGGGGGTGTCGTTGGTATGCGTCATGGCAAAAACCTGGGTCGACAATGGCTGGCGTGCTCGGGGGCGCGCAACTTCCAGAACGATGAAACGCGTTTAGCGAAAGACGGCGTGCGTCAAAACGTGCGATAGAACCGTTAAACGTGTTTAACGAACGTCGGCGATCACAAAGGGCGGGTGGTGCATCACGGTCAGGTCATGGTCGGGGCCGTGGTGCTCGGCGGCCATCTCCAGGGCCTCGTCCATGGTTTTGGCGCTGAGCCAGCCCATGCGCGCGGGCACGTGGTCGTTCTCGGCACCAACGACGACGACGCGGCCGACGTGATGCTGGCCGTTCTCGGCCCAGTACCACATGTAGAAGGGGTGCACGCCGTGGTAGGCGTTCCCGCGTCGGAACATCTCGATGTAGTTGGGGTTCTCGGCGAACTCCTTCTCCCAGCGCTTGCCCAGGGTCTTGGAGCAGCGGGTCTCGGGCAGGCAGCGGTTGAAGAACTCGATGTAGCTGGGGTGGTGGTCCGGATCGAACTGGTCGTAGCAGGGGTGCGTGATGATGAGCGTGCCGCCCTTTTTCACGATCGGTTTGCCCCGGTACATGTTGAAGAAGTAGCCCAGCGCCATCACCCGCACCAGGAGCGGGTTCATGATGGAGTTGACGTTGTAGGGGCTCTCAAAGGGGATGCCCCAGACGACCACGTCGGACTGGCCTTCGACGGGTACGGCGTGCTGCTGCCAGCATTTTTCGAGCGTCTTCTCGTGCACGGCTTCGGTGGCGCCGGCAAACACCCCGACGAGGCCGTAGTCGGCGGGGACCTTGTGAAAGAAGTTACGCTTGGCTGCGCGCGGCAGCTGCTTGAGCGTCCACTGCATCGACTTGAACTTGAGCTCGTCGGCCGTCGACCAGTCGTCTTCCGGATCGGCCAGAAACTGAAGCTGGTCGTCGTACATCTTGTTGTTGAGCGCCGTCTCGATGTGGAAGACGTTGAGCTTCTCGTTGATCATCCGCCCCATGCGCTCGTTGCTGCTGTAGAGCGCGCTGTTTTTGGGGTCCATGTAGGAGTCGGATTTGAGGATGGTCTGCGGGTTGTGGTGGTACTGGATCGACTGGTAGCCGGAGAGGCCGGTGCCGATGGATTTGAAGCCGCCGTTCATGGGCACGTAGTTGACGTTGACGTAGATCAGCAGGTCGCTCTCGGCGGCGCGGCGCACGATCTGGACCTTCTCGCCATGATCGGTCTCGCCAAGGAAGACCATGTTGTCTTCGTCCTCGGCGTCCATGTTGTAGAGGCGCTCGGGATAGTACTCCTTAAAAATCTCCGGCCCCACCATGCGCTTGATCTCGCCCTCGGTCATGCGGCGGTGCAGCGCGAGCGCGACGACCATCTCGACGTCTTCGACGCCGTGGTCCGTGAGCATCTGCAGGACGATCTCGAGGACCTTCTGGCGGATGTCCGGGGTCTTCATCGGGGGCAGCGGCACCGAGATGTCATCGATGGCGATGGTGACCTTCATGCCCGGTTTGAGCTGCGCGTAGAGCGGCTTGACGTCGCCCTCCGGGTGGTTGAGCGCGTAGCGGATGGCCGCGCCCTGGTTGTCGATGGGCTTCATCGGCTTGTTCGCATAGACCACACGGGTGCCCGCCGGGAACTTATGCGTCAGAAAGTCCTCGCCATAATGCAGGTAGAGGGGGCGCGAGTCTTCGGTGAGGTAGCGAACCGGGTTGTAAGGCTTTGAGCTGTCGGACATGCCAGACCTTCCGCAATAAAGATGTATGAGGAGCGCCGCGCGTCAGGAGGTGACGTGGCCGGCGTTTTTCATCGAGATCAGTCGAGGTTGAGCACCGGCCAGTCGTAGGCGCGGGCCGTGGTGCGCATCTTGAAGTCGGGGTTGATGGCGCAGGGGTTACCGACCACCGAGAGCAGCGGGATGTCGGAGCCGCTGTCGGCGTAGGCAAAGGAGCGGTCGAGATCGTAGCCGTGCTCCTCGGCGTAGCGGCGCACCCAGAGGGCTTTGTTGGCGCCGGCGATCATGGGTTTGAGCAGGCGGCCGGTGGCTTTGCCATCTTTGATCTCCAGGCGGTTGGCCACGAAGTCTTTGCAGCCCAGAAAGTCCGCCAGGGGTTTGGTGATGACGTCGAGGGCGCCGGTCACCAGGATCTGGTCGTGGCCCTGACGTTTGCTGCGATCGACCAGGCTGTGCGCGCCTTTGAAGATGTTGGGCTTGATGACCTTCTCAAAGATCTCTTCGCCGATGAGGACCAGGCGGTCCTCGGTGAAGCCGGCGTAGTTTTTGTAGAAGGCCTCATTGAAGACGCGGCGGTCGAACTTGTCGGCGATCCAGTAAAGCGGAAGGCTTGCGAGCAGGCCGGCGGTCTTGCCGATCTTGTCGCCCATCGCCGGGCTGTTGATCGCGTAGTAGGCGTAGGCGTGCACCACGTTGGTGCGGATGAGCGTGCCGTCGACGTCGTAGAACGCGGCGGTGCGGCGAGTGTCGCTATGGGGTTCCATCTACAGCCACCTGACTTCGGGTCCAACCTGGTTTGCAAAAGACCGGCGTCCGAGAGGTTCGGGCACACTGCCGGTTATCGGGAGGTGGGCTTTATGGGGAGGTGTGAGCGATGTCAAGACGGCCTTTGGCATGACTGGTGAGTCACGCCGAAGACGGCCAGAAATGACGCGCTGCGGCGTATTGGCGTCGGTGGCAAGGCGCTGTGTGTGGCGAGTGGAGGTGACGCGTGAGAGCCAGAGAACAACGCCCCGCTCAGGGGCTTCTGAGCGGGGCGAGTCGTGTGGGTTATTCGGGAAGCAGGCTCACTCCTTACGGGAGCCTTCTTCTTCGCCCACATAGGTAATCTGCTGGGCGGGCGCCGAGCCCAGCGCGCGCGGTGAGGCGTGGTGCAGGGCGCGGCCGGCCGAGGGCGGGGTGGTGCCGCGGCCGGTAGAGATGTCGACGCCGGGATCGACGATGACCTGGGGCTCAAAGTCCGGGGCCGCCGCCCGGCTGATAAGCTCGCCATACTCCTCAAGGCGCGAGGTCATCTGGAATCCCCAGGTGTCGCGGACCTGACGGCAGTGGTTTAAGTCAATCTCGCTGACCAAAAGCCCGTCGCGGGTGCGGGAGAGCCCCGGGGTGCGGCTGCCGTCGGGGGCGGTCACGTAGCTCGAGCCATAGAAATGACCGAAGTCATGGTGGGCCGGGCGACCGTCGCCGGAGGTGAATTCGTTGGGGAAACTCTCGGTGCCGATGCGGTTGATGGCGGCGGTAAAATAGTTGTTGGCGATCGCCGCGCAGCGCGCCTCAATGCCCCAGAGGGGCTCGGAGAGGGCGCCGACGGTGGCCGAGGGGTTGAACACGATCTCGGCACCGTTGAGCCCGAACATCAGCCAGTTGAGCGGGTGGTGGCGCCCGTAGCAGATGTTGACGCCGACCTTCCCGAACTCGGTGGCGAAGACCGGGTGCCCGGTGTTGCCTTCCATGTAGTAGGTCGACTCGTTGAAGTCGCCCACGCGCGGGATGTGGTTTTTGCGGTGCACGCCGATGATGTTGCCGCGGTTGCCGATCACCACCGCCGTGTTGTGGATGGTGCCCCCGTGGCGCTCATCGCGCTCCAGGATGGGGGAGACGATGACCATGTTGTAGCGGCGAGCTAGAGTGGCCAGAAAGCGGGTGGAGGGGCCGTCGACCGGCTCGGCGAACTCCAGCCAGGGCTCCTTCTCGCGGGTGCAGAAGGCGAAGGGCATCGTCCAGGCTTCCTGCAGACCGAGCACGTTGGTGCCCATGGCGCCGGCGGCGTGAATCAGCTGCTCGGTGCGGGCGCGCAGCGCCTCGTACTGCGTCTCGACCGGGGCGTCGGTGGGCTCGACGATCTGCGTCTGAATCACACCGACGCGCACCACGCGCGGCTCGCGGCGCTGCTCGCGTTTGGCGCGGAAGCGGTAGGCCGCCACGTCAAAGTCGTACTCCTCGGCCAGGGATGCGGCCGCCTCGGTGAGAGGGATGGCCTCGGGGAGGTTGCCGTAAAGGATACGGAAGGCCTCGGCCTGGTCTTCCTCGGGAAGTTTATGAAGAAGACGCTCCAGGCTCTCGATCTCGTTGGGAGTGCTCATCGCTTCACCTCGCAGGTAAGGGGTTGATGGTCGATGGGGCTATCAAAACACTGCAAAAAGGCCCGTCGCAGCGGGGCGACGGGTTAACGTACGGCGTTCGAGCCGCGGGTTGGGTGTGGCTCGGCTCGCGCAGCCTAGCGCACTCCGACGCAGAGCACGAGGGGAGCCGATGACCCAGCGTGAGGGGCGAACACAAAAACGCCGCGCACCTCCGGGGAGGCGCGCGGCGTTTCACTTCGATCAAGCTCCGGAGCAAAAGGCTCAGAGGTTCAGCGAGCCCTCGGCGTTGGCCAGCGTGAAGCGGGCCATCCCTAAGTTGGCGCGCTCCCGATCCACCGCCAGGTAGAGGAAGATCTCCGGGTGGCTCTGCAGCGGGCGGATCAGGTGATACTGGTCGGTCAGCGTGATCAAAATATCTTCAATCGTGCCTTCCAGTTTCAGAGCTTTCATGGCGCGGTTTTTCGACTTTACCACCTCGGTGTTGGCGGCGACGGCGACCTCGATATTGAACGTATCGGACCCGCCGATCGAACCCATGACCATGCCGCTGGCGCTGTTTCCGACGGCGCCGGCGATGAATCCATCAATGGTGGAGAGTTCTTTGAGAGCGTCTTCTACGGGGTTCGACATGGGTACTTCCTTTTCGTCGTTGCGTTGGGATGAACGTGCGTGGGTTGGGTTGAAGTTTGCGTTGATGCTTTGCAGGGCCTCGCCGGGGGAGCGGGGTGTGGGTTCGCTACGCGTGGTCTTGATGGGCTCTTCCTCAAGCGCGAGCTCCTCGTCGGACATCGGGTCACCCAGACGGTGGGGAAAGACCGGGCCGACGCGAACGTCTTCGGGGTCGTTTGAGGGCATCTTCCCGGGGGGCTCGAGCGGCAGCGCGCGCAGTCGACCGTCGTCGGTCGATCCGGTGGAGGTGCGAGAAGTGTCTTCCGGGGTGCGTTTCATAGCGGTGGTTCTCACAAAAGGTTCCCCAGTCTGGGTGGTGGGTTGCGCTGGAGGTGGGCCCGGGCAACGTGGCGACTATCCACGATCCCTCGGAGCGGGTAAAGAACGGTCTGTAAAGTTTTGTATTCCTGTGGGTGAAAACTATTTCACCAGCTGAGAAATGTGCGAATTATGCATTAAGGGATGCTTGAAGGGGGCGAAGAGCGCAAAGTTTGCAGGGGGTTCAGGTCAGTGCGCTACCGCCGAGAGGAGATTCAGCGGGCTGAAAGCGATCGCTCAGATGGGGATGGCCGGGAAGGGCATAAAGGGGGGAAGGCACATCCATGGGTGAGCGGACGCTCACCACCAGGCATTTAGTCACGGCCCGGAGGAGGGAAAGCTTTGTCGGAAGATTTTTTGGAGAGGGCAAAGTCGCTGGGGCGATATCCTGGCGTCCGAGGTTGAACCTATATGAGTGTTCAGGTAGTCCTCCCCCGGGCGGTAACGCTTTATCGGGTCTGCGAGAGGTGGTCGGGCGATGTTTAAGGGCGTTTCTGCTCCCGCTGCGGCTTTTCCAGGCTCACGCGTCGTCCCCCGAAACGAACTTCCTCCCCCCCAGGATGACAATGTCCTCTACGCTGAGACGCCTCGCTATATCCCGACAAGGTTTGAACCCGTCACTGCGGCCGGACGACGGCCTGATTGGGGCGCAGCGCGCCATCGAACACCTGGGCTATGTGCAGATCGATACGCTCTCGGTCGTCGAGCGCGCGCATCATCACGTCTTGTGGAGTCGGGTGCCGGGCTACGAGCCGGATCATCTCAACGCCCTGGTGCGCGAGCAGAAGGTCTTTGAGTACTGGTTTCACGCGGCCTCCTACCTGCCGATGCGCGACTATCGCTTCGCGCTGCGGCGCATGAGCGCGATTCGGCGAGGAGAGAGTCGGTATTTTAAGACGCTGGACTCGCCATTGATGCGGGAGATTCTGGCGCGGGTGCGTGGAGAAGGCCCTTTGAAAGCGCGGGATTTTGAGCGCAGGGCCGAGCGTCGGGACACGACCTGGGGTTCGAGGCCCGTGCGTCGTGCCCTTGATACGCTCTTTATGATGGGGGAGCTGATGATCTGTCGTCGCGAGGGCATGGAGAAGGTCTACGACCTTGCCGAACGCGTGCTGCCCGAGGGCCTCGATCTGAGCGTGCCGACCCTTGAGGAGTATGCGGCCTACCTCTTTGAGACCACGCGCCGGGCCCATGGTGTGTTTAGCTGGAAGCAGCTCCTGCACCTGCAAAAGGGCAGGGCGTTGCGCGAGGCCATGCGTGTCATTGTCGACGCGCAACTGGCCGATGGAGCGATCGAGGAGGTGGTTCTGGCCGACGGCTCCAGCGTGTACGTCGATTGTGAGGCGTTGGAGAGCGCAGCGCAGCCCGAGCCCACCGTTAAGGTGCTGTCGCCTTTTGATAATGTCCTGATCCACCGTGACCGTTTGAAGTCGCTCTTCGGGTTTGAGTACCGCCTGGAGAGCTATGTTGCTGCCTCGAAGCGCGAGTATGGCTACTTCTGTCTGCCCGTTTTATGGGGCGACACCTTCGTGGCGCGCATCGATACGAAGGCGCATCGGGCCGAGGGGCGTCTGGAGGTGTTGAGTTTGCACCTTGAGGGTGTTGCTTTTGATCGGGAGCGCTTTTTTGGGGCGCTCAACGAGGGGCTGCGGCGTTTTGCGCAGTTCAATGGGTGTTTAATGCTCGATGCTGGAGTGGTGGATGAGGTTTGTGGGCGGTGAGGTGTGGAGCGTCGAGCAAAAGAACAAAAAGCAGGGGCGCGGGCAATTGCCCGCGCCCCTTCGGCCTTTCACAGGGTAGCGCTCATCTCAGACCAGGTGTTGCCGCGCGCCATCAGGTCGCGTTGGTGTGGTATGGCGAGGGCCCGCTGTAGCACTGGCTGTCGTTGCCGTTGTAGCCGCCGCTCCAGGTGTAGTTGTTGATGCCGCTGCGTTGCCCGTAGCCATCGTGGGTGGTGTAGCGCCCCTTCGACCAGTCGAAGTAAGTCGAGGTGATGCGGTCGCTGCCGTCGGCGGTCTGCGTGCTCAGGAAGGTGCCGCCGAGCCCGAAGACTTCATAGGCGCGGCCAGGGGTGTTGCCGGCCTGCTGGGCGAAGTAATAGTACGCGCCGTCGTAGGCGAAGGTGTTGCCAAAACACTCCGGGGCGCCGCACGTGCTGGTGGGGGACTGCGAGAGCGTGATGGTCTGCGTCAGCGTCAGAGTCGCCGAGCCCTCGGTGGTGGCGTAGTGGCGAATGCCGCTGCCGTCGAAGCAGAGGAAGGCGTCATGGCTTGCCGACATCAGGTTGCAGTTGCCGCTGAAGCCATCGGAGAAGACGGCGGTCTCAAAGCCCGAGAGCAGACCCGCGTCGGAGACCGTGCCCACCGAGATGGCGGAGGCAGGCGCCGGGCCTGTGTTGCCATTGCCGCGCACGACCGTACGGGTGGCCGGAATGTGCACCATGCGACCGTAAATCGCGGAGGTGTCGCGGTCGGGATATCGCGTGTAGCCGCCTTCGCCGGCCGGGTGGGACCAGTAGCCGTTGCGGTTGAAGAAGCCCACGACGATGCGATCGGACTGGCGGTGCCAGAACCCGTTGGAGAGGTTGTTGTCGTAGAAGTAGCAGTCGATCGGGCTGTTAAAGACGGTGGCGACGTCTGGCGAAGACGCCAGTGAGACGACGAGCATATCGTCGCAGAGGTAGACGCTCTGCGTGACCTCGCTCTGGCTAAGCTCGCCATCGCGGTCTGCGTCGAGGCCAACGTCGATGCGTTGTCCCCCCTCCGAACAGTTTTCGCCGGGCGCCTCATCAGCGATCGCGATCAGCGCGTTCAGGCCATCCTGTCCGGGTTCGCCGTCCTGACCGGGCTGACCATCCTGTCCGGGTTCGCCCATCTCACCATTGCAGACATAGACGACGTCTTCGATCTCGTCCTCACCCAGCACGGTGTCGCGGTTGAGGTCGCGCCCGATGTCGATGCGCTGGCCGCCGGTTTCGCAGTTTTCTCCGGCGAGTTCGTCGTTGCTGGTGACCAGGGTCGCGATGCCCTCCGCGGCCTCACATATATACTCGGTGCCGTCGATCTCCTCCTCCTGCAGCTCGCCGTCCCGGTTGGCATCGACGCCGTAGTCGACTCGGGTGCCCCCCTGTGCGCAGTTCGCTCCGGCCGCTTCCGCGCTGCTGCGGATCAGGCTGGTGGCGCCATCCTCACCGTTTTCGCCGTCTTCGCCATTTTCGCCATCCTCGCCGTCTTCACCCCGGACGCCCGCGCACACCAGGCTTGAACCTTCCACCTCGTCGGCCGAGAGTTCGCCATCGCCGTTGAGGTCGGCGCCAAAATCGATGCGCTGGCCACCGGCTTCGCAGCCTTCGCCGGCGGGTTCTTCGGTGACCGAGACCAGCGTCGAGATGCCGTCCTGGCCATCTTCGCCGGCGCGAACCTCGCCATCACCGCCCGAGCAGGCGGCCAAAAGAAGGGTGCAGGTGGTCAGAGCGGTGCGTTTCCAGATGTGCATAGGGACTCCAGGGGGCTGGCAACGAGGTGCTGGCCAGCGTTGGGGGGGAGGGCGAGTTCAACGTCGTGCGTGTAACAGTGTGTACGCTGTGCCTTGCAGGTCGGCAAGTCCGGCAGCAGAGGAGCGTGGGGGGCGATGTGCATGGCGAGGTGTATCCGGTCTCGAAGCGCCCCCTTGATCTTCGCGCGTGCAGCGGCCACAGTCAGACCCCTGCTCAACAAGGATTGCATACACCTGAACGAGGGAGCCCCGATGCATGGTTGGACGCAGCGACTCGTGATGCTGGGCCTGATGGCCCTGACCCTTCAGCTGGGGTCTTGTTTTTTCGGCGACGCTCCTCTGGAGGGGGAGCTCTGCACCAACACCTGCCGCTTTGAGGGCGATGGAGACTGCGATGACGGGGGGCCGGGCGCCGACTATGGCTTCTGTGCGCTGGGGACCGACTGCCGTGACTGCGGACCACGCGTCCCCGAGCCTGAACCCGAGCCAGGACCTGGCCCCGGTCCTGATCCCGGTCCTGACCCCGACCCCTTCCCGGAGCCCGAGCCCTGGCAGCCGCCGGAGCTTGGACCCGGGGAGCTCTGCACCAACACCTGTCGCTACGCCGGCGATCGCCAATGCGATGACGGGGGGCCGGCCTCCCAGTTTGGTCTGTGCGAGTTTGGCACCGACTGCGAGGACTGCGGCGTTCGCGTCGAGGGTGACGACACGGTGTGTGAGCCGCGCTGCCCGGAGGGGTATTGCGGCCAGGACGGCTGCGGGGGCGTCTGCCCGGGCTGCGACGAGGGGGAGTTGGGTGATGACGAGGCGGGCCTGCGCGTGATCGTGGGAGAGCATCCTGGCGAGTCTTCGGTGCGTAAGGTGTGCTTCTACCGCGACGGTGAGTCGACACCCTTTCGGGTCATGACCCGTTCGGCGGTGACCGTGAGCCGCATCGCCAGCGTCTACGCCGAGTATGCGAGGGTGCCGGCGAGCCCGGATCTTCGGGTTGCGCACCTGGCGTGGGAGGATGCGAATGACGAGAGCGACGAGGGCTGCGACGCCTCGCTCGCGAGCGCGGTGTCGGAGGAGGGCCTTGTGCCTGGCGAGTACCACACGCTGGTCGTCACGGCATATGCGCAGAGCGCTGGTGAGGAATGCGCCACACATAGCGAGGTGGAGGGCTGTGGGTTTTATCCGGCGAGCAGCCAGACGTCGGGCAGCACCGCGGCGTGTCCTGCGCCGGGGGCGATGCTCGTGCGCGACGGGCAGCGCGTCGACGGCAGCTATCAGGCCGGCTGGCGCGTGGTGAACGTCACCGCCAACGCCGAGATCATCGCCGCGAGCAGCGAGGACAACCTCTGGAACCGGTACGCCAGCCTTTACACCGCTCAGGGCGCGGCCGAGGCGCAGGTCTACACCACGCTGGCGTACACAAGCACGATGCGGGTCTGCCCCTCCTATGTGCTCTGTGAGCCCGGCGTGGACGATCAGCACCACATGGAGGCCGTAGCCGCCTGCACGCGTGGCGAGGCCTCCTGGCTGCTGGCGGAGCTCAACCACGGGCGGCTCAGCGCCCCCGACCAGGCCACCACGATCTATGTCTTTGGCGACGCCGGGCGGCTCAACGCGACGGGCGACGGGGTGATCGGGCAGGACATCAGCCTGGTGGTGGCCAACGATGTGAGGGATGGGGCGTTGCCTTGAGGGGGGGGAGGGGGGAGGAATAAGGGTTTTTCACGAAAGAGCCGATCTTTAAGCGTTTTTCACGGCGCGTAAGTGGTTTTCACGAGAAAGCCGATTTCTAAGCGGTTTTCACAAAACAATGACCCGGGGATCGGGTGCCCCGGGGGTAAGGCTGCGAGGTGTCGAGGCCGGTTCGGAGGTCGTTGCGCTATGCGCTCGCGGTGTCGAGGCCGGGCTTCGGTGCCTCGCGGGTAGCGTGGCGGGGTGTCGAGGCCGGTAGGGGGACCGGGCCGGGTGTCGCCGGGTGGTGTCGAGGGCGTCGCGGGGTGCCCGGAGGGCATGGAGGCCGGGTGTCGACCCCGGGAGCAGGTGCCCCAGGGGAAGGGCGGTGCGGTGTCGAGGGCACCCTCTCAGGTGGTCGGGGTATCGCCGGGTGGTGTCGAGGGCGGCGCGGAGGTCGCGGCGCCACAAGGTCGCGGTGTCGATGGCGAGTTTCGGTGCCCGGAGGGTAGCGTGGAGGGGTGTCGAGGGCCGGTCGGGGTGCCCGGAGGGTAGGGTGGAAGGGTGTCGAGGGCCGGTCGAGGTGGCCGGGGGGTAGGGCGGTGAGGTGTCGAGGGCCGCTTACGTTCGCGCGGCGCGCAAGGCTACTTTCGCTTGCGACGCTTTTTCTTACTCTTCGTCGCCTTGCAGCTCACGCTCCCCATCGCCGCAAAGCCCGTCAGGCGCACCACGGGCGCGCCGGACTTCACGTCGCGATCCTTGCCGTAGAAGGAGCCTAGGATGGGCACGCCCGCCGTCTCCACGGCTACGCCTTGCGGCACATACACCTTCAACTCACCAAACGCGACGGTGCAGCGAATCTCCAGCACGCCGGAGCTAAAGTCAGCCTCGCTGAGGTCGATTTTTGCCTCGCCAAAGAAAACCCCCGCGTCGATGCGGGAGGGGGCGGGACCGTCGACGGTGCGCCTGGTGCTCGAAAAGATACAAAGCACGCCCATGGGCGCTTCGGCCCACCCCAACTCACCAGGCGGCTCGTGTGGGACCAGCTCGCGCGAGTCTTGATCGGGCAAGTCGTCGACCAGCACCAGGAGGTGCTCGCGCTTCTCGGCGCGGCTGGCGAGCTCCAGGCGTTCGTCGAGCTCGTCGAGCGTGAGCAGGTCGTCGGCGTAGGCCTGCTGCAGGCGCTCGATGGTCTCTTCGCGGGCCGGCCCGAGCTTGCGGCTGCGGGCGCGGGGGATGCGGTCGGGGGAGAGGTTTTTGGGCATGGGGGGCCACTGCAAGGAGGGGACGGCGACGTGCAAGGCGCGGGTCAAAGCTAATGGACTGGGGGCGCATGACCAAGCGTGAAGGATGAATAGAAAAAATGAGCTGTCTGGGAGAGCATACACGCCATTTTGTCCCAGAGAGGAAATCTGGCGCATGGGGAAGGCAATGATCGTGGTGCACGGAAAAGTCGGGGTGCGCCTGGGAGGTATGTCTCTTAGAGTAGGGGCAGCTCAACACATCACAGGCGGGGACATATGCCGCGGTGCAACCTCGCTAAAAACATACGTATGGACGGAGTGAGATATGACAAAACCCCCGAATACGCCGCCGAGGCTTTCCCACGGTCTGATGATCCCCTGGGACGCGGATGAGCTGAACGTCGCCTCTGATTCAGCACGGACGGCGAGGTATCGACGGCTGCAATCGCACTATCGTGAGCATGTGTTGGGTGTGGGCGTCGGGTGCGACTCGAAGGAGATCCCTTGGCCGAACCTTCTGCCTCGTGAGGCGGTGGAGGAGAACCCGGGGCTCAATTTTCTGAGCCCGGAGATCACCGAATACACCCGGGCGCGCTCAAGGTAGGTCGTCTGCCATGGCGGCACACTGGAGGAAGACCGGCTCTACCGGAACATGCTCTCGAGCATGCCGATGTGCTTTAATATTTTCGGATACTGGCGCCAGTATCCGATGACGGCGGCGAGTCTGTTGGGTGAGCTGCTGGATCTGGATATTGCTGCGATCACGGCGATGGAGGTGGAGTGGATTCCTCGGGGTGCGCACCCACTCGGTGATCGGACGGCGTTCGATGCCTATGTCGAGTATCTGACGCACGATAACGAGGCGGGGTTCTTAGGCGTCGAGACCAAGTACACCGAGCCCTTCAGCGCGAAGGAGTATGACCGGGAGAGCTATCGGGCGCTGACCACGCCAGCGAACGGGTTCGTGGAAGGCGTGGCGGCTGTGCTGGTGAAGCGGGCGACGAACCAACTGTGGCGGAATCTGCTACTCGTGAAAGCGGTGCAGAAGGCGGAGGGGTTCAAGTATGGCCACGTGGTGGTGCTAGCGTTGGAAGACGACAAGGGCGCAGCGAAGGCGGTGGATGGCGTGCGGGGGCAGTTGGAGGCGCCGGAGAGCTGCGTGCGGGTGGTGTCGTTGGAGCGTTTGGTGGAGGGGGCGGTGGGGCTGGGCGTTGTGGGGCATGAGGCGTGGGGGAGGGCGTTTGGGGGGCGTTACCTGGATGTTGGGTAAAGAAAACGACGTTGCCCTGGCGGTAGCCGCCGGAGTCGAGGCGGAAGAGGCATCAGCTGTTGGGAGGGATGTAGCGGTTGATGGAGTCACCGACCATTTGGGTGACGAAGAAGCTGGGGTGGGGGTTGAGGTCGTCGGGGAGGGCGATCCAGCTAAAAGACGAACTGATTAACATTGATTAAGAAAGACGGTTTGGGCTTTTAAAGGCGCTCAAGGAGCCAATCGCGACGTTTGAGCGTCGCCTGCCATTTCGTAGAAGAAAAGTCAGTAGGTAGCAGCTTATCTGCTCGATTAATGACATTGATGGCAGCGTTATAGCGCTCAAGAGCTTTTAAGCAAATCGAGTAACGATTGGCCAGGCTGGCTAAAAGCCAGAAAAGACTGGCGTCCGTTGTGCCCAGATTTGCTTCAAATTGAGATAAACATTGCTCGTAGTGCTGCAACGCTCCTTCACGGTCGTTCTCTTTCAGCTCCAACGCTTTGCCGCGTTCGTAAGGATCGACAAAGGGGCGCTCGCGCTCTTTTCTAGCCGCGAGTTCTCGTTCGAGACGAATTCGCTCCTGCTCTTTAAGCGCGATTTCTTCAAGTCTTTGCCTTTGTCGACGTGCGGCTTCCGGCGCGAGGCCCTCAAGTCGGAGAACAATCTCCTCGCCAAAAGGATGCGCTCTTGATGCAAGCTCTAGAATTGCGTCTTCGGTGAGATGAACGGGAAATTTATAAACTTCCGGAAGAGACAGTCTTCGAAGTTCAAAACGGATGTGGCTCAACGAAGGGCGTTCAACTTCATTGTTAATATTGAACAAAGCGCAGACGTCGGAGTAGAACTCGCGTAATGCCTTGGTGTCTCGTCTTTTAGAGGTTCTGAGTTCGTTGAAATAGCGTTGATATTCATCGTCAGTCGAATTGCTGTCGGATACATAAACAACCATGCACGGAATGCCGACGACCTCAGAAATAAAGTTTATGCATTTGGCCTGGGTGGGGCGTAATCGATCACCATCTGCCTTAACCTCTAAGAAGAAGACTTTTTGTCCGTCATGGGCGACCAGGTCGGGAAAGCCTGACTGCCCTTCATGTATTGGCCAGCTAAGCAGCATGAGGAGTTCTTCAAAGGAAACCCAGTTGATAAATTTAGAGAGGACCTTGTTCCAATAGGTTCGGTTTGGGGCGTTGGAGAATCGCTGGTCTCGGGTCGTGTGTAAGCGTTTGCCGCCTTCCTTGATGAGTTTACCTAAGCGGCTGGGAGAATATGTGCTTAAGTGTTGGTATATATAGGGTAGATGATTGATGTCGACTTGATCCAAGTACGAAAAGTCACGTTGACCGAACGCTCGTGAGTATTGATCTCGAAGGGAAGGTGCAAACACGAGGTGCTCATGAAGGTTCTGTAATCCGTAGTTTTCAAAAATATGTGATTCCCATTTGTTAGAAAATCTGTCGATGACCCAATCTTCAACCGTTGCTTGGCCATTGGAATTGGTTAAGAAGTATTGGTTTCGGCCTGGAGCTAAAACACGTGATGCTTTCAGGTGAACTTCTTTGATGGAGGAAGCTAGCTGGGTGGGGGTTTCATTGTCGTGATAGGTTGCGGTGGCGGCGTGGAGCAAATGCCAAATTCTCTCAATAGTAAGAGACTTTCGACGTTGCGTGAATGATTTGAGTAGATATTGGATGTTCATGTTTAGAATAGCTAAAGAGGATCGGTGGCTAAAGTTGGTTTGGTTGGTGTTGAGTTATGCCGCGGACGTGTATCGATAATAGGGGTGTAGATTTTTATGTTCACCGTTGCTTTATAAGGCTTCGATGATTTCAATTGCTTTGAGTGCCTCTTCCTTATGGGTCTTTAATACGAATTTTTCTTCAATGCTTTTCAGTAGGTCGATTGCGAGTCTTTTGGGGGTGGTGTTGTAAAGCTCGTTCTGTACTCGTTGGTTTGAGCTGAAGAGGAATACTATATTTCTCAGGTTGTCAGGTGAAACCTCTTCTAGAAATGGTTTGAGTACAACGTGTGCGCTGGAACGGCCCCAATAATTACCACACCAAACAGCTAAAATTTCTTGATAAACCTCGTCAAACGCGATTTTGGGCACGCACGGGCCAAATTGGGCTAAAGTACTCGCTGCGACTTCTTCATCTTTCCATCCATAGGGCCGATCTTTGGCTTCCGCCAACTTTAGGGCAGCACGTCGGAACAACTTCGCCCTCATACCGTCTGGTATGTAAATAATGCCTTTAACGTTTACAAGCACGTCCAGAAGTCGACTATCTGCCCCTGATGGGAATCTGTTATCTTTTGATTTGGATCCAATGTTAAATGCCATTTTATTATATCGAAGCCCAGCAAGAGACCGTTGGTCTTCTGTACCCCGTTCCCAGGCGATCGGAAAAAGTCTCGCTGCATTGGCTGCCGCCGACGGTGAGCTACCGCAAATTTTATCTAATAAAAATCCGAAAAAAGTCCTAAGCTCTTGTGGGGATAAGGATTTGGCTTGATCGCCTAATAGTAGAAAATCCTCATCGCTTAAGGTGCCATTTTTAATCGGCTCAAACAACGCAGATATTGAATGTCCAGGATCAGGAATTGCTACTGAAAATAAGTTATTTTGAAGCAATAATGCAAATGCTATTACATCTTCAGTCTCTACACTGTCATCTGAGGCGTGCGCAGCAGACGCATGATTCCTCATCCAATTTATTGTTTCCAAACACTTCGCGGCTTTTCTGTTAATCAAACCCAGTGTTTTTGCTCCCATAATCAATAATATTACGTCAACTTCGTCCCATCTTTCTGACAGGCTATCGCCGTCAGGTTTGTATTTTTTTCGACCCGCTTCGTCATTTACCGCAGATAGGAAAAGGTCAACACCATAAGTTTCAATTCGTCGCTGCAGATTTTTTATTCCAGCATTCCATAAATCTAACAACGCATGATCTGGATATCCGTCGTCAAGCAATCTCCCTGCTTGTGATAGAAGGTTGCCTTCAACAGGTGTTAGCGGAAATTCGATGCTATTGGTTGATGTCGATAAGATTTCCGGTCGTGGGATCGTTGTTAGTGTGCTCATTGTTTTCTCATTTGATGAAGGCTTTTAGCTGTCTGTATTAGAGGAGGAATGTTTTGTTTTAACCAGGTGTTGTTGGTATGCAATGAAGTTGAAGCGTTTGGGATTTATGTTGGTTTGAAAATATAAGATAACGACATTCTATCGCTTTCCACCAATTTCCATGCGTTTCGGAATAGCTCGGATTGCTGAATTCTAGGTATATTTTTTCATGAGCCTCGGGAATGGCTTGGAGAGGGAAATTTTCTCGTTGCTCAATGCATTCTTGTTTATAATAGGTTTCCAGAATGTATTTCATGGGTTATCCTCATAAAAAGGAAGTTTGATTAAGGCGATTGTGGAATCGCTTGCGGTTTTTTAGTTGAATTGGGCGGGGTTTGCAAAGTTTAATGAGACCAGGGTGATGTTACTAAAAGAACAATTGGTCTGAATCAGGTGCGAACGATCGCCGCCCCAGTCGCTGGAGTTGAAGGGCGGGTTGGCCAGGACGTAGTCGGCCTTGAGGTCTTTGTGGAGGTCTTCGTGGAAGGTGTCGGCGTGCTGGCCGCCGAGGTCGGCGTCGATGCCTCGGATGGCGAGGTTCATCTTGGCGAGCTTCCAGGTGGTGGGGTTGGACTCCTGGCCGTAGACGCTGATGTCTTCGCGGCGGCCGCCGTGATCTTCGATAAAAGTTTCGCTCTGGACGAACATGCCGCCGGAGCCGCAGCAGGGGTCGTAGACGCGGCCGCGGTAAGGAGCGAGCATCTCGACGAGGGTCTGGACGACAGGGCGAGGGGTGTAGAACTGGCCGCCGCGTTTGCCTTCGGCGCTGGCGAACTGGCCGAGGAAGTATTCGTAGACGCGGCCGAGGATGTCGCGGGAGCGGTTCTCGCGCCCGCCCAGGCCGATGCTGCCGATCAGATCAATCAGCTCGCCGAGGGTGTGCTTGTCGAGGGCGGGGCGGTTGTAGCGCTTGGGGAGGACGCCTTTGAGGCGAGGGTTGTCGCGCTCGATGGCGACCATGGCGTCGTCGATGAGTTTGCCGATGGTGGTCTGGCGGGCGCTGCTCTGGAGGTAGGACCAACGGGCGGCCGGGGGCACCCAGAAGATGTTGTCGGCCAGATATTCGTCGCGGTCTTCGGGGTCGGCGTGGGGCTCTTTTTCGAGCGCGGCGTGGCGTTCTTCGAAGGCGTCGGAGATGTATTTGAGAAAGATCAGGCCCAGGACGACGTGCTTGTATTCGGCGGCGTCCATGTTGTTGCGCAGCTTGTCTGCGGCTTTGAAGAGTTTGTTTTCAAAGTCGATGTCGCGGGAGCGCTCGGCGGACGCGTCGGAGGTTTTGGTGCTTTTGGCGCGCGTCGGCTCGGAGGCGGACGCGGCTTTGAAGACCTCGCGCAGCGCGTGGATCATGGCCACGGTGGGCATGTCTTTGCCGGCCTCCCAGGCTTTGAGATCGTCGGGGGAGGCGCTGATGGCGCTGGCGAGTTGGGGGATGGAGAAGCCTGCGGCGGTGCGCTCGGAGCGCAGCCAGTCGGCGAGTGATGTTTGGTCGGTGCTCATACGTCGGAACTTCCTTGAGCAGATGTGGTGGTCTGAAAGGTCCCCACCGGAGTCGTTGCGAAATGTTGAGCGTGAGAGTAGCGACCCGAAGGGGGGATGGCAACAGGGTTGGGTGATCGGGATGGGGGTGAATGAGAGCACGTCGTCACGACGCGGTAGCACGGCGGCAGCCGATGCCCGCTCGCCCGCAACCCCACCCTGGCTCGCCAGAACCAATGGCCGATGCCCCGCGCTGCGCTAAAACCGGAGCAAAACCCATCGACTATGACAACATGTCACGCTCAGGTGGGGGGTAAGGCGATGGCATGTTGCAAAATACCACGCTGAGGTGGGGGGTAACCCGATGCATTGTGCCAAAATGTCACGCTCAGGTGGGGGGTAAGGTGATGGTGTGTTGCAAAATACCACGCTGAGGTGGGGGGTAAGGTGATGCGTTGTGCCAAATTGTCGCGTTTTAGGAGATTCGGGGGGATGCCGGGTCTCCTTTCGTCAAAGCCCGGCGAGTCGCTCACCCGCCCACAGGCTCGCCGCTGCGCCAGCGCTGGTCGCGCGCCCCGGGGTTGATGGTGAGGTCGGTGGCGCCGGCGTCTTCTTGCGCGACGCTGGCGAGGCGTTCGGCGTGGTTGTCGGCAGACTTTATTCAGGTGAGTACTCCGAGGGAAGAGGTGCGCGCGACCAGGCCGCCACCTGACCCTCGCCGCCGGCTCGACCTCCGGTGGTTCGGCAGGCGCATGCGCTCCGTGTGGCAGCGCCGCTGTTATGCGTAGCGCGGGGGATGTTTAGGTTTGTGACCAGCGCTGAAGGCGTGTTTTCACGGTCCGGTTTTTACGTCGGAGGAGCAGACCTATGCAGAACATCAGACCCGAGAAGATCAACGTGGACGACGCCCCGCGAGGTCAGGGGGGGTTTATGCGCGTGCTGGCACGGGGAGAGAACGTGGCCATGCGCATCTGGATCGAGGAGCCCCCCGAGAACAAAGCGAGCACGATGCATGGCCATGGCTACGAGACGGTGGGGTATGTGATCGAGGGGCGAGCCCGGCTGCATTTTGAGGAGGAGTCGGTGCTGTTGACGCTGGGGGACTCGTGGATGGTGCCCTCGAATGTGAGGCATTATTACGAGATTCTGGAGACGTTTACGGCCATCGAGGCGACCAGCCCGCCCTCCAATGCCCACCTCGCCAGGGAGTGAGTCGGGGGCTGCCCGGCCACTCCCCCCCCACCCACGCGGCAGCCGACTCCCAATCCATGATTGAAAAATAAAAAACCGCGCCCCGGGTGGGGCGCGGTTTTTTTAGCGTTGCGCTCGGCGACTGAGGCCGAGGCTAGAAGGTGGCTGACGGGCTCTCTCGCACAGCGTGGCAGCCACCTCCCAACCCATGATTGAAAAAATCAGGGGAAAATCACGTCGGCGGCGGCGTTGTCGACAAAGGAGTTCACCTCTTCGACGTCTTCGTTGACGGTGGAGCCGGGGGCGATGGCGATGCCGGCGCCCTGGGAGTAGGCGAAGGTGCTGTCGAGGACGACCATGGTGCTGGTGCCGGTGGCGCCGCCGATGGTGAGGTTCGCTTTGGGGGTGTCGTCGTATTCGGAGAAGCCGGCGTATTCGATGGTGGTGTACTCCATGCGGCTCTGGTTGGAGTCGACGCCGTCGAGGTAGAGGCCCTTCCAGACGACGTCGCCCAGGCGGCTCATCAGGACGTTGTCTGCTTCGGTGCCCAGGGAGACGAGGACGCCGCCGTTTTCGCCGTCGATGGTCATGCCGATGAACTCGTCGAAGAGAATGCGGGTGCCGGGCTCAAGGTCGAGGCGGTTTTTGACGACGACGGTGTCGGTGACGGCGATGGGGGCGTCGTTGGAGAGGGGCTTCCAGGTGGCGCTGGAGGTGATGTCGCCGCCGTAGGTCTCAATGCCGGCCTCGAAGGTGCTGCCGGAGAAGGTGGAGTTGCGGTCGATTTTGCCGACCTCCTCGGCGGGCAGGCGCATGGCGTAGTCGAAGTTGCCCTCGAAGGTGTTTTGCGAGAATCCGGTCAGGGCGCTGTCGGGGGTGACTTCGATGCCGTAACGGGCGGACTCGCGGATGGTGCTGTTGGAGATAAAGAGGGTGGAGCCGGCGTCGAGCGAGAGGTTGGCGGCGCGCAGGCCGTCGCGGAAGGCGTCGTCGCCGGCGAATTCGACGATGGTCCAGCGCAGGTTGTTCTGGGAGGAGGTGGAGCTCACAAAATGGATGCCGTCCCAGGCGCCCTTGGCTTTGTCTTCGCCGGTGAATTTGATGGGCTTGTCCTGGCTGCCGCGGCTGTCCAGCGCGCCGCCGTTCTCACCATCGACGGTGAGGCGAGTGGTGCGGGAGAACTGGATGTTGACGCCGGGATCGACGCGCAGGGTGGCGCGAAGGGTGACGGATTCGGTGACCACGTAGTCGGGCAGGGAGGGGTCGGGGACGATGTCGGTGAGCACCATGTCTTCGCTGATGGTCTGCGGGAGCAGCTCGGGCTCGGTGTTTTCGACGGGGCCATCGTCGCCGCAGGCGAGCAGGGCCAGGGAGGCGGAGATGGCGAGGGCGCCGCGGGTCCAGGGCTTGCGTGGGATCAGGTTCGTCATCGTGTACTCCGTAAAATGCGTTGTATCGGTTGAACGCGTGCTGACGTGGGTGTGGGTTTGCCGTGGCGCATCTTACACGGGCATGTGCGCGGTGGCGACTGTGACCGTGCGCCCGGGGCGACGGGAAGTCGGCGCCGGGAGCCTACCACGCCGAGGTGTAGCAGGGCAGCGGGGGCGCTGCCAGCAGCGGGGGGATCGAGGGGACCTGGCGTGGCGAGCGGGGCGTCGAGGGGAGAGACGTGGGGGTGGTGGGGATGTTCAAAGCGGGGGGCGGCGCGCAGATCGACCAGGCGGCAGCCCACTCCCCATTTATGGTTGTTATTACTCCAGGTGGAGGCAGCCCAGCGCGCGGGTGTTGGGAAGGAGCGTGACGGCGCAGTGGCCGTGGTGGCGGGGGCGGTCGAAGGGGTAGGGGCCGCTGATGGTGCAGCACCAGTCGTCGGGGAGGCAGGTGTGGGGGAAGATGTTGGCGCCGCAGAGGCCCTCGTTTTCGGAGCAGACGATCCGGAGGTCGGGGAGGTTGTTAGTCAAAAAGGCCTCAAAATCCGCGAGCTCGCCGGAGGGAGCAGCGCAGATGGTGGTGAGGTTGAAGCAGTCCGCGCCAGGGCAGGCGCCGGTGAGGAGGGAGGTGAGTCGCTCGGTCTGGCAGTAGCCGGCGCCGGCGCAGGAGGTGGCGCAGTCTTCGAGGGTGTCGAAGGCGGGGCAGTCGTCACCCTGGCAGTCGCAGCCGGAGGCGGTGACGCATTGGGTGCCGTCGAAGACGACGCCGAGCACGGCGTCGCAGTCGCCATAGGCGTCGGGGGCCTGGATGGGGCAGGGGGTGGTGTCGGGCGTGGGATTGGAGAGCTCGCAGATGTTGTGGGGCGCCGGGGGGAGGGTGGGGTCGGCGTCTTTGGCGGCGTCGGCCTCTCCTGTGGTGTCGGGCGAGGCGTCGGTGTCTTCTGTGGTGTCGGGTGCCGTGTCTGCGTCGGATGCTGCGTCCGTGGCGACGTCGGGTTCGGTGAGGTCGAAGGGGCCGGCCGGGTCGATGTCGTCGGAGCAGGCGAGTGCGGTCAGGGCGAGGGCTGCGGCGATGGCGAGGTTTCGGGGGAGCTGGCGCATGGCGGGGCCCGGGGCGGCGGTGAGCGGGGTCGGGGGAGGGCCGTTGAGCTTATTACGCCGTGAGCGATCGACTTCGCAGCTATCGCGTCAACTTCTGCTCAGGGCGCAGCACAAACCTGTCTGCTGACCGAGCGTTGGGGCAGGGGCGAAACCTGGACCTGGTTGGGCTACTCGGTGGGTTGATCGCAGGCCGCGGCACATGCTTCGAGGGTTTCAAAGGCCGGGCAGTCGTCGTTCGGGCAGCCGCAGCCGGATGCTGTCACGCATTGGGTTCCGTCGAAGACGACGCCCATCACTCCGTAGCAACCCCCATAAACCCAGGGGCTCTGGGTGGGGCAAGGGGCGGGCTCGGCGAACTCGAAGACGGGGTCGGCGTCCGGGGATACGTCGCGCGTGTCGTCGCTGAGGACGTCGTCAGAACAGGCGAGTGCGGTCAGGGCGAGGGCTGCGGCGATGGCGAGGTTTCGGGGGAGCTGGCGCATGGCGGGGCCGGGGGTGGGGTGAGTGAGATCGGGGGAGCGGCGATGGGTGCGGGGTGAGTATGGCAGGAGGAGACGAATCGCGCGAGGGGACGTGTCCAGGGCGTTGAGTTCGTTGACATTACCGGGGACTCAGGACGTAGTGTGCCTGGGTCTACGCTGTGTCGGGAGCGTGAATAACGAAGACGGAAATCTGCATGCGGAGTATGCGATGCCTTTTGTGAATCGATGTGTGGTGGTGGTGCGGCCGGGGCCGCGTTTTGTCGACTGGGTGCATGCGCTTGATGAAGAAGATGGGGTGGAGCCTGCCGAGGCGTCGGCGATTCGCGGGGAGACCATCGCCTATCTTGCGCCGGAGGTGGAGACGCCCGGGGATGTGGAGCGTTTTCTCAAAAAACAAGCGCGCAGGATGTTTGAGGACCTGCTCGAAGGTTGGTGCGTGGACCGCGAGCAATGGCCGAAACAGCGGGGCATTAAGAGTTTTGAGAAGTGGGTGGAGTGGGAGCTTCATGATTACGTCGTCGACCTGGATGGCGCGCCGCTTGTCTCAGATTCAAGCACTGACCAACCCGGGTTTGTCGATGAGCCCTTTGATTTTCATGCCGCGCTCCATGACCCGGATGGATATATCAGCGACACCAGGGGGCCGATCTGGGTGGCGCATCTCTATGAGCAGTTTGCGAGTTCGAAGGAGGCTGAGGGGCTGAGGTACGTGGTGGGGTGGACGGAGGTTCTTTTTCATTACCTGCATGGTTATGAGGGGATCACGATTCACGATCTGACGCCGGAGCTTCTGGAGTATGCGTTGCTGGTGCATTTCCCGCGCAAGATCACCGATCCGAGCTTCGATGCGGAGGCGGTGCTGGCGGAGTTTGGGGCGCTCTTTGAGTTTATGAAGCGGGCCTACAAGCTGGAGAACGCGTCGGCGTGTCTTGCGCTGCTGCGGCGCAAGGGCATGGCCGATGCGATGGATAAGGCTATGAGCTCGTCGGATAACTTCGGGATGGCCAAACGCATGATGGCGGGGTTGGACCCCTTCGGCGGAGGCGGGTTCTCGCCGATTCAGCACCCATTTGTATCGAATGAGCCGGAGGTGGGGCGAAACGATGCGTGCCCGTGTGGGAGCGGGAAAAAGTACAAGCGGTGTTGTTTGAAGAAGGCATAAGAGGGGCGCTGGCGTGCTGGTTTTTCAGCGGTAAATTCTGTGAATTCTGTGAATTGTCGATTGAAGGCGGGGCTCTGGCAGCCACGTTTAATGGGCCTTCCTAGGGCACGATCCGTCTATCTGTATGCCTCGCTGTTGAGCGAGGTCGCCGTGCGGCGATGTGTGTGGGGGCTTCCTGGAGGGTTGGGGGGAGGTCGCGTGCGGCCGTGTGCTGTGTGACACTATGAATCGGTGGTGTGGTGAGTCTGCGCCTGCGGGCTCGCGATTGAATCATTGGAACATCCGGGGGGATAGACGATGGGACGACATGGCTGCACGGCCGCGCGCGAAACACGTGTGTTTGCTCGTCTGACACCGATTTCATGATGAGGCCAAGGTGGTGCAGGCCTTCCATGAGCTGGACCACCACTCCACGCTCAAAGGGCTGGCCGACCACGGGGCGATCAACTACGGGATCGCCGGCGCCGGGGCGATGATTCTGGGGAACCGTCAGGGGATCGGGCCGAATAAGGACTGCATCAACTGCAAGTTCGAAGAGTTCTTTATGGCGTCGTGGCCCAAGGGCGAACCGGCGCTCAATGTGCGGGTCGATGAGTCGGGCAAGGCGGTGGAGGCGCTCTGGCCCGATGATCCGTCGAACGTCTACCACAGCTATGTGCGCGACCCGGTGCGCATCCGCAACCTGCACGCCGGGCCGCGGGCAGGGCAATCGCAAAGTCCCACAAGGTTATTTTATGGAGAACCCACCCAATCCGTAGGGAGGGGTCTTGTGCCCCTCCGGAACTCCCAGGGCGGGGACCCATAAGGGGTCCCCCTACGGTGGCGGGCAAGCGCGCGCCGCTCAATCCGCTGACGCACGTGGAGGATGGGGGCCTGGGGCGCCACCTGATCACGAGCGCGCCCGAGGGCGGTGTGCAGTACGGGGTGCGCGGCCAGTTTGACGTGATGATGATGGAGATCAACGCCAAGCTCCTGCCCGATGAGGGGCTACCCGGGGAGCAGGACGCGATGCTCTACCACGAGGGGGATTTCCGGGGGCGGTGAGTGCGGTGACGCCTTAGGGCTTTGAGGCCAAAGCGTACCCGGCGTTTTTGCCCGACGGTCAGCCGGGGCAGTGGTGTGTGAACGGGCAACCGCGGCGCAAGGGCGCGCCCTTTGCCAACCCCTGTCCGGCGGATGCGCCGGTGAGGCGCTACAGGATGGCGGCGATCGAGACGGAGATCGTGGCTAACAGGGCCGGCTGGCGCGACCCCCAGGGGCGTATCTATGTGCTGGTGGAGGATGTTGAGGCGACGCGCTCCGGGGAGCGGGAGATCGAGCCGCTGGTGATTCGCGCCAACTCGGGGGATTGCCTGGAGGTGGAGCTGACCAACCTGATGCCGGCGCATCTGGACGAAGATGATTTTCAGATGTTCACGCCCTCGGACATGGTCGGGCTGCATATGCACCAGGTGAAGTTCGATATGGGCTCGGACGGGGGTATGAACGGCTTTAACTACGAGAACGGCAGCCACTCTCCCGAAGAAGTGATGATGATGGTGGAGGCGATCAACGCCGCCGGCGGGGCGTTTGAGGCGGGCGATGGGCTGGGGGAGACGGGCTCGCGGGTGGAGCTGACGCTGACGCCGCATTCGCGGCTGGGGGTGATGGGGGCGCAGACCATGCAGCAGGTCTACTGGGTGGATCCGGTGCTCGACGATGAGGGGTACGACCGCACGGTGGGCACGGTCTTTTTTCACGACCATATGTCGGCGGCGAGCTGGCAGCAGCATGGTTTGTACGGGATGTTGGTGGCGGAGCCGGCGGGATCGCGCTGGCGGGATCCGCAGACTGGCGAGATGTACGGGACGCGGGCCGACGGGGGGCCGACGAGCTATCGGGCCGATATTCTGACGGCGAATGGCGGCGATAGTTATCGGGAGTTTGCCCTGGCGCTGGCCGACTTCGCGCCACTTTATGATGGGGATCGGCCGGTGAACCCGCCGATTCAAAAGGAAGAAGACCTGCCCTGGGCGATTGGCCATGAAGATGAGCCGCGACCGGAGGCGATCTCGGCCAGCGATCCGGGGACGATGCTGATCAACTACCGGCAGGAGCCGCTGCCCCTGCGTGTGGGGCAGCCGGGGCCGGGCGGCTGGCAACAGAAGGGCGGGGAGGCCGGGGAGATGGCGCAGGCGTTCAGCTCGGTGATTCACGGGGATCCGTCCACGCCGCTTCTGCGGGCGTACGGCGGCGACCGGGTGATGCTGCGTCTGATCGGGGCTGCGCATGAGGAGCAGCACGTGTTCGGGGTGTTCGGGCAGAAGTGGTTGCGGGAGCCGGACCATCCGGACAGCGGCTATGTGGCCGCGCAGCAGATTGGCCTCTCGGAGAACTTCACGGCCGACCTCGGCGAGGTGGCGACTTCCTATGAGGAGGTGACCGACTACCTTTATGGGAGTTTGCCGACGGATGACCTCTGGAGCGGGATGTGGGGGCTTTTGAGGGTGTATCGCGACGCGCAGCCCGATCTGCTGCCGCTGCCGAATCGTTCGACGAGGGAGGTACAGGGCTGGCGGGGGCGTCGTCCGCCGGTATGTCCGCCGGGGGCACCGAAGCGGCGTTATACGGTGCATGCGATTCTGGCGCAGGGGAATCTTCCGGATGACCGGCTCACCTACAACGCGGCCTTTGATCTCTATGACCCGGACGCGATCCTCTTTGTGAAGGATGAGCATCTTGAGGATCTGCGGGCCGGAAGGCGCGCGCCAGAGCCCCGGTGCTGCGAGCGGCAGCCGGGGAGTGCATCAAGGTGCAGCTGATCAATGAGCTTCCGGAGGAGATGCCGCCCTCGTCGCTGCACTTCAACTTCAACCCGCCGATTGTCGATAAGTTCAATACGAACCAGATTCGCACCTCGAACCACGTGTCGTTGCAGCCGCAGTTCGTAACGCATGCGCATGATGCGCATCGCGGCGGCGGGGCGAATGTGGGCTTGAACGACGCGCAGACGGTGCCGCCCGGGGAGGAGCGTGAGTTTGACTGGTACGCCGGGGTATGGACCCAGGGCTCGAAGGGGATTGTGGCGACGCCGATTGAGTTTGGGGCGATCAACCTGCGCAGCATGGCTGACGTGGTAAACCACGGGGTGCATGGGGCGATGGGGGCGTTGATCGTGGAGCCGGTGGGCGCAACCTGGGTGAGCGATGCGGGCACCGACGCGCAGGCCACGGTGAGCTATGTGGATACCTATGGCGATGAGCGCAGTTTTCGGGAGTTTGTGATGGTGCTCCAGGATGAGATCGCGCTGCATTCGGGGAACCCGGTCTTCCAGGGGGGCGATCCGCTGCAGCCGACGGTGTTGCGTAATAATGTGGGGGCGGATGATGCGGAGGAGTCCGGGCATAAGGGCTTTAACTACCGCACCGAGCCGTTGTGGGCGCGGCTGGGGGTGGCGCCGGAGTTTGATGAGAACGCGCTCAATGACCTGCAGCAGCGCGATCTGCTGAGCTCGCTTGTGCATGGCGATCCGGCCACGCCCGTCTTTCGGGCGGAGCCCGGCGACAACCTGCGGGTGCGGGTGCTGCTGCCTTCGGGGCATCCGCGCCAGCACGCCGTCGGGTTGACGGGCGCGAAGTGGCCGGTGGCCACGGCGCAGACGGGGTCGTTCTCGCAGGTGCTCGGTGCCAACGACTCGACCTTTTATACCGGCAGCGACGGGGGACTTGCGGCGGGTAAGGCCTCCAACCTGATTCCGCTGCACGGCGCCGGAGGGCCATTTAAGGTGGAGGGGGATTATCTGCTCTACGATCAGGCCAGCATCTATCTCTACGGCGGCACCTGGGGGTTGGTGCGGGTCGCCGAGACGCCGGTGCTTGCCGGGGCCTCGGAGGGGGATGATGGTGGGGCGACGGCATCGAGCGACGAAGCGTCGGAGGAGCGCTGATGGGGGCTTTTCGTCGATGGGGGGCGATGGGCGTGGCGGCCGGCGTGCTGGCCGCGGCACTGGGTGTGGCCACGGCGGGCACGCTGCTGATGACCAGCGCCGAGCCGGGATTTCGAGCCGATGGTCCTCCGACTGCTGAAGTGGCGAGCGGGGCTGTCAGGGGAGGGCCGGTGGCGTTTTCGGAGCTGGTGGCCGGGGTGATGATGCCGGTGGCGGTCGAGGGGGCCGCTCATGCTCCCAAGGTTGTGGAGTATGAGGGGCTGCAGCTCTCGTTTGCGCTGAAGGAGGGTCCGCGCGGGGCGGTGGCGCGTCTGGTGGTGACGGACGCTGAGGGCGGGGAGCCTGTGCGGGGGTTAAAGCCCCGGGCCTGGCTGGAGGAGCGGGGGGAGGATGGCCCGCAGGATGCTGCAGCCTGTGGCGCCCGGGTGCAGGAGCTTAGAGGAGGGGGGCTGGCGGAGCGCGCCGAGGAGGATCTCAACGCGCTGAGGGTGCTCTTGCTCAACGATGATGACACGTTGAGCGTGCTCAACCCGCAGATCGCGCTGAGGCAGACGCGTCTGGAGGCGCTGTTGAGGCTTCCCGGGGAGGTGTTAGACTGGGCGCTGCACCCGGACGGGCGCTCGCTTTATCTGTCGGTGCCGAACGTAAAGCAGGTGCTGGTGGTGGAGACACAGGGGTTCAGGGTGGCGTCGACGCTTGAGCTCGATGAGGCGCCGGGGGCGCTGGCGTTCTCGGAGGACGGGCGACAGCTGTGGGTGGGTGGCGCTGATGCGAATGCGGCGCATGTGCAGGTGATCGACACCGATGAGGATCGCGTTGTGGGGGCGGTAGAGGTGGGGCCCGGGCCGCATCAGGTGGTGGTGTCGCACGGGGGGCATCAGGTGTGGGTGGCCAGCCCGCAGATGCGGGAGCTGGTAGCGATCGACGGGCCCTCGGCGCGCTACGTGGGGGCGGTGGCGGTGGGAGAGGGCGTGGTTTCGCTGGGCCGGGGATGTTCAACTATCGCCGTGGCGCGGGAGGGCGGGGAGGTGCGGGTCTTTGATGTGGCGCGCGGTTCGGATCGCCGGGTGCAGGTTGCGGCCGGAGTGACCCGGGTGGATGTGGCGCCGGGGGAAAGGTGGGCGTTTGCGCTGCATGCGGGCGCCGGGCAGGTGAGCGTGATCGATCTGGAGCATGGCGTGGTGCGGGGGGCGTTTCAGGGGTTGGGCGCGCCGGAGAGGGTCGTGTTTACGGAGGGCTACGCGTACATCGAGCGCGCGGCTGGTGAGCAGGTGGGGATGGTGGCGCTCGACGCGCTGGCAAAGTCGGGGCCGGGCTTGAGGTGGGTGTCGACGGGGGAGGTCGGGGTGGCGGGCGCAGGCGCTTCAGCCGTGAGTGCGGCGCCGGGGCCGGCGGGGAGGTCGATCTTTGTGGCGTCACCGAACCAGCGCGCGATTCTGGTGTTGGCGGAGGGGCAGCCCTCGCCGATGGGGAGGATCGACAACCGGGTGGGGCGGCCGCGGGCGATGATGCTGCTGGACCGCTCGCTGGAGGAGGTGGCGCCCGGAGTGTACCGCGCCAGCGCGGAGGTGGATCTGGCGAGGTCCTGGGAGCTCCGGCTCGATCTCGGCGATGAGCTCGGAGCGCTCTGCTTCTGAGACCTTCTGGACCAGCGGTGTGGGCCTCGGTCGGTCCGCTCGGTCAGGTGGCTTAATCCGCCGATGGCGGACCGGAGCAGGCGACGCTCCCGGGGCAGGGGTGAATACTTTTTCGCCACACTCTGTTATCTACTTCCCTGAGGTTTTGTGTCATTTTTGTGACACGTGATCGATGTCCACTTTTTGGCACGGTGAGATGGATGCATAAAAACCTGGTTGGTATCGCGGCGGCCGCCCTGGTTGGGGCGACTTTTTTTGTTCCGGGGGTGGCGTCGGCGCAGGAGACGCCGGATCTGTCGATCAGCACCGAAGACGGCGACTTTTCGATCACCTTTAACGGCGACTTTCAGCTTCGTTATGAGGTGAACGCCGAGGAGCTCGCGGTGCAGAACGCCGGGTTTTTCATTCGTCGGCTGCGGCCGTCGATTGAGGCGCGGGCCTTTGGCAACATGGTGATGAAGGTGGTCCCGGAGCTCAACCGCGACGCCTCGCTTCGCGACGGCTGGGTGGCCTACGAGTTCTCCGACCAGGTCAGTGTGCAGGCCGGGCAATTTGCGCCGCCCTTTAGCTGGGAGCGCGACAGCTCCAGTGATTATCACGTCTTTGTGGAGCGCTCTCTCGCACACGGGGAGTTTCAGTGGGCGGATGGGCGCGATATCGGCGTGATGGTCGACGCCGATCCGAGCGACAAGTTCCATGTCGAGGCCGGCATCTTCAATGGAGAAGGCCGCAACGCCATGCCCTCGCCGGATGTCGGCCATGTGTTCACCGCGCGCGCGGCCGGGGCGCCGATCGGCGTGTACAGCGAGAGCGAGGCGTTGGTGGAGGCGGTGGCCGAGCCGACGTTGATCCTGGGGGCGGGCGCGTATTACGCGAACTCTTCACGGGCGCGGGACTGGCTGGACGACGGCTCCGATCTTCGGGCCGAGCTGCTGGGCCTGACCGCCGACGCCTACCTGGCCATCGACCGGGTTACGCTGCAGGGGAGTTATTTTTTCCGCGACACAAACTCGCCGGACGGCGCGTTTGATGGGTTTGTGGGCCACGGCATGAACGCGCAGCTGGCGGTGCTGGCCATTGAGCAGCGCCTGCTGCTGGCCGCACGTTTCTCGCAGACCTACTTCGACGATGCCGCGCCGGTCGCGAGCAACGATGAGGCCGCGCTGGGCGCGCAGATCTACCACCGGGGGCATAACTCCAAGCTGCATGTCGAGGTGGGCGTGCACGGGCTTTTGCACGATGTGCCGCGTCAGGAGTTCTTGAGGTTGCAGTATCAGTTTTTGTTTTAAAGCCGGAATCAGACCATGGTGGAGCTTCGAGACAGGGCGGCGGCAGGACGGCGCACCGAGCTTATTGCGCTCGTGATCCTGGTCACGGTGGGGTTTGTCGGGTTTTCTCTCTGGTGGGCTCCCTCAAGTCTGAGCGCATGCTTGGAGCAAGCGCAGAAGGCTCACGAAGAGTGCCGGCAAGGGGCCCTGCGGGCGCGGACGACCGTGTCCGACCACGGCTACGGCACAACGCAGGGGGCGCGCATCACGGACACGGCGCGTGAGGGGCAGTTGCAGGCGTGCTCAAAGGAGTATGCGCTGGCGAAGCAGGGCTGTGAGGGGCGTTTTCGGGAGTGAAGAGGGGAGGCGCGGCGTAGCACGAAAAAGCCCGTGGCGAGTTTTCGCCTCGGGCTTTCGTCGTTCGGGCATGAGGGGCGGTCAGCCGGAGATAAGCCGAAGCGTCAGGCGGGCACCCGACCGACCGCATCGCGGCCCCAGTGGCGGTGTTGAGCAATGGCCTCGAGCCATTGCGTGGTGAAGTCGGCGAGGTTGCTGCACTCCCAGAGGCTTATGACGCCGTGCTGGTTTGTGACGTGGTCACTGGATTGCGCATCCGCCAGGTCGATGCCTGTAATCGCCGCGTCGCGCAGGAGGTCAACGCCCTCGGCGGTGGCGGCGATGGGTTTGTAGTGTTTGAAGGCCTCGTTGATAAAGTGCAGGGCGTCGCCCCGGGTTTTGAGGGTGTCGATGTGCTCCTGGCCGCCGGGGATGTACAGGGCATCGAACATGATGGAGGCCGTGGTCACAAAGGGTTTGTCGACCTCGACGCTGGAGCCATCGTCGGCGCTGAGCGTGCCCCGAACCTCTGAGACGATGGTGATCCGCGCCCCTTCCTGTTCCAGAGCATCGCGCACTTCGTTGAGCTGGTCGGCGGCGAAGCCATCCGCGAGCAGTACGGCGACCTTACGGCTTGTGATGGTGTCTTTGACGGTCGCCTCCATGCTCACCGCCGGGGAGGCTTTGCCGTGGTTTTTGGCGTTTGGCGTTTTGGGGGCGGCTACACCGATGCCGGCGGCGACGCGGCAGGCGAAGTCGTGGTCGACCTCGTTGAAGTTGTTGACCATGCGCTCGCGCACCTCCATGGAGCTGACCTTGCCCAGCTCGAAGTGGGCGGCGCTGACCAGGTGGTCTTTTTCGGCGTCGGTGAGGCTGTTCCAGAAGAGGGTGGCCTGAGAGAAGTGGTCGCGAAAACTGTCGCTGCGGTTTTTGATCTTATGGCCGTCCACGCGCTCGGAGAGGTGGACATAAGCTCCCTGGGTGGCGCTGGCCATCATCGGGCAGCCGCCGCCGGTGGAGTTGGGGTAGTAGTTGGTGTTGCCGCGGTTGATGGTCTGGCGCCCGTAGCCGTCGCGCTGGTTGTTGTGTACCGGCGCCACCGGGCGGTTGATGGGAATCTCTGAGAAGTTGGGGCCGCCCAGGCGAATGAGCTGGGTGTCGATGTACGAGAAGAGGCGGCCCTGCAAGAGCGGGTCGTTGGTGAAGTCGATGCCGGGCACGACGTGGCCCGGGTGAAAGGCGACCTGCTCGGTCTCGGCAAAGAAGTTGTCGGGGTTGCGGTTGAGCACCATCCGCCCGACACGGCGCACCGGCACCTCTTCCTCGGGGATGAACTTGGTGGGGTCGAGCAGGTCGAAGTCAAAGCGATGCTCGTCTTCGGCGGGGACGACCTGCAGGCCGAGCTCAAACTCGGGAAAATCACCGGCCTCAATGGCCTCCCAGAGATCGCGGCGGTGGAAATCGGGATCTTTGCCGGCGAGTTTCTGGGCCTCGTCCCAGACAAGCCCGTGGGTGCCGAGTTTCGGCTTCCAGTGGAACTTCACAAAGCTGGCGTCGCCGGCCTCATTCACCAGCCGGAAGGTGTGCACACCGAACCCCTCCATCATGCGGTAGCTGCGCGGGATGGCTCGGTCGGAGAGCACCCACATCAGCGTGGCCGTGGACTCGGGCACAAGGCCGACAAAGTCCCAGAAGTTGTCGTGTGCCGCGGAGGCCTGGGGCATCTGGTTATGAGGCTCGGGTTTAATCGAGTGCACCAGATCCGGGAACTTGACGGCGTCCTGGATGAAGAAGACCGGCATGTTGTTGCCCACCAGATCGTAGTTGCCCTCCTGGGTGAAGAATTTGGTGGCAAAGCCGCGCACATCGCGCACGGTGTCGGCCGAGCCGCGAAAGCCCACCACGGTGGAGAAGCGCACAAAAACCGGCGTCTTCATGGAGGTGTCGCACAAAAAGCGGGCGCGGGTGAGATCCGAAAGATCTTCGTAGAGCTCAAAATACCCGTGGGCGGCCGAGCCGCGAGCGTGCACCACGCGCTCGGGGATGCGCTCGTGGTCAAAGTGCGTCATCTTCTCGCGAAAATGAAAGTCCTCCATCAAGGTCGGCCCACGCTCACCGGCCTTGAGTGAGTCATCGGTGTGGTCGACGCGCAGCCCCTGGTTGGTGGTGAGGTAGGTGCCGCGCTCGGAGGTGTGGCGCTCAAGATCCCCGCGTTTGCTCGTCTCGCTGGTCGGCGCGCGCTTCTTATCATCGCTCATGGCAGATCTCCTTCCCTGGAGGTGGCACGGCTCGGATTGGAATTGAGGGAAGAAGATGTAGGGGCGAGTCAGTGGGGTTCAAGGACCGGGGGGGAGTAGGACGGTTAAGAGGGTTGACCTGAATTCAAAAGCCAACGATGCTGCAGCTTCGCCGTAACCATTGTGCTGTACGCTGTCAGCTCGCGTTGATGTCAGCTCTGCTGCATCGAGAGCATGGCCTGGCTGCGTTTCAAGGTTTGCATGTCCACACGCGTCGATCGCCTGTGGGGTGTGCCCTTGTTCGCGTCACGCAAGCTCGCGCTCTTTCGGAGATTCGCGGGTGCTGACGGCGGTGTACTTTACCGAACCAGGAGGAACGCTATGCGAAGTGTGAATCGTTGTGCGGTAGTTGTACGGCCCTTGCAGCCTTTTGTAGACTGGGTGCGTAAGGTGGATCGTGAGTACGCGGAGGGCCTGAGCGACGAGGCCATTCTTGCCAGTGATCAGGTCTTCCTCACGCCGATGTTTCATGTACGTGAGGATACCGAGGAGTATCTGGAGATAAACGCGACTCGGGTCTTTGAGTCGATGCTCCACGGATGGTGCTACGATGAGACCTTATGGCCGAAAGAGAGGGGCTGGGACGCCTTTAAGGAGTGGTTGGATTATGAGGTCGCGGTTGATTTGCTCGATATGCCCGAGGCGGCGGCGCTGAGGAGCGGGGAGCGCTCGCCGTACCAGGGCGGGGGGCCGGTGTTCGAGTTCGAGGAGAGCGTTCTCGACGACTACGAAGAGCAGGTGCATCACGTGCGTTCGGAGGTCTGGACCGACGGGCTCTTTCGGGCGTTTGCGGCATCGCCGGAGGCGAACGCGTTACAAACGCGCGTGGGTGGCGCACGTCTGGCGCTGGACTATTTGCACGTGTACGGCAACGAGCCCTTTCAGGAGATCAACGCGGAGCTGCTGGAGGACGCGATGTTCAGCGCTCTTCGGATGCGAGGTTTTGAGATTAATCTGGATGGGGACGCGATCGTCGCAGAGCTCACGGCCCTCTTTATGTATGTGCAGCGCGCGTACGACTTTGGTGCGGCCGAGGCCTGCCTGAAACTTCTGAAACGTGAGGGGCTGTCTGCAGAGCTGGACGTGGCGTTGCAGGAGGCCGCGATGAAGCACGCCAGGCGCACGAAGGTCCAGAGTGCCGAGGAGCAGGGGAGGGGCGCCGACCCGGCGCTGCTCGCTGCCGGACTTCTGGCAGGCATTCAGAAGCCCTTCGTCGTTCGGGAGCCGGAGCTCGGGCGAAACGATCCCTGCGCCTGTGGGAGCGGCAAGAAGTACAAGCGCTGCTGTTTGACCGTTTCCTGATCGCGTTGGTGCCCGTGAGCCCAAAAACGCCCCCGCTGCGAGAGCAGCGGGGGCGTTTGGGTTCGCTCAGGTCATTTTGACTGATACGCGCATTCGACGGCTGCCGGGGCGTGGTCGACAAGGGGGCCGTCGGGCTGTGCGTTTTGAGTGATAGCGCGTTGACGTGGGTCTGTTGCGAACTTAGCGTTTGATGACGAGACGTCAGGTGACCTCTTTTAGATACGGAGCGACCGTGCTTTCTCAGGACGAAGAATCGAAGGCGGCGAGATTGCGGCTCGCGTTGCAGATGGCGGACGCCGGAATTGCGATGAAGCGTCAGCAACTTGCGCGGCGTCATCCGGAGGCCTCGTCAGCCGAAGTCGACGCGATGTTGCGAGCGTGGTTAGGGGCGAGGCCCCTGGCGGGTTGCGGGACTGTGATGAGTTTCGAAGCCTGGGTCGGTCGTGATCAATGAACTCTTTGAATCACTTTCCATAGTGCGTGACACATTTGAGGACATGGGCACGGCATGGGCGCTGGTAGGGGGCCTGGCCGTCTCCTGCTATGTTGATCCCCGTTTCACGCGTGACATTGACGTCGCAGTCGCAGTGAAGAACGACGCTGACGCGGAGTCGTTTCTCCATGCGTGGCAATCGCGGGGCTATGTGCTTTCCGCGGTGATGGAACAGGATGCGGTGGGCGGCTATCCACAGCGCGCACGACACGCGAGCGCAGCCAGGAGTGGGTCTATGTCGACCTGCTCTTTGCCTCGTCCGGCATCGAAGTGGAAATTGTTGAGCAAGCTCAGGCGATAGCGGTGATCCCCGAGGTTGTGATTCCAGTGGCGCGGCCCGGTCATCTTTTCGCGCTGAAACTTCTGTCGGAGTCTGCGGATGAGCGTCCTCAGGATGCGATGGATTTGAGATCGTTGCGCGAGATCATCGTCGGAGAAGAGCGAAAGGCGGCCGAAGAGGCGACGCGGCTGATCATGGACCGAGGTTATGGGCGCGGCCGTGATTTGTCGTCCCGGCTAAAGCATACTTTGAGAGAGGGTGATCTGGGCTGATATGTGTGAAGCCGAGGGTGGCGTGCGCGCAATGGATGAACTGCGGCACGCGCGTCATCGTAATGGCACTCATCAAAAACGCCCCCGCTGCGCAGGCAGCGGGGGCGTTTTTGATCGCTCCGGGGACTGTTGCCGATGCGCTCAGTAGACGCCGGCCGGGGCCTGGTCGGCGGGCGTCACACCCTCGATGGGCGCGGGCTCGGGCTTGACCGGCTTTTCGGTGCCCACCTCCGAGCCTTCGACGTGCTCGGGGCGGGTGGCGCCCTCGGCCTCCAGGGCGGCGATGATGCGGCGCGCTTCGAGCTGGGCCTGGCGGGCCTGGTCGATAGAGTCGGCCAGCACCCGGGCGGCTTCCTGAGGCGCGTGGAATCCGCGGGAGTTCTCCGAGTAGACCCAGTCCAGACGGAACTGCGCCTCGCGGTGGAGTTTGTAGGCTTCGGCAAGATCCTCGGGGGTGGCACCCATGGCGCGGGCCAGGGCCAGGTCGTCCATCATCTCAACGAGCGCGTTGGAGGCGCGGTCGATCAGCCCCTGGGTGGTGTCCTGAATGGTGTGCACCCGATCGCGCAGGTCGGACTCCGAGCCCCCGTGGCAGGTCATGCAGCTCGACGCCATATCGAGCAGCGGGGAGCGCACGTGGTGGTTGCTGACCTTCATCGCGCCCATGCGCTCGTAAGGCATATGGCAGTCGGCGCAGGCCACTCCGGCGGCGGCGTGGGTGCCGGCATTGTAGAGCTCAAACTCGGGGTGCTGGGCCTTGAGCATGGGCGTGCCGGTGTAGCCATGGGTCCAGTCGTTGAAGCCGACCTCGTCGTAGTAAGCGATCTCGTTGTCGATGTTGATGCCCTGCGCCCAGGGGTAGATCACGTGTTTGTCCTGCGGGTCGAAGTAGTACTCGACGTGACACTGACCGCAGACAAAGGTGCGCATCTCCTGGCGCGACGCATCGCGGTTGACGTCGTAGTCCTCGATGCCGCGCTCATGTTTCATCAACGCGGCGATGCCGGCCTTAAAGGCCGGGCGGCTTACGCGCAGGCTCATCGTCTCGGGGTTGTGGCAGTCGACGCAGGCCACCGGGTGCTCAATGAGCTTCTCACCGGAGTCGTCGACGATGTTGCGGGCCTCCTCATAAGGCATGCCGCTCATCTTCACAAAACCCGCCCAGACGTCGCCCTCGCCGGCGAAGCGGTAGGCCGGGATCACCGAGGCATGGCAGTGCAGGCAGGCGCCGGGCTGCTGAAAGTCGGTGACGCGCTCGGTCTCTTCCTGGTCGAGCAGCATGTAGGCGTGGCCGCGGGCCTCGCGGTAGTCGACGGCGAAGGCGTAGCCGGACCACATCTTTTTGAGCCAGGGATCTTTGTCGAGCTTCTGCATTGGCACCGCATCCGAGCCGCCGTAGCGGGTGCGCTCATGATCGACGGTGCGCATGTACGAGTCGTACTGATGCGGCCAGTTCTGCGCCCAGATCTTCGGATCGACGGTCTCATCATCGACCTCCACCACGCGGAAGTGTGGGGTCTGACCTTCGGTGCGGCGCTCAAAGATGTTCATCAGGAGCGCGATGATGATGATGGTGACCCCGGCGGTGAGCGCTACGGCGATGATGTAGCCGCGCTGAATCGGGAACTTTTTACGAGGGGTATCCGAGGATTTCTGGCTCATCATCAAACTCCAATAGACGGGCAAACAAGGCGCTCAAGGCGTGGTGCGTAGATCGGGGGCGGTAGGCGTCAGAAGCGCTGCGGGCGCTGGTGCCCGGCGTGGCCGACGTTGAAGTGGCAGTTGACGCACTGGGGGTTGTTATCCTCGTCGAGGATCGGGTGGACCAGGTCGCCGTGGCAGTGGACGCACTGATTCTGCAACACGCGCTGGTTGCGCGGGATGATCTGGATGGGCTCGTAGAAGTTGTCGAAGGTAAAGGCCCAGGCGTGCCGAAAGCCGTTGTCGGCCTTTGAGATGTATTTGGGGATCAGGCCTTTGGGCGTGTGGCAGTCGTTGCAGGTGGCCACGTTTTGATGGCTCGACGCCATCCAGGAGTCGTACTGCGGCTGCATGATATGGCAGTTGGCGCAGACCAGCGGGTCGTCCTGGAGGTAGGCGTGGCCGTCGGCGTAGAGGAAGGTGAAGAGGCCGACGCCCACAAGCACGCCGACCCCCACGGCCAGAAAGAGCCCGAAAATATGTGCCGGAATCGTGTTCATAGACATCACTGCGTGAACAAAACGTAAACGTGCCCCGGAGGTGGTTCGGTCTCTTCAGAATGAGGGGAGCGCGGCCGGTGCGTCAAGGGTAAGGCGCGTGAAGCTCTGTTAAAGAGGGCCCGGGTCATGTTGACGCGCAGGTGAGGGCGCCGGCGCCAAGACGTTGACCGCAGGGGCCATGTTGAATGAATAATGAACGCTTCGGCGCGTCGCATCGACTTCGCGGGCGATGATCTTCGCCGGAGCAGGGATCATGATGTCAATGAGGAGAGGATGATGCAGGGTCGTTTCTGGATGATGGGTGTGGCCGCCGGGTTGATGGCCTCTCTGGGGTTGAGCGGCTGCGGGCTGGTGGAGCGGGTGGAGGCCATCGACGCCGAGCATAGCGGAGTAGACCGGGGCTATGAGGAGGGCACGCAGTGCCGCGGCCTGCAGGACAAGCTCAACGACTGTCGGCTGGGCCGCCTGTGGACGGATCCGCAGGAGTCTCCCGACTGCGACGAGAGCTACTTCGAGGACGAGGTGCGCGCGTGTCAGCTCGGTTGCATGCTCAACGCGACCTGTGAGGCGCTCGGCCGCAGCTTGTGCTCCCTGGGTGGCGAGGTCTTAAGCGAGTGCCTCAACGCCTGTGAGCCCGATCGCGTCTGCCCCGACGGCTCGCCGGTCACCCACGAGAAGTACTGCAACGGGGTGGAAGACTGCGCCGATGGCTCCGATGAGCCGGTGACCTGCGAGGCGTTTATGCCATTCTTGTTCTGCGAAGACCCGGACTTCTACGAGCGTCGTTACACCGATAGCGGTGGCGATGATGACGATGATGATTGAGACAGGTTGAGGCGTTTGTGGTGCGGCGACGTTGGGCGCGGCCTCATCTCAGGATCGTGTCCGGGCGCTTTGCGTCTGCACAGGCGCAGCCCGGTCTGACATCAGGCCGGGCTGTGCAGTGTGAGGGCAAGGGGGTATAAGGGGAGGGAGGTTTGAAGGACTGCCCGCGGGAGAGTGGCGATGGATCCGAAAGAGGTGTTGGACACGTTACAGCGTCAGCTCAAAGGGGTCTTTGAGTCCGGGACGCGCTACCAGGTCGAGAAGATCGGGGTGGTCGTGGGCTTTCTGGTCCTGGTGATCGCCAGCGTGGGCTGGGCGATGAGCGGGCCGGATGATGGCAACGAGCTCGGGGCGAGTTTTGGGGATGAGGAGCTGACCAGCCAGCTGGATCGTCGGCAGTATTATATCGAGAATAAGGGGAACAAGGACTGGACGGACGTGCGCGTGGTCTTTGATCGCAAGTACCTCTACACCACCGATCGGGTGGAGGGTGGCGAGCGCCTGACGCTCAACGCCGAGTCGCTGCGTTATTTTTACCATATCCCAAGGCCCTGGGGGCGTCAGGACTGGGAGCGGCTGGCTGAAGGGGAGCCCCCCGGGACACAGCCCGCGGCGTCGTACAGCCCGAGCTTTGTGCAGATCCGCACCGAGCAGGGGCGCATCGACCTGAAGGTGGGCGACGAGCGCAGCCGGTGAGTGAGGTCGACGTTTCTGCAAGGCATATGAGGTCGGGGGAGATCGGCGTGTATGTGCACGTGCCCTTCTGCGAGCGTCTCTGTCCCTACTGCGACTTTGCCGTCTCGGTGCAGCGGGAGATCCCGCACCAGGCCTACGTGGAGCGTGTGGCCGCCGAGCTTAAGGCCCGGGCCGGGGAGTTTGAGGGCTATGAGGCGGTCACCCTTTATGTGGGGGGAGGAACGCCGTCTCTGCTCTCTGGCGAGGCCCTGGGGGCACTTTTTGAGGCGGTGCGGGGAGTGGTGACGCTGCAAGAGGGCGCGGAGCTCACCCTGGAGGCCAACCCCAACCAGCTCTCCGAGGCGAAGCTCAACGCCTGGCGCGCGCTGGGGGTGGAGCGCTTAAGTGTGGGGTGTCAGAGCTTTCAGGATGCGCAGCTCAAGGCGCTCCGGCGCAATCACTCGGCGGCGCAGGCCATCGAGGGGGTGGAGCGGGCGCTGGAGGTGATGGAGCGCGTCTCGCTTGATCTGATGTTTGGGGTGCCGGGGCAGACGACGGCCTCCTGGGAGGCTGATCTGGCCATCATGCAGCGGCTGGTGGAGGAGCGGGGCCTCGATCATGTGAGCGCGTATAACCTGACGGTGGAGCCGGGCACGGCGTTCTGGATTCGGCGAAAGCGCGGCAGCCTGCACCTCCCCGATGAGGACGCCAGCGCGGCTTTTCTGGATCGGCTCGTCGAGCGCACCGCCGAGGTGGGCCTGTGGCGCTATGAGGTCTCCAACTTTGCGGTGCCCGGGGGGGAGAGTCGCCACAACAGCGGCTACTGGCTACGAAGGCCCTATGTGGGCGTGGGGGTGGGCGCGCACAGCCTGCGAGTGGGGGGCGACGGGCGTTCCTGGCGACGGGCCAACGCTCGAAAGTACGCCGAGTACATGGCGCAAAGCGACCCGGGGGCGGCCGAGAGTGAGGAGGTGCTCAGCGCCCGGGAGTCCTTTGCGGAGCATCTTTTTCTGGGGGCGCGCAGTCGCCTGGGGCTCGACCTTTCGGGGCTCTTTGAGCGCTATGCGGGCGTGCTCTCGGCAGCGGATAAGGTGCGGGTTGGCGAGGCGGTCGAGGGGCTCGAAGCGTTGGGGTTGATGGAGCGATCCGGGGGCAACCCGGCGCTCTGGCGACCGACGTTGCGGGGGCTGGATCTGGGCGATACGGTCGCCGAGCGACTCTACCTGGCGGCGACACCCGACGCGCATTGATCGCGGCGGTGGGGGAGGATGAGGCCTGCTCGCCAGGCGCGTTCGGGAGATCTGTTTGGCGTGTTTGGTGGACGCGTGGAGGCGCTGAGATCGATCGTCTTGATGCGGTGAGTGAGGTTATTTGAGCCTCGGTTCGTGGTGTGAATGGTAATGTTTTCAGTGGTTTATGTGGGTGTGTGGTGTCACGTTAGAAGGAATTGCTCGATTAAAATAGATCGAAATGAAGGCGGCTGCGTACAAGGTGGTAGGGCGCAGTGCGCCGGTGGATGTTCAAACGGATTGAATGACGAGGAAGGCATGCGAGCGATGAGCGCGGGCAGATGGGTAGCGGTGATGATGGCGGCGGCGCTGATGGTGGGGTGCAGCTCCAAGCGCTCGTCGGTGGATGGGCTGGCCGAGGGGCAGCTCGGCGATACCGAGGCGCCGCCAGCGATGGGCGGGGTGCTGGGTGAAGATGAGGGGTACGAGATGGTCAAGGCGGTGCGTGGCGAGGCGCTCTCTGAGGAGGAGATCGCGCAGCTTCTCGGGCGGCTGGAGCCGCTGGAGGGTAAAGAGGGCGATGAGGTTGCGTTTCGGCGTCGTAGCGACACGATGCCGCCGGCGGTGCCTGGCAAAGAGGTCAGCGAGGCGTGGCCGCCGGATCTGACGCAGGTGGTCAGCGAAGCGCCTCAGGCCGGCCCGCTCGACGTGCTGGCGTTTCGGCCCGAGGGGGCGGTGGAGGGGCCGATTCAGCTCTCGGTGAGCTTTAGCCGCCCGATGATCGCGGTGGGGCAGGCCGGCGAAGCTGAGGCGCCGGATATCACGATCGAGCCGCAGCCGGAGGGGAGGTGGCGTTGGCTGGGGACGCGCACGGCGGTCTATGAGGTGAGCGAGGCGTGGCCGAGGGCCACGGCCTACCAGGTGGAGGTGGCTGCCGGCGTGACCTCGGTGGACGGATCGACGCTTGAGGAGGCGGTGCGTTTTGGCTTTGAGACCCCGCCGGCGAAGGTCAGCGCGGTGTATCCGCGCTACGGCGTGCAGGCGGCCGACGCGCCGGTGCACGTGGTGTTCAATCAGCCCGTGCCCGAGACGATGGCCTCGAAGATCCGGGTGCAGGCGGGTCGCAAGACCATTGCGATGCGCCGGGTCAGCGGCGATGAGGCTGCCGAGCTGCAGGAGGCCGGTGGCGTGAAGGGGGCGGCTGACGAGGGGCGCGTGCTCACGCTTGTGCCCACCGAGAACTACCCCGACGGCGCGACGGTGCAGGTGACGGTTGCCGCGCCGATCGAGAGCAAAGAGGGGCCGCTGCTGGGGCAGGAGGGCCATGAGGCGAACTTTCGGGTGCGCGGGGCGTTTCAGGTCGAAAGCATCGGCTGCTACGTCTCCGAGCCCTGCCCGCCTGGACGTCAGATCTATGTGAAGCTGACCAACCCCATCGCTTCCGACACCGAGTTTGAAGACCTGGTGAAGGTGACTCCGGAGGTGCCGAACCTTCAGATCAGCGGAGGGAGTGACCACCTCTGGCTCAACGGCGACTTTCTGCCGAAGACGACCTACGCCTTTGAGGTTCGCGCCGGCCTTGTGGATGCCTTCGGACAGCCGCTGAAAGGGGATCGCCGTGGGCAGGTGGAGATAGGGGCCTACCCGGCCTTTGTGGCCGGGCCTCCGTCGGACATGCTCGTGTTGCCCAAAAATCCCGCAGCGAGCCTGCCGGTGATGCTCGGTGGCCTTCGCTCGTTGCGGGCGCGGGTCTTTAAGGTGGAGGCGGCGCACTATCCGGCGTTCTTGCACTCGCGCTCGGGGCCGGCGCGAATTGGCGAGCTCGTAGACACGCAGATGTTCCGCTTTCGCGGCGAGGAGGTCGACGCGCGCCATGAGGTCGAGGTGGTGTTGAGCAAGGCGCTCAACAGCGCGGGGACCGGTCAGGTGATGGTGGTGCTCGACGAGCCGACGCCCTGGCCGAACCATGGCCGGCGGCATGAGGAGCCGAGCTGGTCGTACTGGGTGCAGGTCACGGATCTGGGGCTCGATCTGACCAGCGATCAGCGTACGTTGGAGGGGCGGGTGACCCTGTTGAGCAGCGGTCAGCCGACGAAGGGCGTACAGGTTGTGGTGGATGGCCAGGAGGTTGCCCGCGTTAACGACCACGGGCACTTTTCGGTGGATGTCCCCACGGATGCGGCGGTTCTGGAGGTGCGCCAGGGCGGTGGTGATGTGGTGATGATGCCGCCCGACGCGCAGACGGGCTGGTGGTCGGGGCGCGGATGGAACCGTCTCGAACGGCCGGAGCGCGACCAGGCGGTGTGGTATGTGATCGACGACCGAGGCATGTACAAGCCCGGGGAAACCGTCACCCTCAAAGGTTGGGTACGCGCCCGTGAGCCGGGGCCGCGAGGGACGCTCACGTCGCTTGGTGGTGCGCAGCGGGTGACCTATCGAGTGCGGGAGTCGCGGGGCAATGAGATCACCAGCGGCACGGCCGAGGTCGACGCGTTCGGCGGCTTTGAGTTCGACGTGGAGCTCGCCGACAACGTCAACCTGGGCTGGGCACATGTGCAACTCTCCGTGGATGGCGAGGCGGCCGGGACGACCACCGCACACAGTTTTCAGATCCAGGAGTTTCGTCGGCCGGAGTATGAGGTCAGCGCACGCGCGATTGGCGAGCCGCATCGCGCCGGCGAAGAGAGCCGTTTCGAAGTCGAGGCGGCCTATTATGCCGGTGGCGGCCTTGCCGGAGCGCCGGTGACCTGGCGTTTTGCGGAGAGCTCGGCGGGCTACACCCCGCCGAATAATGAAGGGTGGACCTTTGGCGCGTGGCGGCCCTACTGGGGGCATTGGGGCTGGCAGCCTCCGTCGGAGCCGCAGGTCGTGCCCGAGGCGTTGCGCGGCGGCCACCAGAGCATGACGGACGCCCGGGGCATCTCGGTGCTCGACCTCAGCTGGGAGGCTCCCGATGACGGCCTTCCTCGCCGCGTGCAGGCGACGATGTCGGTGATGGACGTCAACCGCCAGAGCTGGGAGGCCAGCGCCAGCGCGCTGGTGCACCCGGCGGCGGCCTACGTGGGGCTCAAGAGTGAGCAGACCTTCGTGCAGCGCGGTGAGGCCTGGGAGGTGCTCACGCGTGTGGTCGACGTGGATGGGGCGCAGGTTGAAGGGGCCAGCGTCGAGGTTGTGCTCTACCTGGCGCGCAACCCCTGGAGCTTCACGGTCGAAGACGCCGAGGAGTTCGCGCGGTGTTCGCCAGATGATGGTGGGCGCTGTGTGTTCAAAGATCTCTCGGCGGGCTCGTACCGTGCGGTCGCGACGGTGGAGGATGAGGCCGGCCGGAGCTCGGTGAGTCATCTTGGCGTGTGGGCGGCCGGTCAGGACACCCGCGGCGCGGATCTTGTCGAAGAGAAGCAGCTCGTGCTCATTCCCGACCAGGAGTCCTACAGCCCTGGCGAGGTGGCAAAGGTGATGGTCAACGGACCCTTCTATCCGATGGACGCCACCGTGGAGCTGCGACGCCAGGGGCGCTATGAGACGCGGCAGGTTCGCCTGAGCGCGGAGAACCCCGTGGTCGAGATCCCGATTGAGGACGCGATGACCCCCGCACTCACGCTCACCGTGCAGAGTCTCGGCGTGGATGATGCGGCCTCGCCGGATGCCTTCGCGCGCGGTGAGCTTCAGCTGAAAGTGGAGCCGGTGGAGCGTCGCCTTAACGTGGCGATCGAGCCCGCAGAAGAACAGGTGGATCCTGGCTCAGAGCTCGGTGTGGATGTTGTGATCACCGATCATCAGGGCAAGGCTGTGAGCGGTGCGAATGTGGCGCTTTTTGCGGTCGACGAGGCGGTGCTGGGGCTCTCGAATTATGCGCTGCGCGACCCGCTGAGCATCTTCTACCCGGAGCTCCCTGCCGGGGTTTACGATATGCGCACGCGCCGCTGGTTGATCGTGCCGCCGAGCGCTGATGAAGCTCTGGAGCGGGAGGAGGCGGCCGATAACCTCGCGCTGGGTGATGCCGCCGAGGGGATGGCTTCTGGTGGACTCGGGATGCGTGGAGGAGGCTCCGCGCCGATGCGCAAGCGCATGGCGATGGCTGCGCCCGCTGAGGCCGCGCCTGCGGCGCCCGGCGGCAGGGGCCAGGCCAACACGCCCATCGCCGTCCGCGAGGTCTTCGACGCGCTGGCCTTCTTCGACGGCGACCTTGTGACCGACGCCGAAGGTCGCGTGCGTGTCGAACACACCCTGCCCGACAGCCTCACCCGCTACCGCCTGATGGCCGTGGTGGTCGAAGGCGACCGCCGCTTCGGTCATGGCGAGTCTCAGGTCGTCGCGCGCCTTCCCTTGATGGTGCGTCCCTCGGCGCCGCGTTTTGCCAATGTGGGCGACCGCTTTGAGCTTCCGATCGTGCTGCATAACCAGACCGATGAGGCGCGCAGCGTGGATCTCGCATTGCGTGCGGTCGGCGGCCTGAAGTGGCTGGAGAGCCCCGGGCGTCGGGTGGAGGTTCCGGCAAACCAGCGCGTGGAAGTTCGCTGGAAGGCCGAGGCGACCTCCGCTGGCGAGGTGCGGGTGCAGGTGGCCGCGGCCAGTGGAAGTTTTGCAGACGCCGAGCTGATCACGATGCCGGTGCTCACGCCGGCGACCACCGAAGCGTTTGCGACCTACGGTTCGCTCTCGGACGAAGATGTGATCCAGGAGCTGGTGCAGGTCCCTGAAGAGGCGTTCTCGCAGTACGGGGGGCTGGAGTTCTCGGCCTCCTCCACGCAGCTTCAGGCGCTGACGGATGCGTTCATCTACCTGACGACGTACCCCTATGCCTGCTCCGAGCAGACCGCCAGCCGGCTGATGTCGGTGCTGGCGCTCTACGATGTGCTCGATGCGTTTGAGGCCGAGGGGCTGCCTTCGGTCGACGATCTTAAGGCGTCGCAGCAGGAGTGGGTCGACCAGATTGTGCAGGCCCAGCGCGGCGATGGCGGGTTTGGGTTCTGGAAGGGAAGTCGTCAGTCCTGGCCTTACGTGAGTGTGCACGCCACCCATGCGCTGTGGATGGCCGATGAGGCGGGGCTGGAGGTTCCCGCCTATGCGCTGCAGCGTGCCCGCGCCTACATCGCGCAGGTGGAGCGCTACACCACCGACTACAGCCCGCGCTCTCGCGCCACGGTGGATGCCTACGCGCTGCACGTGCTTGAGAAGATGGGTGTGGCCGGCGATCGTGCGCTCGACGACGTGGTGACGCGTTACGGCATTGAGGTGCTTCCTCTGGAGGCGCTGGGCTGGCTCTTGCCAATCGCCGAAGGCACGCAGTGGGAGGCGCGCTTTATGCAACGTCTTCAGAACAACGTGCAGGAGACCGCCGCCACCGCCGAGTTCCAGGAGGCCTATGAGGCCGGCGCGTACCGTGTGCTGCACTCCGGCCGCCGCACTGATGCCGTGGTGCTCGACGGCCTGATGCAGACCGACGCGCAAAACCCGCTCACCGAAAAAGTGATGCGCGGGCTGATGGCGCACCGCAAGCGCGGGCGCTGGAGCACGACCCAGGACAACGTCTTTGTGATCCTGGCGATGCGTCGCTACTTCGACACCTTCGAGTCGGTGAGCCCGAACTTTGTGGCGCGAGCCTGGATCGGCGACGCGCATTTTGCCGAGCACAGCTTCTCGGGTCGCACTGGCGAGCGCTACTCGGCCGATGTGCCGATGTCGTACTTGCAGGAGCTCGACGATGCGACGCAGCCGGTGGTGATCGAGCGCGATGGCGAAGGTCGAATGTATTATCGCCTGGGGATGCGTTACGCGCCGAAAAACCTCGATCTTCCAGCCACCTCGGAGGGCATGGAGGTGGAGCGCATCTATGAGGCGGTCGATAACGAGAGCGATGTGCGTCGCGCCGAGGACGGGGTCTGGGAGATCAAAGCCGGGGCGCGCGTGCGCGTCACCTTGACGATGACGCTTCCGGCCAGACGTTACCACGTGGCACTCGCCGACTGGTTGCCGGCGGGCTTTGAGCCCATCAACACCGAGCTCGCCGTGAGCGATGTGGAGCCCGGGCTCAACGGCGGAAGCACCACCTGGCCGGGCCACTGGTGGTGGGGCTGGCGCTGGTACGAGCACCAGAACACCCGCGATGAGCGCGTGGAGGCGTTTGCTTCGACGGTGGGTCCGGGTGTGCACACCTTCAGCTACGTGGCGCGGGCGACCACCCCTGGCGAGTTTGTGGCGCCGCCGGCCAGGGCCGAGGAGATGTATCACCCGGAGACCTTTGGGCGCTCGGCGACCGAGCGGGTGCGGGTGGTGGCGGAAGCGGCGCAGTGATGTGGTGCCCTGGCGAGCGGTCTGAGATGGGGCCGCTCGCCAGGGATAACTTCGATGGATGGGAGTGAGGATGCGCGGAGCAAAGTTGGTGGTGGCCCTGATCATCGCCGCCGGTGTCGGAAGTCTTACGACGGCGGTGGTGGCACAGACCGAGAGCGCGCAGCCGGTGGTGGTCAACGCCCACCGGGTGCAGCAGCGGGTCGGTGATGATGGTCAGATGCGTGTGGCCAACCTGCTGCGCGGCGAGCAAGCCTACATGGGGCGATGGACGCTCGCTCCCAACGCCCAGACCTCGCCGCGCACCGCCGAGGCCGAGACCTACCTCTATGTGCTTGAGGGCAGCGCCGTGGCGATGATCGCCGGCCAGAGCTACATCATCGGGCCCGATATGGCCGTGTACGTGCCGGCCGGGGCCGAGCTGAGCTTTACCAACGGCGCGGAGCGCCTTGTGGCGGTGCAGGTGTTCGCGCCGGGTGAGGAGGCGGCGCGTTACCAGGAGTGGCGCCTGCGTGACGATGGTGAGTCGTGGCCCCGGCGGCGCACCCGACCTCGGGTGCGAACCCGCCAATCCGCGCTGCCGATTGAGGCGCCGGCATCCGGGGAGCTGGCCTTGCAACCTTAAGCGCGGTGCGCATCCTTGCCCCACACCAATGAGAGTAACGCGGCACCGGCGCGAGGATGTGAGATGGGCGACAAAAGCACGATTCAGCGAGTCTTATTGACCGGCGCAACCGGCTTTGTCGGAAGCGCGCTCTACCCCGCGCTTGTCGACGCGGGCTTTGATGTGGTCTGCGCCACCCGAAGCCCCGAGCGGGCGCGACGCGAGCAGCCCGAGAAGACCTGGGTGGGGCTCGATGTGGAGGATGGCGCGTCGGTGCGACGCGCGATGGAAGGCTGCGACGCGGCGTATTATCTGGTCCATCGCATGAGCGACGCCGAGGACTATGAGGCGCGCGAGACCTCCGCGGCTATGAACTTCCTGGAGGCCGCGACACGCGCCGGCGTCAAGCGCATCGTCTACCTGGGCGGGGTCAAGCCGCGGCGAGAGCCTTCGAGACATCTGCGAAGCCGGTTGGTGACGGGCGCGATCTTGAGGAGCGGGGAGGTCTGCACCATCGAGCTCCGGGCGTCGATGATCATCGGCGCGGGAAGCGCCAGCTGGCAGCTCCTGCGCGACATCTCGGTGCGCCTCCCGATGATGCTCTGCCCGCGCTGGTTGCGGAACCGCACAGAACCGGTGGCCATTGACGACGTGGTGCGCGCGCTGGCCGCCGCGCTGACGCTTGAGCACGAAGGCAGCGCCAGCTTTGATATCCCCGGACCCGAGGTGGTGACTTTTCAGGAGTGTGTGCGCCGCGCGGCCGAGGCCGTGGGTAACGACCCGGTGATGGTCAACGTGCCCCTGCTCACCCCGCATCTCTCGACCTACTGGTTGCGCCTTGTGACGGGCACCAACCTGCACCTGGCCCGCGAGTTGGTCGAAGGCTTAAAGACCGATCTTCTGGCCCGTGATGCCCGCTTCTGGGAGCTGATCGGCGTCGAGGAACTCGTCTCTATTGACGAGGCCATCGCGCGGGCGCTCAAGGCGGAGCCTTCGGGGGGCAACACCTACGAGCGGGCGATCAAACGCGTCTACCGCGACCCCCACGCCAGCGCGTGACGTGGGGGCTCCGGTCGACCTTCGTACAAAAGGGCGCCTGGCTCAGCGCAGCACCAGCGCGTTGGTCCAGTAGTTGGCCTTGCCCGGGCGGCTCTTGATCAGCGCGTTCTCGGCCATCCAGGCTTCCAGCTGGCCGTAGTAATCCTCACTCATCGAAAAATCGAAGGTGAAGCAGGGCACCGTGGCGTCAAAGATGGCCTGGCCGAGCTCGGTATCCAGCGAGTTCTCGGTGGCCTCATTGTAGATGGCGCGCGCCTCTTTCGGATACTGGTGAATGAAGTCGATGCCGCGCCCCATCACCTTGAGCAGCGTATCGAAGACCTCGCGTTTTTCGTCGAGCAGCGCCGGGCTGGTGATCAGAATGAGCTGACAAAAATCCGGCACGCCCCAGTCTTTGAGCGCGAAGAAGTCCGCGTCGACGCCGCGATGGCGAGCCTCCACAACCTCAAAGTTAAAAAACGCCAGCGTGGCCACATCGGCCTTATCTTCGAGTAGGGCGTCGGTGTGGTAAAAGCTGTTGTTCACGCGCTCAAAATCATCGGCTGTGCAGCTGCCGCCGTCGGCGCGCACCATCGTGCCCACGATCGCCGGCCCGCCCGGGCCCGGCGCGCCCGGGTACTGGATGCGTTTGCCGACCATGTCGCGGGGGCGCTCGATGCCCGCGTTTCTCAAGAACATCACGCCGCCGTTGGTGTGCAGAAAGCGCGCAAAGCCCACCACCGCATCGCCTTTGGCCTTATCTTCCACCAGGTGCAGGGGCTCGGTGATCGCCACCTCCATCTCACCGCGCGCGATCGCGTCGACGGCGTCAAGGTGCTCGGCGGGCTCAATCAACTCGAGTTCAATACCGGCATCCTTGAACCAGCCTTTGCGCTGGCCAATGAGGAAGGGAAGGTGGTCGGGGTTGAGGAACCATTCCAGTCCCAGTCGCAGCTTTTGCATCGCAATCCTCGCAAGTCAGGGTGGGGGAAGCATGTGAGAGAACGCCCGCAGCGATCGCAGATTCGCGGCGCGGAGGCAAGGTGGGAGGTTGGGGCTGGCGGAAGTTGGGGGAGGGCGCGGCGTTCGAGAAGTAGGTAGGGGAGCAAGGTTTGACGACTGAGAGATTCGGCCGGATGCAAAAACGCCCCACGGCACCTGGGAGGTGCGGTGGGGCGTTCTTTCAAACATATAAAAATGGAGCGATGCCAGCAGAGTTAGTCGATGATCTGATCCGCGCGTTGGGGGCAGTGCGAACCTTCGGGGGCGATGGTTTCGTAATACTCAAACCCGAGACCGGCTGGCCAGCCAATCTCCGTGAGACGGTCTTCGGGAACGCACACGATGTCATAAAGACACTGACCGGTGTCCTTCTCATATTTGATAGGCCACCAGAGGCAGGGCGTCTCGCGGACCATGGTCTCGGTAGGGTTGTTGATGTCGAGCCATATGGCCGGATTTCTGCAGTAAGAGTAGTACTCGGGGATGGGGCCGGTGTCTCCAAAATGTTCGTCGCAATAGTCCCAGCTTCCGCCGAACCCGTCTTCGGTGCGAATGCAGTAGGGGCCGCGGTAACCATTGAAATTATGATCCATCCACTCATAATAGGCTTCGGAGTGGAGGAAGTAGGCGCTGTCTGTGCAGTGAGGGAGTTCGGGGGGGGTGGGTTCTTCGAAACTAAACACATCGTAATTTGCATTGCCGTCGTTTGATGTGGCCTGCGAACAGGCCAGCGTCGACGCAAGCATGATCGTCTTTATAAGCCGTGCTGATGTCTGCATCGATACCGCCTGAGGTTATGGGGCCTGTAAATTAGGACTCTTTTAAATAAAACGTCGGGCGTCGCGGTGCATTGTGTTGTGATACATGTGTTGGATTAGCCCTCACTCGGCGGCTGCGGGCCTGGACCCGGATCGTTCGTCTCATCAGGGCATTCATCATAATAATCGAAGTCAGAACCTGCCGGCCAACCAATCTCATGCAGGCGGTTGCGCGGAACGCACACGAAGTCATGAAAGCAATTTCCTTCGTCGTCTTCGCCGAGAAGCGGCCACCAGGTACAGGGTGTTTGGCGATTCAGTTGAGTGCCTTCAGACGTAGATGTAACCGGGGCGTCGCAGTGGTAGTAATACTCTTCAATGGGTTCAGATGAACCACAATGCGGGGCTGTCCCTCCAAAGCCATCTTCACGGATGCAAAAGGGGCTTTTGCCGCTTGATGTCAACGTGATCCATTGGAGATTGTAGTCCGTTTGAAACTCCATCTGCTCCATATCTGTGCATTTTGGAGGGCCAAAGTCGACATCTTGATCGCCAGCATCCTCAGCGTCCACGGAGGACGCTTCGGAGCAGGCGATGAGGGCGACACAACACACGGTGTATAGAAGTGTGGATAAACGATAGAACGCACGCATAGCTCTCCTGAAGAAGATGAGGCGCGGGGACTTGAAATAGCTGTGCATTCACCCTGCGGGGGGAGGGTGTTGTGGTCAAGGTGGGATTTCGCCTTTGCTTAAGAAGCGAGGGAGGGGCGAATGGCGAGACGTTGGCGAGTATGGGGTAAGTGGTCGCGTCTAAAAGGTTTTCTAAAGGGCGGTCGTGCGCCCGTCAGACCCGCGAGCGGGCGGCAGGTGGGCTTTACGAAATGAGCGCGATTGCGACTTGAAACTTGAAAGGGTGGGCCGGACGTGGGTAGGTTCTGCGCGAGATGGCCTCCGTCGGCGGTGAGCTACGCGCTCGCTGCTGGATGTGACCCCCCGGGCAACCCGCAACATCAGGACAAAAAGATGAGCGCTTACGCAGAGTTGGAAGAGCATTTTGGGAAGATCGGTCGGTTGGGCGACGCGGTGGGGGTGCTCTACTGGGATATGGCGACGATGATGCCGGCCGGGGGGGCGGAGGCGCGCAGCGAGCAGATCGCGACCTTGAGGGTGATTCATCACGAGCTGCAGACCGACCCCAAACTCGCCGGGCTCTTTGAGCAGGTCGATGGCGAGTCGCTGGATGCCTGGCAGAAGGCCAACGTCGAGGAGATGCGTCGGCAGTACACGCACGCCACGGCGGTGCCCTCCGATCTTGTGAGCCGGCTGAGCCGCAAGGGCGCGCAGACCGAGATGGTCTGGCGCTCCGCGCGCGCCGACAACGACTTCGCTCGCCTCGCCCCGCACCTGGCCGAGACGGTGGAGCTTGTCCGGGAGACGGCGCGTATTAAGGCGGAGGCGCTGGGTGTGACGCCTTATGACGCGCTCCTCGACCAGTATGAGCCGGGCGGGTCTTCGGCGAAGATCGATGCCATCTTTGATGATCTGGCGGGTTTCTTGCCCGAGTTTCTCGAAGCGGTGCTCGCCCACCAGGCCGCGCAGCCCGAGGCGGTGATGCCCACCGGCGATTTTTCGGTGGCGCGTCAGGAGAAGGTCGCGCGCGAGCTGATGGCGACCCTGGGCTTTGATTTTGAGCACGGGCGACTCGATACGAGCCATCACCCCTTCTGCGGTGGGGTGCCCGATGATGTGCGTCTGACGACCTATTACGATCCCAAGGGTTTCATTAAGGGGATGATGGGCGTGCTGCACGAGACCGGGCACGCGCTCTACGAGCGCGGTCTTCCGGCCGATTGGCGCTACCAGCCGGTGGGCGCGGCGCGGGGGATGAGCGTGCACGAGAGCCAGTCCTTGCTGGTGGAGATGCAGGCCTGCCGCAGCCGGGCGTTCGCGACCTATGTGGCGCCGATTTATAAAGATGCGTTTGCGGGGACTGGCGAGGCCTGGGAGGTCGATAACCTCTACCGCGTGATGACGCGGGTGCAGCGCAGCCTGATTCGCGTGGACGCCGATGAGGTGACCTACCCGGCGCACGTGATTCTGCGCTACCGCCTGGAGAAGGCGATGCTCTCGGGCGACTTGCAGGTGGCCGACCTGCCCGGCGCCTGGCGCGAGGGCATGAAGGAGCTTCTGGGCATCGAGCCCGAAGACGATCGTGACGGCTGCATGCAGGATATCCACTGGATGGACGGCACCATCGGCTACTTCCCGACCTACACCCTGGGGGCGATGACGGCGGCGCAGCTCTTTGCGGCGGCCGACCGTGAGCTGGGCGATGTCGAGGCGCAGCTTGAGCGCGGGGAGTTTGGCGGGCTGATGGGCTGGATGGGCGAGAAGATTCACGCGAAGGGCTCGTTGCTCTCGACCGACGCGCTGTTGACGGAGGCGACGGGTGAGACCTTGAACGCGCGATACTTCAAAGATCACTTGCGCCGCCGCTACCTGCCCGAGGGATGAGTCTGTTGGTCGACGTGAAGACGATGGAAAACACGCCGCGGGAGGAGGTGCCGCGGCGTTTTTATGAGGATCTCGAACGCTGGCTGGGGCGGCTCGACGCCAAGAACGCCGCGCTCGGCGCGCGCATTGAGGCGTTGTGTGCGGAGTATCCGAGCGCGGCGCGGCTTGCGCGGGAGCTCGAGACGATCGTGGCGAGCGATGAGCGCTTTGCGCGGCGGCTGCGCGACTGGCCCTGGGGCGAGAGCTTTGGGGCGTTGCTCGGGGAGTGGCGCGAGCGTTTGAGCGCAGAAGATGGCGCGGATCGCGGCGTGGTCTGGTCGTGGAGTGAGACTCGGCAGCGCTTTGCGGCTGCTGGCGAGGGCGGTGATTTTCGGGCGGGGAGCTCGACATGCGCGCGCCTGATCGAAGCGCTGGTGGTGGAGGCCGGGGAGGTCAGCTATCCGATCATTTTCAACCACGATGTGGAGGTGAACCACCGCGCGGTGGCCCGGGCGGCGGCGATGCGGCTCTCGAAGCTCGCTGCGGAGCGAGCTGGCGAGGAGGTCGGTCAGGACAGCGTGGCGTTTGAGGATGATGCGGCGAGGGGAGAGGCCCGGGAGGTGGTGCCGGAGCGGGAGCTGGTGCGGCAGATTGAGGATTTTGTCACCACCGATCCGCGGGCTCACGAGCGACGCTGGGTGGAGGGCCGGGCGCGCGGGGCGGTCGAGGAGCGCGAGCTTCGCGAGGCCGGCGGAGCCCGGGTACGCCTTGTGGTGGAGCGGGCGCACCTGCGTGTGCGGCGCATCGAGCAGGCGCGCAGCGAGGTGGTGCGAAAGCGCCATCATGTCTTTGTGGACCCGGCGCCGGAGCAGGTGCACGACCGCTACTTTGCGCACGAAGAAGGGCTGGATGAGGCCGTGGAGCGCTGGCTCCGTGAGCGCATTGAGGCGGGCTTCCGCGTTTTTGTCGAGCGCGTCGATGAGGCTTGAAGCGCGTTCTGCGGTGAGCATGTTTGGGTGAGGTAAGTGTCCGAAAAATAAGGGGATGGGGCGATGTTTGGGGCCGCGTGAGCGCGCAGGGGCCCCCGGCGCGCCGGCTTGACTTTGAGGTGGAGCTGGCATAATCGGGAGGGTGTTTTGCTTTTTGCGCAGCTCCCCGGTGAGCGACGTTTCTCAGATTTCCAGGAGCCAGAGACGATGGTGCGACGACGCAAGAATCTCCTTTTGTCAGGATGTATGACCGGGCTTTTGATGGCCCTGAGCAGCGCCACGGCTTTTGCCGCTGACAACTCCGCGGAGGAAGAGGTCCGCTACCACCAGCTCGCCGATGGCGAGACCCTGGGCACGGTGGCGATGCAGTATCAGGTGGGCATTGATGAGCTGCTGACCTGGAATGACCTGGAGAGCGTGCACGTGCCCCCGGAGACCACTCTGGTGGTCAAGAGCAGCCAGGAGGTGCAGGGCTCCTCCGATCCCCTGCCGGTGATTCATATCATTCGACGCGGCGACACCTTTGAGGGGATCGCGCGTCGTTACGGGGTGACGATCCGTCAGGTGCAGCGCTGGAATCGCCGCCTGAACCCGCGTCGCCTGCAACTTGGTGCGCAGGTGCGGCTGCATATCCCCGGGGCCGACGGCAAGTCGGTGAGCTATGGCGCGGCCAACGGCGGGCGGCTCTACAATGGCGTGGCGATGCAGACGACTCCGGGGATGCGCGTGCGCAACGTGGCGCGCGCCTACGGCACCCAGCGGGTAGTGCGCCTGTTGCAGGCCGCCGGCGCCGATGTGCAGGCGCGCTGGCCCGATGCGCCGGACCTGGTGGTGGGAAGCCTGAGCGTGCGCAACGGCGGGCGGCTGCGTCCGCACCGCTCCCACCAGAGCGGGCGAGATGTGGATCTGACCTACTACCACCGCGGCAACGTGGAGCTCCCGGATTTTCGCGACATGAGCGTGGAGACCTTTGACGCGGTCAAAAACTGGCATCTCTACAAGACGCTGATCGACAGCGGTCAGGTGGAGTTCATGTTCATCGACTATCAGCTCCAGCGGGCGCTCTACGATTACGCGATCTCGATCGGCTACACCCCCGAAGATCTGGAGCCGATCCTGCAATACCCCCGCGGGGCCAATGTGCGCGCTGGGATCATTCGGCACTCGCGCGGGCACCTCAATCACGTGCATATCCGCTTTACGTGCGGACCTGAGGATCGCGGCTGCCATTGAGCAGGCGCCGGTCTGGACGATGCAATGACGATGTATGGATGCTCCACCCCCACAGAAGGTGATGTATGGCATGGATTGAAGGTTCGGCAACGAAGACAGTGATCATCAACGCTCCTCTCGATGAGGTGGCCGAGGTCTTTGCCTCGCCAGCTCAGCTCAAAGAGAGCATGGAGAATCTGGAGCGTTTTGAGGCGGTCGACGATCGCACCTACCGCTGGTTGCTCAAGCCGATGGGTGCCAAAGGCATCACCTTTCAGGGGGATTACACGGTGCGCTATGCGCGTGAGGGCAACGTGGTGCGCTGGGAGAGCCTGGAGGGGGGCACGATGAAGACTCGCGGCAGCGCGCGTCTTCGTGAGGTGGGGGCGGGCCGAACCGAGGTGAGTTACGAGGAGACGCTGGCCAGCGATCTTCCGATCCCGAAGCTGGGCGCGAAGATGTTTCGGCCGATTGTGGCGCGGGAGATCGTGCGCGGCGTGGAGAGCTTCCTCGACCAGGTCAAGCGTTACGTCGACGCCGGGAAGCACCGCAGCGGTCAGAGCTGATGGGCAGCCCGGCCTGCGGCGCGTTTGGAGAGTTCGGGGGGCGGTTTGTAGCCGAGGCGCTCTGGTCGCCGCTGGCCGAGGTGGCCGAGGTGTTTGAGGAGGCCCTGGGCGATCCGAGCTTTGCGGCGCGGGTGCACGGCTGGGCGGAGCAGCGTCTGGGGCGGCCCACGCCGCTGAGTCATCTGGGAGGGCTCTCAGAAGCGCTTGGCGGCGCGCAGATCTGGCTCAAGCGTGAAGACCTGCTTAGCGGAGGCTCGTTCTGCGGGGTCGTGGCCCTGACCCAGGCGCTGGTCGCAGTGCGACTGGGCCGCACGGAGCTCGTGGGAGAGACGGCCACCGGCGACTTCGGGGTGGCGCTGGGGCAGGTGGGGCTTGCGCTGGGGCTGAAGGTCCGCGTCTTTATGACCCGCGATGATATGGCCGCCGAGCCCGCCGCGGTGCGGCGTATGGAAGAGATGGGGCTTGCGCTGGAGCCGGTCGAAGGCCCGGCCCGCGGACGACGCGGGGCGATGGCCGAGGCGTTGCGCTATGTGGCCTGCGGGCCGGAGCGGGCCTTTTATGTGACGAGCTCGCTGGCCAGCCCGGACCCTTACCCGCGCATGGTGGCGTTCGGCGCGGAGATCATTGGCAATGAGTGCGCCCGGCAGCTGCGTGAGCGCGGGGTGAGCGCCGACTACGTGGTCGCGCCGGTGGGCAGCGGCGGGTTTGCCTGCGGGCTTTTTGGCGCGTTTGTGCAGGAGGGCTCGGTGCCCGGCGTGCAGCTTGTGGGGGTGCAGTCCGGCGGTGACGCCAGCCCGACCAAAGGCGCGGCCAGCCTGGTGCGGGGGCGAGTGGGGGTGCATATGGGCACGCGCTCCTTTGTGTTGCAGGACGAGCTGGGCCAGGTGGTCACGCCCCTGACGGATGCGGCCGGGATGGCGATGCCGGTGGTCGGCCCGCAGCACGCGCGCTGGATGCGCACAGGTCAGGTCCAGTACGTGGAGCTGGCGGACGCGGAGGCCTACGCGGCGGTGCGCACGCTGGCCCGCTCCGAGGGCATTCTGGCGTGTCTGGAGAGCGGCTACGGGCTGGCGTATGCGCTGCGTCTGGCGCCGACGCTCCCGGAGGATGCGCATGTGGTGGTGGGGCTGAGTGGCGATGGTTCGCGGGACCTGGGGCGTCTGGCGCGCGCGCGTGGCGAAGGAGCCTCATCATGAACGATCGGCTCAACACGCTGGAGGAGCGCGCCTCGGCGCGCCGACCTCTCTTGATGGTGGCGCTGGTGGCGGGAGATCCGCATCTGGACGCCACCCTCGACTACATGGGGATTCTGGCCGAAGCCGGCGTCGATGTGGTCGAGCTCATTGTGCCCTTCTCCGAGCCTGCCTACCACGGCGCGGTGTTGCAGCGGGCGATGGCGCGTGCGGTCAACGAGCACCTGGACTGGGCTCAGATCGAAGAGATCGCCGCGGAGTTTCGGCGCTCCTACCCCTCGGTGGCGCTGGTCGTCTCGACGTACCTCAATCGTCTGATGGTGGCTCCGACAGGGCCAATCCTTGAGGGGCTTCAGAGCGCCGGGGTCGACGCGTTGTGGATCTATGATCTTCCGATGGAGGAGGCCGCCGAGGTCGACGCGCTCAGCGAGTCGGCCGGCCTGCCGCTGGTGCGGGCGGTCTCGGCCACCACCTCGCTGGAGCGTTTTCGGGAGATCGCCCGGCGCGCTCAGGCGCCGATCATCTGGACGGGGCACAGCGGTGGGGAGCTCACGCTGACCGGGCAGGCCTTTGAGGAGCGGCTGCGCACCTTTGGTGAGTATACGCGCCGGCCGATCTTTGCGTCGATGGGGGTGACCACCGGCGCGGAGGCGCAGGCGGTGGTGCAGGCGGCCGACGGGGTGCTGGTGGGGAGCTCGGTGGCCTGGCTGCTGGAGGGGCGCGGGCCGGACGTCAAAGAGCGGCTTCGCCGACATGTGGTGGAGCTGCGCGCGCGCGTCGACGAGGTCGCCGGCCAGGGGTGAGGCCGCGCCCTATTCGTCATTTGATAGCGAGACATTTTCAGGGGGGGAGCTCAGTCCTCGGACTCCGAGGGGTGAGGCGGCTCGGCGCTGGCCGCCTCGCCAGACGCGCGCTCGGAGCGCTCTGTGCGTCTGGGGCCAAAGCCCAGCTGACGGTTGACCTCGGGCAAAAAGTCCACGCTTCGCAGGTGCACGTCGCGCTGGGGGAAGGGAATCTCGATGCCCGCCTCGTGCAGCACCTCCCACAGGATGAAGTTGAACTTGCCCCGCAGTTTGCGCTCGGTGGTGCTGCGGCAGTCAAAGTGCACAAGCAACTCAAAGTCGATGCTGTTGTCGCCAAAGCCCACAAGCCACACGTCCGGGGCGGGGTGAGGGAGGATGTTGCTGTCGCGGCTCGCCGCCTCCAGCAGGAGCTCTTCAACCTGACGGGGATCGGAGTTGTAGGAGACGCCGATCGGGATGTGCACGCGCACAATCGAGTCGTGGAAGGTCCAGTTGATGATGCGCCCGCTGACGATGTCTTTGCTCGGAATGAGCATGTCGTAGTTGTCCGGGGTGCGCACCACCACGCTGCGTGCACCCACCGCTTCGACCCGGCCGTAGACGTCGTTGACCGAGATGAAGTCGCCCTTTTTCACCGCGCGGCCAAAGAGCAGGATAAAGCCGCTGATGAGGTTCTCGGTGAGGTTTTGCAGGCCAAAGCCGATGCCCACCCCCAGGCTGGCCAGCACGACCATCACCGCCGAGGGCTGTACCCCCAGCGCCACCATGCAGAGCACAAACGCGATCACGATCAGCGCGTAGTTGATCAGCGTGTTGACCGCGTAGGCTACCCCCACATCGACGTTGAGGGCCGGGTAGACTTTGGCGTTGAGCAGCGCCTTGAAGAGGCGGATGGAGAGGACCGTAGCCACCACGATCAGCACGATCGTGAGCAGGCTGTAGATCGAGATCGCGACGTTGCCTACCGAGAGGAAGGGCACTTTAAGCAGCGCGACCACCGGCTCGTAGAGGGCGAGCAGGCGCAGCGCGAGGGTGATCACCAGCAGGCCCCCCAGGGCCAGCGTCCATTGTTCGATGGCGCGGAGCAGGGGGGAGGCCAGGGCGTCTTCTTCGCCCTCGGCCTCTTCGCGGGCCTCCTCGCTCTTATGGGCCACGTAGGCACGCAGGCGCTCGGCCGCCGAGAAGGAGAGGGTCAGCAGCACGATGAGCGCATAGCCGCGCGCCAGGATGAACGTCGCCGCGTGCACAAAGCCGGCGGCGTTAAAGAGCAGGAGCGCGATGGTGACGGCGAGCATCCCGTAGTAGTTCGCCGAGATGGCGCGGCGCACCATCGCGTAGAGGGGAGAGCGCTGGGGAGCCGGCAGGAGCGCGAGCACCGCGTCGCGTGCGAAGAAGAGGTAGATTGGCGCCAGCGCCAGCGTCAGCCGAAACGCAAACGCGACAAAGCCGATGGCGTCCGGGCGATACTCAAAATGATAGAGCGCGGTGAGCAGGAGCAAAAAGCCCAGGGAGATGCGCAGCGTGATCAGCGCAAAACGCTCCAGGCGCAGGTAGTGGGAGGTCGCGCCGGGGTCGACCGGGCTTAAGCGCAGCGTGGTCACAATCATGGCGTGCGCGGCGCGGTAGGCCAGCAGCCACCACAGCGCTCCAGAGAGCACCCGGGTCCACGCCACGCTGGAGAAGGCCGCCTGAATCGGGAAGTAGCTCAACGCCACCAGCAGCGCGATGGCCGCCGCTCGCCCCAGCAACAACACCAGGCTGCGCAGCACACTGGTCAGCCAGGGGGAGAGGTCGATGTGCACCAGGATCTGGCTGCGTCGGGCCACGCGCTGGGCCTGGCGGTCGAGCAGGATGAAGATGACCGCGAAGATCAGCAGGATGAGGATCGGCACCGCCCAGTCGACGAGCACCCAGGGGTTCACTTCGGCGATGTTCTCGCGCAGATCGCGCAGCCCGTCCCAGAGCGCGTAGGCGTCCGCCAACAGATGGTCGGCCAGGCTTAAGTCAAATTGCAGGGGCTCGCGGACGAGAAAGTCGGCGTAGTTTTGCTTCAGGAGCGACTGTGCCTGCTTCAGGCCCGGCTCCACCGAGTGCACATCAAGGCTGGGAGCCTCCGCCGTGTCTTCGGAGCCGCTCCCATCGGCGGCATTGCCACCGTTGCCGCTCTCCTCGGAGGGTTGCGGTGGGCCGACAAAGGGGATGTCGGGCTGCTGGGCGTTGATCGGGCTGAGCCACCCCAGGCTCAACGCGAGGAGCGCGGCCAGGGCGAGCACAAAGCGCAGCGTCGGGCGTGACTTTTGTGGCGAGGAGTCGAACATAGGTGCCAGGGCCGTCGACGGAAGATCATCGGGGAGGTGAAGGTTTCGTCATCGCGCGCGTCAATGTACGTGGCGACGCGGCATTCGTCACCTGCGCAACGCCCCGCGTCGGGTGCGGCGGGCGGGGCGGCCAGACGCCTTGAGCCTGTGGTTGCCCAACCCACCCCCTGCTGTTATAACTCCGTGCTGTCCACAGACCTTCGCGCGACGTGTCGCGATATCCATTTGAGGAGATACCCCATGAAGATCGCTCGTTTTTTCGCCGTGTTGCTGGTCACGCTGTTGCTCTCGTCGGTCGCAGTCGCTCAAGAGGCGGTGCAGAATGAGGAGTTCGGCGTGTCGGTCACGCCGCCGAGCGCCTGGGAAGTCAACGCCAGCGATGACAAGGCCGTCGCCAACTTCAAGCACGCCGAGACCAGCAGCCAGATTCAGGTGATCGGCACCAAGCTGATGAGCCAGGATGTGGCCGATGTCTTCTTCAGCACCTTCCACAAGACGCTGACGGAGTCGAGCTTTGAGCAGCAGAGCAGCGCGGCGTCGACCATCGGTGAGCGTGAGGGCAAGCTGAGCAGCTACGCCTACACCCACTCCGGTCAGACCGTGAACGTGCTGGTGTTTGAGTTTCTGCGCGAGGGTACCGCCTGGCTGGTGATCGGTTATATGCAGGATAGCGAAGCGTCGAACCTGCGCGGCGACTTCGACGCGGTGGTCTCCTCGATGAGCTTTGAGGCTGCCGAGTGAAGCTGAGCGTTGCCAACTTGAGCAGGCCCGCCGCTCATTGGAGCGCGCGGGCCTGTGTCGCTCTGGCGCTGGTGGGGAGCGTGGTGGCGATGTCGGTGTCGGCGCGCGCTCAGGAGCGCGCCGCGCCGCAGGCCGCGCCCGAGGTTCGCCAGGCCGAGGGGCTGCCCCGCACTCCCAGTGGGCGCGTGGCTCAGGAGGCCATCGAGGCCCGGGCGGAGGCGGTCGAGATCGAGTCGATCGGCGCGCGCATACGCCGCCCCACCGGGTGGGTGATCGTGCCGTCTGGCCCGGGTGCCGTGGCCACCTTTCGAGCCAGCGGCGACAGCGAGGCGCAGCTCGAGGTTCGCTTAAGTGGCGAGATCCTGGTGGGCCGCGCCGAGCGCTACGCCCAGAGCTTTCAGAACCAGATCCAGGGGGCGGGTTTTCGGGTGGAGACGGCCGAGCGCGACGTCGATTTTGGCGGGCGCACAGGCGATCTCATCACCTACGGCGTCGACGCCGATGGCGAGGCCTACCGCCTGATGACCTGGCTGCACCACAGCGAGGAGCAGATGTGGGTCTTCTCGCTCTTCTGCCTGGAGTCGCGCCAGGAGGCCTACCGCGAGGTCTTTGAGGAGCTCATTCTGGCGATGCAGTGGAGCGCTGTGCCCGCTGACGCGTCGAGCGGCGAGTAGCCGCACCGAGGAGCATGATCAGGAGGGGAAGCGCCGGGCTCTGCGAGGGGGCCGGGGTGTGTGCGCAGCCCCGGGGTGTGCCTTCGGCGTCGTCGGCGGGGGCAAAGGTGCAGACGGCCTCGTCGCGCTCGTCGTCTGGCCGGCAGGCGAAATGGGTGGGGCAGGCCGCATCCGACGCGCAGGGCTCCGAGCAGTAGCCGGTGCCGGTGGGCGCGTCGTCGATGAGGCAGAAGCCCGGGCAGTGCATCAGATCAAAAGCGCAGTAGTCGCCGGGCTGGCCGCGGTGCGGGTCGCAGACGCCCTCGACGCAGCGGCCGGCCTCGGGGCATTGGGCGTCACCGGAGCATTCGCGGCCCTCGGCGGGGAAGAGGGCGCAGAGGCCGAGCTTGTCGTCGGCGCTTAAGACGCGCTGGCGGCCGTCGCGCAGGTAGGCCGCGCTCATCGTCGCGGCGTTGTGGGCCGGCGTGTGCGAGAGGCCCAGCACGTGGCCAAGCTCGTGGGTGATGACCGCCTGAAGATCGACCGCCGGGCGTTCGGGCTCGGCATGCAGCTGGAAGGGATCGGGGGAGGAGCGCCAGACGACCAGCGCGCTGTTGAGGGTCACACGGGCGCGTTCCTCGGGTGAGGCCGCGTAGGTGGTCCAGGCGATGCGCTCGGCGTTGGGCCCGATGCCCGGCTCGAAGTTCACTTCGACCGCCTCCACCTCGCTGGCCTCCTCGCCGGCTTGCACCTCGGTCTTAAAGGCGACCTGCGCGCAGCCGACCGCGTTCCAGGTGCGGGCGGATGCTTCGAGGGCGGCGATCACCTCGGCGCGCGCCACGCCTTCGGGCATCGGGCCTTTGAGGCGAAGCGTCAGCGGCAGGTGATCGGGCTCGGGAGCAAACCCGTTGAACTCGGCGCGGGTCGAGTGGGGTAGGTCGGCCAGGGTGGGGGGAGGGGAGGCTTCGGCGTCGATCCAGCGAAGCTCGGCTGCCGCAGGAAGTGGCGAGAGCGAAGCGAGCGCTGCCAGCAGCGGGGCGCTCGCGCGCAGCTGGCGAGCTGGTGCGCGGCGCATGATCATGGTTGTGGCGAGGTGGCGTCGAGGCGCTGGATGTCGGCGTGCTCACGCAGGCGTTGCAGCAGGGCGCGGCGTTTCGACTCGAGCAGCGCGCGGTTGGCCCGCTCGCGCAAAAGGGGCTCGACCTCATCGAACTCCCGCACACCGGCCTCGCGGCGATCGTGGACGCAGTACACCGTCACGCTGCTTCCGTCGGGCGCGGGGACCACCGCGCTCCGCGCCGGGGAGTCACCGGTGCCAAAGAGTCGGAATCCGGCGGCGGCCGGGAACTGGTGGCGCTGGCGCCAGCCCAGATCGCGGTGGGTGGCGTCGTCGGGCAGAGCCTCGTTCGTGCAACGGGCCCGGCTGATGCGCGCGGCCTGCTGACGGTGCTTCGCCGGCAGGGTCACGCTGCTCACCCGCACCCGCGCGGCGGCCGGCCGTCCGGCGGCCACCCGGGCGTAGATCTCGCGGAGCTGCGCCTCACTCACGGCCGGCTCCTCGGCGGGTTTTTCGCGCGTTTCACCGAGCAAGGTGTGCTCCAGGATCATCGCGTCGCGAACCTCGCGACGAAAGTCGCTCATCGTGAGGTTCTCGGCCTGCAGGTAGCGCTGGAAGGCGGTGGTGGATCCAAAATGCTCTTCGACCCGCTCTTCGACCTCCAGATCCACGCGTTTGGGCGCGATCTCCACGGCGGCCTGGTCGATATGCTGGCGCAAAAGCTCGTGATCGATAAGCCGGTCGATGACCTCGTTGCGCTTGGCCTGGCGAATCGCCGGGTTAAAGGGGCGGCGCGCGTGACGGTAGAGCTCATCGATGCGGTCGAGGCGCCGCTCCACCTCGACGGCGTGGATGGGCACCGCGTTGACCCGCGCCACAACCGCGGAGGCCTCAACGCCGCCTGCCGCCCCGGGGGCGTCTGCACCCTCCGGGCTCACCTGGCCAGACGCCTCCGCTGTGGCCCGGGAGGGGGCGTCGGCGGGAGGCTCGCTCAAGCCCGGATCGCACCCCAGCACCGGGATCGCCAGAAGCAGGCTCAGCGTCTTTAAGCTCAACATGTGCAACAGAGGGTTCATAGAGGCGTCTTACAGGGAGTGGCCGGGGCTCGCAACAAGGGCGTATCGCATAGAGAGAATGCCGCTGATCGCGCTTTGCATTCCCTGCCCGGGTGGGCACCCGCGCGGCGCGGACGACCCGCGGCGGGAAAAAGTTCGACCTTTTTAGATCCATTCCGCCACGAGCGCGTTTGCAGGAGGGAAGGCTTTGATGATCGCAGCGCCGCGGTGGGCTGCCCTAACGGATAAGGAGAGGTCATGAACGCAACGCAGGTCGCATGGATCGTGCTGGGAGTGGTGGTAGGTCTGACGGTGGGGCTGATGCAGGCGCCGCAACTTCGAAACACCGAGACGGTGCTTCCCTCGCTGGCGACGGCGACTGGCGAGGCGTTGATGACGCCGGTGGCCTCGCCAGAAGCACCAAACATGGAGCAGCAGGCCGCGGATCAGACGGGCGCGCTCCAGCTGAGCGCGGAGCTGGCCCACACCCGGGTGCTCGCTGAGCGGGAGTCCGAGACCTACCTCGATGTGCAGCTGCAGGCCGGGGAGGCCCGCGCCGAGCGCCGCCCCGGGCTCAATGTGGCGCTGGTGCTCGATCGCTCCGGCTCGATGGATGGCGAGCCGATGGTCCGGGCGAGGGAGGCGGCCACAGCCTTTGTGCAGAGACTTCAGGAGGGGGACCGCGTCAGCGTGATCTCGTTTGGGGCCGGGCCCCGGGTCGATATGCCCGCGATGCGCGTCGATGCGCGCAGCCGGGGTGAGATCGTCGCGGCCATCGCGCGCATCGAGGCGATGGGCGCCACCCATCTGAGCGGCGGGGTGGAGGAGGCCTCCCGCCAGCTTCTCGAAGCGCGTCGGGAGGGCTCGGTCGATCGCATGATCGTGATGACCGACGGGCTGCCCACCGCCGGTCTGACCGGCGATGAGGAGCTTCAGCGCCTGGTGCGCGGGGTGCGCTCCCGCGGCATCTCGGTGACCACGCTGGGCTTTGGCACGAGCTACAACGCCGATTTAATGGCCTCATTGGCCGAAGAGGGGGCGGGCAACTACAGCTACATCGCCCGCGCTTCTGACTTTGAGCGGGCGTTCACCGAGGAGCTCGATGCCCTGGCCAGCACCGTGGCCACCGGCGTCACGCTCACGCTCCTGCCCTCACCGGGCGTGCGCTTTGAAGAGGTCTACGGCATGCCTGTCGATGTGAGCACCGGGGCGTTGAGCCTGGGGCTGGGCGATCTTCGCGCGCAGACCAGCCGCCGGGTGATGGTGCGTGTGACGACCCGCGGCATCCCGCTGGATGGCAAGGCGGCCATCCGCGCCATCCTCACCTACGAGGATCGCGTGGACGAGCGCCCCGTGGAAACCGAGCTCCTGGTTGAGGCGGCGACCACCCGCGATGATGTCGCGATGGTCAGCAGCCTGCGCCCCGAGGTCATGGCGCGGGTTCAGGAGGCCATCGCTCTGCGCACCCTGCGCGAGGCCACCCGCGAATATGCCCGCGGCGACCAGGAGGGTGCCACCCGTCGCCTGGCCCGCGAGCGCCGCCGCATGAATGAGGCCGCCGCGAAGTTCGGGCTCCCCGCTGAGGCCATGGACGCGGTCGCCGATGAGGTTCAGAACGTGCAGTTCAAGATGGAGCGCGCCCGGCCGAGCTCGGCGGCGGGCCGCTCCCTGAGCTTCGAGCGCAGTGAGCGCGACCTGGAGCTGGAGCGTGGTGAGGCCGCCCCGGGCCGCTTCTAAACGTTGGGCCACATCGAAGCGTTGAGCGGGGCCTGCCCGCCGGCAGGGCAATCGCAAATTCGGTCTCCACCACCCGCCACCGCAGGTGGACCCCTTGTGGGTCCCCGCCCTGGGAGTTCGGGAGGGGCACAAGACCCCTCCCTACGGATTGGGTGGGTTCTCAATAAAAATCCTTGTGGGACTTTGTGATTGCCCTGTGCCCGCCAGCGCTGACCCTTGACCCACCGGGGCTCGGCCCCCAGATTGTGCCGCGGCAGATGCGATCTGCTGCGGCATTTTTTTGACGGTGAGCACGCCCCCAACCCTGCGAGGCCCTATGAGCACTTTGAGCTGGCCGGCCGACGGCCCGATGGAGATCCACAGCCACTCCACCGTCAGCGATGGCACCTACGAGCCCGAACGCATGGCCGAGCTGATGGCCGAGCGGGGCGTGGCTCACTGGGCGCTCACCGACCACGACACCACCGGCGGCGTCGAGCGGGCGCGGGCGGCCTGCGCAGAGCGGGGCGTGAGCTTTATCAGTGGCATTGAGATCAGCGCGCAGTCCGAAGGCAAGTCCATTCATGTGCTCGGCTACGGCTATGACCCCGATGAGCCCAACCTGGCCAGCTACGCCGAGACCATGGAGGTCGCGCGTCACGAACGCATGGCCGAGATGGTCGAGCGGGTGCGCGGGCTGGGCCTGGAGGTCACCCTGGACGATGTGATGGCCCAGTCGAAGCAGGGCAACGTCGGCCGCCCGCATCTGGCACGCGCGCTGCACGCCCGGGGCCTTGTCGACACCCCGCAGGAGGCTTTTGATCGCTGGCTGCACGCGGGCGGGGAGGGCTACGTGCCCATGGCCTACCTCTCGGTCGACGACGCCCTCACCCTCATCCACAACGCCGGCGGCATGGTCATACTCGCCCACCCCGGCCGCTACACCACCATGGTCGAGCACCTGGATCGCTGGCGCGAGGCCGGGCTTTTTGCCCTGGAGGTGCGCCACCCCTCCCATGACCTGGCCACCGAGCGGCGCCTTGTCGACGTCGCGAAAAAACATGGCCTGAGCATGAGCGCCAGCAACGACTGGCACGGAAGCCTCCCCGACGACATCGAGCGCCTGGGGCGCGTTAACTTCAGTCCCGTCTGGCGCGACGCCTTCTTCGAGCGACTCTCGCAGACCGCCTGGGCCGAGCTTCAGGGCTGGCGCTGATCGCGTCGCTCGTTTCCAGATGTTTTTCCGACCCGCGCCGAACCCTCCCGGCGCGGGTTTTTTATTCGAAAGGGTTAGAAAAACAGTTCGAGCTGTTGGGGGAGGTCGTCGTACTCGTGGTCCAGGCGCACGCCCACGCCCAGCAGGCGCACCTGCCGCTCGCTGCGATCGAGGGCCTCGGCCAGCAGCGGGGCGTAGTTCTCCAGGGTGGGCTCGGTGAGCTCGGCGCGCTCAACGGTGGTCTGGCGGAAGTCGTCGAACTTGACCTTCACAAAGAGCGCGCGGATCGGCGGGCGCTCCTTTCGGCCCAGGCGCCGGTGCAGGCTCTCGATCAGCGCCGGCAGCTTCGCGGTGCAGGCGGCCAGGTCGGGGAGGTCGTTGGCGTAGGTGTTCTCCACGCTCACGCTGCGCGCGACGCGTTCGGTACGCACCGGGCGCTCGTCGATGCCCCGGGCTAGCTCGTAGAGGCGCTTGCCGCGTTTACCAAAGCGGCGAACGAGCTCGGCGAGCTCGACCTGCTGGAGGTCACCGCAGGTCTTGACGCCCATGTCGTGAATGCTGCGCGCGGTGACCTTGCCCACGCCGGGGATGGCTTTGACGGGCAGCTCCTGCATAAACGCGGCGACCTGGTGGGGGGCGATGACCGCCTGGCCGTCGGGTTTGTTGAGCTCGCTGGCCACCTTGGCCAGAAACTTGTTGATTGAGACTCCGGCTGACGCCGTGAGCCCGGTCTCGTTGAAAATCGCCTCGCGGATCGCCCGCGCACACAGGGTGGCGCTGCCGCTGTGGTGCGGGGTGTGCGTCAGATCGAGAAAGGCCTCGTCGAGCGAGAGGGGCTCGATCCGGTCGGTGTAGCGCTCAAAGATGCGGCGGATCTTCTGGCTCTCCTCGCGGTACACGTTCATGCGCCCGGGCACGATGATCAGGTGCGGGCACAGGCGCATCGCGTAGGCTGAGGCGATCGCCGACTTCACGCCAAACTTTCTGGCCTCGTAGTTCGCCGTAGCGATCACCCCTCGCCGCTGCGGATCGCCGCCTACCGCGATGGGGCGACCCCGAAGCAGCGGGTCGTCGCGCATCTCGATGGCTGCAAAAAAGCAGTCCATATCGACGTGAATGATCTTCCTCATGGCTTCTTTCGCCTTACTGTCGGCCCCGCTCCAGGTGGGGAGGAGCGATTCGCCCCCCTTTGTAACAGGCTTGAAACGCTTGAGAAAATCTCAACTCCCCCTTTGACAAGGCCGCGCCCTTTTCTCTATGAGGGCCGCGGACGTCAAGTCCAACCCTCACCCCTATTCCCCATCCAGAACATCCTATCGGGAGGTCGTACATGCAGTACGTCAATCGCAAGTCCCTGGTTGTCTCGCTGGTTCTTTCCCTGGCTGCCTGTGGCGGCTCTGAGATTCAGGCCGAGCCCGCTCCGGAGCTGACCATCGAGCAGCTCGAAGCTGGCGAGGTCTGCGAGTCGGGCGGCATCATCGTGTATGTCGACGGCGTCGAGAGTGCCACGGTGTGCAACGGCGCCGACGGTCAGCCCGGTGAGCAGGGTGAGCAGGGTGAGCAAGGTGAGCAAGGTGAGCAGGGTGAGCCTGGCGAGGCTCCCAATGTGGTCGTCGAGGCCATTGAGGCCGGCGATGTCTGCGAGGCCGGCGGCCAGGAAGTGCGCGTGGAAGCTGCCGACGGCACCGTGCTCAACACCGCGGTGATCTGCAACGGCATCGACGGCGACGCGGCCGCGCCCGCCGTGATCATCGGCGAAGCTCAAGATTGCGATTTTGGCGGCGTCTCGGTCACCATCGGCGACGCCGATCCCTTTGAGGTCTGCGACGGCGCCCCTGGCGAGGCTGGCGAGCCCGGCGAAGCCCCCTCGGTGAGCGTGGGAAGCCCGGCGGACTGCGAGTTCGGCGGCGTCTCGGTCACCATCGGCGACGCGGCTCCCTTCGACGTGTGCAACGGTGCCCCGGGCACCGATGGCGAGCCCGGCGCAAGCCCCGCCATCGACCTGGCCACCATCGAGGCCGGTGGCGCCTGCGGTGACGCCGGCGGCTACCTCATCACGATCACCGATGCCCAGGGCGTCGAAGAGACCGCCACGGTCTGCAACGGCGAAGACGGCCAGGGCGGCCAGAGCGGCCCGCTCCTCGCGATCGAGAGCTGCACCATCACCGCCCCCTCGGCCGTGGCGATGTCGGCCGGTACCAGCGCCGACGCCTTCGGCCAGGTGGTCGTCGAGGAGTTTGGCCAGGGCGTGGTCGATGTCCCCGCCAGCTTTGTGGCGGAGCTGGGCTACGGCGACGTGAGCGCCGACCCGGCCACCTGGATCTACCGCACCGGCATCAGCGATGTGACCGGGGAGCTTCTGGGCGACTTTGGCACCGAGGTTGCCGTCGGTGAATACGGCTTTGTCTGGCGCGTGGCGCTCGAAGAGGGAGACGCCTGGACCTACTGCGGCGTCAACGGCACCTTCGACACCTTCGCGCCGGCCGACGCCGGTACCCTGACGGTGGCCGCCGCTGGCGAGCCGGTGACGATCGCCGCCTGGGATTTTGCGGGCAGCTCGCTTACCGCGTCGGAGGGCGTGGGCAGCGCTCAGTTCATCGAAGGCGGCGTGCCGACCACCTGCAGCTTCTTCGGAGGCGGCGACGACGAGTGGACCTGCGACAACTTCCTGATGGACACCGAGTTCTTCCAGCCCGACGGTGTCACGCCGAAGAGCAACGTCTACTTCCGCTACGAGGCCGACTTCACCGGCTACAGCGACATCAGCGCCTCGGGGCTCTTCAAGGTCTCCAACTCGGGTCCGACCCATCTGCAGATCGCCGCGGAGTACGGCGACGGCAGCCTGGAGTTCATGGCCGAGCCCTTCGAGATCACCGCGCGCAACACCGAGTTCAACGCGACCTTCGTGCTGCCCCCGGCCGCGGGCAACTCGGGCCCGGTGGCCTACCGCTTCTACCCCTACAACCCCAGCAGCACCGGGGGGAACATGCGCATGATCACCATCAGCTTCGCCGGTACCGCCCTCTAAGCCTTCAGGCACATCTCGGTAGCTGATTAAAAACCCCGGCGAGTTATCGCCGGGGTTTTTTCGTTCAGGTCTTTTCGATTACGGCGGGCGTTGGGCCGGAGAGGGGAGGGCGGGGCATGGGAGGCCAGGCGACTTCCAAAAGCCGTTCGAGGAGCGGGGGAGGGGGTAGGTGACCCGGGTCGAAAGGCGATCGAGGTACGAGGCCAGGGGTAGGTGACCCGGGTCGAAAGGCGTTCGAGGTACGGCTTCGGAGCCCTGGCGGCGCAAAAAACACGCTCAAGGTACGGGTCAAGGGGTAGGTGACCCGGGTCGAAAGGCGTTCGAGGTACGGGGCCAGGGGGAGGTGACCCGGGTCGACAACCGTTCAAGATACGGGCCGGGGGGGAGGTGACCTCCCCACGCCGGGCAGGCCGAGCCTCTTCGGAGGCTCAGCGGCGCTCCGATCTGGCAGGCGGAGTCTGCCGGGAGCGCCGGCGGCGCAGCCGGCGACCTATTCGTGGCGGTTCTGGCCCGAGGCGTCACCCTCGGAGCCGCTCGCGTCCCCGGCGTCGGGCTCAGGAAGCGCATCCGCGTTGATCTTAAAACTCGCCACGACCTCCTCGCCGGCCCGCACCACCGAGGGGAGCGCCCCGGGGCCGCTCTCGGCGTCGGCCGGGATCAGCGCGCCGCCGGGCATCATATGCAGCTCGCTCTCGAGCACATCGCCCTCTAAGGCGCGCACGATCATGGTGCGCGTGGCCTCGGCGTCGAGGGTGGGCAGGGCGTAGCTCATCATCGCCGCGGCCGCCACGCGCCCCTGGCGCACCTCCACCTTGAGCTCGGGCTGCCCGGTGCGGGGGCGCTCGCCAGGGAGCTCAAACTGCAGGCCGCCGAGCATGCGGGGCAAGAGCGCGCGGCCGGCCAGATCGGCCTCGTGGCCTTCGAGCTTGCCGTCGCCGTTGACGTCGAAGCGGGTGATCAAAAGCCCGCTGCGCGCGCCCGGGGCCTCGGTGTAGAAGAGGGCCACATCGACGCGATCCTCAAAGACCTGCACGAGCACCTGGCGCTCAGCGCCGATCTCATGGGCGAAGGAGGGCTGCGGGGCCAGCGTGAGGCCGGCGAGGAGAACCACGCAGAGCGTCAGCCAGCGCGCCGGAGTGGCGCGCCGGCTGGAGGGTGGTTCGGGGCTGAGTGAACGATTAGTGGCCATGGCCCCAGTGCTCGAAGATCAGGCGCACGTCGCGCAGGTCGCCCTGGGTGCGATCGATGGGCGTGTTATGCTCGTGCAGGTGCAGCGGCACGCTCCTGGCGTCGAGGCGACGCTCCCCGAAGGGCACGTAGTCGCGCAGCGCGCCGGCCATCTGAGTGGCCTCAAAGGCGCCGTCGACGCAGCGGGCCGGCGCGGGGTTCGGGGGCTCAAACTCGGTGCGCCCCTCGCCAGCGCGATCGTCGATGACCCAGATGGGGTTGGTGAAGGCCAGGGGGCGAACTTCGCCGGTCTCGGTGGGGCTTAAACCCTCGACCGCCCCGCCAAAGCCAAAGGAGCCGGCCAGTGAGCCCAGCGCCGCCTCGAAGTCCACCTGGGGGATCTCCTCGGGCATCACCACCGGGAAGAGGTTGGTGTCACCGGTGGCCTCCATCACAAACCAGGTGTCGCCGTCGAGCTCCAGCGTCACCGAGTCGCTCCAGCTGCCCTCCTCGCCAAGCTCGATCGTGCCCTGGTAGACGACCTCCCCGTTGGCCACGATCTCAAAACGCTCCACGCCCACCCAGTCGGCGGCGTGGGCCTGCAGATCCAGGGTGACCTCGCCAGTCGTGCTGACCACGGTCGAGCCTAAGGGCTCCCCGCCCACCGACATGGCGATGAAGGGGCCGTTGGTGACCACGTTGTTGTGGTTCTGCAGCGCGTCGACGAGCTGGTCGGGGGTCATGGTCTGGGCGTCGTTATGGCCCACGTAGAAGTAGTTTCGGGGGTAGCCCGGCTCCGGGTCGCCGGCCGAGGCCGCGGAGTGGCTGTCGGAGTTTCCGGTGGCGGTGTAGCGGCGGTAGGTGCCGTCGGGGCGCCGGGTGTTGAGGAAGGTGTACCAGTCGTCGAGCCCGCCGGGGTAGGCGACCTCGTCGCCGTCGCACAGGATCACGCCGGCCTCATCGGGCAGCGCCTCGTACTGCTCCTCGGTGAGCTGGTCGACGATCTCCTGCGGAAGATCGACCTTGTCGACCGGCATGCGGTAGTGGCGAAGCAAGTGCACGCGCTTGCCGTTGTAGATCTCGATGGCGTCAAAATCATCGGAGAAGGTGGACTCGTAGGTGCCGTCGTCGTTGCGACGCACAAAGGCCGGACCGTTGGGGCTGGAGACCGTCGCGATGATCTGGTCGGTCCCCTCGGTGGTGTTCACCGGCAGCTCGGCCACGCCGGTGAGCGCGTTGACGTAGTGCTGGTTGAAATACCCGAGCAGCGAGTCGCGGGGGTGGTTGACCTGCACGATCGTGCGATCGGGGCCCAGGCTGCCCATCTCGCGCAGCGCATCGAAGATCTGCTGCGGCGGCACGTCCTGCCAGGCCATCGAGCCGCGGTTCATCGAGGTGATGTCCTGGCGCAGCGGGAAGGCGTTGAAGTGGCCGGCCTCAAAGGTGGTCAGCTCCAGGCCCACGATCGAGCGCAAAAAGGGCTGGAGGTTGTTGCGGTAGATATAAGGCATGTAGTCGGAGATGTAGTTGTGATCGGTGGCCACCACCACGTCGACCCCCTCGGCGGCCACGCTGATGACGCGCTCGTTGTAGTCGAGCCCGCTGTCGATGGAGCCCTGGGCGTGCATGTGGAAGTCGCCGTTGATGTACCCCTCGACTTGCATCTGATGCTCGATGGTGGCCTGCACCCGGGCGATACCGCCGGCGCTCACCTCGATGGGCTGGCTAAAGAGGGAGTACTCGGTGCCCCGCGAGACATACGCGGTGTAGCTGCCCGGGCGCAGGTTGATGTGGGCGCGACCGTCGGCGCCGGCGAAGGCGATGCCCTCGATGTAGCGGCGCGGGGCGGTGTCGCCCTCCTCGTAGCTGGCAAACTCGCTGGTGCGCCACTTCTCGCCAACCTCCAGATCAAAAAGAAAGTCGCGGGTGGTTTTGCCCGGTTGCGGCTCGTACTCGCCAACCACGGTGAGCTTGGCCGGGACCGGCGATCCGCTCTGGTCGACCACAACGAGCTCGACGCGACCGGAGCCCGGGGCCTCGGCGCGCAGGTTCAGCGGCTGGCTTCCCACCTCAAAGGCCTTAAAGCCCGAGGTCTCGCCAGTGGCGCGCACCCGGTGGCAGTAGCGTCCGGCCGGGAGCTCCAGCTGGAAGTAGCCCGCCTCATTGGTGAAGACCTGGTTGAAGATGCGCGGGCGCTGGCTCTCGGTGGGCGCGCACGCTTCGTCGAGCGAGGCGGCATCCTCGATGCCCTCGTAGATAAAGACCTGGGCGTGCGCCCCGACCGGCTCACCGCTGAAGGCGTCGAAGACGCGGCCTTCCACCTTTAAGGTCTCTTCGTCGCGGATGCGGTAGAGCTCATCGCGCAGGCTGGCCACGTCGCCGTCGCCCAGGATGAAGTAGTTGGTGAACTTAAAGCGATCCGGGAACTCGGCGCGCTGCGCCACGCAGGTGTCGTAGCGGTCCAGGCAGCGCTGGCCCAGCGCCTGGCAGTCGCCGCTCTCGCAGCTCGCCTCGATCTCGGCGCAGACCTCGGCCGCCGGGCGCTCCGGCTCGCAGAAGGAGGGGGCCAGGCGAGTGGGCAGCTCGTGGGTGAAGACGCCACCGAAGCCCGAGGCGTAGAAGAGAAAGAGCATGTCGTAGGGGTTGGTCTGCCCGCCGTAGGCCTCGTTCTTATTGAAGACAAAGTTCGACTCCGGGGCGGCCGCCGAGGCAAAGCCGTAGCTCACGCCGCGCTCGCTGGCCGTGGCCACCAGGTCGGTGATGTGACCGGGGAAGGCGGGAAGATCGATGGGGCGCTGGTAGACCTCTTCAAGCCCGAAGCGCAGGTCGAAGCCCATCTCCGGCAAGAAGATGCTGTTGAGCGCGCCCATCCCCAGCACCATGCCCGTGGGGACGGTGAAGCCGTTGAAGTCGATGTCGGGCAAAAAAGCGCCGAGCGCGTTGACAATGTCGCGGTTGGGGAAGGTCAGCGAGGCCAGAGCGTTGTTGACCAGCTCGGCCTCCACTTTGACGTGGCGCGCGCCCGGCTCAAGGATGTAGCGGGTGGTGAAACCGACCAGGGGGACGCCGTCGGAGGTGGGAATCTCCCCCCGCAACGCGTCGGCCAGATCGGCCTCATAGGCGTTGACCATCGCCTGGTTGAAGAAGCGCAGCATGGTCACAAACTCCCCGCCTCGCCCGCGCACCTCGATGATCGCCGCCTCGCCATCGGAGCCGTCGTTGACCACGACGATCTCCTCGGGGTTGACCACCTCCAGAAAGAAGGCCGGGAAGAGCTCCCCGAACGCGTCGCGGCCCCCGCCGCCCAGCGGGGCGCCCTGGGCCTCGGGGCGCTTTAAGTCGGCGTCGATCAGCGATCCACCAAAGATCCCGGAGCCGCGGTTGAACGTGCGATCCTGGATGATCAGGCGCACCTGATCGTTCTCCAGAATCCAGTCGCCCACCTCGCCAAGGGCGGTGGGCCCGCCGATGAGCTGGGTGCGGTGGGTGATGCGCTCGGCGCTGGCGTAGGGGGCGGGCCCCTCGTCGTCGCAGCCGCTCAACGAGAAGCCTGTGGCGAGGATGGCGAGGGTCGCCAGCGCGCGGAGCGCGCCGGCATAACGAGTGCGGATATGGCGAGTCGACAGCATGTTCACGTCACCGGGAGTAGGGGAGGGCACGTCTTACCAGCTGAGCTGAAGAAGCAGATCGAGGCGATCGTTGTCGAGGCGGCGCGCGTCCTGCTCGGTGGTCAGGGTGTAGTTGGCCAGCACGCGCACCGGGTAGGTGGGCGCGTTATAGTTCAGGCCGATGGTGTGGTAGGTCAGCGCGTCGTTCTCGAAGATCACGCTGGACTCGCCACCGTAGCTGCTCGACGGGTCGTAGGTGGCCAGGCGATAGGCCGGCTGCAGGCCGAAGGGGGCCTGGTAGGCCAGCTGCACGGAGTAGCCCAGCGCGCTGAGCTCCGGGTCATCGGGGAGGTCGGGGGAGTCGACACTTGAGGCCACGACGTTGGCCAGCACAGACGCCCCGAAGAGGTTGACCTGCAGGTCGGCCGTCCAGCCCTGGCGCACGCGGTCGACGCGGTTGGGTTCTTCGCCGAAGGTGTCGTCGTTGTAGAAGACGGCGCTGCCGAGCGCGATCTCATCGCCCCAGTGCAGCATCAGCCGGCCGAAGTAGGCCAGGCGATCGTTTGAGTTGAGCGAGGCGTTGGGGCCGTTGCCGTTGGTCGCCGCCAGCGCGTAGCTGATGCCGGGGCCCTCATCATCTTCGCCGCCAAAGAAGTAGTCGCCGCGAAGCTGCACGCCGATCTGGCGGCCAGCCGAGAGGCCATCGACGTTGTAGCCCTCCACGTTTTGCACGCCGCGGTTGGCCACCGAGCGGTGCACAAAGAGAAGGTTCCCCGTCGAGACCAGATCTTCAACGTCGAAGGGCGCTTTGAACTGCCCGACGTTGATCTCCAGAAACTCCAGGGGCGCGTAATAGGCGTAGACGTCGGTCATGCGCAGGGCGAGTTCTTCGACCGGGGAGTCCTGGCTGGTGCGCACGAGGCGGCTGCCGGCGTCGAACTGAAAGACAAAGCCCAGGCCGTTGTCCATCTGCCCGGTGGTCGTCAGGCGGGCGTCGGCCATGGTGAAGCCGTCGTTGCGGCCGATAAGCGCCACGTTGGGATCGTCGCCGATGGCGGTGTAGCCGGCGCGGATGTAGCCGCCCAGCGTCAGGGTCCAGGGGCCGGCAAAGGAGTCGCCGTTGCCCGCGATCACCACGCCTCCGGCCGGCGCTTGAGCTGGCGAGAGGGCGACCGTGCCCACGGGAGGCTCGTCGGGGCTGAGCTCGTCTTTGACCTCCTCATCGCTGAGGTCGACCTCTTTCGTCTCGACGATCGTCGCCTGGCGCGCCTCGCGCTCCTCCACCGGGTCGACCAGCTCGCCAGGCGCCGCCTGGCGGCGCGCTTCGTCCTCGGCGGATCGCTGCGCCTGACCCACGGCCTCATCGGGCGCGGGGGCCTCGTCGGCCGGTCCGGCTTCTGAATCTCCCTCGCTCAATGCGGGGGGATTGCTGCCGTCGAGTTCGCGCTCTTCGGGGCTGTCGGGCTCCTGGGCCCAGGCGTCAGTTGCAGTGAGGAGGGAGAGCGCGACGATGGCCATCGCCGCCCTGGACTTCATACGCACCATGATCAGGGCCTCTGCACAATCATTGATAGGGGAATCACATCGCGCCACGCGCGTTACTTCAACAAGGGCGGCCGCAGCCTGGATCTGCGAGGGCAGGGCCAGCGGGGGCGCCGGGCTGGAGATACCGCCACAGGTGTACACCACGCCAAAATGAGCGTCCAGCCACCGCCTTGATGCGCACCGGCGCACGGCCGGCGGCGTCGGGCATCTCCAAGGCAATCGCAAAGTCCCACAAGGCTTCTTATGGAGAACCCACCCAATCCGTAGGGAGGGGGCTTGTATCCGTAGGGAGGGGGCTTGTGCCCCTCCCGAACTCCCACGGGAGGGACCCACAAGGGGTCCCCCTACGGTGGCGGGTGGTGGGGGATCCACTTTGCGATTGCCCTACGAACATCTACCCGGCGGGTTGCACGGCGCGCTTCGGCAGGCCATATAAGGAGCGAGCACGGAGCGGCTGGCACGAGGTGCGAAAAAATTTGGAAAAGCATCTTGACGCCAGAAGCGATCCGAGTATTCTCCCGACTCCCTGACGCGGCCCAGCCCGAAAGGGGGCCGGCTCCAGGAGGAGTGGCCGAGCGGTTGAAGGCACCGGTCTTGAAAACCGGCAAGCGCAAGCTTCGTGGGTTCGAATCCCACCTCCTCCGCTCTAAAATCCTGCTTGCAGGAAGTTGTTTGATAAGTGAATAAGAACGAGTACGGAGAGGTGGCCGAGTGGCTGAAGGCGCTCCCCTGCTAAGGGAGTATACGGCTTAAAACCGTATCGAGGGTTCGAATCCCTTCCTCTCCTTCTCGACTCAACGTTCTGCGTTGGCCCTGAGCTTCGGATACACATAAAGAGCTCGCTTCACCGCCTCGCAGAAAAAATGAAAAAAGAGTCGAAAAAGTGCTTGCAAGGCTGAAAAGGCGGTGTTAATAAAATGACCACGCCGGACGGAAGAACGGCAGCAAGCACATAGCACGCACCTGTAGCTCAACTGGATAGAGCAATGGTCTACGGAACCATAGGTTGGAGGTTCGAACCCTTCCAGGTGCACTTTGAAACGCTCTTAGGACTCTAAGAGCGTTTCTTTGTTTTCGGAGTAAGGTCTTACGTTGGCACGAAAGAAAGTCGACAACATCTTTATGATGCAGGCTCTGGAAGAAGCGGAGCGCGCGCAGGCCGAGGGCGAAGTCCCGGTCGGCGCGGTCGTCGTTCATAAGGGCCAGGTCATCGCTCGCGGCTTTAATCGGCGCGAGAGCTGGCAAGACCCCACAGCCCACGCCGAACTGATCGCGGTGCGACGCGCCGCCGAGGCCCTGGGCAGCTGGAGACTCCACGAGTGTACGGTCTATGTGACGCTGGAGCCCTGTCCGATGTGCGCGGGAATGTTAGTCAACGCGCGGGTAGGACGGGTGGTCTTCGGAGCGCGAGACCCGAAAGCCGGCGCGATGCGTTCGCTATTTGCGATGGGCGAAGATCCTCGATTGAACCATCGAATTGAGGTCAAAGAAGGTGTCCTGTCTGCGGCCTGCGGGCGAGTTTTGAGCGAGTTTTTCCGCACCATTCGCGAGAAACGTAAGGCGGCGGTAAGTGAAGATGATTCATCAACTCAAGAATCATCTTAAGTGCGGAGGGGTGGCCGAGTGGTCGAAGGCGCTTGATTCGAAATCAAGTGTACCTTCACGGGTACCGTGGGTTCGAATCCCACCCCCTCCGTTTTTACACGCTTAAAGATCTCTCTGGTTGAGATCTTTTTGGAGAGGTGGCCGAGTGGCTGAAGGCGCACGCTTGGAAAGCGTGTATACGTTTACGCGTATCGAGGGTTCGAATCCCTCTCTCTCCGCTCGACAGGGAGGGCCGGTTGACGGTTCGCCCTTTGCCCCACTAAGGTGGGGTTGTTCGACCCCTGAGCGGCCAGTGCGACCGCTGGCCTGGCACCCCGTCAGGTCCGGGAGGAAGCAGCGGACCAGGTTCAGGGTGTGCGCTGGCCGCTTGAGGGTCGAACTTTTTTTAGTGCTACGAATCCCGCGATACCTTTAAAAAGGTGTCGCGGGATTTTTTTTGCCCGAAATTCAGCGGATCGAAGGCGGTCGGGCCGCGACCTGGCGAGTTCGATTGACCCGGCGCGTCTCGCGGTGCTAACAGGGCCGGGCTCGACGCGGCAGGAAGCTGGTGTGAAACCAGCGCTGCCCCCGCAACTGTGATCGGCGATGAGCGCGTGAGTACGCCCGGCTAAGTTCAACCGGCGTAGCTAAACCCACTGGACCGTTGTAGAGGCTCGGGAAGGGGACGCGCAAAGAGGACCCGAGAGCCAGGATATTGCTGCGTGGAGATTTTTTCCCCCAATCGCTTCGGGAAGGTGGCGAGAGGAACGCAGCAGATCCGGCGCGTGCGCGCCGATCCTTGACGTCGCTGATATCTGAGTTCGGCCGTCGAGTTGGGGTTGTCCCGCTGCCGACCTTCGATCGCCATCCGAAGCACGCTGTGATGGAGATCGAGATGAAGACGCGGAAAAATCGGGTGGATTTGATGGCGCTGCTGCTTGCCGCGAGCCTGTCGTTTGTGGCCTGTGGTGAGACCGACGAGCCGGCGAGCTGTGATGCGAACTGCGAGGCGCCCGAGGAGCAAGAAGAAGGCATCGAGGTGGCTGGAGAGTGGGAGTCGAACTTCGGCGGTCAGGAGACGATCACCGAAGAGATGTGGGGCCCGATGCTCTTGACTGAGTACGACAACGCCGCGCGCGAGGCGATCACCCAGAACGCCGCCGACGCCGAGTACGGCCCCAACACCTACAACGTGATCGTGTGGACCGAGCCGGTCGACGACTCCTTCTATTACTGCATGGTCGCTTTTGATCAGGAGACAGTCGAAGAAGCTCGCGCCATCGAGGCGGAGGCCGACGCCAGCGATCCGGAGAATGGCGGCTGCGGTGGCTTCTCCTGGACGAAGCTGACCCGGCTATGAGGATCGCGCGCCTACATCATCAATGTGCCATCGCGCTGATCACCGTCGGGGGGGCGGTGGGCTGCGGTGAGGCTACCGAGCCCCTGGACCAGGCACCGTGGTGGGAAGGTCTTCCCTACGCCAGCGAAGTCGTCTCGTTTGTCCCGGGCGAAGGTGCCGGTTTTGGCGAAAACGCGATGCCCGACGTGGTGCTCGGGCCGCCTGAGGGTAAGGGCGAGCGCGCTGCTTCGCTCGATGTGCTCAGCCTGGGCGCCGGCGGTGAGATCGTGTTGGGCTTTGGCGATCAGATGATCGTCGATGGCCCCGGCCCCGACTTTGTGGTCTTTGAGAACGCCTTTTACGCCGACGGCGATCCGGAGCAGGTCTTCGCCGAGCTCGCCGAAGTCTCGGTAGGCGAAGATGGGGAGACGTGGGTGAGCTTTACCTGCGATTTCACGCCCGACGACGCGCCCCCCTATACCGGGTGTGCCGGCTGGACACCGACGCTTGAGTACGACGCGCTGGAGCATCCGACGCTCTCGCTTGAGGTCACGGGCGGCGATGCTTTTGACCTGGCCGAGGTGGGGGTAAGTCAGGCGCGCTACGTGCGGATCCGAGACCTCTGGGGCGTGGGTGCCACTCCCAGCCAGGGTTTTGATCTGGACGCCGTGGGCGTCTTGAACGCCGAGTAAGCTCAGTTAAGCTCAGTTAAGCTCAGTTCTACAGGTACAAAAAAGGCCGCGATCCTCTCGAGGAACGCGGCCTTTTTCGGGTTTTAAGCCTCTGACGGGGCTTCATGTGATCTTTAGAGGATCAATAACCGCGCTCGGCCATATCTTCACCGCTCGGCGCATCTTCGACGATGGTGGCCAGGCCGCTGACCTGTACGTCGACGTCGAGGGTGCGATTGGCGATCCGATCGAGGATCTCCGCCTTGACCTCGGCCAGCGGGAGCGTGCCGCGGCGGCCGTCTTTGTAGGTGCGCAGCGCCACGTTATGGGCCTCGGCCTCGCGGCCGCCGATCACCAGCATGTAGGGGATCTTTTTGGTCTCGGCCTCGCGGATCTTAAAGCCCATCTTCTCGCTGCGATCGTCGACCTCGACGCGCACGCCGGCGCGCTTGAGGTCGCGGGCGACCTCCCAGGCGTAGTCGTTCTGCTCATCGGTGATGGGCACAATGACCGCCTGCACCGGGGCGAGCCAGGTGGGGAAGGCGCCGGCCAGGTGTTCGACGAGGATGGCGAAGAAGCGCTCCAGGCTGCCGGCGATCGCGCGGTGAATGACGATCGGGGTGCGCTCGGCGTTGTCGCTGGCGGTGTAGGTCAGCTCAAAGCGGCGTGGCAGCTGGAAGTCGAGCTGGATGGTGGCGCATTGCCAGGAGCGCCCCAGGCAGTCGCGCACCTGGAAGTCGATCTTCGGGCCGTAGAAGGCGCCGTCCCCCTCGTTGATGGTGTAGGGCTTGCCGGCTGCCTCCAGCGCCTCTTTGAGCGCGCCCTCGGCCTTATCCCACAGCTCCACCTCGCCCATAAAATCGTCGGGGCGCGTGGAGATCTCCACGTCGTACTCCATGTTGAACATGCCGTAGGTGCGCTCGACGAGCTCCAGGAGCATGGAGATCTCCTGGGTGATGTGCTCCTCGGTGGTGAAGATGTGCGCGTCGTCCTGGCAGAACTGGCGTACGCGGGTGGCGCCGCCTAGAGCGCCGGGGAGCTCGTTGCGGTGGAGGTGGCCGAACTCGGCCACGCGCAGCGGGAGCTCGCGGTAAGAGCGCTTCTTGCTCTTGAAGTAGAGCATGGTGTCCGGGCAGTTCATCGGCTTGAGGCAGTAGGTCTGACCGTGGGCCTCGAGCTTGAACATGGTGTCCTGGTAATGCTCCAGGTGGCCGGACTGCGCAAAAAGGTCTTCGTGGTAGATCAGCGGGTTGCTGATCTCCTCATAGCCCTGCTCGGCCTCGATCTCGCGAAAATAGTTCTGCAGCTCGCGGTAGGAGGTCCAGCCTTTGGGGCGCCAGAAGATCGAGCCTGGCGAGAGGCGGTTGAAGTCAAAGAGCTCCAGCTCGCGGGCCAGCTTGCGGTGGTCGCGGCGTTTGGCCTCTTCGAGCATGTGCAGGTACTGGTCGAGCTCATCACGGGTGGGAAAGGCGGTGCCGTAGACGCGCTGGAGCATCGGCTTGTTCTCATCGCCTCGCCAGTAGGCGCCGGCGACCTTGAGCAGCTTGAAGTTCTTGCACTGCTTCGAATAACGCACGTGCGGGCCGGCGCAGAGATCGATGAGCGGGCCGCTCTCGTAGGTGGAGACGGTGTCGCCTTCGATGCCCTCGATAAGCTCGAGCTTGTAGGGCTGGTCTTTGAAAAACTCGCGGGCTTTATCCTTGTCCCACTCCTCGTACTTAAAGGGGACGTTGGACTTGACGAGTTTGGTCATCCGCTCTTCGATCTCCTCAAAGTCGTCGGGAGAGAGGGCGCGGGGGAGCTCAAAGTCGTAGTAGAAGCCGTCTTTAATCGGGGGGCCGATGGCAAGGCGGGCGTCCGGGAACATCTCCAGGATCGCGGCGGCCATCAAGTGGGCGGTGGAGTGGCGGACCCGATACAACTTATCGGCGCGTTTATCGTTGGGTGCTTCCGCCATGGGGCTCTCCTGGGGTAAGAGGTCAATCATCATCGTGATGGCGTGGTGCGGCAGGTGCGCCGCAGCACAGTCGTCGTGAAGCGCGCAACAGCGCGGCAGGCAGTGACTTAGCCCGAAAGGCTGGCGAGCGTAAAGTGCAGCGAGGGGAAAGTCGACGGGCGCGGGCATTCCTGAAGGCGTCGCTTGACGATGCGCGTGTCGATCCCATTGAATAGCGCGGCCCGCGACGATGTTTGAGCCAGTTCCCCGGCCCCTGTGTTCTGAGACGGTGTTCTGAGACGCGGAGGGCGGGCCTTATAACGAGTAGACCCACAGAGATCCTGGAGACGAAGTGATGAAGCAAAACGAGCGGTTCAAGAAGTCGGCCCTGGTGCTGGCGATGGTGGCGATGGTGGTGGCGCTGTTGGGGTGCGACTCCGGGGCGGACGAGGCCGCGACGGCCGAGGCGCCGGAGGCGAGCGCTGAAGGTGCTGCCGCCGATGAGGCACCGGCTCAGGGCGAGGCCCCCGGCCAGGGGGGAGCGGGAGCGCCGGCGGTGGAGTATCCCGGTGTGGATCTCTCGAAGCTGGGTGCCGCCGAACGCGCTCGCCTCACCGAGATGGCCGAGGGCGAGCTCTGCCCCTGCCCGGATAGCACCGAGAGCCTGAACGCGTGCATGCAGAAGGAAGAGCGTTGTGAAGAGGCCGAGACGGCCTTCACCACGATGGTCACCGCGCTGGCCGAAGGTGCCGGCGAAGAGGCGCAGCAGCGCGTCGCCGAGCAACAGAATAATGAAGATCGCGTCCACAACTTCGTGCTTGAGGGCGTGCCGGTGAAAGGCTCGGCCGAGGCCGACGTGAAGATCGTGGAGTTTGCCGACTTCCAGTGTGGCTACTGCCGCATGGCCGCCGGCGTGCTCAGCGCGGTGCATGAGCAGCTGGGCGATGACGTGGGCATCTACTTCAAGCAGTTCCCGCTGGGCAGCCCGCTCTCCGATCTGGCGGCGCGCGCGACCAACGCCGCGCACAAGCAGGATCGTTTCTGGCAGATGCACGACCTGATCTTCGCCAACCAGCAGCAGTTCAACCCGCAGCGCCTCGAAGCCTACGCGCGTCAGCTGGGGCTGAACTACGAGCGCTTTCAGGAAGATCTGAAGTCGCAGGAGATCGGCGCGCTGGTCGCCCGCGATCGTCAGGAAGGTATGGCTGCTGGCGTCCAGGGTACGCCGAGCCTCTTCATCAACGGCAAGCGCTACACCGGTCAGCTGACGCCGGAGGCGATTGTGGCGGCGGTCAAGGCTGAGGCAGCGGCTGCCGAATAAGGTCCGGATGACCTGAAAGGTTGAGTCAGGCGTCATGCACAGGGCGCGCGCGTCAGCGCGCGCCCTGTGCGATCCAGTCCTCGATGCGTTCGATCTCGTCGAGGCTCAGAGGGGGCGCGTCGCTGTAGGGTGGGGGTTGTACGGTGAAACGGCGCAGGGGGTAGTCGGGCAGGATTTTATGCATCAGGTAGGATTGCGCCGGCTCAAAAGGCATCACAAGGGGGGCCTCGACCTGGGTGGAGCGGGTCTGGCGAAGCGCCTGGGGCGTGAGCCGGGGGAGCTGCCACTCGGGATCGTCGTGGCAGCTGTTGCAGGATCGCTCAACGAGGGGGGCGATGTCGTCCCAGCGGACCTCGGGTCGATCCAGGGCTGGCGAGTCCGGGAGGGTGGCGTCGGTAAAGCGCTCCGGGGCCGGGGTGTTGGGAAAGAGGGGCGCGCCGGTGACGCTGCGAAGACCGGGGGAGGCAAAGAGGGTGTAGCGCAGGCCATCGATCAGCGCGGAGCGCGGGCGCAGGCGCAGGGTTTTTCGGGTCATGCGGTAGTCGATGCGCCCGCCACTGCTCAGCCCCCCCGAGCGCAGGGAGAGGGCACCATACGAGGTGAAGGAGTCCGGGGCCAGGTAGGCGTTAAAACGCACCTCAATGGTGGGGTGGGTCGCGATGGACTGGGCCGGGGTGACCTCGATCACGCGCAGCCAGTCGTCGAGCGGGGCGGGCCGGGGGATGGGCTCGCCATCGGCGTCGGTCGGCGGCGGCGGGTCGATGGGGCCGCAGCTTAAGAGCCCGGCGCAGAGCGTCAGCGTGCCGATGTGGTGGATGAGGGTGGCGTTATGGGGAGGCACGTCGGATCTGCCAGGTGAGGAGGGTGGTGAGCGCGCCGGCGCCCAGTGAGATGGTGAACGCCACGCCCAGCGGGGTGACCGGGGCGTGCTCGGTCAGCGCGAGCAGACTGGCCGGCGGTGCGATGAGCACGAGCGCCCCGAGCAGAGCGTACCGCCTGCTGGAGAGGGTGGTGCGCGAGAGGGCGTCGGGCAAAAGCGTGAAGAGCAGGGCGACGAAGATCAAGCCCGCTGCGATCATCCGGGCGGGCTGGATGCCTAAAAAGGCCAGCAGCGGGTCGGCGCCGAGAAGTTGCAGCGTGGACGCCGGCGCAGCAAGCAGGGGGAGGGCGAGCGTTGCGGCGGTGGCGGCGGCCAGATGTTCTGCCGGCAGGGGCGGTGCTGAGGACGAGCGCGAGAGTTTGCGGGCCGCCCCCAGGCCCAGCCCCACCAGCGCGACCAACGCCAGCAGAGTGCAGAGCACGTAGGCCAACGCGACGAAGCCCCCCGGGGTATAGGCCCCCATGGCGTAGGGCCAGTCGCTCCACAGCGCGAAGCCCGCTCCGGGGAGCTCGCCACGGCCGGCCAGCTCACGCAGCGCTGCTGCGCCGAGCTCGTGGTGCGCCGGCATGTCGGAGAGCCACTCCGAGCGCCAGGCGAGATCCTGTCGGGCCAGAAGACGCGCGCCCAGGATCAGGCTGATGGCGCCGGACCAGATCAGGATCAAGCCGGGAGCGCGGGCCAGCGTGAACGCGGGCCCGGCCCCGCGGCCCTCCCAGACGCCGAAGGTGCGCGAGAGCCACAGCGCCAGTGCCGCTCCGAGCAACGGGGCCAGCGTGAGCGCCAGTCCCATCACGGGCGCCCATCCCCACGCTGAGGGAGCCCCCAGCGCCAGCGCTCCGGCCGCAACCCCTCCCACCACACTCGTGACGAGCACGCGATGCCGGCGGTGGGCGAAGAGGCGCAGCGCCATCAGCAAAAAGAGCACCGTGGGCAGAAGCGCGATTGCGCGCGAGAGATGAACCCCGGTCAGCCCGAAGGGAAGGCCCGCCCCGACAAAGACCACCGTGGCCACAAGACCGCCCCACAGCGCGGCACCAAGTGAGAGCGCCGCGTCAGGCCGGTCCGGCCGGGACAGCACCACCGCCAGAGCCACCAGAGGCCAGAAGAGCGGGGCGCTCTGCGCCTGCGCGGTCGCCAGCGCAATGAACTCCGCAGGCGCCGCATGACCCACCCGCGCCAGCGCGCCCAACTCCAGGAGCACGGGCAGGGCGAACGCGAGGGTCAACGCCAGCACGCCGGCCCAACGCAGACATTGGGTCGGCCTGGCAGCTTCTTCGGAGGGGGGCGCGGAGGCATTCACGGCGTCATGTCGGCGGGCGGCGAGGAGACGGAGCGTCGGTGCGCTTGGTGGTCGTGCACGATGCCCTTGAGTCTGGTGGATGTTCCCCGGGGGCGCAACCCGCGGCGGTGCGCACACGATGTTGCGAACGTTGATGCAATATTTAGCGAAAATTCCCTTGGGTTTGGGAAGAAACTCCGTATATTGCGGCAGTTAAGAGCCTTTGAACGACGTGGGTTAATGTTGCCCGCGTGGGGAGCCCGCGCCCCTCACGTTCGTCAAAGGTATCGGCAGCGCCCTGGTGTCGGATTCAGATCGACGGGGACTGCCAGAAGTGGATAAGAATGCCGGTCGTACATGCCGTAAATAAGGAGTCTGTCGTTATGTCGCTTCGACGTATGTTTGCGTTGTTCTCCGTCGCCGCTTTGATCGCGTTGAGCTCGGTGGCCTGTCGCCCTGATTTCCCCAACTGTAAGACCGACAATCACTGCGCCGACAGTGAAGCGGGCCAGGCCGAGGGACGTCTTTATTGCGTCAACGGGCTCTGCCAGCAGTGCCGCACCACCGCCGACTGCGGTGACGCGGGCATGGAGTGCCGCGCCGGCGTCTGCGAAGCGATCCCCGGCTACTGCGTCGGCACCGGCGACTGCCCCGGCAATCAGGTTTGCCGCGACAACCGCTGTGGCCCGGAGTGCCTGGGCAACGATGACTGCGAAGAAGGCTACATTTGCGAAGGCGGCTCCTGCGTGGTGGAGCCGGAGTGCTCCGAAGACGCCGACTGTGGCGAAGGCATGCGCTGCCGCAGCGGCATGTGCGAAGAGGCCCCGGTGCAGGTCTGCCAGCTGGAGACGGTCCTCTTCTCCTACGACAGCTCCAACCTGAGCGATGAGGCGCGCAGCGCGCTGCAGCGCAACGCCTCCTGCATCCAGGAGCGCGGCATCTCGGTCCAGATCGCCGGTCACGCCGATGAGCGCGGCACCTCCGAGTACAACATCGCGCTCAGCGAGCGCCGCGCCCGCTCGGTGCGCAACTACCTGACCTCGCTCGGTGTGAGCAGCTCCAACGTCAACACCGTGGGCTACGGCGACTCTCGCCCGGTGCGCGTCTGCCAGGAAGACGGCCCGGAGAGCTGCCACCGCGCCAACCGCCGCGCTGAGTTCAACGTGCGCTGAGCGCCAGGCGGTGCATCCTCGGCTTGTGGGCTGAGGTTGAATCATTAAGGTAGGAGGCCCGCCGCCGAGAGGCTGCGGGCCTTTTGCCCTCTGTGCAACGTGATCCGTCTTATCGCAGGTCAATCTATGTGGAAGTCCCTTGTCGTGGTTCTTGCCTTGTGCACCAGTGGGTGTCTGCCGATCTGGCAGGGCAAGACGATGCAGGAAGATATCGAGGCGCTTCGCGCCGAGCAGCAGGCGATCATCTCCAAGAGCGCCAGTGAGCGCGAGGAGCTCACCGCCATGGTCGCCAGCGCCCGTGAGGACGTCGCCGAGCTTCGCGACGTGCTCGCTGAGGCCCGCGAGCTCTTGCAGCGCAACAGCGCCGACCTGGGCGTGGAGGTCGCCGCCACGCGCGAGGATCTCAACCGGCTGCGCGGCACCGTCGAGGAGCTCGACTTTCGGTTCATGCGTATGGAGCAGAGCCTGGAGCTCTTTCGGCGCGACGTCGATCTTCGCTTTGAGTCGGGGGAGGCCATCAAGCTCCCTGAAGAGCCCGACGAGCTGCGGCAGTTCGGTGACGCCCGCCTGGCCGAGCAGGACTACCTGCAGGCTCGCCGCGCCTACGAACGTTTTCTGGAGCGCCACGGCGAGGATGCCCGCGCCAACGAGGTTCGCTTTCAGCTCGGCGAGGCTTTTTTCGCGCAGTCGCAGTGGGTGAGCGCGATCGGGGAGTATCAGAAGGTGCTGGAGGGCTCCGCGCCCACCAGCCGTCAGGCCCAGGCGAACCTGCGCATCGGACAGGCCTTTTTGCAGATGGGGCAATGCCCCAACGCCGAGGTCTTCTTTGAGACGGTGGTCGCCGAGTACCCCGGCTCTCGCGCGGTGGCCGAGGCCCGCCGCGGCCTGGAGCAGGCGCGCAGCGGGAGCTGCCCCTGAGAGGCTTCAGGAGGCCCCGAAGGTCGGGGCATTGACGAAGCCCCTCGATTGCCGCACTTTGAGCGCCCTTCGCCACAGGCGCAGCGCAACCCCTAAATGACATTGCGACACACCAAGGACGATCGCCATGGAAGATAGCCGCTGGATGGACGCGCAGCTCAAAGCTGCCAATGACCTTGTGAACGCGGGCAGCCAGGCGCTGCGCCAGAATCAAAACGCCGCCGGCGCCGCCGCGCTGCGCGAGGCCGACGCGATCCTCGATATGGCCGAGGAGGAGAGCGATGACGTCTTGAAGCTGCGCGCCCGTGTGAGCAACGAGCTCGGTGTGGCGCATCAGCGCCTCAACAAGCTCGAAGAGTCGCTGGGTTATCACGGCAAGGCCGCCGAGATCTGCACCAGGCTCATCGAGCGCGGTGAGAGCTTCGAGGCCAACAGCGCCGCCACCCACCTCAACCTCTCGAGCATCTACATCGCCATGGGCAAGGCGCCCGAGGCCCTGGAAGCTGGCGAGAAGGCGCTCACGATGATCGGTCTTCTTCGGGAGCGCGAGGAGCCCGGGGTCGACGCGTTGGAGCTTGGCGCGAACCAGAACATGGCCGTGATCTACGCCCGCGAGAAGCGCTACGAGGAGTCGGACGCGGCGATGGAGCGCTCCGTGGCGCTGGCCGAGGCGCTCGCCGAGGCCGGCCAGCCTAACTTCCAGGCGCAGCTTGCCCAGGGCTGCCAGCAGCTCAGCGTAATCCTCTTTGATGAGGAGCGCTTTGAGCACGCGCTTCGCTGGGGACGCAGCGCCGAGGCGCTCTCCGAGAAGGCCTTTGAGGCGCTGGGCCAACCGGTGCTTCCGGTCTATGTCATCAGCCAGATCAACCTGATCAGCTACAACGAGCGCCTGGGTCGTTTTGCCGACGCCGAAGATTGCCTCTGGAAGGCGCTCGATGTGGCCGGCAACGACGCTCAGATCCTGCGCCGCGGCTACGCCTTCTACGAGACCTGCCGCAAGCAGGCCGACGCACGTCTCGAAGAGGGGAATCTCCCGCGCGAAGAGGTCGATGAGGGCTTCGAGGAGCTCAACGAGCGCATCGAGAAGGTCGGCGGCATGGAGGCGATTCAGCGTGCGATTGAGCAGGCCCAGCAACGCGGCCGCCGCTGATCGCGATCTCTGATCGCGACCTCGCATCGACGACAAAAAAGCGCCCCACGGGGCGCTTTTTTTTATGCCGGAACCTCATAAGACGTATGGACCTAAACGGTCTCCGAGGTGCGGTAGCGGGGCTTGAGCCAGACCTTAAACTCCTCGCTGCCAAAGCGCAGAAGATCGCCGTGGTTGAGCGCGTGCGGGACGCGCACGCGCTTGCCGTTGATGTAGGTGCCGTTGGTGCTGGCGGAGTCCTGGATGCGGACGCGCTCGTTGCGGCAGATGACGATGGCGTGGTTCCAGGAGACGGCGGGCCGGCGGATGACGATGTCGTTGTTGCCGCCGGCGCCGATGGTGTTGTCACCCTGCTCCAGCGGAAACTGCTGCGGGTTGGCGTTGAGCTCGTAGAGGTAGCCGAAGACGGTGTCGGCCACCTCCGAGGGCGGCTCGAAGGTCGGCCGGCGTTCGACGACGAGTGATTCGCCGCAGCTTCCGCAAAAGCGGGCGTCGCCCGGGTAGAAGCGCTGGCAGGGCTCGCACTTTCGCACCGAGCTTCCGCAGTAGGCGCAGAAGCGTGCATCGGTGGGAATCTCTCGAGCACAGACCGGGCAATGCATAAGACCTGACTACAACGGGGGGGCGACGGCTTCGACCAGGGAGCGCGCGCCGAAGCGCTGCGCCCCTAAGGTTGTGCCACAGCCGCCCGGGGAACAAAAGGGCGGGGGGCCGGCTCAGAGCTTGAGCGCTTCGATCAACTCGGCGTGCAGCGCGCCGTTGCTCGCCAGGATGCTGCGCCCCTCCACCATGTAAGGTGAGCCATCGAGCGCGCTGACTCGACCGCCAGCCTGCGCGACAATGAGGTAGCCCGCGCCGGTGTCCCAGGGGCTCAATCCAAACTCCCAGAAGGCGTCGATGCGCCCGCAGGCCACGTAGGCCAGGTCGATGGCCGCCGAGCCCAGCCGTCGCACCCCGCGGCTTGTGCGGGTGAGGTTGATGAACTGCTCCAGCGCCTGCTCGAACTCCTCACCGCGCCCGGAGGGAAAGCCCGTGACGAGCACGGCGTTGGCAACCATCGGGCAGTCGCTGACGCGGATGGGCGCGCCGTTGAGCGTGGCGGGCTGGCCGTCACGGGCACCGAAGAGCTCGTCGCGGTTGGGCTCGTAGATCACGCCGACGACGGTGTGGCCGTCGACCTGCAGCGCGATGGAGACGCAGTAGAGCGGGATGCCCATCGTGAAGTTGACGGTGCCGTCGATCGGGTCGATCAGCCATCGCCGCCGCGCGCCGCTGGCTGGCGAGTCGCCCTGGTGGTCGCCGTACTCCTCACCGAGGATGTCATCGTCGGGGAAGTGCTCGCGGATGGCGGCCGTGATCAGCCGCTCGGTGCTGCGATCGACGTTGGTCACCAGATCGTTGGGGGCCTTGAGCGAGACCTCCATGTTTTTGGCGCGCTCACGCAGGATGTGGCGGCCGGCCTGGCGCGCGATCGATTCGGCGACGCGTAGCTCGTGGTGGTAGGTCATGATCGATCCTTAAAGTGGAATGAATTCAGTGGGTTAGCGCGATGGGGGTTGGCGGGATGACCGCCTCCTGGACGTCGACGCGGGTCGCTTTGATGCGGGCGTTTTCGCGGGTGGGGTAGACCCGGTTCGTGAGCAGTATGCTGACCACGCCTCGCTCTCGTTCTAGCCACAGAGAGGTTCCGGTAAAGCCCAGGTGACCCACGGTGGCGTCCGGGGCGAAGCCGGCGCCGGCGCTGGAGGTCGCCCCGCTGGGGGTGTCCCAGCCGCCGCGGTGGTTTCCGCCGGCCATCGACGCCTGCGCCGACCACGCAAAGCGCAGCGTCTCGCGCGACATCAACGGGGCGTCGACCGGATGGCCCTGATCGATGGCGAGCAGATGAAGACCAAAGCGCAGCAGATCATCGGCGGTGGAGAAGACGCCGGCGTGGCAGGAGACGCCGCCGATGATCTCGGTGTTCTCATCGTGCACGCTCCCTTGCACGACGCGCCCGCGAAGCGCACAGCGCTCTGTTGCCACGGCGTTTTCGAGCGGGGCATCGCCGCGCTCAGGCCACACATAACGGGTCTGCGAGAGCTTCAGAGGATCGAAGATCCGGGTCTGCGCGAGCTCGGCCAGTGGAGCGTCAAAGACCGTCTCCAGAACGCTGGCCAACAGGATATAACCGAGGTCGGAGTAGGCGTAGATCGCGCCTGGTGCGCCACAGAGTGGGGTCTGGCAGATGCGCGTGACGATGGCCTGACGGGTGACCCTGGCGGTCTCTGCCGACGGGTTGAGCGGGTACTCGAGGTAGTACTTATGCCAGGCAGGCAGCCCGCTGGTGTGGTTGAGAAGGTGTAAAAAGGTGACGTCCGCGGCACGTGGATCCGGGTGCTTACGCCAGGGGGCAAAGAGCTCACCCAGGGGCGTCTCCCAGCGGGCAAGACCGCGGTCGATGGCCTGCATGGCGAGCGTGGCGCCGACGAGGGCTTTGGTGACGCTGGCGATGTCAAAGGGGGTGTGGCGCGCCACGGGCACGGCGTCGGTCTCAAAGGAGGTCTGGCCCAGCGCGCGGTGGTAGCGCTGGCCATCGAGGGTGGCCACCGCGGCTTGAATCGCGCTGCAGGTGTGCGTGGTGCCGATGGCCTCAAGCGAGGGCGCCAGCGCGCACTCGAGCGCGTGGTCGATGCGCGTCGGATCGAGGAGAAGTTCAGTCATAGCGCCAGTTTGAAGGGGTTCAGGTCAGCAGGGTGAGGCGTCCCTGGTCGGCGTCGAGTTCGGCCGGAGCTCCCATCGGGAGCGCCAGGTTGGGGCTTGCGTGGCCGACCGGCGCGCCGGCCACCACCGGGCAATCAAACTCGGCGGCGAGCATGGCCAGAAAGGCGTCCGTGCCCTCCTCGTCGACATAGACGCCGGCCGCGTCGCTGAAGTCGCCCAGCACCAGCCCGGCCAGGCGCCGGCCTTTGAGCGAGTGTCTCAGCGCTGTGAAGAGCCGGTCGATGCGGTAGTCGACCTCCCCGACATCTTCGACCACGAGGATCGCGTCGTCGAGGGCGGGACAGTAGTCGGTCGCGAGCTGATGCACGAGCACGCAGAGGTTGCCGCCGAGCAGCCGCCCCCGGACACAGCCTGGGCGCAGCGTGCGGAGCCCCTCGATGCTCCAGGTGGGCGCCTTCTCACCGAAGAGCAGCGCGCGCAGATGCTCAAGGGAGCGATGAGGGTCGTCGCGGTGCAGCGCAAAGCTCTTGACGACGGGTCCGTGCCAGGTCTGAAGCCCCAGGTTGCCCGCCAGGTGCAGGTGCAGCGCGGTGATGTCGCTAAAGCCGACCAGGTGGCGGGGATGTTCTCGCACGTCGAGCTCGCCCAGCAGCGGCAGGATGCGCTGGGAGCCAAACCCGCCGCGGGAGCAGAAGAGCGCGCGGCACTCCGGGTCGCGCCAGGCGTTGAGGAAGGCCTTCGCCCGCGCGTCGTCCTCGCCGGCCAGGTAGTCTGCGCCGGGGCGGCGAGCGTAGACCGCATCGTCGACCACGACCTCAAGGCCCCAGGCGCGCAACGTGGCGAGCCCCTCTGCAAGAAGGCGCGGGATGACCGGACCGGCCGGGCTGACCACGTGCACTCGATCACCGGGGCGCAACGGGGCGGGGAGGATGCGTTGGGGGGCAGAAACGTCAGAGTGCGTCAAGGTCACGCGCCGGTTCCGGGTTTGTAGTGAATCAAAACGGCCTCGCCGGCCCCCAGAGGGGTGTTTATGGTGACGCGGACCGGGATGAAGTTGGCGTCACGGCTCAGCCAGAGGCTGCCGGTGTGACGGGAAGACTCGCGCAGCGAGACCGAGGGCGCGGCCACCTCGCCACGCTCGGCGTCCACTCCGCCGCGCTCAGCGTCCATGATATGGCGCGCGAAGTCGAGGCGGTAGGTGTGAAACCAACCCAGCGGTGTGAGGATGTCTTCGCGCCCGACCACCTCAACGTCCAGCCGGCTTAAGAGCCAGCCGTCGTAGATGTAGAACGCAAACGCGTCGCCGACGTTGAGCTCCCCCTGGCTGCGAAGCTCGTAGAGCCAGGTGAGCATATCGTGGGTGGTGTCGGGGATGGTGGCCCGGAAGCGCAGGCGACGATCCTCGCGCAGGCGCTCCACTCGCGCCTCAAAGCCGGGGTGGCGGTAGTCGACGTTGTAGACGCGGGTCTGGCCCCGCTCCTCAAAGTGCTTCTCGGTGCGCAGCGGGCGCATCGTGGCGGGGTCGAGGTAGGTGTTGGCCCGGTCGTGCAAAGGGTAGACGGCGTGAAAGAAGCCGCGGGACTGAGCCGTTCCACTCAAGGGCACGTAGTGGCGTCCCTGGTGACGTCGGACCTCGCCAGTGCGAAGTCCGGCGCGCATGGCCTCGGCGTCGTTGACGCGCACCGAGTAGAAGAGCTCTTCCTGCTGCCAGCGGAACGCCCGCGGGCGCAGCACCGGCGGCGCTTCGACCTCGAGCACCGGGTCTTGCAGGGAGGCGCGCAGCTCGGCGCGCTCCACCTGCTCGGTGGGGGCGAGTTTTTGTGGGCGTTGGGCCTCGGCCGCCGAGGGCGCCCCGACGTTGAGCGCCAGCGCGGCCAGCGCGAGGAGGGCCAGGCGGACATGAATTCGTGGCGAGGGAGCGTTCATCTCAGGAGCCGGGGCGAAAGAGGATCAGAGCCATTACCATAACTGAGACGGTCGAGAGGATCATTTCTTCATCAAAGCTCGTCACCACCGAAAGGACAGACAGCGCCGGGCGTCGCCGGTCGTCGCGCAACGTGGCGCCGCCCACGCCCACAACGCACCAGGGCGCCGGGTTGTCGGTCCTACCACATCATGATAGGGGCGTGGGTTCGCCCCGCGCCTTCGGGGCTACTCCCCGACACATCTGGAAGATCGAATGAGCGAGCCTCAAGAATACGTCGTCACACATCGCCAGCGCCTGGAGGCGCACCTGGGGGAGTTCAGCTCGCGCCAGCGCACGCGCATGGCCGAGATCTACGATGTCGATGAGAACACCCCGGAGGCCATCGCCGCGGCCTGGTTGAGCCACCCGGAGCGCTTTGCCGAGGTGGTCGAGGAGCATGTGCCCGCCGGCAGCGCCTGGCGTGTGCTCGAAGAGCTTGTGCTCGAGCACGATATCGGCCTGTCGATCGGCTGGGCGACGATCCGCTCTCGCCAGATCCTCCAGCGCCTGGGCATCGCCAAGACGCGCCGCTCCGAGGAGGGTGGGCTCTGGGCGGTGATCCCCGGCGCCATCGCCGCGATGCTCGCCGGACGCATTCAGGGCCAGCGCCCCTCGATGATCATGCTGCTGGGCCGTGTCGACGATGAGGAGATCGCGCGCCTGGAAGCGCTCTACGGCGTGGCCCCGGAGGGCTCCCGCGTCGAGCGGGTGCTGCGACTGGCCGAGACCTTTGAGCAGCCTGACACCGTGGCGCAGATGGTGGAGTCGCTCCCCAACCAGGACTGGATCGGCGATGCGATGATGGTGCTGGAGCTTGGCGGGGTGTGCTACTGGCAGCAGATCTACGGTTACGACCTCGACCCGACCTGGGGAGAAGCTCCGGACGAGAAGATCGTCCCCTTGATGCGCACCCAGGACCGTCAGCACCAGCAGGATGTGGCCGAGCATCTGTTGCAGGCGGGGGTGCTCTTTCGCTTCGACGACCCGGTCTTGCACGTGCCGATGGTCGCGGTGCCCGAGGAGCTCTGGCGAGAGCTGTGGACGCTGGGCCGGCGCTGGCTCTTCGACTGGATCGCTCAGAGCTTTTATGACTTAAGCGACCAGGGGGCCCGCCGCGCCGTCTCGACCGCGCCGGCGGACCTGCAGGCGGTGCTCAAATGGCTGGCGCTGGAGCTCGACCGCGAGCCGCTCGCGCTCAGCAAGGGCGGCCACCTCAACGAGGCCAGCGTAAGCAGGCTCAACGCCATCAGTGAGGCCCCGGTTAACTGGGAGGCCGTCGTCAGCCTCGCGACCGAGGCGCGCATCTTCCGCGCCAAAAAAGGGCGGCTGGAGCGGGGTGTGGAGTTCGACCTGATGCTCGACGTGCCCCGGCGCCGCTTCGCGCGCGAACTTCTGCTGGAGTGGGTCATCGGCTACTCCGGGGAGCGCGCCGACCGCCTGATGGCCGAGGCCATCGGCCTCGATGACCTCTGGCGGCGTGACGCGATCTCGATGCTCCGCCAGAGCGACGAGATGGTGCCGCGCTGGATGACCTACAGCGGCGTGCCCACCCACGAGACTGGCGGAGGCTGGCTGCGAGGCGCCGGCGAGGGCTCGGTCGACGCGGTGATCTTCGAGGCCGGGCTGGTTATGGGCTTTGGCATCGCGCTGAAGATGACCTGGCTTGACCTTGTGAGCCTGCTGGAGGCGGAGCGCTGGTACACCGTGGATTCGCTGGTGGAGATGCTGCAGTGCACCGCCGCGGCCACGATGTTCAGCCAGCTGGGCATGGTGCTCGAGCATCAGCACTCCACGGTGTATCTGCCCTACCAGCGCGCGAGCTTCTTTATGGATACCTACCACGGGCCGAAGTTCCGCGAGTGGCTTGAGGCGATCCTCGACGAGCTGCTGGTGCCGCTGGGCGCAGCCCAGCGCAGTGAGGGCGGTGATCTGGTCTATCTGGACACCCGCCAGCTGCGCATTGAGTCGCCGCCGGGCTGGCCGGAGGAGCACCGCGCCGAGATCATCCAGGAGATCCTCACCGATGAGGATCTCATCTTTGATCTTCCCGCACACGGCGGCCCGGAGCTGCGCAGTGTCAGCCTCATTGAGGAGGCGCAGCCCGCGCGCGTCAGCGTCGCGGAGCCTTTAAAGACGCTGCGGGGGCTGGTGGGTGATCGCCGCGTGGCGCGCTTCGATGGCCGCTATCTGGAGCTTGTCGGTGGCGACGCCGAATAAGCCTTAAACCAGGTTCTCGGGCACGTCTTCGTAGTGCACCGGATGGTGGGGCTCGAGCTGAATGAGGACGTCTTCGAGCTCGCTGAAGCGCGCGTGCAGGCGCGCCTTGAGCTCCAGAAGCACCTCGCCGGCCTCCTCCATCGTCATGGCCGGATCGACGGTGACGTGAAGATCCAGGTGCACGGCGCCGGGCATCCCGCGGCTGCGTACGTAGTGGCAGGAGCGAACTTCGGGGTGGGTGCCCACGACCTTACGGATCGCGTCGGCGTCGAGAAGCGCGGCATCGACCAGCACGACCATCCCGTCGCGCAAGACGCGGTAGGCGGTCATGCCGATAAAGAGCATCACGGCCAGCGCCGCGAAGATATCGCCCGAGGGGATGCCCTGCTGCACCAGCACGAGGCCGATGAGCACGGCGATGCCCGCCAGCGCGTCGGAGAAGGTGTGCGCCGCATCGCTGGCCAGGATCATGGAGTCGTAGCGCTTTGCCGCGCGCTTCTCGTACCAGCTGATGACAAAGCTCGTGGCGATGGCCACGCCGATGACGCCGAAGGCCGCCGGACTTACCTGGGGGGAGGCCGCGCCGGTGGCGGCGGCCCATACCCCGCGGCCGACCTCCAGGAGCCCCAGCAGGATCATCATGCCGATGGCCATGCTCGCCGCCACTTCCAGCTTCTGGTGGCCGTAAGGGTGCTCGCGGTCCGGGGGGCGCGTGGCCATGCCAAGGGCGATCAGCCCGATAACATTGGAGAGGGCGTCGAAGAAGGAGTGAAAGCCGTCGGCCTGCATGCTCACGATGCTGGCGTGGTAGCCCCAGGCGAGCTTGCCCATGGCCACCAGCAGGTTGGCGGCCAGCGTGAAGATGAGCACGCGGCGTACCGCGCGGTGGTTGTTGCTGCGACTGACCTCTGGCGTCGACGCACACATGGGCACTCCGGCCGAAAGGCTCTACAGAAGGTCCTCGCGACCCTTGCGCTTGAGCGCGTCCACAAGCTCGCGCACCCTTTGAGCGCGCTCGCGCGGAAGCACCAGCAGCGCGTCGGGGGTGTCGACCACCACCAGGCCCTCGACGCCGCTCATCGCGATGAGGCGCTCACTTCCCGCGCTGAGCACCACCGAGTCGTTGACCTCGTCGAGCACCGCCTCGGCGCGCACGACGTTGCCCCGGCTGTCGGTGGCGCTGACCTCGTCGAGCGCCGCCCAGTGCCCCACATCCGACCAGCGAAAGAGCGCCGGGATCACCTCCACATGCGCCGCACCCTCCATCACCGCGTAGTCGATGGAGATGGAAGCGGCCTTCTCAAAGGCCTCGGCGATGATCGCCGCGTCGCTCGCGCCGCTGCGCCGCACCGGCTCAAAAGCGCGGAGAAGTTCAGGCTGCTGGCGCTCAAGCTCCGCCCAGAGGGTGGAGGGGCGCAGCACAAACATCCCGGAGTTCCAGACAAAACGCCCCGAAGTCACGTACTCGCGGGCCGTGGCCAGATCGGGCTTTTCGACAAAGCGCCGCACCGCCAGCGCCACCGGGCCCTGGCCGGGAGCGGCGTCGATGGAGCCCTCGCTCTCAATGTAGCCGTAGCCGGTCTCCGGGCGGGTCGGCGGCACGCCCAGGGTGACAATGGCGCCCTGGCGCGCGCGCTCGTCGGCGAGTTGCAAGCAGGCCTCAAAGGCCTGCTGGCCGCCGATGAAGTGGTCGGAGGGGAAGATCGCGATGGGATCATCGCCTGCGATGGCCTCGGCGCGCGCGGCGGCCAGCGCAATGGCCGGCGCGGTGTTGCGCGCGCGAGGCTCGACCACCAGCTCCAGCCCTTCGGTGCCCAGGCTGCGGAGCGCCTCGGAGGTGGGCTCCACGTGGTGGCGGCCCAGCACCAGCAGGGCGCGGCCCTGCGCGTCGAGGCTCGCCACACGATCGAAGGTCTCGGCGATCATCGGACGCTCGCCCCACAGGGCAATCAGCTGTTTGGGGCGCGCGCGTCGGCTCAGCGGCCAGAAGCGGGTGCCGGAGCCGCCGGCTAAGATGACTGGAATCATGATGGACCTGAACTGCGTGCGGGGTGGATCGGCGGCGGCCACGATAGCCATCGACGCCGATAAATCAAGGTCAAGCCTCGAGGCGCTCCAGCGTGGCAAGCCAGAGCTCATCGGTGAGCTGACGGCGGCGCCACAGGCGCTCGTCCTCGGCGATGGCGTCGAGCTCTCGGAGCTGCGCTCGCGCCTCATCGGGAAGATCAAGCGCCGCGCGGCTGGTCGCAAGGACCCGACCCGAGCTGTCGAGCAGCGCGCCGGGGGTGGCGTAGTCGTCGAGCAGCGCGATGGCCAGCCGCCGCTCGCCATCACTCAGCGTACCGGCCCTCGGTGAGGGCGTGGCGTCGGATTGTGGCGAGCCCCCGTGGCGCAGGCGTTGATGCTCGTCGAGCAGGGTGTTGATGCAGCGGGCGGTGTCTTTAAACTCCGGCGGTGGCTCATCGAGGTGAACCCGCCGCAAAAGATCGCCGCTGGTGAAGGCGCGCGCGGTGGCCTGGAAGTCCTCGGCGGGCTCCACGATGCGGTGCAACAGGCGTCTCGCAAACACCAGGCCCAGAAAGACGCTGATGACCCCGAGAATCATCGCCGCCCAGGCCCCGGAGATGCCCATGCGTTTGGCGCGTTCATCCATGCGCGCCATCGAGTCGTGGTTGATGCGCGCGAGCTCGCTGAGCGCAGACGTCGTCTCGGCGCGCGCCTGCGCATCGCCGCGGAGCGCGGCCTGATGGTAGCGCTCAATCGTGTGGATCGCTGGCCGCTCTCCGCTCTCGGTGATGTTGGTGCTGGCCCGGGTGAAGGCCTCGTCGAAGCGCTCGCGGTCTTCGTCGTTGACCGGGGTGTTCCCCAGGATCACCAGCATCTCCTCGACGGCGATGATCGAGTAGGAGTTCTCCTCAATGATCTGCTCGATGGCCGGTGCCATCCGTGAGAGCAGCCCGATGGCGCCCAGCGAGGTCAGGATCTGCAGGGAGAGCAGGGCGATGAGCAACGCGGTGATTTCCGTGCGGACGCGCATCACTTAGATCCAGTCGACGAGCTGGCGAGCGGCGTCCGATCGGGAGACCACCACCAGGATGTCGTCGGTTTGTAAGACGGTGTCGGGTTCGGGGAGTTGCACCACGCCGCGCCCCTCGATGACGCGGCGGATGGCCACGACGTTGACGCCCACGCGGGTGGGAAGTTGCAGCTCTTTGAGGCTGCGTCCCAGCATCGCCTGAGGGGGGCGAAGTTCGGTCAGGACCAGATCTTCTCCCAGGGGCACCTCCTCGAGCACGCCGCTGTAGAGCATGCGCGTGGCCAGGCGCTCACCGAAGGCGCGCTCCGGGTTGACGACCTCGTGGGCGCCGACCAGGTGCAGGATGCGCTCTAAGAGCTCGTCGGTGGCGCGGGCGACCACCCGGGGGGCTCCCATCTTTCGCAGCAAGGCGGTGACCACGATCGCCCCCTCCCGCGACTCATCGCCGATGGCGCACACGCAGATGTCCCGACGCTCCGGGGCGGCGCGTGCCAGCGCCTCCTCATCCATGGCGTTAAAGCAGGCGGCCTCGGCGGCAAAGCCCGCGGCCTGCTGCACGAGATCGTCTTTGGTGTCGACCGCCAGGACGTCCACGCCCTGGCCGGTCAGCGAGCGCGCCAGGGCCATGCCGAATTGCCCCAGCCCGATGATCAGTGCCTGCTTTGCCATAGAAGTACCGCTGCGATGAGAACGAGAGGTTCAATTAGCCGACCGGCAGGCTGCGCGTGGGGCGCGTCCAGTCGGAGCTCGGCGTACGGGAGGCCAGTAGCAGAAAGAGCGTCAGCGGGCCAATACGACCGATGAACATCGCCAGCATCACGATGATCTTGCCCACCGTATCCAGCATGCCCGTCCCCCCGATCGAGAGCCCCACGGTGCCCAGCGCGCTCAACGCCTCAAAGATCGCCATCAAAAAGGGCATCTGCTGGGTGATCAGCAGCGCCAGCGTCATCACCACCCCGATCATGGCCCCGACGGTGGCGATGGCCGCCGCGCGAAAGATCGTCTGCTGAGGGATATGAAACCCGAAGGCCTCGACCCGCGCGCGGTTGGCCAGCGCGCTGCGCACCACCAGAAAGAGCAGCGCAAAGGTGGTGGTCTTGATCCCGCCGGCGGTCGAGCCCGGCGAGCCCCCGATAAACATCGCCATCAGCATGATCAGGACGCTCGCCGGATGAAGAAGCGCGAAGTCCACCGAGTTGAAGCCCGCGGTGCGCAGCGTGATCGACTGGAAGATGGCGTTGAACGCGCGGTCCAGGGTCCCCAGCGCCTCAAAGCTGTGGGTGGACTCCGAGAAGAAAAAGAAGACCGCCGGCAAAAGCCAGAGCATCAACGAGGTCGTCATCACCACGCGCACGTGCAAGGAGACCGGGCGCCCCCGCCACCAGCGCGGAAGCGACGCGACGACCGCCGGCCCCAGCCCACCGATGACGATGAGCGCGCCGACGGTCATCAGGATGGCCGGGTTGGATTGAGCGCTGATCAGGCTGTCGGAGCGCAGCGCAAAACCCGCGTTGCAGAAGGCGGAAATGGCGGTGAACACGCCCTCCCAGATCGCCCGGGAGGGTGAGGCTCCGTCGAGCCACCAGAGCGCGCTTAGAACGACCGCGCCGAGGGTCTCGGTGACAAAGGTCACCAGGAGAATCAGCTTGAGCGCGGCGGTGATCTGGCCGCGGTCGCGCTCGCCGATGAGCTGGGCGATGGCGCCCTCGTGGCGCATGCTCAGCCTTTTGCCCAGCAGCAAGAATGCCGCGGTGGAGAAGGTCATGATCCCCAGGCCGCCGATCTGAATGAGCACCAGAATGATCAGTTGCCCCACGCCGCTGAAGTCCGTCGCGGTGTCCAGGACCACAAGCCCCGTGACGCAGGTGGCGCTGACCGCAGTGAAGAAGGCATCGATCACACGGATGGAGCCGTGGGTGGCCTGGGGCAGCGAGAGAAAGAGCCCCCCGATCAGGCAGGTCAGCAAAAAGGTCGTGGCCAGCAGGCGCGCCGGGTTGGTCGCCACCGGCTCCCACCAATGCGCCTCAGGATCGGAGGCCGGGTGGTCGAGGATCCACAGGCGCACGGCCAGAAGCACCACCACCAGCGCCCACAGGCTCAACGCCAGACCGACGCTGGCCCCGAAGAGCAGGGGGAGTGGGCCCGCCAGGGCCAGCGCGCTGGCGAGCATCGCCAGCTCTCGGGGCGCCTGGCGACAGCGCCACAGCCCGTGGGTCATCACGACAAGCGCGCTCACAATGGAGAGCCCCACCGCGCTTACGCCGAGAAGCTCCGGCGGGGCGATCAGCACCGCGTTGAGCCACACCGTGACCATGCCCAGCGAGGCCCCGATCGCGCCGGCCGCACCGCGACCTCGCGCCGGAACCTGCCCCTGCTGCAGCCAGAGCAGCCAGTAGCCCCCCAGCAGCACGCTCAATGCCCATAAAAAAGCTGGCCCCGGCCGGGTGGCCGAGACCAGCATCATGGGGACCAACCCCACCAGCACAAGGGCCAGCGAGCAGAGACGCACAAAGGGTCGTTGCCAGTTCCGCGCGCTGGTTAAGATCCAGAGAGCGGCGCAGATCACCAGGCTCAAGATGAGCGGGCGGGGGGCATCCAGCCCGTCTGGAAGACCTCTGGCCGCGCCCCAGGACAGCACAAACGCAGGGGAGCCCGCGCGCAGAAGCGCGCGGGCGAGGTTGGGTCGCGTTAACATCGGCGCCGCCTTGAGGCCTGGAAATCAGAGCTCGTGGACCACGGGAATCACCACGGGGCGACGCCCCAGCTCTTTGCTGATGTAGCGTCGGATATGCGTGCGAATCGCCTCTTTAACCTCGGAGATGTCGCCGCGCGCGGCGCGGGAGAGCTCCTGGACGCCGTTCCAGGCCGCCTGCGCAGCCTGCTCCAGAAGCTCGTCGCTCTCGGTGGTGTTGACCACCCCGCGCTGAAGCACGGTCGGCGGGGCGACCAGCGAGCCCGACTCCCGATCGAGGATGCCCATGGCCATGACGATTCCGGCGCTGGCCAGCTTGCGGCGATCCCGAAGCTGGAAGTCCTCGGTATCGCCCACGTTGCGGCCGTCGACGAGCATGCGCCCGTGATGCACGCGCCCGACGACTTCGGCGCCTTTCTCGGTGATCTGCAGGCAGTCGCCGTTTTCGATCAGGTGGGTGTTCTTCACGCCCACCTCCGAGCCCAAGCGCGCGTGGCTCTTGCGCATACGGTACTCCCCGTGGACGGGGACCAGGTGGGTGGGGCGAGTGAGGTTGAGCATCAGCTTGAGCTCCTCCTGCTTGGCGTGACCCGAACCGTGGATGACCTTGTCGTCGGCGGTGATGATGATCGCGCCGCGCTTGTAGAGCGCGTTGACCATCGAGTTGATCCCGTACTCATTGCCCGGAATCTGGCGGGCGCTGAGCACGATGGTGTCGCCTTCCTGCACCTCGACGTGCCGGTGGTCGCCAAAGGCCATGCGCGCCAGCGAAGAGCGCGGCTCGGCCTGGCTGCCCGTTGAGATGATCAGGATGCGCTTGTCGGGGTACTTGTCCATCTCCTCCGGGTTGATGAGCACATCTTCGGGAGGGAAGGGCAAGAACCCTAAGTCGCGGGCAATGTTGGAGTTTTTGACAAGGCTTGTGCCCATGAGCACCGCCTTGCGCTTGTTGCGGTAGGCCAGCTCCAGCAGGCCGGCGACGCGGTGCAGGTTGCTGGAGAACTGCGCCACGATGAGGCGACCGGGGGCGTTATCGAAGACCTCCGAGAAGCCCTGGAAGACGGCCCGCTCGCTGCGGGTAAACCCGGGAACTTCCGAGTTGGTGCTGTCGCCGAAGAGCGCCAGCACGCCCTGGTCGCCCAGCGCCGAGAGGCGCGGCAGGTCGGTGATGGGCTCGTACATCGGGGTCTGGTCGATCTTCCAGTCACCGGTGAAGAGCGCGGTCCCCATCGGGGTGTGCAGCGCGATCGCCATGGCGTTGGGCACGGAGTGGTTGATGTGCACAAACTCCGCCACAAAGGGGCCGATCTCCAGCTGCTCACCGGGCTCGACTTCGATCAGGTCGACCTGATTGCCCAGCCCGTGCGACTGCAGCTTACGGTTGAGCATGCCCAGGGTGAGCCGCCCGCTATAGACGGGCACATCGACTTCCTGGAGGAAGAAGGGCGCGCCCCCGATGTGGTCTTCGTGACCGTGGGTCAGCAGGATGCCGTCGAGCTTATCGAGGTTGTCGAGGACGTAGCTCCAGTCGGGCAGGACGATGTCCACGCCGAAGTCGCCGGTCTCGGGGAAGGTGATGCCGCAGTCGATCATCAGCATCGAGCCGTTGCACTCGATGATCGAGCAGTTCATACCCACCTCATCCAGACCACCGAGCGGGATGTAGCGCAGGTAGTCCTTTTTGGGCGGGGCGGGTAGCAGGTTGTTTTCGCTCATGGATCCTCTTCAAACAGGTGTACGTCGGCCCCGGCCACAGCGCATCCGGCGCGTGACAAGGATCGGGGCCCTGACTGTGGGTTTTAAATGGGGTGATTCAAAAGTTTCACGTCGGGATGGTCATTTCGGGGTGTTCAGGCGCCGGGAAGCGCCGCACGAGCGCGATCCTCGCACTCATCGGGGTGGGCCTCATCGGGATGAAGCCAGTGACCGTCGGCGGCGTCGTTCTCGTCACAACGCTCGCTGGTCGGGGGCGGAGAACACCAGAGGCAATCTTCGGGGCGCTCGAGAAGCTGCACAGAGATCTCAGCGCTGTCGTCGGCGGCACCGGTCGCGCTGTCCACCAGCGCGCGGGGCGTCAACAAAAGTGCGCTCGTAAAGGCCAGTGCGCCTACGAGAAACTTGAGCGTGAGATGTGTGAGGGGCCCGGTCATGCCGTGAGAACTCAGTATTTTCGTCAGCGTTAACGCGTTCAACTCTAGCAGGTATTCCGCAGCAATAAAAGGCCGGCGGAGAATATCGCCGGCTCGCAGTCGCCTTGATCGCGTGGACGTTGCGCGCTATCAAAGGCTGCGCACGCGTTCATTGATGTCTACCACTTTTGTCCGTGGGTCTTTCGAGAGGATTGGGTGAAGCGGGGAGAAGTCTTCCTCGTCGCTCGATCTCGGGGCCCGATGACAGGTCGTCTATGCTGGCACTCTACGTATTCTGTCTGGTCTTCGGGGGCCTCTTTGTGGCGATGACCGTCTTTGCCGGGCTGGGCTCCGATGCCGATCTGGAAGCCGACGGGGAGGGCGATTTCGATCTCGATAAGGAGTTTGAGATCGATAAAGAGTTCGAGATCGACAAAGAATTTGAAGTCGATAAGGACTTCGATGGCGACGCCGAAAAAGACTTCGAGACGCAAGCCGGGCGTCGCTTTCGCCCCCTGCGTAGCTTCAAGTTCTACACGTACTCGATGGCCTTTTTCGGGCTCACAGGCACCCTGCTTACCGTCCTAGGGCTTGCCAGCGGCGGGTTCGCCGCCGGACTCTCGGCGCTGATGGGTCTGGGGGCCGGCCTGGCGGTCGCCTACGTGCTCTACCTGGGCGGCTTAAGTGAAGGCGGACGGGCGACCAACGACGATGACTTTGTAGGGACGACCGCCCGGGTGTTGCTCCCGGTCAAGAAGGGGCAACGCGGCAAGGTGCGCGTGACCATCGGCGGGCGCAGCATGGATGTGATGGCGGTGACCGAGGATGAAGGGGTGGTGCTCGATTTGAACGAGCCCTGCTTCGTGCTCGGCATTGAGGACGGCGTGGCGCGCGTGGTGGACATGCGCGCGCTCGAAGAACGACGGCAGAGTTAAGGCACCTCGGCGACCATTATGGGGCCGGTGTTGCGCCACGGGCGTGACCCCGGGTCCATCAACGTAAGGGATAGAGGGTATGGAAGGTATCGTTATAACGACCATCTTTTTAGGGTTCTTCGGGTTCATCGCCGTCTCGGCGTTGATCTGGGCCTACCGCTACTTTTTGCGCGTGTGCCGGCCCAACGAGGTGCTGATCTTCTCGGGTAAGGACTACCGCCTGGCCGATGGCTCGGTGCGTGGCTACGAGGTGTTGGCCGGCGGCCGGCGCCTCTTTAACCCCTTCTTTGAGAAGGTCGACCGCCTCGACCTGACCGTGATGCCGGTGCATATCAGCATCACCGGGGCCTACTCCCGCGGCGGTATCCCGCTGACCTTGCAGGCGGTGGCCAACGTCAAGATCGACAGCAGCGACGGTGCCATTCACAACGCCGTGGAGCGTTTTCTGGGCCGGGGCCGCAACGAGATCATGCGCGTGGCCCAGGAGACCCTGGAGGGTAACCTGCGCGGGGTGCTCGCCACGCTGACCCCGGAGCAGGTCAATGAGAACCGCCTGCTCTTCGCCGACCAGCTCGCCCGCGAGGCCGAGCCCGACCTTGAGAAGCTCGGCCTGCACCTGGACACCTTGAAGATCCAGAACGTGGCCGATGATCGCGACTACCTCGACTCCATCGGTCGCCGCCGCATCGCCGAGATCTTGAAGGTCGCCGAGGTCGCCGAGTCCAACGCGGTGAAGACCGCCGAAGAGTCGGAAGCCGAAGCGCAGGGGCGTGGCGAGGTTGCCCGCCGCAACGCTCAGGCCCAGATCCAGCGAGTTCAGAATGCGTTGCGCGAGCTTCAGGCCGACCTGGAGCTTCGCGCCCGCTCCGAAGAGGAGCGCGCCACCGCGAGGGCGATGACCGCCCGGGCTGAGGCCGAGCAGGAGCTCCAGCAGGTGCGTACCGAGCTTGAGAAGTTGCGTCTGCAGGCCGACGTGGTCATCCCGGCCGAGGCCGATAAGGTCGCTCGTGAGTTGACCGCTGCCGGTGAGGCCGCCGAGATCGCCGAGCGCGGTCGTGCCATGGCCGAGGTCCTGCGCATGATGACCGAGGTCTGGGTCGACGCCGGCGACGCGGCCATGGATGTTTTCATCCTGCAGCGCATGGAGTCGGTGATGAAACGCGTGGCCGACGCCGCACGCCAGGTCGAGGTGCGCGAGGTGGCGCTGATCGACAGCGGCAACGGCAAGGCGCTCCCCAACTACGTGAGCAGCTTCCCGGGCATCGTCAGCGGCCTCTTCAAGGAGATGCGCGAGACGGTGGGCATCGACATCGAAGCCGTGCTCACCGGCGGTGGCGGCATGACCGAGAACGCCGGCGGTGGCAAGTCCACCTCCGGCCCCGCCTCCCTCGGGCGTCGGCTCTCGGAGGCGCGTGAGTCCGGCGAGGGCTTTGGTAAGCGCCCCACCACGCAGCACTCCATCCCGAAACTTGGCGAGGAACGCGACGGCCCCACCGAAAAGGCCTGAGCATCACACCACACGCTTTTCGGTGCCCCACGCTTCATCACAGGAGAAATTATGGGAATCTTCGCTCTCTTCGGTGCCATCCTGGTCCTGATCGTCTTTGCGGTTATTGCGGCCACCCACCTCATTGAGGTCTGCCAGCCCAACGAGGTGCTGGTGTTTGCGGGTGAGAAAAAGGCGCCCGGTTATACGATCGTGCACAGCGGTCGTAAGATCCGAAACCCGCTCTTCCACCGCGTCGACAGGCTCGATGTGACCAACATGGTCATCGACCTGCACGTGACCAACGCCTACTCCAAAGGTGGTATCCCCTTGAGCGTCAAAGGGGTGGCCAACGTCAAGGTGGGCAGCCGTTCGCCGCTGATCGACAACGCCGTGGAGCGTTTTCTGGGGATGACGCGTCAGCAGATCATCCAGATTGCCAAAGAAACGCTCGAAGGGAACCTGCGCGGGGTGCTCGCCACGCTGACCCCGGAAGAGGTCAACGACGATCGCATCAAGTTCGCGCAGTCGCTCTCCGAAGAGGCCGAGCACGATCTGACGCGCATCGGGCTGGAGCTGGATACGCTCAACATCCAGCACGTCAGCGATGATCAGGGCTACCTCGACTCCATCGGTCGCCAGCAGTCGGCGACGCTGCTGATGGAGAGCCGCATCGCCGAGGCGCTCAACCGCGCCGAGGCCAGCGTGCTTGACGCCGAGAACCAGCAAAAGCGCGCCACCGCCAAGGTCAACGCCCAGATGGAGATCGCCAAGGCTGAGGCCGAGCGTCGCGTCATCGACGCCCAGACCCGTGGCGAGGCGATGGTGGCCGAGGAGCGCGCCAAGGTGGGGGCGATGGTCGCCAAAGCTCGCGCGAACCTCGACGTGCAGCGCGCGCGTCTGGAGCAGGTCAAGCGCCAGCTCGCCGCCGACCTCATTCAGCCTGCGCAGGCCCGTAAGTCCGAGCTGGAAGCGCAGGCCAAGGCCAACGCCGCGTCCTTTATCGAGGACGGCAAGGCCAACGTGGTCGCGTTGCGCGAGCTGATCGACACCTGGAACAGCGCCGGCGACTCCGCGCGCCCGATCTTCCTCTTGCAGCAGTTCGACACGATCCTCGACTCGATGCTCTCGACGGTCCAGGAGATCAAGATCGACAAGATCACCGTCATCGACTCGCAGATGCAGGAGGTCGATCGCCATGGCACCGCGCCGATGAAGGCGGCCAGCGGATCGGAGCAGATCAAGCAGACGTTGGGGATGGATCTGCCGCGCATGCTGCAGGGGCTGGCGGCGATGCAGGAATCCAAATGATGGTGCGCGACCCCGAGTGTCATCGCCCTGTGCGCTAACGCTCGCGGGACACCAGCGCTGAAGCGATTAGAGAAGCCGCGTCCCGCAAGAGGGGGCGCGGCTTCTTTGTTGATGGGCGTAAGCCCCGAGGCGACAGGCGAACCCACACGCCTTCATGACGCTCGGAGGGGGCGGCGCAGCGCGTCGCGTCGGTGGCGATGCTGACGTTGCGGGGAGGTAGGCAGTCGGGGGCTCGACACCACGAGAGGCGCATGCGTCAAGACATTGCGGCGCTACAGGCAGGGCAATCGCAAAGTGGGTCCCCACCACCGTAGGGGGACCCCTTGTGGGTCCCCGCCTTGGGAGTTCGGGAGGGGCACAAGACCCCTCCCTACGGATTGGGTGGGTTCTCCATAAAAAGTCTTGTGGGACTTTGCGATTGCCCTGGCGCTACAGGCGAACGCCCTCCGGGGTAGCGATGCGGCTCATTCGCTGGCAGGTTGCACCGCTTCGACCTGCCTGGCGAGTAGCCACCCCAGGTCGCCGGTGGGCAGGAGGACCTCCACCCAGCCCTCGCGGGTGCGTTGGATGTCGACCACTGCGCCGGCCGCCAGCTGAGGGTGTCCGCTGTGCGCGCCAGCGTGCTCGGATGGGGCCACACGCATCTCGCTCTCCTCCATCACCACCCCCAGTTGCGCGGGGCCCGAGATCTGGGCGATGCCCACGTGCAGCGTCGCGCTGAGCAGCCCGAGCACCAGGGCGGCGATGACCGCGGCGCGGACCACCCCGGCGGAGGGGCGCCCGCTGAGGCGGCGCACCAGCGTGAGCGCAAACGCCAGCCACAAGACGATGAGCGCAAGCCAGGGGCCGCTGCGCAAGGCGCGGGCCACCACCGGGCTCTGAGCCCCGAAGCGTGCGGCGTTGGCGTCATTGAGGCTCACCAGGTTGACGGTCGTCTGAAGGTTGGCGGCCACATCCGGGTGATGGGCGTGGGTGAGCGCGGCGCGCTCCAGAAAAAGGCGCGCGCGCCCCAGGTCGCCGGCGCGCAGCGCGGCAGTGCCGGCGTTGTACCAGGCGGTGGCGTCGTTGTGCTGTGCGGCGCGCTCCGCCCAGCTCCGAGACGCCTCCGCAAACGCTCCCGCCTCCCAGCTCCGGGCGGCCTCGCTGCCGGGGCCGTCGACCGTGGCGCCAGAAGCGTCGGTCTCGGGCGCCTGAGCCTCAACGCCGGCCTCGTCTGCCTGCGCCAGGGCCTCACCAGGACCTGCCAGCGCCGCGCACAGGCCCACAGCCCCGGCGGCGATCAAAAGGGCTGTGCGGCCAGCCTGCGTGCTTGCAGAGGCGGTCTCCGCCCGGGCTTCGGCCTTCTCAAAGAGCGCATCGATCAGTTGCGCGGCGCGCTCCACCAGCGTCTGGGCCGAGCCGGCCCCCGGGGCGTAGCGCCCGCGGGTGAGCTCACTGACCAGGTCGCTGACCTTCTCGACCAGCGGCTCCGGGAGCGCGCGCGTGCGCAGCGCTCGCTGCACCTCCGCGGCGGTGAGCGCGCCGGTCACCACACCAAAACCCTGCTCCAGCACCCGCGCCAGCGCCTTGAGGAGCGCCTCATCGCGCGCGGCGCCTTCGGCGC
>NZ_VOSL01000053.1 GCF_007997005.1 Lujinxingia vulgaris | reverse complement strand
CCGCGAAACACATCGGCCGAGGCCAGCCCCCCCACCCCGAGCTGCCCCACATCAAAGCCAAGGCCTGCCGGCGAGCTCAGGCGCAGGCCGTCGAGGTAGACGACGAGCTGGCGAGGGCTTCCGCCCCGCACCGACACATAGGCTGGCTGCCCCGGGCTCGACGCCCGGGAGAGCTGCACCCCCTCCACCTGCTCCAACGCCGCGCCCAGGGTCTCCTCGGCTGCCCCGCCATCCCCGAGCCTCACGCGCGTCACAAACCCGGAGGGGTGGCGTGCGTCCTCGCGCGCGCTCCGATCCCCCACGACCGTGCGCCCGCGCAGCGTTTTTTCGTCTACTTCGTCCCCCGCACCTTCCTCGCCGCGCCTCTCCCTTTCGGAAGATGCCCGCGCCGACGACGCCAATACCCCAATCGTTTCAACACCTTCCAGCCCACCCGCAGACGCAACCTCTTCATTTGCGCGCTCCGGCTCCCCGGCTTCGGCCTCCCCGGCAGCGCACACGCACACGCCCACCCCGGCGCACCACGCCAGCGCGCGCACCACGCGCACAAGCCCCCCGGGGGCTGTCCTGAAATCCAACATCATGCGGCGCTCTTTGTCGCGAAGAGTCATGATGTGATGACGCGCGAAAGCACGCACCACGCGCCTGCGACTTCCTCTCAGGTATCCTGACTCACAGCTCCCGAGCGTCGATCATCCAACCCGACCCTCATCGCCTCCGACCGCCTTCCCATCTCCTCATCCGAGGTGACAGTGGCATCTGGCCGTCGGCTCGCTGCACACAGTGGCGCGACCGTCCCGGACTTGCACCGGGTTCCCTGATACGAAGCGCATCTCTCAAGAGAAGGCGCTCGGGCGGACTATCGCAGCGCCCTCCCACAGAAGTCAATCGCACCGCTGTCGCACCTCAGGGCAATCGCAAAGTCCCACAAGATTTCTTTGTGGAGAACCCACCCAATCCGTAGGGAGGGGTCTTGTGCCCCTCCCGAACTCCCAGGGCGGGGACCCACAAAAAATCCCCCTACGGTGGCGGGTTGTGGGGACCCACGTTGCGATTGCCCTGTGTCGCCACTCGCCAGGCGTTGTTGCAATACATTTGCATTCACGCACGTTCAACGTTAGGGTCCGCGCCCGGCGCGCCCTGTTTCAGGTGCTTGTTCATGCGCCCGCGCCCAAAACGTTTGCCTCTCCACCCGGATGGAGCTCCGATGTCACACCCGCTCAAACGCCCGAAACCTGCCATCTTCAAAGCGCTCTTCGGCCTCATCGCCACGTTGATCCTTTTGGCGTCCTCCCCGGCCACAGCCGAACTTCGCGTGGTGGCCACCACCCCCGACCTCGGCGCCATCGCCACCGAAGTGCTCGGCGACCAGGGCACCGTCGAGACCCTCGTGCGCCCCGGCGACGATCCCCACTTCGTCGATCCTCGCCCCAGCTTCGTGCCCCTGCTCCACCGCGCCGACCTGCTCGTGCTCGTGGGCATGGACCTGGAGATTGGCTGGCTCCCCACGCTGATCACCGGCGCGCGCAACCCGAAGATTCAGGCCGGCCAGCCCGGCTATTTTGACGCCTCCGCCCATATCGTGGCCGCCGACGTGCCCCGCGGCCCGGTCGACCGCACCATGGGCGATGTGCACCCGGGTGGGAACCCCCACTACACCACCGACCCCCGCCAGAGCGCGCGCGTCGCGCTGGCGCTCGGCCGCCACCTGGCCGAACTCGACCCGCCCAACGCCGACGCCTACGTCGAGCGCAGCCGCGAGCTGGCCCGCGATCTCATCCGCGTCGCCCAGCGTTTTGAACTCCTCTTTCGCGATCTTCCCGCCGAGCGCCGACAGATCGTGACCTACCACAAATCCTGGACCTACGTGGCCGGCTGGCTCAGCCTCACCGACGTCATGCAGATCGAACCCAAGCCCGGCGTGCCCCCCAACCCCCGCCACGTCGCCCACCTGGTAGAGACCATCCAGGAGCGCGACGTCCCGGCCATCCTCCAGCTCAACTACTACCCCACGCGCACCGCCGCCCAGATCAGCGAGCGCACCGGCGCCACGCTCCTGCGACTGCCCGCCCAGGCCTCCGAGGGACAGCGCTACGTCGAGCACCTCGAAGGGCTGGCCGAACGCCTCTATGAGACTCTGAAACCGGCTGTGGCCCCCTGAATTCGCCGCCTCTTCCCCTTGCCCGAACCTCTGCTCGGGAGCCCCCATGAGCGCCGACATCGATCTTCGCCCCAACTTCGACCAGCCCGCCGAGCTCCCCCACGAGCCCATTCCCCCCTGCCTGCCCGACGATCACATCTCGCGCCAGCCCACGCTCTTGCAGGTGCAGGGGCTGGTCTGCGGCTACAGCGGCAAGGGCCTGCTCGGCCCCCTGGATTTTCACCTCCACCAGGGCACCTTCATGCTCATTGAGGGCCCCAACGGCGTGGGCAAATCCACCCTTCTCAAGACCCTCATCGGGCTGATCCCGCCGGTGAGCGGGCGCATCGACTGGAGCCTGCCGGCCGACGCCCTGCGCTTTGTGCCCCAGACCCGCACCCTCGATCCGATGCTGCCGGCCACCGTCTTCGACGTGCTCGCCACGGGCCTGCACCGCGGCCGGGGCTTGAGCGCGCTGCGCATCCGCCCGCGCCGCACCGAGCTCCTCGACGCGCTGGAGGTCGTGGGCATGGCCCACCTCTGCGATCACCTCTTCCGCGAGCTCTCCGAAGGGCAGAAACAACTCATCCTCCTGGCCCGCGCCCTGCTCGGAAAGCCCCGCCTCCTGCTCCTCGACGAGCCCTCCGCGTCGATGGATCCCGAGCGTGAGGCCGCCACCATTGAACTTCTCCACGGCATCCAGCAGCAACTCGACGTCACCGTCATGATGATCGCCCACGGCTCCGCCCTTGCGCGCAGCGCCTCAAGTCGCATCATGCGCATCGACCGCCGCGGCCACATCGCCATCGAGGAGTGCCTGAAAGACTGCCTCGACGATCCGCACCACACCCACTGATCGACGCTTCGACCGATCTTCTTAGACTTCGATCTTCGCCGGCACCCCTATGTTTGAATTTCTGGCGCTCTACGGCGACCTCTACCGCGACCCCATCCTCACCGCCATGATCGCAGGCCTGGGCCTGGGGCTGCTGGGCGTCTACGTGGTCAGCCGCCGCATCGTCTTTGTCAGCGCCGCGCTCAGCCAGACCTCCGCGCTGGGCGTCACCATCGCCTTTTACCTGAGCGCGCACCTGGGCCTGACCGGCCTCCTCGCCGAACTCCTGGCCCCGGCGCTGGCGATCCTCCTCTCCACCCTCGTCGTCTTCGGTCTGGTGTGGCTTGGCGAGCGCCCCACCCTGGGCCGGGACGCACTTCTAGGCGTGGCGTTTATCGTGCCCACCGCGCTGGTGCTGCTCCTCGGCCCGCTGATCGCCCATGAGCTTCACGAGGTCGAGGCGGTCCTCCACGGCTCGGCGGTGCTCGTGCGCCAGAGCGATCTCTACGCCATCCTCGGCGCCACGCTGCTGGTGGTCGCCACCCAGATCGTGGCCTTTCGCGCCTTTGTCTTCGCCAGCCTCGATCCCCTGGTCGCCCGCACCCAGGGCGTGCCCGTGCGCCGGCTCGACGCGGCCCTCTTTGGCGCCATCGCCCTGCTCACCGGCCTCTCCACCCGCGCGCTCGGCGCGCTGCCCACCTTCGGCCTCACTGTGCTCCCGGCCATCGGCGCCCTCGGGCTCAATGTCGGGCTGAAATGGGTGTTCATCATCGCCGCAACCTCCGGCGCTGCCTCCGGCCTGCTCGGCTATCTGCTGGCCCTGGCCACCGACTGGTCGGTAGGCGCAAGCCAGACCCTGGTGGCCGCCTTGCTGGCGCTATTGCTGCGCGCGCTCGGGCTGATCCTCAACCGCCGCGCCCCCCGCCCCCCCGCCTCAACGCCCCCCGAAAAGGCGCGTCGCGCCTGATGATCCAGAATTTGGTTGCATCAACAGGGGGTTGCTGACTATCGTCTCCCCCACGGTCCCCATAGACCCTGGCTCTGCCGTGCCCGAACGCCTGCAGGCCAGCCGGTCGCGCATCACATGTTGAGCCGGCCGCGCTAACCCATCGACGAGAAACCACGATCGGACTTGTCAGAAAGTCGGAGATGAATCGGATGAAGCGACTCACCCCCTGGAACCTTCCCCTCAGCGGGATTTTGGTACTCGCCCTGGCCGCTTGCGGCGGCGACGACGCCGAAACCCCTGACCTCTTAGAGTGTGGCCCCGGCACTGAACTCAGCGGAGGCGCCTGCGTCCTCGCCGAGGACACCTGCGGCGCAGGCCTCACCCTCAACGAAAACGATCAGTGCGTCCCCACCGACGAGCTCTGCGGTGAGGAGACCATCTACGACACCGAGTCGGGCACCTGCGTGGGCCCCGAGGAGATCGTTTGCGGTGAGGGCACCATCGAGATCGATGGCCGCTGCCTGGTCGACAACCCGCTCACCTGCGGCGAAGACACCGTGCTGGCCAATGGCCAGTGCGAGCTCACCGAAGAGATCTGCGGCGAAGGCACCGAGTTTGCCGACGCCGGCTGCACGCTCATCGGTGAGACCGTCTGCGCCGACCGCACCGTCTTCGACGTCGCCCTCGGCGAGTGCGTCGATCTGGGCAACGTGGAGTGCGGCGACGACACCTTCGAGGTGGAAAACCGCTGCATCTCGGTCGACACCGTCGCCGACAACCTCGCCTCCAGCGCCGACGTCGTCTACGCCGAAGGCGGCGAAAACGCCCTGACGATCCCCGAGCTGGAGACCAGCCTGGTCTTCGCCGGCACCATTGAGGCCGACGACGCCGGTGAGCATCAGTTCACCCTGAGCGCCGAAGCCGGCGACTGGTTCGAGCTGACCGTCTTCACCCGCGGCCTGCCCTCGCCGATGGCCATCATCGCCAACGACGACGGCTACGATCGCGCCACCAGCTCCGCCCTGGCCAACGTCGCGCAGCGCACCTTCGCGATGCCCGAAGATGGCGACTACACCGTCACCATCGCCAACGCGCTCAACCAGCTCAACGGCACCGCCAACAGCGGTGACGGCACCTGGGCCTATGTTGCGCAGATCAGCCGCATCGAGGCTCCCGAGCCCAAGCCCTGGCCCGGCATCGAAGCCGTCGCCACCGGCGACCTCGCCGATCTCACCGAGAACCTCTACCAGGTCGAGTTCCCCGAAGAATTCAACCTCTCGATGAACGTCGACATGCTCGGCGCCGACGCGCAGGCCGTGGTCGACCAGTGGGCCAGCCTCTCCGAGTTCACCGAGTCCTTCGACCTCGAAGAAGGCGGCTCCTTCGTGCCCGAGCGCCCCGCCTCCGGCGAGCCGGTCTTCCTCCTCTTCGACGTGGAGCGCCAGACCGGCCCCGCCACTGGCTTTGAAATCAGCACCCAGCGTGCGGTCGACGTCGATATCGACGAGACCTATGAGTTTGAAGTCACGACCCAGCCCGGACAGATGGTCAAGATCAGCTACACCACGTCCAACCCCAGCGCTTTCAATGCGCAGTTTCAGGTGTCGCAAAACGGCGAGGAGCTCGCGAGCTACGGCAACACCGACCCTCTTAATGGCACCACCTCGTTCTCCACGCGACCTGATGCTCGTTATTTCTTCGCGGTCGACGGCGGCACCTACACCGTCGGTATGACCAACGATAACTGGTCGGCGATCATCTACGACTTCGTGCCCGTGATCACCATCATCGACCCCACCCCCATCCCTGTGGCGGGCGATGAGAGCTTCACCTTCACCCGTGAAGAGGAGCTTGAAGAAGGTGGGTTCGCATTCTACCGCCTCGACATCACCACCCCGGCCAGCTTTGAAGGCTTCCTTCGCACCGGTGAGCTCGTCTTTGAAGAGCCCGAAGAAGAAGAAGACGAAGAAGGCCAGTGGATCGACGATGAAGAGAACCCCGGCGCCGGCGACCCCGACGCGGTCATCATTGGCTCCGACAACTTCGTCTCTGAGCAGTTCTTCGAAGAAGGCACCTTTGAGATCCTCGAGTTCACGCTCCTGACCCCGGGCTCCTACATCTTCGCCATCAGCGCCTACGAGGCCCTCACCCAGGGCTACACCCTGGAGCTCGACGCCACCGAGCGTCAGGCCCTGGTCCCGGAAGAGATCATCTCCGAGACCTTCACCCTGGAGACCTACGACCTGATCCGCGGCAGCGCCGAGTTCGCCGATGGCGAGAGCGCCACCATCCGCGTCTACAACCCCGACGATGTGGTCATCTTCGAAGCCGAAGCCAGCGGCGACTACGAGTTCCTGGAGCTCGCCCCCGGCCCCGGCGACTACCGCGTGGAGCTCACCAACGAGACCGAAGACGCCATCCTGCGCCCCACCTACGAGTTCGAAGGTGTGACCGACGCCGACTTCTTCGAAGCCTCCCTGGGAAGCCTCGATCTGGGCACCACCGGCGCCTACACCGCAGGCGATCGTGACTACTACCTCTTCCGGGTACGCGATGCGATGCTTGTCTCCATGACCTTCTCCGTCGCCCAGGGCGAAGCCATCAGCACCAAGGTCTTCTCCCGCGCCAGCCGCAACACGCTGCGCGAGCAGGTCGGTAACCTCATCAACTTCGAAGACCTCTACGCCAGCAACGACCTCATCATCGTCGAAGTCGTCGCTAACAGCGCGCTCGCCGACGGTTACTCCTTCGACCTGGACTTCGACGAAGTAACCGGTGTTCCCGCTGTCAATGAATCGGTGAGCCCTGGGCTTCAAATCTCACCCTCCACGCGCACCGTATCCTCTTCGTTGAGCACCGCGGGTTGCATTATTATCGAGAGCATCACGGTCGACCTGGACATTGCTCATGGCTTCATCGGCGACCTTGATGTTGTCCTGACCAGCCCTGAAGGCACCGAAGTCCTCGTCCACGCCGACCACATCAGCGGTGGCCTTCTGGTAGGTAATATCCCCGAAGATATCGACGCCGAGGAATCACTCGACGCGTTTGTTGGCGAGAGCGGCTCGGGCGAATGGACGCTTACCGTCACTGACACCTACGATGATGGTGGCGGTTCCTTTGATACCGGCACCGTCAACAGCTGGGGCGTTAACCTGACTTGCAGCATCTAACCTGCCACGGCGTCTGGTGCCGCGCCCCCTCCGGGCGCGGCACACCCTGAACCTTACGAAAGACCCAATCATCACGGGAGATTCGATACATGCGTACCCTGACAAAACTCTCCGCGCTCGCCATCCTGGCTGCCAGCGCCATCGCCTGCGGTGGTGACGGTGGTGAGGTCGAGCAGCGTGAATGCGGCCCCGGCACCTACCTTGTCGACGGCCAGTGCGAAGTCGATGAATCCAACTGCGGCGAAGGCTCCGTCCTCAACGACGAGGGCCAGTGCGAGCCCACCGGCGAGATCTGCGGTGAAAACACGACCTACGATGCCGGCGAAGGCCGCTGCGTGCCCAACATCGGCATCCAGTGCGCCGAAGGCACCATCGAAGTCGACGGGGAGTGCGTGCCCGAAGACGCGGTCGAATGTGCCGAAGGCACCGTCGTCGCCAACAACCAGTGCGTCCCCGCTGACGATGTCTGCGGCGATGGCACCGAGCCCGACAGCCAGGACCGCTGCCGCCCCTCCGACGCGGCCTGCGGTGATGGAACGAGCTTCGACGTGGCCACCCGCACCTGCGTGCCCACCTCCCAGCTGAGCTGCGGCGCGGGCACCATCCAGATCGAAGGCACCTGCCTCCTGCGCGCCGGCGTCGTCGCCGACCTGGCCGCCACCGCCACCCTCAACCTCGACGAAGCTGGCGAGACCCCGGTCGACCTCGTCTCCGGCGAAGCGCTGGTCTTCACCGGCAACATCGACGCCCCCGAGATGGTCGAAGGTGATTACGTCCAGGACCTGGACACCCTGCTCATCAACGGCACCCCCGGCCAGTGGATCCGCGTGGCCATCCACGCCAACGGCATGCCCGAGCCCGGCTTCGTCTTCATGGAAGAAGTCGCCGAGCCCGTGGAGCCCGTCGACCCCGAAGATCCTGACGCCGAAGAGCCCCCTGCGCCCTTCAGCCGCACCAGCGACGCGGGCGCCGGCCTGGACTTCAGCCGCGAGATCGTTATCCCCACCGAAGGCGTCTACGCCCTCAACGTCGGCCCCATCGCCCAACTCCTCGAGCTGGCCGGTCCCGCCGGCGGCGAAGACTGGGGCTACGTCGGTAGCATTGAGCTCATCGATGCGCCGACGCCGACCGCTGTGGAGTTCCCTCAGGACGCCATCAGCGGTGATGTCCGCAACCTGACCGAGAACTTCTACGAGGTCAGCGGCGTGGCTGAAGGCGATCAGTTTGTCTTCTTCCTCGACCAGGTTCCGTCTGACGCGCAGGCAGAAGTCCAGATCTGGACCGACGCCACAACCCTGGCAGAGACCGTCGCTATCGACGGTGGCGTCTTCATTCTGGACGCCCCCGCCGAGAGCTTCTTCCTCCTCGTCGATCGCGTCTACGCCGACGGTCCGGCCACGGCCTACAGCGCCCAGCCCAACTCCAGCCAGACCCTTGATGGTGAGGCCACTATCACCGAAACCATCACACTCGCTGCCGGTGAATACATCACCATCAGCCAGTGGAATGGTGCTGAAGCTAACCTCAGCGCCAGCATCTCGGCGGGCGGAGAAGCCCTCGTCGAAAGCTCCGCCCTGCGCCCCCGCACCGCGGCCTCCGGAACGCGCGCGCTGCAATGGTTCGCCTTCGAGGAGACGGAAGTCACCGTCACCTTCGAAAATACGTCTGAGGACGCACTTGAAGGCCTCGTGGCCGGCATTAACGTGCGCGTAGCAGCCAACGCTGGCGAAGTCTCCGACGGCGACTCGGTGGAACTGGGCAACGCCCTTCAAGCCGGCCAGACCGCTTATGTTATGTTTGAGCCCGCCGAACTCATCAACTGGGTTATCGCTCTCGACGGTGAGGCCACCGCTGAGTTTGAAATCCTCGACAGCGCCTACAACTCCATCGTTACCGGCTCGAATAGCTCCACCCTTCGCGCCGGTGAACTGGAGCCTGCTGCCTACGCGCTCGTCATCACGGCGACCTCCGATATCCCCGCTTCGACAGCGGTGTCGTTCGCCCTCTCCACCCTTTTCCAGGCTGGCGAAACCGATATCTCCCTGAATCTCCCCGCCTCCAGCGGAACCTTCGAGCCCACCGAATCTACGGTCACCGTGCCGCAATCCTGTGCGCGTGTCGGCAGCATTGAGGTGTACTTCTCCACTACGAGCGGGACCTACCAGGATGACCTCCGCGTCACCCTGATCGACCCGCGTGGTGATGAGTACCGCCTGCTCAACGTCGCCTCCTCGGTCAACTCCTCCGCCCTCGATGTCACCTTCCCCACCACGCGCGAGCCGGTTGAGTCGCTTACCCCGCTGCATGGAACCGAAGCACCGGGTGACTGGACCCTTCTGATGGAATACGAATGGACCAACACCTCTGCAGGAGTGCCTGAATGGTACCTGCTCATCGATTGTGTTGAGTAATTCGTTACTTCATACACCAACAAAAAAGCCGCCCTCCGGGGCGGCTTTTTTGTTGCCTGCGAAAACCATAAATCTCACTCAAAACGCATCGCGCTTTCTCCCCCACACGCCCTTCACCTGACTTCACTCCCCGCCCCCCCTACCTCCAATCTCCGCCCAAACACGCGATGCCCCGCGCCGAAAATCTTCGCGCATACCTTGAATCACAATCCCCATGTCCTCACACTTCATCCCCCGAACACATCATCCTCTAGGAGCACTATCGATGCCCCAACTACATCCCCGCGCACTCGCCGCCCCCTTCTTCTTCGGCCTCGCCACCCTGGCTTTCACCTCAGCGCTTTCAGGCACCAACCCTGCTCACGCCGACACAGCGTGTTCTGTGCGCGTTGATCTTGCAATCCTTGAGCTCTCTCCAGAACCCGGAAGTGACGGCCTTATGGCTCAGGAACTCGCTCTAACTTCTGGCGGATTTACTCGATCATTCAACACATGGAACCTATCATTAGGTTCCTCTCAGGTTAGTCTGGTTTATTATTTGCGCCCCCGGGAAGGCGAGGAAATATCGACGTCTTCGTTGCGTCAACCAGCGCTTACGCAAACAGGAGAAATCCAATGACCCCGCAGAACCACGCATTTAAACAACATGCTCTTCTCTCCCTTTTTACTGGCATCGTTATATTGGTCGCCAGCCTCGCAACCCCGGCCTGCTCCGATATGCCTGGCGATTGCGGTCACATTACCCCACCTCGCACGATCGCCGGCATTTATAATACTCCCCTCGTTCCCACCGATGACCCATTTATAAATACGACCTCCGAAGATTTCCAGAACGCTGCCGAACTCTTCGAGGTTATTTCGGTTCACGTGACAGACGATGAAAAAATTCACGTGACCTACATCCATGACGGCGAGCAGTACGTCGACATCTACAACATCACGGAAGTGCAGGACGCATACCTCTGACTGTATAAGCATGGCCTTCTTGAGCCGCATATATCCACGCTTACGGTTGCGCCTGATGAGTCAGGTTCAATTTCTGGCTATTTGCAAAGGGCGAACGTATCAAGTTTTGAGCGGCACCAGGCAATAGGGAGACCGATCGTGTTTTATCGAACGTGTCTTCACGTTCATCACTTCATTCCGGCCTATCTTGGCGGAGCGGACGGATAGAACCGATACAGCGCGTTCCCCGATTGGACTTCTAACAATCCCGCCCCGTTGAAGCTGGGCGAACGCGCCTTTTCCCTCTTTCTACACATGTGGCCGGACGAGTTCGAGCTTAGCGCTCTGGCACACGTTGATACCCGCACCTTTTTACATTTCAACAAACAAGGACCTGAGCATGAAAAAACAACATAATTTCGTTGCAACAGCCATGGCGTTACTGGGCCTCACCGCGTTCCTCTGGCCTGTGGATGCCGCGCACGCCGATTGTAACATCTCAAACATTCAGCACTGGGAAGTCCAGCTAAGCAGTGTGACAGTGGACGGCGTCGTGCAGAGCGACAACACTGGCTACACCCACTCAGCCTTTCATCTGGAAGCAATTAACCCTCATCCTGAAGCCCCATCGGGGACATTTCACTTCTTTGCTCGCGACAATAACAATTCAAACGCATACAGCGTCTTCGAAGGAACCTATGACTTTTGATATTGAACCACAAAGTGTTCGTCCCAACCGGCGACAAAACATGATGCAAACCTTCAACCCAGAGCGCTCTCAGTGAACACACTAAAAAAACTCCATCAAAGAACACTTAAGACTCCACTCCTGCTTTGGACTGTCGGCATGTGTCTCAGCTGCCTTTATCTGAGCGCATGTTCGTCTGATGCCGACTGTCCAGTTTCGGAAGAGTATCGGCCTCTCGTGTCACGTGTAGGCGAGTCAATGCCTTTTGAAGAATCGTACTATTCTTCGGAGGGCGGGCCAGCTCATCCCGCACATTTTGCCACTCCAAATTGGGAAGCAAAAGAACTCATCATAGTTTCAGAAAACCAGCTTCAACTTAAATTCGTTCACGATGGTAAAACGATCGTGGAAACATATGAGATTCTCGACCGTTCAGGCGCTCCTCCGTTTTGACCGCATAATCCCACCTGAGTCATCACTATAACTGTAGCCTTATGTCAGTTATTGACCTGCATACAAATCTTCGGCCATCGCCTCGATCTCCACAGGCACGCCTTAATGCATCAGCGCGTATTTTACGTCATTGAATAGTCCCGAAGCCCACCTTATGAGCCCTTCATGACCACCGCGCCCCACACGCTTACTCGCTCATCTCTTCTCCTCGCCGCCCTCGTCATCACCTTTCTCAGCGCGTGCCGCTCCACCTGCCCGCAGCCCAACAGTGAGCCGCCGGGGAGAACTATTCCCTCCTCCGACTACAACTTTGCGGAGACGCGGCAGGGCCATCAAACCAACCTCCTCATCTCGGAGCCCTCGCCACAATCATGGACGGAACACGCGCCGCCCAAAGGTGTCTCCCTGGTGCACTACACCTCCGAGGGTCGCAAACTCAGCGCCTGGCTCGCCATGCCGAGCACGTTGGACAGGCCCCCCGAGCAGCGAGAGAAACCGGTGCCGGCCGTGGTCTACCTCCACGGCGGCTTCGCCTTCGGGCCCTCGGACTTTGACGAAGCGCGCCCCTTCCTTGAAGCGGGCTACGCGGTGCTCGTCCCCTGGTACCGCGGCGAAAACGGTCACGCAGGTAACTTCGAGTTCATGTACGGTGAGCTCACCGACGCGGCCGCCGCCCTCGCCTGGCTCGCCAACCGCGACGACATCGACGCCGAGCGCGTCTTTTCCTTCGGGCACAGCATCGGCGCGAACCTCTCGGCGATGCTCTCGCTCCTTCCCGACGCCCCCGTGCGCCTCACCGGCGGCGCTGGCGGCCTCTACCATCCCGACTCCTTCTACGGCTGGCAGGACATCGCCCCCTTCGACGTCTCCAACCCCCTGGAGCGCGAGCTGCGCATCTTCACGCCGCACATCGACGACATGGCCCATCCCCACATCGCCTACATCGGCACCGACGACGGGCTCGTCACCTACGCCCGCAGCGCAGCACACATCGCCGAAAGGCTCGACGCCCCCTTGAAGGTCGAACTTCTGGAGGGCGACCACTTCACCACGCTCGAGCCTGCGGTGGAGCTCTTTTTGGAAGAGATTCGGAAGGTCGAGTAGTGCGCTTTTTCCCACACCCTTAAACGGTGCGAAGACGTCTGCGTCGGCCCCTTTCACACGGCGCCTTCTTACGACCGGGCCCGGGTCCCGCACCGTCCCTTCTCCACCCACCCGTGCACAATTCCCCCGAAGGACCTATACGTGGAGCTCTCACGTCATCAGACTCGCCAGAACGCATCCCGACCGGGAGCTCGCCCATGGTCCTTCGCTTTCACGCCCCCATCGCTTTTTACCTGACGCTGCTCCTGCTTCCCCTCGTGCTCTTCAGCCCGAGCTCGCTGAGCGCCCAGGAGGATGCTGGCAAAGCCGCGCCCGAAGCCGCGGAGACGCCCGCCGCGACGCGCGACCTTCCCGAACAAGACGCCGGCGATGAGGCGCTTCAGGCTCAGATCCGCCGTACCTTTCAAGCCATCGACGCCCTTCAAAACGTCGTCGTCGATGTTCGCGCCGGGGTTGTCAGGCTCGCCGGCGCGGTCCCAACCTCTCTCGACAAGCAGCTCGCCGGTGAGGTCGCCGCCCGTTTTGAGGGCGTCGTGTATGTGCAAAACGACATCGAGTTTGAGGATTTCGAAGAGACCTCCCCCGAGCCCGAAGCCCCCGAGCTCGAAGGACTCTCCGCCGACGACGTCACCGCGGAGCGCCTGGATGCGATTTTTGCTCAGATCCCTCCCCTGCAGGGCATCCGCGCCCATGTCGAAAACGGCGTCGTCTTTCTGCGCGGCCAGGCCCTGACCAACGAGGCCAGCACCCGCGCCGAAGAGCTCGCCGGCGCCATGCCCGGTGTCCTCTACGTCGACAACCAACTCGCCGAGGCCCTCGACGTCTCCGACCGCCTCACCCCCACCTGGGAGCGCATCCGCGACTTCATGCTCGACCTCGGTCGACGCCTCCCCATCATTCTGCTCGCGCTCTTCATTCTGGCCGTGTTCTGGTTTCTCTCCAAAGTGCTCGTGCTCTGGGAGTGGCCCTTTGAACGCCTGACGAAAAACGTGCTCGCCAGGGGCCTCATCAAACAGGCGGTGCGCGTCGTGGTGGTGATCGGCGGCCTGCTGATCGCCCTGGAGCTCCTCGACGCCACCACCATCGTGGGCGCCGTGCTCGGGACCGCCGGCGTCTTCGGCATCGCGCTTGGTTTTGCCTTTCGCGACATCGCCGAGAACTACCTGGCCAGCGTTCTGCTCAGCCTGCGTCGCCCCTTCGAAGCCAACGACCTGGTGCAGATCGAATCCTTCATCGGACGCATCGTTCGCCTCACGATGCGCGAGACCATCCTGATGACCGAAGACGGCAACCACGTACGCATCTCCAACGCCACCGTCTTCAAAAGCAACATCACCAACTTCAGCCGCAACCCCCGCCGCCGCTTCGACTTCCGCGTCGGCATCGGCACCGAGGAACCCCTCGCCGGCGCGCTCTCCCTGGCGGTCTCCACCCTTAAAGGGCTGGAAGGCGTGCTTGAGGAACCCAAACCCCAGGGCTTCGTCGAGACGCTCGCCGACTCCAGCGTCACGCTCTGGATCACGGGCTGGGTCGACCAGAGCAGCTTCGGTTTCCTGAAGGTCAAAAGCGAAGCCATCCGCCAGGTCAAAGAGGCGTTTGACGACGCCGGCATCAGCATGCCTTCCCCGATCTTCACCCTGAACATGGCCGACGCACACCCCCCGGCCGAGCACCGCGTCGTCTCCGAGGCGGCCCCCCACGGCGCCCTCGTCCCCACCGAAGACGTCCTCGACATCGGCACCGACGACCCCATCGAACGCCAGGTCGATGAGGAGCGCGAGACCTCGAAAGAAGAAGATCTCCTCGATACAAAAAAGAAGAACACGTAGCCCGCGCCGGACCTATCGCGAACCGATAGGGCCCTCTAACCTGCCCGGGCCGCCCTCTCGATCGCCCAAAACGAAACATCGACCGATGACGCGATCCGCATGCGTTTATGCGCTTCCGATCGGGTCCTCCCATGTTACGAATAGCGATCCGAAGCCTTCCGAACACAAATCCCAACCTCAGAATGACCTTCGGAACCCTCCCGATCGCTCCCCGGCCAACGCAGAACACGTTCCGAAGCCTACCGAACGCTACTTTTCATGTGCGGAAGGCTTCAGAACGCTTCCGATCGCGTTTTGCGAATCGCCATAAGGCATCCGAACCCTCCAGACGCCATTTCGAAAGGGAAAGAAACCTTCGGAAGCGTCCCGAACCTTTGCGGTCCGTGCAAACAAAGGTTCGGAAGCGTCCCGAACCTTTGCGGTCCGTGCAGGCAGAGGTTCGGGACACTTCCGATCTTCTGGCTGCGCTTCAAAGAAGCTCCGAGGACACTTCCGAACGCATTTGAATATCGCGGATGAACGATCCGGAGCGTCCAGACGATGTGTCTGCATGACCTGACGCGATCCGGAGTCTTCGGAAGGGTTTCTTCATACGTCTTGAGCAGAAGTTGATAGCGCACCGACGCCTTCGAGGGCCCAATTTTCAGTCACTTTCAGCTCGCCACTTCGCCACGCCAACCCCGCGTAAACCACCGACATGACAGGCAAATCAACCACACCACCCCACCCCGACGCGCCCTCCTCCCCATTTAAACTCTGCCTGCGTTTCTGATATCCCGACAGACACGATGGCGCCTTCGGCGCCTCTTTTTAACTTTGCGAACCGTCCGCGACGCTGCTGCGCGTTCTCTGAAAAGGTTTCATAATGCTTGTCCTGAATCGACTCGTGTTCTTCTGCTTCCTCGCCCTCTTCACCCTCGGCTGCGGCGACCAGGGCGGTGATAACCGAAGAGCGCGCGACACCAGCGATACGGGCGACCACACCCTCCCGGACACCGGTACGGACGCGAATGCGGACACCGACCCGGACCGCGAGCCCGAAGATCATGAAGGCGTATTGGAGGTCACCGTCACCGGACTTCCCGAGGGCGCCTGGCCTGAGATGGAGGTATTTGGCACGTCGGGCCTCCTCGACGTTGGCAGCTCCGGCCGAATCATTCTAATTCCGGGCTCCTACCAGCTCCGACCAGCCCCTTACCTCGATGGCCTCTCCACCTTTGAAGCCGAAAACCAGGGCCTCGAAATCACGGCCGGCGAAACCAGGACGATCACCGTCGACTATACACTCGTGCTCGCCAGCCTTGAGGTGGTGATCTCCGGGCTCCCCGAAGGCGTCGCCGCCGATGTCGAGCTGCGCTCCGAAGGTCTTGAGACCCTCACCCTCACCGAGTCCACCGAGCTCACCGACCTCACCCCCGCCTCCTACCAGGTTCGCCCCTCGGTCGTTCAAGACGGCGACCACTGGTACGAGGCCGAGACCAAGACCATCGAGCTCGCCAGCGACGATGACGAGACCGTCATCATCCTCTACGACATCATCCCCGGCGCTCTCGAAGCCCGCGTGACCGGGCTTCCTGCAGGCCACTCCCCGGAGCTCACCATTACCGGCCCCGACGGCTTCTCGACCACCGCCCAACCCCACGCCCCCGTCGAGGGTCTTCTGCCCGGTGAGTATGTGGTCTCAGGCCCTCGCGTCGAAGATGCGGGTGTGTTTTATGACGCCCCCTCGCAGACCGTCGACGTCGCCAGCACCACCACCTCCGAGGTCACCCTCGACTATGACGAAGTCGCAGGCACGCTTCAGCTCGCTGCGACCGGCCTGCCCTCCAACCAGTCCCCGCGCCTCACCATCACCGGCCCCGACGGCTTCTCCGCCACCGCGCGGCCCGGCGATCGTCTCAATGACCTCGCCACGGGCCAGTACACCGTCTCCGGCGCCGACGTCTCCGTCGCTGGCCGCATCTACCGCGCCGCCCCCCTCACCATCGACGTCCTCAGCGCCACCGCCGACGCCACCCTCATCTACGCGCTCGTCCCCGGCCGCCTGCAGGTCAGCGCCTCCGGCCACCCCTCCCACCTCTCACCGGTGCTCACAGTCACCGGCCCGGCCGGCTTCTCCACCACAACCTCCCCCGGCGGTCTTCTCCAGAACCTGGAGCCCGGAAACTACACCCTCTCCGGCGCCCAACTGGGCAGCAATGGCCTGCTCTACCGCGCCGAGGACGAAGTCGCCCAGGTGCGAAGCGAGCAGACCACACCGCTCTCCATCGCCTACGCAAAAGTCCCCGGTGATCTTCGAGTCAACATCGAGGGCCTTCCCGCCGGCCTCATCCCCGGCGTTATCGTCACCGACCCCGACGGCCAGACCTCGCCACTGAGCGTCTCCTCAACGCTGCGCGCGCAGACCCCGGGCACGCACACCATCACCGCCCCGGACGTCATCGACGGCCTCGTCATCTACCGCGCCGCCTCCACGTCCATCAACGTGCGCAGCGACGAGCTCGCCTCCACCACCATCACCTACGAGGCCCTCCCCGGCGATCTTTCCATCGCCGCCACCGGCCTCCCCGACAACGCCAACTACACCTTGACCCTCCAGGGCCCCTCCTACCCCTCCCCCACGCCCTTCACCAACGACGCCTTCCTCAACGACATCACCCCCGGCACCTACACGATCTCCTTCAACACAAGCACCGTCTCCCCCCCCTACTACGACGCCACCTACCTCCCCACACCCAGCTCCCTCACCATCGACGTCTCCAGCGACGCCACCGCCGACGCCACCGTCGACTACGCGTCCGTGCCCGGCACCCTACATCTGACCCACACCCTCCCCGACACAGGCTCGCTGACGCTTGCCCTCTCCGACTCCACCAGCGGCGTCACCCAACAATTCACCCTGAGCGGCTCCGGCACCACCTCCCTGACGCTTGACCCGGGCCACTTCACCTTCGCCATCGCCTCCAACGATCTCGGCACCGACGAATTCAACAACCCCTACTACATCACCAACCTCGACGGCTTCTTCGATATCTCCAGCGATGACGTGCTCTCCCATGAGATCGTCGCCCCCGTCCCCACCCTGGTCTGGGAAACCCGGGACGGCGCCACCGGCTCGCTGCGCGAAGTCGTCGGCCGCGTCATAGAAGACAGCGAAATCACCTTCGACCCCTCCATCTCCCAGCTCTTCCTCGACTCCAGCATCACCATCAACAAAGCCCTCGAGATCATCGGCCCCGGCGCCGATCAGCTCACCATCGAGCCCTCCGCAGACAACCGCGCCTTTGAGATCAACTACTACGGCGACTTAACCCTGCGCGGCCTGCGCTTTACAGGCTTCCACAACGACCACCCCGGCGCCGTCATTCAAGCCCACGGCTACCTGAACACCTACGACTCCCTCTTTGTAGACAACTCCTCCACCGACGACGGCGGCGCCATCTACCAGAATGCCTCCCCCGCCCTTGTCACGAACACCCGCTTTCTCAACAACCACTCCGCGCGCTCCGGCGGCGCGATCGCCAGCAGCACTCAAGCCTACCGCCTCCGCATCATTAAATCCGAGTTCACGGGTAACTCCGCCCTCGACGATGGCGGCGCCCTCTTCTACCAGTCCGATGAACGCATCTATGTCTCGGCTTCCACCTTCACCCAAAACACCAGCCTCTCCGGGGCCGGCGGCGCCCTCTTCTTAAGCGAACACGCCTCCACCTACTCCCAGATCCGCGACTCCCTCTTTCAGGCGAATTCCGCCGATACCCTCGGCGGCGCCACCTACCTGGGCAAAGACACCCTCATCTCCAACTCCACCTTCGCCGACAACACCGCCGCCGACGAAGGCGGCGCCATCTACTTCGACTACCCCGTCGTTGCCTCCGACAAAACCGCCCTCTACGAACTCGAGTACTCCACCTTCTCCCACAACACCGCCCCTAACGGCTCCGCCCTCGCCGCCGCCTGCACCGGCTCCTACTACGACCACCGCGTCGACTACCTCGCCAACATCTTCGTCGGCAATGACTCCCTTCGCCGCTGCACCGGCGGTGGGAGCGCCCGCTTCTATTCCCGGGATCATAACTACGACGCCGACGACCAGCCCGGCGCTCTCCCCAACCCCCTCCTCCCCCTGGCCGATAACGGCGGACCCACCCACACCATGGCCATCGACCCCGCCTTCGAAGCGCAGCTCTCCTTCTCCGCCCTTGCCTGCCCTTCCCTCTCCTTCGATACGAGCGACAACACCTCTGACCAACGCGGTGTCGTCCGCCCCGTCCACTACGCCTGCACCATCGGCGCCTACCAGTTCGGCGACTTCGACTCCACCATCAGCGTCCCCGAATACGGCTTTGAACCCTTCGACGGCCACGGCCTCGGCACGAGCTACAACTACGGCACCACCATCACCACCGACGCCGGCTACACCTGGACCCTCAACGGCGTCCGCTCCGAAGGTAGCTACGAAATCGACGGCGAAGGCTTGATGCTCCGCGAAGACGGCAGCTCCATCCGCACCGTCATCGTCGATGACGCCCTCGTCAACCTCTACATCCGATACCGCAAGGCCCACACCAGCTCCACCCCTCGCCTCATCGCCGTCGCCATCAACGGCACCATCATCGAAGAAAGCCACTTCTTCGGCACCGACCCCTACGACGACACCCTCCACACCCTCATCATCGAAGACCTCGAGTTCACCGGCGATATCACCCTCGAAATTCTCAATACCTCCGGCGCCTCCAACACCCAGATCGTTGTCGACAACATCACGTGGAATGACAGTCTCTGAGCGCAGGGCGTCTGCCAGCTCTATCGTGTCGGCAGACGCCCTTCCCCTGCGCTCACCTTATTTTATAACTCTCACGCGCCTCGAGCCCTGGAGATAACAGCATGAAGGCCACTCTGCTCCCAGCCGCCGCGCTGCTGCTCCTCCCGGCTGCAGCCCGGGCTGAAACCAAACTGGTCAACCCCGACTGGGAGTTCTCCGACGACTTCGAAAGCGCGTTTGCGGAGGGTTTCTGGGCGTCGTCTGGAGCCGGAACCACCTACGGCGCCGCCTGCCCGGGCTCGGACGCCTTCGGCAACACTCTGGTCTTCGACTACCACCCCGACGATCCCGAGCCGGGCCACGGCTGGGCCGAGCGGCGCTTCACGCTGCCCATCGACGCCGTGCAGCTGGAGATCTCCTACAAGCTCTTTGTGCCCGCGAACTACGTGCACACGTCCGGGAACCACAAGAACTTCGTGCTCTGGTCTGGCGACTACGGCAAGGTCAACGCCAACATCTCCGTCTCCAGCGAGAGCTGGCCGAACGAGGGCGGCGCCTCCCCCTCGGTTTACATCGGCGTGGACGGTGCCAACTACGGCCACGCCATGAACGAGGGCACCATGCCCCTCTTGCTCGAAGACGGCCTGGGCGACTGGATCGACATTCACATCTTCCTGGACCTGGCCCGCGAAGAGGGCGACTTCGGCGTTTTTGAGATCTTCAAGGATGGTCAGCGCATCACCGGCAACCTCGATGAAGACGTCGTCTCCTACGCCGACGTCCCCCTCCACGAGCAGATCTCCTTTGCGGAGCGCGGCAACTTCATCGACCAGGGCTACCTGCTCGGCTGGGCCAACGGCGGGTTTGCCGAAGATACGACCTTCTGCGTGGCGGACTTTCGGATTCGCGCCAACAGCGCCCACGGCGACTTCGGCAATGCTGCGGATCTGGAGTGCACCCACGACGCGGATTGCCCGGGCGAGGCAAGATGCGAGAGCAGCGTGCTCGAGGGGAACGAGCACGTAACGACGGCCTGCAGCGATACGGACAACACGCCAGACGCAGGCAGCCCGGATGTTGGGACACCGGACGCGGGCTCGCCGGACGGCGGCGCTCCGGATGTCAGCAGCCCCGACACTGGCGAGGGCAACGATGCGGGAGACAACGATGCGGGTGCCAGCCCATCGAACGACGGCCACATGGATGGATGCGCCAGCGCGCCGGCCGGGCACCCCGGTGGTTCGCTGGCCGCGCTTTTGTTAGTGACGTTGGGAGTGATTCGTATGAGGCGGAAGCGCTGAAGACGCGTCTTCGCGGGGACCGCGAAACCTCTGCACTCATGATGAGTCGCGGCAGGCACTGCGCACTGACAACCACGCGGCCTTCACGTCGAAGGCGCTCACCGGGCGTTCCAACCAGTACGGCCTGATCTGGAAGCGTATCTCACCCTGGATGCCGCAGCGGAACGGGCTCATTGAGCGCTTCTTTCGCTCGCTCAAAGAGGAGGGCATCTGGATGACGAACTTCAAGACCTTTGCACAGGCCCAGGAGGCGATTGAGACCTGGGTTGAGTTCTACAACACCGAGCGGCCCCACCAGGCGCTCGGGTATAAATCACCGGCTGAGTATGGTGCTCAGTTTGGCGGTTTGGTGGCTTGATTTATGGGGGGCACTACATGGCTGCGCTTTCGAGACCTGCGTTGCATCAACAAAAAGCGCGTGGAGCGCCTGATGTGGGAGAACGGCTGGCAGGCCCGATGCATCGTAAATACGCCTCGCCCACGTGTGGCTCAGTCCGTCTCTCAGGCCTCGCAACCTGACGAGCGCTGGGCGATGGATGCGACGAGTTTGTACTGCGAGCAAGATGGCTGGATTGGCGTGGTGGCTGTGATTGACTGCTGCACCCGAGAGATTGTTGGCATCGACGTCGCGCGTCGAGGCCGTGCCGTGAAGGCACAGCGAGCCCTGGACAGCGCATGCTTAAAGCGTTTTGGCCTCATCTACCCCAATGGCGAGTCGCGGCCGGTGCAACGTAGCGACAACGGCAAGGTGTTCACATCGAAGTCTTTCACCGGGAGCTGCAAGCAGTACGGGCTGACTCACAGGAGTTCATCACGCCCTATACCCCGCAGCAGAACGGGCTGATTGAGCGCTTCTTCCGCTCGCTCAAAGAGGAGTGCATCTGGATGACGAACTTCAAGACCTTTGCACAGGCCCGGGAGGCGATTGAGACCTGGGTCGAGTTCTACAACACCGAGCGGCCCCACCAGGCGCTCGGGTACAAATCACCGGCTGAGTATGGTGCTCAGTTTGGCGAGTTGGTGGCTTGAAATATGGGGGGCACTACAGCCAAATGTTCCATAAGGGCTCCTCGGTGAGGTTTGAGTTGAGCTGTCACCGTAGCAACAAAAATATGGGTATGTCGGTTAGTTCTAACGAGCATTTACACCACAACAAGGACAGTTCAATTATCAGGAGGCTAGACTCAAAAAGCCAAGCATCACTAAAAAAACCGGCCCAGAAACTAAAAATTCAAAACAAAATACTTAAAAAATTAAACACACCCAAACTAACAGAACTCGTTCAATCCACCTCAACAATGCTAATTTTGGGCGAGTTAAAAACAAAACCTTCATCACCCTCATTAAACTCCACTTTTATATACATAAATGTTTTGGTATACCCGTAATCTACAAAGCCAACTTGTTCTCCTTGCGAAAGCACAAATACTGCTTTAACGTTTTCATTTCCCCGAACTGTGCTTCCGGCAAGTTCATCAACACTACGATAGACACTAACAGCTTCGTGAACAACGATATACTTTTCTTTGTCTGAGTCAAAACACGACAAATTCAAAAGCAAAAAAAACATCATCATTACCAAACAAGCATATTTGCCATTCATTTCTATATTACATTCCATAAAGCACCTCTATTTCGCTGACTTTGTAGGGCCTCTGTTCCTCAAAATCTACTCTTCGCGTGGATACGACGGGCTCCACCAAGCACCCCCTTCCCTTTGATTTTCTGTAAATTCTGTTCTTTCAGAACTAACTCTTGAGTTGGATCTCAGATCACCTTCCAGTCCACCTAAACCACGGATGCCGTCTGGCGTATGGGGATCCACATCAACGCCAGCAATATTCAATGCCCCCCGGATTGGAGTCACACAGTTTGAAAACAACGCATTATAAGGCGAGTTATACTCCTCTAGATGTTCAGTCATCAAATCCCTTTCTTTGTCAGTAACAAAGATAGTGAGCACCCTTGCACTTCGAAATGCCAAATTTTTCTCTTCATATGTTGGAACTTGAGAGATTGACATTCCCTCTGGGCCATAACTATATGAAACATTATCAACCACAATCGATGCATGGCCGAGTGAAGAAGAACCGTTCCCCACACCTTCCCATATCCAAACCTCAACCGTGTTCCGATTAGTACGTCCGTCAACTAAAACACTATCATTTTTAAATCGAATAGCCGGACCGCCTACGAGGAAAATTCCATCCGCCCTCTGGGTAGGCGCTTTCTTATGTTTATAAAATTCAACCGCCTTTTTTCTAGGTTTATCTGCCACATTACGATTAGTATATATTTGGCTATCTTGTATTCCGTCTAAATAACTTCCGGTTAAATCCCCCATCCCCTTCGACGCCATCCCACTCGGATCCCACCGATTCACCGGATCAAACGCCGCATACCCGTACACATCAAATGAATCGACATACCACAGCGGGTCCGGGCTCATAAACTGGCCGAAACGCGACGAGTACCAGCGGGCGCCGAAGCGGTAGAGGCCGGTGGTGGTGGAGCGGAAGGCGCCGGTGAACCCGAAGTGCGGCAGGCTCCCGATGTGACAGGGCGTCTCGGCCAGGTTGCGCTCCGAGCAATCCTCCCTGTCATCGGGGGCGCGGGCGCTGATACGCCCCTCGGGATCGTACTCGGTGTATTTGGAGATGCGTAGCTCATCCTCGTTCCAGACTCCGATGATGGATTGCAGGGCGTCGGTGAGAGTGAATACCAGGTCGAAGTCAGACTCCACGGTACGGGCCGCAATCATCTGTTGTTGCAGCGGTCCCCAGAAATACTCGCCGCGCAATTCAAGCTGGTCGCCGCCGGCGCTCTGGCTTGCGGCGCCTCGCCATTGCTCGACGACCTTCTCCCCATCGAGAATAAGGAAGTCGATCGTAGAGCCACTCGAATCATTGCGGTTAATGGTGGCAACCAGTCGTCCGGCGAAGTCGTAAAGGTAGCTCTCCGCGAATTTCTGCCCTTTCCGATGAACCGATGTCAGTTGCTGCCACTGATCATACTCAAAGGAGAATCCTCCAAGCTCGGTGATGAAGCCCCGATCCTCGTATTTTATGGGTTCGGTAACCCCGCTTCCAAAATCGAGATTGAATGCGGTGGCGCCTCTTTATATCGCCTACGTCGGCGCCGGCGATGGACTCGCTGCGGAAGCCCGCGCCGCGCAGGAGTCCGCCCGTCGACTGGAGGTACCCTTAACCGTGAACTATCTGGAGGGCGACCACTTCAATACACTTGCGCCTGCGGTGGAGCTCTTTTTAGAAGAGATTCAAGCACTCGACTGAAAAGAGACATGGCACGCCTTCCGTTTTTGGGTTGTATCGCTCGCGTCGACTCGTCGCGCGAGCCTGACCCACACATTTTACGCATATCGCCTGCACATAGAATGTACGCGTTCTAGCCTGCCTCGTCCCAACCCGGCGCCTCCAAGAATCTTTCGACAACCCCTAAACATCTGATAACGCTCCACTTTCACAAAAAGGCTCATCCCTGGCACGACCATTGCGAACTCCAGAATCCGCCACTTGATTTTGGCGTGATTTTCGAAACAACGGAGATGATATGCGTGCCCGAATACATACCTACCGCCCCCAGGTCCTGAGCTGCCTGCTTGCCATCAGCGGATGGGCCTACACCAGCACCGCCCATGCCCAGACCGACCCCACCACACGCTCCGAGATTGGCGTCGAGGCTCTCGACGCCGACGACGCATCCACCAAAGAACCCCCAACGCTTTCCGGTCCGCCGCACGGCTACGCCATCGACGAGCAGGGCCGCCTCTTTCAGACCAGCTTCGATCTGCGCCGCCGCTACCACCTGGGCGTTTACGACATGCTGCGGATTTACGAGGACCAGACGCTGCGTGGCAACCGCCACGCGCTGATGATCGAGGCCGGGGGCCAGCACGAGGTCTTTAACCCTCACACGTCTCGTCGGCACCGCCACCGCTTCGTTCAGGGACGCCTCCTGCTCGCGCCCTTTGAGATCGACGCCTTGCTCTACGGCTGTGACCTCAGCCGCTCCATTGACGAGGCGCCCCTGTGGATCACGACCTTTATCGGCGAGCCACGCAAGTTTGATGTGCCGATCGCCGTTGGGGGTGGGGGATCGGTGGGGCGACTTCATTACCGACGCACCGACCTCGGCGACCTGATGGTCCTCGACCTGGCCGAGGGACATATCGGCTGGGAGTTCTATCAGGGGGAACGCATTGAGGATTACGTGGTTCTGACCACGGGCGTTGGTGTCGGCGTGATCCACCGCGAGGGAACCGGCCGCATCGATGTGTACGGGGCTCCCGAAGTCGGCCTGCGCGCGGCCTGGACTCTCACCGACGATGGCCTCACCCAGCTCGCCATGCAGGGCCGGATGCAATGGGCCTGGAACGCCCAGACCGGTGAGCACTGGCAGATGGGCTCGATGCAGGCCGCTGTCGAATGGTCGCCCCTGGCCATCAACGACCAGCCCATCACGCTCTTTCTGGCGCCGGAGCTTCGCTACAGCCAGATCCCCGTCGCCGAGCTTCAAGGCGTCGAGGTGCGCGCGCTGGCCGGCCTGCGCCTGAACCTCTTCGTGCCGCCCCGTCAGGCCGAGCTGGAAGCGCAGCGATGAGACATCTTCCTGCACAGCTTCGAGCCGCTCTCGCCCTGGCCCTCCTGGCGATCCTCACCCTTTTCGCCGTCCCCACCTGGGCCCAAAACTCGCCAGCACCCGACGACGCGCGCTATGTCATCGACGAGCGCGGCCGCCGCCTGCGCGTGGTCTTCCCCCTCCACGATCGCACCACCTTCGACGTCTACGGCACCACCCTCGGCGGCGAGGACTTCCAGCAGACTGAGTTCGCCAGCGCGTTCCGCTTCGCCATCCATCATAGCTTTGAAGCGGCCTTTCCCGACGAGGAGATCTGGTGGCGCTTTCGCCATCGCTGGTTCTCCGCCCGAGCCATCAAAACCTACGACGACCTCCAGCTGGGCATGACGCTTATCTCCGCCTCGTATATGCGCCACGCCCGCAACAACCACATCGTCATCCCCAGCGCCAACAACGCCCGGCTCCCCGCCCCCTTTGATATCGCCTTCGAATACGACCTCTTCGACGTGAACGTCGACGCTCGCACTCCCCGGCTAGATTCCGTCGACGTCGCCGAATTCGCCTTCTTGCTCGATGTGCTGCGCGACCCCACCTACCGGCACCGACTCGCCATCGGCCCCGTCCTGGCCTATGGCATCGACCGAATCGACGGCACTTCCCCCCAACAATCCCCATTCGCCCACACCATCATCCCCGCCAGCGGCGGCCGCCTTATCTACCGGTGGGAAAACCTCTCCGGCCGCACCGCTCTCGACGCGCGCCTGCAATGCGCGGCCGCAGCACTACTTATCGATCGCGACATGCGCTGGCAGCGCCTCTGCGACATCAGGCTTCAGGCCGAGCATACCGTCCTGGCCATCAACGACCGCCCGCTGAGTATCTTTCTCAACGCCACGTTTCAGGAAGAGCCGGGGATGGTTGAGTCTGGCGGCTCGCTGCGGTGGGGCGTCGGGGTGGGAGTTCGTTTGAGTCTGCCGGGCGACGGGTCGGACTGACCGATGGCGATTCTTCGGTCGGCAGTCAGACCGCTTTGGAAGCGCGCATTCAACTCAAATCCTGTTCATCATCTAAGCCGACTCGGATAAGATTGGGCTGGCCAGGCACCATTGTCACAACGGTGGCTTGATAGTCCGGGAGGCAGAATAAACCGCCAGTCCGATTTTGTTAGATCTGTCTCGACCAGGCACAACTATTTATAGATATGGTTTAATTGACAGGGGGAAGAGTGATTTCACACAAGCAAACGAGAGAGTGTCTCCTCAACACGACTACGCTCCACACACGCCGGAACAAGTCGCGTAGCGAACTGCTCTCCGACATATAAAAGCAATGTAACATCGTACGAAATATAAAAAAGAAACTCAGACAAATACTCACCAACTTCCCAATTGCAATTTATCAAAACATTGTTTTTCATTCTTTTAATAAACCCAACCACGTCACTCAACAGAAGATCATCCGGAAACTCGCCACTTTCATACAGTAAAAACTCAAAAGGATTTTTAACATCCGTCGCGATCGAAACGACCGCATTATAATCACCGACACTCTCAAACAACTCCAATCTATATTCCACCGACGAAACACATCCTTGATAATCCACATCACAACCGCTAAGTCTTATAGGAAAATCAAATTTTTTTAGAAAATCAATAAAACTAGTATGGGGAAAGAACCGCCAATCAAAATCCACGAATGATGCTTGCAGATCAATCGCAGCGGACTCTATAGCTCGATAACTCTGTTCGGGAGAAGCCATCAGCCCAAAACTTCCGCCCAGATCGTTGCAAAGGAGCTTCTCAACTTCCTCTCTCGGAATAACATCACTGTTTCCAAACGCCGGGTGAGGCTGTAAAAGCACGAAAAAATCAACACCATCAAACTCCAAATATCGACATGCCTCCTCATAGGAAACAATTGGCCCCACTGAAACCTTTCTACTCGCAACCACGCTCACTCCTGTTTATCTGTGCCATCATGCCAAATGAAAATTAATGACCCTTCATTTCTGCAGCCTGTTCGACTCTAAGAACTCGCCAATTGCTATTTTATTGGACCGCAGCCCCGGACGAAATCCTTCTTCCAAAACATAATCAACCGCCGCTCGCAAACCGGCCGATTCGATCTCCTCCCAGGTAGCTGGCTCCAACCGCCGCTCTCTCCGCTTGAAATCATGGAGACCGAAGCACTTATTTGGATCGGGAACATCTTCAAACCTGGCCCATATTATAGAAAACTCGGAACAATAAAAAATAATGCCGTCGTTGCTCCTGGGGTCCCGCATGAAAAACACGCCGTGACTATTTCTCTCACCCGCGTTCGCATCTACATGAACGAAATACCGATTTACAATCATGAAATGAATTCCAAATCAACTTACTGCAACGACGTGTTCTCGAAGATCCTGCGAGCAACATTTATCAACAAAAAAATTTTCCGCCAAGAAATTAATCTATGACGAGTACATCACGGAGCCGGCATCGCGTCAACTTAGCGGCGCAAGGCAAGCAAATTCTTATCATTATTATCGATTTATATTGATCATGCATTGTTTGCACAATGGCGTTTGATCACCCTGGGAACAAAACGGGTTGTGTATCATGGTCCGTGAACTCCCAGAGCCCATAACGTCCGATCCAGGTCGCAATCGACTCCCAGTCATCTCCGGCCGCCTTATCGATCAAGTTATCGATCCAGCTAACAATCTCATATAAGTCGTAGCGAAACACTACTATATACCCCCTTAAGGAAACCACCTTCTCCTTCTTATAGTTTTCCTCCAACCATCGAGGCGTACACACCATGAACTGGAAAACATCTGCTCCTTTTTCAAAGCTTATCCCAATCTCCACTTCGAGAAGAAACCCAAAGCAATCGCTTTGTTCTGGCTCCCAGGAGTCAAGATCATCCACATCAGGGCTATGATAATTAATCAAGGCTGCTTTCATTAAACCCTCTTTTCATTTAATGCCGAATACTTTCAAACATTCACTTACCGATGTCCACGTGTTCAGCCTACATATTTAAAAAATCAGTTTTATCTCAGCCATTTCGTTCATCCTCCTACGCCTGGATATCCCCAACCTTTTCAATGCGACTCAACGCCTCCCTCGCCGCAAAAGAAAGCGTCTTACACGCTTCCATCTTCATAAACTCGTCGAGTAGAGCAAGCTCTTGCGCGGTCGCATCAGCTACATCGTTGAAAACTCTATCAAACGTCGAAAGCACAATTAGTTTAAGGTCAGAAAACGCCTCACGGAAATGGTCATCGTCAGGATAGTAAAAGTCATCCCACTGGTTGAACAACTCGGCTGGCACACTCACAAAGGGCACTTGACGCTGATACTCGCGTTGGCCCGGGCCATCGGCAATGAGTTCGAGTGTATTTAAAATGTTCTCGCGATAAACCCACAACTCAACAGTCATCATGGCCCGTAATAGTTTTTGATTGCCACTTTCACTCATGTCAAATCCCGACTGTTGCGAACCCTCATCGGGCTTGAGACTATTCGCTCTCATTGACTTTCTCTTCCCCCAAAACATCCCGTCACCACCTTCCCCGCGTCATCACCCAACAGCCTTCGGCCGAGATTCTTTTGCCTGACTACATGAGCTTCACAGACACCCCGATCGCTCATCACGACACCCTCCTGGGCCAGCTGCAGCGCGGGCAAGGCCGAGGGTTTCTTAATGCGCTGAACACTCCTGGTTCATCCGACCTCTTACTTCAATGCATCGAACACGACCCACGATGGGATCCGCAGCTCGAAGACCGCCAACGCTACTACGCTCGATTGTCCATCGAGCTCAACGTTTGCCCATCATCGGTCGCAGCAATCTACCGTACGAATCCTTCGTACGAAACAGATGTACCCTCCCTTGCTGCATGGGTGCTCGCCGAACTCGCCGCTCGCGGTAGTACCGAGGCGCGGGCAGAGGTTTCGACACTGCTTCACAGCCCAGACTGGCGAAGCATATTCAGCACCGTGGTCGAGATGGAATCCGAGTACAACATGGTCATTCTGACCAACACCGAGCTCATGAAAGCCAGCAAGAATTTGGACGATCACGAGCTTGAAGACCTGATCGACCCATACGATGAGAGACGTCTGGAGCGGTGGGCAGCTCTAAGCGCTCGTCATCATCGCATCGCAGCGTCTGTGCGTCGCAGGCACGATGAACGCATGCAAGAACACGCCGACACCATGCCAGACGCTTCGATGAGCACGGAAGCGCTCCTTCGGCAGCTCAGCCCGCAAACCTACCTCAACACGATTCCTCTCCTTGAAAGTCGCAGGGATTCAGCAAGTGTCGAGCTCCTCATCGCCGCGACGCGGAGTTCTGATCGCTTCGTCATCGGAGCTGCGTTTCGTGTACTCGGCCGACAACACAACACCACGATTCTTAACGAGGTTTGTCGCGCCTTGAAGCGCGACCCCGGAGGTCCAACGTCCAAAAGTACGGCACTCCGCCCTTTCTACTTTCGTTACCTCGAAGGACTTCCCGGCTTTGTCACCCTCCCACTCGCCAGAGAGTGGTTGAACTCCCCGGGCGCACGTCGCATGGCGGCATACCGTATCCTGGAGTGCCACGCTACTCCCGCCGAACGCGCGATGGTGGAAGACGCGTTGTTGGCAGCCTTGGAAGGCGAAGCTGGCGACCCTGGGGTCTACAGAGCTTGCACCATGATCGACGCATTGGCCTCCATCGCCGACTCACGCTCAACAGATCTCCTAACGCGCGCCTTCTACCAACTCCCCTACTGCCAGGCCCGCCCCCGAGTACTTAAAGCCCTTAAAGCAAGCGGCAGCGAGGCCGGCGTAGACCTCGGACGAGAATCCTTATGGGACAGCAACGACGAAGTCCGTGAACTCGCCATGACACTCGTGAAGTGCGACCCGGTCGTCGCCGCGCGCATTCGCGAAATGTCGCTTGATACGTGCGAGTACGCGAATGTTCGCGAGGCGGCGAGGACTTGGTTGTCTCATTCAGACCCACAAGTCCTATGAGGGTGATGTCGAGAATGGATCACAATTTTCAGATAAACGAACTTTAAATACGATTCGAGCCAGCGGGCCTCCATCGATCGCAGTGCTAAAACGACTTTCATTTGAAAACATGAACGCGACAAAACCCGCATCACCTATCAAAACAACCATTCACCAACGGTACATCACATCCACCCTCACCGGACTGGCGTGAATCTTCAATCCCGAGTCCTCTGCGTGAGTTCCTCCCCAACGATCTACGACCGAGGACCACGCATACATATATGCAACTCCAATCCCAAGCGCGCCACCCAGCTGAACCAAAGACCGTGCCCAGACCGGATGTTTCTGAGCGACGCCGAGGTTGTAATAGATCATCCCGGCGCTCCCCAAGAGAACGGGAGTGTGCACAGCGAGCACCTTAAAACGACTGAGACTCCCGGGCGCGATCATGGCAGTAGCGAAACTCACGATTGGAGCGAGCGACCAGAGCGAAAACACTCCGGCATTGATAAAGCGCCCCCACTCCGGGATCGCGATAATTGCGCCAGGAATGCCGTAAAACGCGATCGTGCCTGCCCCCGCGCACCCGAGAAGCCCCTCAATTGCACCGGTACTAAATCCGCACCCTGGTTCGTTCGAATCGTCACCCGCGACACATTGATTTGCGTCGCTGAATTCGGTGCTTGCCGAGTCCTGCCTAGAATAGATGGAGAAGGACGAGGAAGAGTTCGCGAGAATGTCTAGATTTAAACGACTATCTTCCAACAGGGCATTGGAGGTTTGTGACGTGAATGACCACGCACTCCCGGGTATGAAGACCACCAGGCAAGCGATGAAGCAGACCGTGTATCGCGCCACCAGGCAGCCAGACTCTCGGATTGTTCTCTCCATGACTCGTCCGAGCATACGTTAGTCCAATAGGGCCACCAGGCGGACCGCGGCCTCTGACGCGCGCACTTCATCGGCAGGCGACAGTCCCATACTATGGACTTCGAGGCTGACCAAATAATTGGCGATGTCTTCCTCGGTAGATCCGTCCTCAATCCGCTTAAAGATCCGGAACAGATAGGGATCATATTCATCCCAGACATGAGGGTATTTATTCACACCTAATGGATCCCAATACGTAACCAGGATTTCACGAATTCGCCCTTTCAGCCGCTCATATTTGCGAAACGTTTGTTTTGACAAAGACGCCCTCCCACGCGTTAGGCCTTAGACTTCCATGCACGAAAAACAAGACGCAACCGGCTAAAACACTCTATCTTGCAGGGCCACGTTTGGGTTTAACACTGTTTTGAGCCCCACCGCTCAAACTTCATTTCCCTGTACCCAAAACAATCCTCGCCGGAATACAGATAGTGTTCATCACTCGCTGACACGAAGCTCAGACATCTGGATAACCACTTCCAACACTAGCGATTCAGCGCATAGCGGATAAGCCCACTGCCCCTTATACCTATTGCGATTCTATTATTGTTTTTGAACTCATTAGCGCATTCTCGCCAAAGTGTGATGCATATAAGTTATCGCGTTTACGGCATGTAGACCCCAATGAGACGAAAATGAGAATGCCCAGTGCCATTGGGCCAGCCTCCGATCTTTGGCATTGACCCGGTCCCACAACCTTAATCCAATCGTTAACTCTTGCCAGATGTCCGTCAAATCATCAGAAATCTGGCTCATGGTAGGTGCCGGGCTTTCATAAATATTGAGGGGATCGACAACTCGATAGTACTCTTGATGTAACGCCGCCGTGATGCGGTTGACGATCACTTCCCGCTCTGTCTGTTTTACTGAAGGTGGTTGTTGTTCGTCGTCCACTTCGTCGACGTCGCAGAGAATAAGCCGGTTCGCTTCGGAGTACAAAAGGGCTAACGCGGACACGAGGTGTTGCAGCTCCTTATGTCCGTAATGACTTGTATTTTCGATCAGGTTACAGAAGGCACGGGCACGATAACAAAAGAGTTCGGTAGACATAAGCCCTGTATGCATATCTGAACCTTCGTTCTTCTTATACGACGTTCAACCCGCCACTACTTAACATTCACCTTAAACTCCACATACCCTTTCATGCACCCCGGAATATGGAACTCGTGCGAGGCGTGAAAGGTCCATGCGGCGTCGAGGTCGATGATGTTCTCGCGCTCAACAAAATAGCGGGTCAGGCGGCTGTAGCCCTCGGTGTCGACGGCGCTGTCGTAGACGCACTCCCGGTACGCGGTGGCGCAGGGGCTGATGCCGTCCCGGCACTCGATGATCGTGCCATAGGCTTCATCCAGGGCGATCGTTTCGCCCTCGCGAATCATCGCGTCGAGCTCGCTTTGTGTTGCCGGCGGCCGCCATCCCACCGAGCCCGTGTCGAAGCAGGAGACGTGAAACTCATAGTGATCGTAGGGTTCCTCGTAGGTGAAGTAGACGCCCTGGTAGCGCACATCACATTGGGAGAGTTCCTGCGTGACCACAGAGCCATTCGGATAGAACTCCACCTCCCCCGTCGCGGTGTAGTCGTCCGGTAGGCCGTCGTAGCACGACGCCATCCCGAGTAAGACGAGAGCCTGAACCAGGACGAGCAACCTCCGGCGCTTCGCGATGTTTGAGCATGTGAGTTTCATCGGCCGTCTCGCCACCAGGGGTTTGCTCGCCGCGGATCAGGACGTGCCTCTGTCCGCAGGTTCCGAGCGCTGTGAAAGAAGCCCCATGCTTAGCAAGATCCCCGGGCTGAATCCACGCATCGTCGGTAAACGCGTCGCCCCGCGCGCCTGTCACCAACATCCTCGCCGCCGATGTGACGATACGGCGGCGAGGATTCCATCATGATCTCAGCAACCCTCGTTGCCGCTATTGGCGTCAACGTCGACGCTCACCGAGGGCGTCTCCTCTTCGACCTGTTCCACGAGTGCATTGATCGCGCTCAGACAAAGCTCGGGGTTCTGGAAGAACGCGAGGCGAGAGGCCTCGTTCAAGCTCGCCAGGTCCAGGGACTGCAACGCGTCGTTGGCCCCGACATACACGTCACCGGTGGTTTCGAGCAGTGGCGCCGAGAAGGTCTCCAGGCTGGTGGTGCTGCTGATGCGCATGTCGCCAATCCGGGGGCCGCCGGCCATGGGCATCTCCGTGATCAGCAGATTCTCCATATGAACCTCGCGCAGCACCGAGACCTCCGAGGCCACATCGACCTCATCGATGGAAACTCCGCCCGCTTTTTGAAGCACGGGAAAGTTCACGGTCTCCACGGCGGTACCGGCGCCAATGATGTTGATGACACCGGTCACCACGCGCAGGTTCGGGAACTCGACGCAGTCCACGCTCTCGTCTTCGTTCAGGTAGATGTAGAGATTCCCGTTGATCTGCGTGACGTTCTGATATCGGACCAGACCGGCGCCGGAGTTGATGTCGATGCGCTGGTTGATGCCCACCGTGCCTTCTTCGGAGGTTTCATCGCCGGGAAGCAGCTCACAGCGCGAGGTGCCGGTTACGGGGTTCTCGTTATCGTCGCCGTTGTCTCCGTTCTCTCCATTCTCGTCCGTCGTTCCGGGAGGGTCATCGTCCGCGGTATCACTGCAGGCCAACGAGCCGGCCACCATCGCTAAAAGGGCCACCCCGACCAGGCGATTAAGAATCGTGGTTCCTACCGGCCGTTTCGAACTCAACATAAATCATCTCCTATGAATGGGATGCTAAATCCAGCCAACTCCCAGTGAGTCAGACCTCAAAACAGGTATGCGGGAGACTAACATCTCCAGCCTCCCTCTCCTACGAAACACAACGTTTACTTTCGATACCTTCACGTACATTTTGGACGTCGGTGCCCTCGACGAAAAACTTGTGGCGACGTTCTGGCAGAGAGCCAGTGCCCTTCACGTAGCACGTGATTGTACTCATCCCTCCAACGCCTGTTTGGGCGCCCCCCTCCTTGTTTTCACCCTTCTCCTCTAAACAAAACCCCTCGCCGCATCCGCGGCGAGGGGTTTGTCGTTCAGGCCCGAAGCCCTGATTTTATGCGGCTGAGAGGGGCATCACCCCTCCCGGTCGCACTTAAGCGACATCAAAGCGGTCGAGGTTCATGACCTTGCTCCAGGCCGCCACGAAGTCGCTGACAAACTGCTCGTCGGCGTCGTCGCAGGCGTAGACTTCGGCGATCGCACGCAGCTGGGAGTTGCTGCCGAAGATCAGGTCGGCGCGGGTGGCCGACCACTTCACCTCGCCGGTGCCGCGGTCACGACCTTCGAAGCGGTAGCCCTTATCGTCAGAAGCCTGCCACTCCAGGTTCTGGTCGAGGAGGTTGACGAAGAAGTCGTTGGTCAGAGTTCCCGGCGCGTCGGTGAAAACGCCGGCTTTGTCGCCGCCAGCGTTGGCGTCGAGCACGCGCATGCCGCCGACCAGCGCGGTCATCTCAGGCACGGTGAGGGTCATGAGCTGGGCGCGGTCGACCAGGAGCTCTTCGGCCGAGCGCTTGAGGCCTTCGGTGTAGAAGTTGCGGAAGGCGTCGGCTTTGGGCTCCAGCGGCGCGAACGAGTCGGCGTCGGTCTGAGCCTCGGTGGCGTCGGTGCGACCCGGGGTGAAGGGCACCTCGATGTCGTAGCCGGCGTCTTTTGCGGCTTTTTCAACCGCCGCGCAGCCGCCGAGCACGATGAGGTCGGCCAGCGAGACGCGCTTGTCGTCGGACTGCGCGTTGTTGAAGCCCGTCTGCACCTCTTCGAGCACCTTGAGCACCGTGGCGAGCTCGGTGGGCTCATTGACGGCCCAGTCTTTCTGGGGCGCCAGGCGAATGCGCGCGCCGTTGGCGCCACCGCGCTTGTCGCTGTTACGGAAGGTCGTGGCGGAGCCCCAGGCCGTCTTCACCAGCTGCGGGATGCTCAGGCCGGACTCGAGGATCTTCGCTTTGAGCGCGCTGATGTCGTCAGCGTCGATAAGCGTGTGGTCGACCGCCGGGACCGGGTCCTGCCAGATGTACTCTTCCTTGGGAACTTCTGGCCCCAGGTAGAGCGAGGTCGGACCCATGTCGCGGTGGGTGAGCTTGAACCAGGCTTTGGCGAACGCGTCGGCGAGCTGGTCGGGGTTTTTGTAGAAACGCTCGGAGATGGCGCGGTAGGCCGGATCCATAATGAGCGAGAGGTCGGTCGTGGCCATCATCGGGGCGTGGCGCTTGTTGGGGTCGTGGGCGTCGGGCACGGTGTCGCTGCCCGCCCCATCTTTGGGGGTCCACTGGTAGGCGCCGGCCGGGCTCTTGGTGAGCTCCCACTCATAGCCGAAGAGCGTCTCGAAGAAGCTGTTGTCCCACTTCGTGGGGGTGGGGGTCCAGGCACCTTCGAGGCCGCTGGTGATGGTGTCGGCGCCTTTGCCGCTGCCGAAGCTGCTCTTCCAGCCCAGGCCCATCTCTTCGATGCCGGCGCCCTCGGGCTCCGGTCCGACGTGGGAGGCGTCGCCGGCACCGTGGGTCTTACCGAAGGTGTGGCCGCCGGCGATCAGCGCGACGGTCTCTTCGTCGTTCATGGCCATGCGGGCGAAGGTCTCGCGGATGTCGCGCGCCGCGGCAACCGGGTCGGGCTTGCCGTTGGGGCCTTCGGGGTTGACGTAGATCAGGCCCATCTGCACGGCGGCCAGGGGGTTGGCCAGCTCGCGGTCGCCGCTGTAGCGCTTGTCGCCCAGCCACTCGGTCTCGGGGCCCCAGTCGATGTCTTCTTCCGGCTCCCAGACGTCGGCGCGACCGCCGGCAAAGCCCGCGGTCTTAAAGCCCATCGACTCCAGCGCGACGTTGCCGGTGAGGATCATCAGGTCGGCCCACGAGATCTTGCGGCCGTACTTTTGCTTCACCGGCCAGAGCAGTCGGCGAGCCTTGTCGAGGTTGGCGTTGTCCGGCCAGCTGTTCAGCGGAGCAAAGCGCTGGGTGCCCGAGGTGGCGCCGCCGCGGCCGTCGCTGATGCGGTAAGTGCCCGCGCTATGCCAGGCCATGCGGATCATGAACGGACCGTAGTGGCCGTAGTCGGCCGGCCACCAATCCTGCGAGGTGGTCAAAACCTTCTCGATATCGGCCTTCACCGCCGCCAGATCCACGCTCTTGAACTCCGCGGCGTAATCAAACTCCTCGCCCATCGGGTCCACCGATTTGGTGTTCTGGACCAGGATCTTCAGGTTGAGCTGGTTCGGCCACCAGTGCTTGTTGGCAATCGAGCCGGTCGGCCGGGGGCCGGTGGAGCCGTGCATCACAGGACACTTATTCGCCTTCGCGTTCTCGGACATGGCCTCTCCTGATGTGGATGATGGAATGACGTTTTGCGGGGGTCGCAGACGCCTGCTGCACCCGGACCCGTTGACGGGGCTTGTTTTAAACACGCGTCGTGCATAAGACAAAGATATTGTAGACATACCTCCCATAACCTCAGGTTAATCAGATGCTGCCCACCCTTCGCCAACTCGAGTACATCGTGGCTCTGGCCGACACCGGACAATTTGTGGAAGCAGCGCGCGTATGTTCGGTCAGCCAGCCCGCACTTAGCAAGCAGATCCGCGAGGTGGAGGAGCTGCTGGGCGTGGAGCTCTTCGAGCGGGCGCGCCCGCGGGTGCTCCTGACGGGCGCGGGTGAGGAGGTGGTGAAGCGGGCGAGGAGGTTGTTGCTGGAGGCGAAGGAGCTGGTGGGGGCGGCGCGAGCGTATGCCGGCACGCGCCAGGGCACGGTGCGCCTGGGGGTGATCCCTACGATTGCGCCCTACGGGCTGCCCGGTCTGCTGGCGAAATTTCGTCGTCTTTACCCCGACGTCGCCTTTGCGATCGAGGAGCTGCAGACCGACGATCTTTTGCGGGAGCTGCGCCTGGGCTCGATCGACCTGGGGTTGCTCGCGCGCCCCTTTGACGACCAGGGGTTAGGCGGCCCGGACCTGATCGTGGAGCCCTTCGTGCTCGTGGCGCCGGCGGGGCACGCGCTGAGCGCGCCGGAGCGCATCGCCACCGACGAGATCGCCGGGGCGAGTCTGATTTTGATGCAGGATGGGCACTGTTTGAGGGATCAGGCGATGGATGTGTGTCGGCTGGCGGGAAGCCCGCCTGCGACCACGGTGACCGCTGCCAGCGTCGCGACGCTGGTGCGGATGGTGGAGAGCGGCCTGGGCGCCACGCTCTTGCCGGCCAGCGCGCTGAGCGCGGAGGTGCGCCCGGGCCAGGATCTGGTCGCGCGCAGCTTTGGCGACGCCCCGCCCGGACGCACGCTGACCCTGCAGTGGCGCGCCTCGTCGCCGGCGCAGGAGTGGTACGCCGAGCTTGGCGAGGTGCTGCGCGAGCATTACCTGAGCCTCAACGCCACGATGCCCGAGGTCGGAGGACCGCGCCCGGTGTTGCGCTCCGTGGGCTCGACGCCGGGAGCAACGCCGCAGCCCTCCGACACTTAAGCGTCGGGCCACCTCCCCTTTCGGTCCCAACCCTCGCTCGGCGCCCCGACCTCAGCGGGCGCTGCGCTGCAGGCAATGCGCGTTGCGCTCCACCAGGTCCGGGCGGCGGTGCAGCCACTCCAACACCCGCCGGCAGTCCACGATGTCGCCGGGGCGGTAGAGCGCGTCGTAGATCTCGCGCAAAAGCGCATAGTCTTCGGGGTAGTCCATCGTAAGCCGAAACTCCGAGCAGAGCGCCGGGTCGGGCTTGAGGTACTCGACCGGGTAGACCCGGGGCCGCTCCTTGATAAAGAGCGTGACGTGCTCGCGCTCCTCGGGGCGCATCGCCAGAAGGTGGGCATCGACCAGCGCGCTCACCCGGTACGCCTCACTGCCAAAGCCTAAGGTGAGGCCGGTGCGGGCAAAATGCCCGTCGACGCCGATCGCGTCACTCTGCAGAAGATGTGTCAGCATGCGCTCAAGATGCTCCACGCAGATCAGCGGCGTGTCGCCCGTGATGCGCACCACGACCTCAGCCTCGGTCTGGGCAAGCGCCAGGTAAAAGCGGCTGAGCACATCATCGCGCGAGCCCCGAAAGAGGCGCACCCCGGGGGTGTTCAGCCAGCTGACGAGCGCTTCGATCGGGTCGTCGTCTGTGCGATCGCTGGTGGCGATGATGATCTCATCGATCTGTGAGACCCGCTTGAGACGCTCGATGATGTGCCAGAGGGCCGGTCGCCCGGCCAGGGGCATCAGCACCTTCCCGGGGAGCCGCTCCGAGCTCATCCTCGCCTGAACCACTGCCACCACTTTTGCGCGTTCACTCATCGTCGCCCCCTCTCCCCTTCCGCCCCTGATGATACGTTGCGAGTCCTCATGTCACCGCCGATGTGCCGGTGCCAGTCCTGGCGCCGGCCGCCGATCGCAGCGGCCGGCGCGCTCCTCTTAGCCCGGCACACCGCCCACCGCGGGTTGATCGCCGCTGACGCCCCTGGCGAGCCGGCTGAGCGGTCGGCCCAGATCCACGAGCTGTCGAAGCTCGGCGGGGGTGGCGCTCAAGATATGGTCGCGGTGCACCCCGCGGATGGTCTTGTCGAGGGTGAAGTGCTTTTCGACAAATTGCGCGCCGCGGGCGATCGCCAGCAGGCAGCCCTCAATGCCGTGCATATGGTCGCTGTAGCCGTAGTAGCCACCGGGCTCAAAGCGCTCGGGCAGCCCCTCCAGATGCGCCGGGTAGGTGGGGTAATGCGAGCGGCAGAAGATGTAGCGCAGCTTCTCGGTGGGCGGCCCAAAGGGCAGCTCCTCGCCAGTCCACCAGCCCAGCGAGATGTAGGTCTCGCGCCCCTGCTCCAGCACCCGCTCCACAAGCTCCGGCTTATCAACCACAGTGCGCGAGGCGATCTTATAGCGCTTCGGGTTAAGCGGGCGCGCCAGCTCCAGGGCCTCCTCGTTGATGATCGAGGCCATGAAGTCGATCTCCCACCACTCGCACCAGCGCTTGAGCTGCATGGCCATATCGGGGTTGATGTGGTTGAGCTCCCCGGGCTGGTCGCGCCAGCCAAACTGAAACTTGGCCACATCGGCCCCGGAGAGCTTCGCCTGGCGGATGAGCTCGTAGGCCAGATCGAAGTTTCCCTCGTGATTGAGTCCTATCTCGGCAACAAAAAGCATGGTTTCCCCTCCTTAAACTCGCCGCACAAGCAGCACGTAAGTCGTTGATTTTATTAACCCATCACTCGGCGGCAGCCGTGGGCGGCTCCTGCCGGTCTTCGTTGTCGTGGCGCAGCAGACGATCGAGCATCCAGCGGTCGAAGTCGCTCTTGAGCTGAAAGCTCTCCCGCCAGGGCATCACCACATGCGAGATGCTCTTGCCGTGGTAGTCGTCCGGGCGGATGGCGTCGCGCCAGACCGCGGTGATGGCGCCGTTAAAGACGTAGAGCCCCTCGCGCTCCAGGCGCAGCTTGCGCATCATCGCCGGGTTGAGCGGCTCCAGGCCGTCGGCGCCGTGCTGAAAGTGCATGTCGAAATCTTCGTAGACGCTGATCACGCTGTCGGCGTCGTAGAGCACCAGGGTGTCGAGCGCCTTGGTGATATGATCGGCCCGGCGCAGCGGGCTGTGGGCGCTGAGCACCACCACCACGTCAGGGTAAAGATCGTGGTCGGTCTCCAGGCGCGTGATGGCGTCATGCACAACCTCGGAGAGCTTACGATCCGCCTCCGAGAGCGCCGAGGGGCGCAGCATCGCCGGGATGTCGCGCATGGTGCAGTGCTCGACCACCCGCGGGCAGTCGGTGGTGACCCAGATCGCGTCAAAACGCCCGCTGGCCCGCGCCGCCTCCAGGGTGTGGTCAATCAGCGGGCGGCCCCCCACCTCGCTCAAGACCACGTCGGGCATGCTCTTGTAGGTGTTTTTGGCGGGCACCAGGCCCACCACCCGCGGTTTGACCGCCCCTTCGAGCTTCTCGGCCAGGGAGCGCTTGATCTGGCGACGCGCCGTGAGCAGGCGATCCTCATTGCGGCTGAGCGACTCGGGGTGCTGACGGTAATAAAAAAGCGGCGTCGCCACCCCCTCCACCGCATAGTGGCGGGAGACCTTGAGCCAGAGCTCGTAGCCATCCTGCGCGTTGTGGCGCTCATCGTAGCCGCCCAGCGCCTTGAGCACCCGGCGGCGGACCATCGTGCAGGCCCCGTGCGCCGGAAGATCGAGCAGGCGCGCCTCGCTGCCGGGGAGCTTACGCTGCTCCACCCCCAGAAAACGCCCCTCGGCGTCGACATAGAAGTAGTTGGGGTAGACCAGCGCCACCTCCGGGCGGCGCTCCATGCGCTCGCTCATCACCAGAAGCGCCGACTCATCGAGCCAGTCATCGGCGTCCAGGCGCATGATGTATTTGCCGCGGGCCATCTCCAGCACGCGGTTGGCGTTGCGCTGCAGGCCCTGCGCCTCGTCGTGACGCAGCACGCGGATGCGCTGCGGATCGCGTTGCAGATAACGCTGGCAGACCTCCGGGGTCTCATCGCTGGAGGCATCATCGACGATGATCAGCTCCCAGTGTTGCAGGCTCTGCACCAGAACACTCTCGACGGCCTGCTCCAGATAACGCCCGTAGTTATGGCAGGTGATATAAACGCTGACTAACGGCCTCTCCATCTCGCCCCCCTGCGAAAATCTTCGGTGAAGTCGGCAAATGTGCGCGTGCGTGCCTTCGGTATGGACCCGGCCGACGGCGTGCCCCCGGGCACCCGGCCTCCTGTCAGACCGGCGCGCAGCCGCCAGGGGCGCGCGCTCAAGATCAGGAGCACCAGCAGGTACATCGGCATCATCGGCACCCGGTAGCGCGAGAGGGTGCCCAGGTTGGTGGTCGCAAGCCCCACGCCCAGGCCGAAGAGCAGCACAAAGACCACGCAAAAGATCAGCGGCGGTGAGCTGCGCAGCACCCGCCACGCCCCCCTCGCCCCCAGTACCCATAAGATGCGCACCCAGAGCAAAAGCACCAGCGTGGTCTCCACCGCGTTGATGGCCGCCACCGCGTTGTGCGCCTCAAAGATAAAGGGCCGAAAGAGCGAGGCCGAGATCGCCAGCGGCGCAAAGGCCAGCTGCCCCCCCAGGCTGGTGGTGGTGCCATCGCCCATGCTGTAGGAGGAGCCCCCCTGAATGCGTTCGCCCTGGTACTGCAGGTTGGCGGTCTCCTCGGCCAGCGAGTCGAGCGAGTACTGCGGAAAGATCTGTCCCAGGCCGATCATGGCGCCCACACCCACGACCCCTAACATCGCGATCTGAAAAGGTTTTTTGGCGATCGCAACCGTGCCGTGCGTGACCATCGCGCGCCGCCAGTACCACCAGAGCGCGGCGGCGGCCACCATCGGAAAGAGGATGTAGCTCTTGACCAGGGCCACGGCCACCGCGCCGGCGGCCAGCCACAGAAGACCCCAGCCCTTGCCGCGGCGGCCCAGCAGGCGGTGCAGCCCGTAGATCATCCAGCCCAGGCCCCCCATGGCCACCGCCTCTTTGACCACCCCGCTCGTCCAGAAGACCGCCGAGGGCACCAGCAGCGTGGCCACCATCACCTGCAGGCGCAGCTCGCGGCCGAAATGCGCGCTGAAGGTGCGGTACATCGCCAGCTGCCCGCTGAACGCCACAAAGCTCAAGATCAGCCCACAGCCAAACATCGAGGAGCCGGTCAAAATCAGCAAAAAGGCCGTGATCCCGATCATCGTGGTGGTGGAGGTGCCCTCCTGCCCGAAGACCTCAATGGGGATCTCGGCGGGCTGCTGGAAGATCAACCTCAAGACCTCCGGCCCCCAGCGCAGCGGGTCGACGCGGATGTAGTCGGCCAGCGCCTCGCCATAGCCGTAGTAGACCTCCATATCGCCGCGGCCGAAGAACTCGTAGGTGAGCACGATCAGCACAAAGGCCGCGATGACGTGCGCCCAGAAGCTCATCCAGACAAAGCGGCGATCCTCGCCAGGGAGCCGGGTCTGGCCCACAAAGAGCGCAAAGATGCCGGTGAAGATCAGGATGGTGCAGGCGAAGACCTCGTTCATCGGCGGCCCACCATCGAGGGTGCGTCCTGGCGCATAAGCCCGGGCGGGTGGCCGGCGGCGCGGCGGCTGCGGGTGGGATGCTGACGCTCAAGCCAGGCCTGGAACATCAGCACGTTCCAGAGCTCGTAGGCCCGCGAGCGGCGCCCGCTTAAGTGCTCGCGCCAGATGGCGCGCACCGGCTCGGGGTGCAAGAAGCCCTCGCGCTCCAGGCGCTCCGGGCGCAAGAGCTCCTCGGCCCAGGGGCGCAGCTCGGCGCGCAGCCAGGCATCCAGCGGCACGCCAAAGCCCATCTTCGGGCGCTCCACCAGCGCGCGGGGCACATAGCGGTAGAGCACGCGCCTTAAGATATGTTTGCCCTCGCGCCCCCGCACCTTCATGCCTGAAGGCAGGCGCCAGGCAAAGGCCACCACGCGGTGATCGAGCAGGGGCACGCGGGCCTCCAGGCTCACCCCCATCGAGGCGCGATCGACCTTGGTGAGGATGTCATCGGGCAGATAACCCACCAGATCACGGAACATCCAGCGCTCGGCCAGGCTCGCGACCTGGGGCTCCTGCTCCCAGCTCCAGGTGCGGGGCGGCTCCTGAAGATCGCGCACCGCCTGATGACCGGCCGGCCAGTTGGCGAGCAGGCGCCGGTAGAGATCTTCGGCGTCGGGGGTGTCTAAGAGCTCGGCGAGTTTGTGGAGTTTGTCGCCGATCAGTCGAAGTCGGCCGGGGGTGAAGGGGGGCTCCGCCGAAGATGAAGCTGGCGAGGAGGTTGTTGAGGTTGCGCCCGGCACACGCTCGCGCAGCCCCTCCAGCAGCCGGCGCGCCTTGATGCCGGGGCTGAGCGCCCCTTCCCCCAGGCTGGCAAAGAGCGCCTCCCACTGCCCCGGGCTCAGCCACAAGAGCGCGCGCCCCACCTGCTCGCGCAAGGGCGCCGGCACCCGACTTATGCCCTCCCAGATCGGTGGCCCCCAGACATGGCGGTTGTACCCTCCAAAAACCTCATCGCCGCCGTCGCCACTCAACGCCACGGTGACCTTCTGGCGCGCAAGCTCGCTGACCAGAAAGGTGGGGATCTGCGAGGCGTCGGCAAAAGGCTCATCGTAGAGGGTGGGCAGCCGGTCGATGACCGCCAGCGCGTCGGCCGGCTCGACGATCAGAGAGGTGTGCTCGGTGCCCAGAAATCGCGCCACCCGCGCGGCGTCATCGGCCTCATTGTAGCGGGCTCTGGCGTTGCCGATGGAGAAGGTCTGAATGGGGCGGCCGGACTGCGCCTGCATCAGCGCCACCACCGTGGTGGAGTCGATGCCCCCGGATAAGAAGGCCCCCAGGGGCACATCGGCCACCATGCGCTGGCCCACCGCGCGGCGAAGTTCGCGCTCCAGCTCATCGGTGGCCTGCTCTTCGTCGCCCATAAATGGCGAGCGCACCCCCAGCGCGACGACCTCCTCGGCGCGCCACCAGCGGTGCTCCTCGACCCGGGCGTTTCCCGGATCGCGGATCGTGAGCATCGCCCCCGGGCGCACCTTGTAGACCCCCTCGTAGATGGTGTGGGCGCCGCCGACGGCCGAGCGCCCCAGAAATCCGGCCAGCGCCCGACGATCGATCTGCGGATCAAAGCCCGGATAGCCGCGCAACGCCTTGAGCTCCGAGCCAAAGAGCAGCACCTGCCCGTGCCAGGCCCAGTAAAGAGGTTTGATGCCGACGCGATCGCGCACCAGATGCAGCTCAGCGCGCTCCCGATCCCAGAGCGCCATGGCGAACATCCCCACCATCTGCCTCAAGCTCTCTTCGAGGCCAAAGGTCTGCACCGCCCCCAGGATCACCTCGGTGTCCGAGCCCCCCACAAAGGGGTAGCTGCCGCGGGTCACCTCAAGCACCCGGGCCTTGAGCTCGGCGAAGTTATAAACCTCCCCGTTGTAGACCAGCGCCCAGCGCCCGTCGGCCGAGAACATCGGCTGGCGGCCGCGGTCGGAGCAGTCCAGGATCGCCAGGCGTCGATGCCCCAGCGCCAGACCGTGGCGCCCATCAAACCAGTACCCCGCCCCATCCGGCCCCCGGTGACGCAGGGCGTTGGTCATCGCAAAGATCGCCGGCTCAAAGCGCACACAGCGCCGATCCCAGAACCCCGCAAGTCCACACATCGATCCCCCCTCCCCTCAGACGTTTCAGTTCATAAAAAGCTAAACATCGTCCACGCCTTGAGTAGCTCGCCACGGGCCCTCATCGCCGGCTCGGACCCGTCGCATCGAAGCGGCCGTTGCTTTTGACGCACCCCGTCATTAAGTTGAGTGTTGCCACCTCGGTGGCGGCAGAAACCTGCGCACACACCCCCTCACATTCCACAAAAAAATCAAAGACTTATGACCCAGAACACCTCACGGCAGGCGATGTGGGACGCCCTTGGCGAGCCCGTCGATCTTTTGATCATTGGCGGCGGGATCAACGGGGCGGGCATCGCCCGCGACGCTGCGCGTCGCGGGCTCAACGTCGCGCTGGTGGAGGCCCGCGACCTGGCCTACGGCACAAGCTCCCGCTCCTCCAAGCTCGTGCACGGGGGGCTTCGCTACCTCCAGCAGTTCGAGTTCAGCCTGGTCTTTGAGGCGGTCAGCGAGCGGCGCATTTTGCTCGACATCGCCCCGCATCTTGTGCGCCCCTTAGGCTTTCTCTTTCCGGTCTACCGCAACTCCCCGCATAACCTGCTCACGCTTAAGGCGGGGATGTGGCTCTATGAGGGGCTCTCGCTTTTTCGCTCGCCAAAACGCCACCGCAAGCTCGGGGTGCGCGACGTCGCAAAAGAAGAGCCCGCGCTCACGCGCGAGGAGCTCAAAGGCGCGCCCCTCTACTACGACTGCTCCACCGACGACGCCCGCCTGACCCTGGAGAGCGCGCTCGACGCCGCCGCTCACGGGGCGACCATCGCCACCTGGACCCGCGCCCTCTCGTTCATCAAAGATGAGGAGAGCGGCCGCATCCAGGGCGCCGTCGTCAAAGATATGCTCGGCGACGGGGGGCTCAAAGAGATCCGCGCCCACGCCGTCATCAACGCCACCGGCCCCTGGACCGACCGCACCCGCGCGCTGAGCGCCGAGCCCGGCTCCACCCTTCTACGCCCCACCAAGGGCGTGCACATCGTCGTCGACCACGACCGTCTGCCGGTCAACAACGCCGTGGTCTGCTTTCACCCCGACGACAAACGCGTGCTCTTTGCCATCCCCTGGGGCGAGCAGACCTACATCGGCACCACCGACACCGACTATAAAGGCGACCCGGGCCAGGTCTACGCCGAGGCCAGCGACGTGGAGTACCTGCTCACCGCGGCCAACGACTACTTCCCCGAGCATCCCCTCACGGCCGACGATGTGATCGCCACCTGGGCCGGGCTGCGCCCGCTGATGGCCCAGGGCAGCGGCTCCGGAGCCGACATCTCCGAGAGCGAGGTCAGCCGCGAGCACCAGATCGTGGTCGGCGAAGACGGCCTGATCACCATCGCCGGCGGCAAGCTCACCACCTACCGGCGCATGTCCGCAGAGGTGGTGGAGACGGCGCTGAAGATGCTGCGCCTGGGCGATCATCTCCCCGAGACGGTGCATAACCCCCGCACCGACACCTCCCCCCTACCCGGCGCAGCCGACTGGCCGGAGGCCGAGAGCGACGAGGCGGCCTTTGAGCTCATCGCCACACAGACCCTGGAAGCCAGCCAGGGCCACCTCAGCGAGCTCTCGGCGCGTTTCCTGGCCCACACCTACGGCACCCGCGCCCCGGCGCTTGGCGAGCTTGTGGCGGCCGACCCTACGCTCGGTAAACCCATCACCGAGGGCCGCCCGGAGCTCGTTGTGCAGATCGACTGGGCCATCACCCACGAGCTCGCCGCCACGCTCACCGACATGCTCGTGCAGCGCACCCAGATCTTCTACCGGGCCGCCGACCAGGGGCGTCAGGCCGCTCGTCAGATCGCCGAACATATGGCCCAGAGGCTGGGCTGGAGCGAGGAGGAGATCGACGCCCAGGTCGCACGTTACCTCCACGACGTCGATCTCTCCCAGCGCTGGCGCCGCGACTACGACGCCCTTTAACTTTTTAACTTTTTCTACTTTTTTAACTTAACCCCCGATACACGCGGTTTTCGCATGAAAAAAGCCTGTTTTGATCCTCTCGGGATCAAAACAGGCTTTTTTTTTGCGCGCCGGCGCCTCCACCATCGGAAGCGCCGAAGGTGTCCCTGGCGCTCAGGGCGCGGGCACCTCGCAGGTCAGCGGTGCGACGCAGACCGGCGCCACGCCGTCGCCACCACAGGTGCCGCTGGCGCAGTCCAGATCGCTGTTGCAGCGCTCGCCGTCCTCCAGAAGATCGGCGCAGACGCCCTCGTCGTTGCACCGCAGACCGAAGAGGCACTCGCTACTATCCGCGCAGAAGACGCCCGCTTCACGCGGCGCGCCGCACACCGTGCCGGCCTCTTCGTCGAGTTGACCTTCCCCATCAAAGACCGCCCCGCAGACGAGGCCGGGAGCACAGATCGACAGCGAACCCTGGCTGCAGGGCTCGCCATCGGCCAGCAGAGTCAGCTCCACGACCACGGGCTCCTCGCAGAAGCCGTAGTTGCAGCGCTCACCCTCGGCGCACTCATCGCCATCGACGGTGCACTCGTCGCCGGCACCGGCGTAGGGCACGCAGGTGGGGCTCTCACCGCTCTCGTCGCAGTCTTCCCAGGGCTGGCAGACGCCTTCATCGCCGCAGGCATTGGCGAGCGCGGGGTCGAGGCAGGTGCCGTAGCACTGGGTCGAGCCTTCATGGATGCACTCCAGATCGCCGGTGCACTCTTCGTTGTCGACGCAGGCTTCGCCTTCGTTGCGCGTCGGCTCAAGGATGGCTTCGCACTCCGGCGGCGGCCCCTCACTCTGGGGGCCCTCGCAGTAAGCCGTGGTCAGCGCCTGGGCGCAGGCCTCGGCGCCCTGGCGATCGAGGATGATGCGGCCGTCGGCGACCGCATCGATCGGGCCGACAAACCCGATCAGGGAGAGCCACTGATCGCCACCGGCCACACAGGCCTCCAGCGAGCCGAAGCGGCTGAGCTGCGTGCTCAAAAAAGCCGCCTCACTGGACGTCTCGGCGCAGGTGTAGGCCGCCTCACAGAAGCCCCGGGCCAGCACCTCGGTGATGAGCTCCACGTCGGTGAGCTCGGGGGCCGGGTCGGCGTCGGCGTCGGGATCGACATCGGGGTCGGGATCGACATCGGGATCGACATCGGCGTCGGGATCGACATCCTCATCGCCGCCGTCTTGCACGTCGGTGTCGGGCTCCGGATCGGGATCAAGCTCGGCGTCGGTGCCGACGTCTTCGCCGGCGTCGACCGCGGGATCGGGATCATCGCTGCAACCCACCACCAGAGTGGCGGCCATCGCAAGCGCCAGGGCGCGCATCGTCCATTGTTTGACGTTCATCATCGCCTCCTCGGGCTATTTGTTTCATGAACAAAATCAACCACTTAACACACATCAACACTATCGCCCCACATGGGGCGACAACGACTTGAGGCTTCTTTCTAAGATTCAAGGCAGCTCGCAGATCTGGCGCTCAGCGCAGGTGCCATGCTCACCGGTGACCTCGTAATCGTAAAAGCAGTAGCTGCTCTCACACTCCCCGCTCTCCTGGCAGGGTTCGCCCAGGGGCAGGAGCGCCCCGCAGATCGAGGGGCCCCCGTCTTGCTCACCGCAGCGTAGCCCGGCCTCGCAGTCGCTGGTCTGGATGCAGACCTCGCCAGCGGCCCGCGGGCGCTCGCAGGTGCTGACGCTGCCATTGGCCGCGGAGGTCTGGCAGGTCAGCCCGGGCAGGCAGAAGGTCTGGTCAAATTGCGAGCAGGTTTCTCCCTCTCCGGCCAGATTGATGGGCTCAGGCGCATAATCAAACTGGCAGTAGCCGCGCACGCATACAAAATCCTCGGCGCATTCGCCGCCGCCTTCGGTGCACTCATCGCCAACTTCGTAGTCCACGCACTCGGGCTCGGTGCCGCTGCGATCGCAGTAGGAGGTGGCCTCATCGCAGATGCCATCATTGCCGCAGGCGTCGGCCACCGCCGGGTCCACGCAGGTGCCGTAGCAGGGGGCGTCCTGCTCGTAGCTGTAGTCACAACGAAGCCCGGAGGCGCAGTCCTGCAGGTTGATGCAGGCGTCGCCGGCGCTGGCCTGGCCGGCCATCGCGGTGCGGCAAGCCTCGGGGATTTGCATACCGGTCTGATCGCCCTCGGCGTTGCAGGCCGCCTCGGCGATGGCGTCGGTGCAGGCGTCGAGAAGATCGCGGTCCACGACGATGCGGCCCTCATCGACGCTGCGAATAAGCTCGGAGAGGTCCATTGAGCCTGCGCCGGCGCGCCAGGCGTCGGTGCAGGCCTGAGCGTCGGGGTAGCGCCCCAGCGTCAGGCTCAAAAAGGCCACCTGCTGAGAGCCATCCGGACAGCTCCAGACCGCATCGCAGAAGCCGGCAATCATCGCCCGGGCCGCAGCCTCCCCATCGGTGAGCGGGCCGGGATCGTCGGCATCAGGCTCGTCATCCACATCGGCGTCGGGATCCTCATCGGCATCCGGGTCGTTGCCCCCATCCGGATCGACGTCGGCGTCGGGATCCTCGGTGGCGTCCGGATCATCGTCCACATCCGCATCAAAGCCGGTGTCGGGGTCGTTGCCCGTGTCGCGCTCCTCCTCGTCGGCGTCGCGCTCAAAGCCGGCGTCGTTTCGAAGATCAATCGTCTGACTCGGGCCGCAGCCCGGCGCCATCAAGCCGGCTGCCGTCAGCGCCAGCGCCCCGCAGAGCCACTTCATTGTCGACATCATCGCATCTCCTCCCGCGCCGCGCGCGTTAGCGACCTCCGCGCCCTCTTCCACGCATCTCAGCGCGCGAGCAGAGGGCCGAGGTTGAATTCGAACCTACATCAACCCACCATCCTCAAAGCGCGAGCGCGGTGCAAGCCCCCCGATGTTGACATGATGTAAAGCGCGCTTAGCAACGCCGGCGGACCTTTCCACCGCGTCGCGCTCACCGCATGTTATTGCAGCGGCACCGCCAGCAGGCTGGGATGATCCGAGAGCGACCACTCCACCCGGGTGCGGTAGCCGGCCGCATCGCCGGCGACCTGGTAGCTCATCGCCTCTTCGACCTCCACAGCCACCCGCTGCACCAGCCAGTCGCCGAGCTTGCCCTCCTGGACCTCCCCCTTCCAGAAGGCCGGAAGATCCATCAAAATGCTGGAGATCGAGCCATGGTAGGAGCGCAGCTCAAAGAAGCCCGGCTTTAAGTTGGCGTAGGGGAACATGCGGATCTTGAAGCCCCAGTAGGGGATCGTGGCCGAGCTGGTGATCTTCATCGGCCCGTCATAGATGAGCTCGCCGGGGCCAATCTCGCGCACAATGCGACCGTGCTCATCGAGCTCGTAGGCGACCTCTCCGAGGTTGGTAAAGCGCGCGTTGCGCGAACCGCGGATGGTGGCCTTGGGGATGGTGCGCGAGCCGATCGAGAGCGCGTAGCCGCCCAGGCCCGTGGCGAAGTTCTCCAGCGCGGTGTCGCGCACCGCGGCCTTGAAGCGGTCGTAGTCGTTGAGGATGTCGGCGTCCCAGCCAAAGCCGCCGAAGGGAAAGCGGTGCTCTCCGTCTTCGACCATGTTGACCTCGTGGACTTTGAGCGGAGCGCCGGCGTGCAGCGCGCGCAGATCCTCGATGATCGGGCCGGCGCCCACGTACGAGGCCACGGCGTTGCCGGTGCCCAGGCGCAGCACGCCCACCGGCGGCGCATCTTCGCGGGCGATTTTGCCGGCTTTGACCGCGGCCTCAATGGCGTTGATCAAGAACATGATCGTGCCGTCGCCCCCGCCGGTGAACACCACGTCATAGTCCTGCGCCAGGATGCGCTCGACGGTGGTCTGCGCCTGGCGGAAGTCGTCGGTCAGGTAGAGATCGCGCGCCGGCACAAAGCGCTGCACCGCCTCATGGACCTCGCCAGTCCAGGCTTTGGCGCGCGCATTGAGCAGCACCGCATAGCGCCGCGGCGCCTCCATCACACGAATTCGCCCCAGGTCATGCTGCTCGGTCATGAAGCCTCTTAACGCCTGTCATGTTCGCTGAATTGAGAGATGCCGGGCCACCGGCCACCGCTCAGCCGTGCTGCAGGTTGACCGCGCGTCCGCGACGCGAGCTCTCCTGGTAGGCCAGGGTCAGCAGCAAAAGCTGACGAGCCTCATTGGCACCCAGCAGCGGATCTTCCTCGCCGAGGCAGGCGCCGATGAAGTTGCGCGTGGCGCGCACGAAGCTGTCTTCAAACGCGGTGTTGCGCTGGCCGTAGGCCACCTTGCGGCTGTCGCGGCGAAGCTCCACCGGGGCCTCCAGCTGGGTGGGGTCCGACGAGCGGATGATGTCGATGGTGCCGCGGGTGCCCTCCACCGCGATGGTGGCTTCGAGGGGGTGGTAGGGGGTGCGCAGCTTGCGCTCGGGCGCGTAGTTAAGCGTCATCGTCCCGTAGCAGTCCTGCTGGAAGTGCTTCCACATCGCCACCGTCGGCGCGTCGAGCTTTAAGCCCTCGCGGATGGCGGTCTCGGAGCGCCACACCTCGATCTTCTCGACGTTGCCGATCAAGAAGAGCGCGATGCAGAAGGTCTGGTAGCCCACATCGTAGAGCATCGGCGAGCCGCCGGAGAGTTGTGGGTCGAAGCGCCAGAGGGAGGCTTCGTCTTCGATGGAGGCAAAGTCCCACACATCGCTCTGCCCTTTGGCCACGGTCATCGCCACGCGGATGCCGGTGGGCTTTCCGATCTCGCCAGCGTCAATGAGGTTACGGGCGTCGAGCAGGGGCTTGTAGAAGAGGCAGGGCTCATAGACCTGCACGATCTTGCCGACCTGGCGGGCGGTCTGCACGACCTGGTTGGCCTCCTCGATCGAAAGCGCCAGGGGGCGCTCCACCGAGACGTGCTTGCCGGCCTGGAGCGCGTCGATGACCTGACTTGCGTGCAGGTAATGCGGCGTGAGGATCTCGACGGCGTCGATGTCCTTATTCTCCAGCATCTCGCTGAAGTTGGTGTAATAGGCGCGCGCGCCCCAATCCAGAGAGCGTTGAATGGCGCGATCTTCATCGCGGTCGCACACCGCCACGATCTCCGCGCGCGGGTCTTCTTGATATCCTCTGGCGTGCAGCTCCGAGATGCTACCCGCGCCTACGATACCTACTTTCAGTCGCGCCATCGACGTCTCCGCTTCGCTCTCCATCCTGAGCCACACGCGCCCGGCCTACCACAGACCTGTCAGCCGTCGCGGGCGCCATCACCCGCTCGGCCGCGCGCAATCAGGGTCGGAGAGAATCTGCACTCTTATAAGTGAGCGCGCTCGGAATTGTCAAAACGCTATTGGCGTGGCAAGCCTGTGGAGACGTGCCCTGATCACGACCTCTCGCTCACTCTCGGTTGGAACTTTCGATGACGCGCCCGCGCTGCCCGCAATGCAACGCCCCGATCGAGCCCGGCGCGCCCTTCTGCCCGGCGTGTGGCGCGCGCGAGCTCGGCGCGCCTGCGTTTGAGGACTTCGACGCCGAGATCACCCGCACGGAGATTCAACTTCAGAGCCCTCAGCTGCGCGCGCGACGCGAGCAGGTCGGCAAGCAGCGGGTGCGCTTGCAGGCGCTCAACACCGCGAGCGGCACCTCAGTGCGCACGCTGGTGATCGGCCGCGACCACGGCTGCGATATTGTGCTCGACGCCCCGCAGATCTCGCGCCGTCATGTGAGCCTCACCCCGCTGGGCCCCGAGCGCTGGCTGGCCCGCGACCTGGGCACAGCCAACGGCACCTACCTGGGCGACCGCCACCGCCGCCTGACCCAGGCCGAGGTGAGCCAGGACGACGTGCTCTTCTTAGGCAGCTACCGCTTCCCCTTAAGCCGCCTCAAAGAGTTCACTCGCCGCGCCGCCAGCCCGCGCTCCGGCGGGCCCTTGAGCCTGCCACCCGATAAGGCGGTGATCACGCTGGGGCGAGGCCCGACCAATGATATTGTGCTGCAATCACCGCAGGTCTCTCGCCATCACGCCAGGCTGGTGCGCGAGTCCGGCGGGCTCTTTCTCGAAGATCTCTCCAGCGCCAACGGCACTTTTGTGGGGGGCCGGCGCGTCCGCCGCGCTCCGATTGAGCACGATCAGATCTTCAGCCTGGGCAGCTTCGCGCTGCGCCTGGATCTCAAGAAGATGCGCCTGCAGAAGTCCTACCGCGGCGACATTTTGCTGCAGGCCGAGAACCTGCGCGTGGAGGTCCCCACCCCGCAGGGGCCACGGCGCCTGCTCGACGGCGTCTCGTTCACCGTCTATCCCACGGAGATCGTTGGGCTTTTAGGCCCCTCCGGCGCCGGAAAAACCACACTACTCAACGCGCTGATTGCCTACACCCGGCCCTCCTTCGGGCGCACGCTGCTCAACGGCGATGAGATCTTCGCGCATTACGATCGCTACCGCGGCGCCATCGGGTACGTGCCTCAGGAAGACATCATTCACAGCGAGCTGACCGTCTATCAGTCGCTCTATTACACGGCGAAGTTGCGCCTGCCGCCGGACACCACCGACCAGGAAATCGACCAGCGCATCTGGCAGGTGCTCCACGATCTGGAGATCGCGCAGACCGCCGATTTGCGCATCGGCTCCCCGGAGCAGAAGGGCATCAGCGGCGGGCAGCGAAAACGCGTCAACCTGGCGATGGAGCTTCTGACCGACCCCAGCCTGCTCTGCCTCGATGAGCCCACCAGCGGGCTGGCCAGCGAGGACGCGCTCAACGTGATGCAGCTGCTGCGGCGGCTGGCCGATCGCGGCAAGACGATCCTTTTGACCATCCACCAGCCCTCGCTTAAAGCCTACCGGCTGATGGACAACACGCTCTATCTGGCCGATGGCGAGCAGGTCTACTACGGGCCGGCCTTCCCCGACTCGATGCTCTATTTTAACCCGGACGTTGAAGCCGACTCGGAGGTCGCCGAGCAGCTCTTAAGCGATCCGGGAAGCTGCATGCGCCCGCTGGTTGCGGCGGCGCGCGCCGGCGAGCCGATGGAGACCTTTGCGGCGCGCTACCGCCAGAGCGCGTATTATGAGGAGTTTGTGGCCGCGCGCCGGCGGGCCTCCGAGGAGGTTCATCTCAGCGCGGACGCCCGCCGCAAGCCCCCGACCTTTGAGTTGCGCCAGCTGCGTACGCTCACCCACCGCTACCTCAACATCAAACTCAAAGATCGCGTCGGCACGCTGATCCTGTTGGTGCAGGCCCCGATTGTGGCGCTCCTGCTCAACCTGGTCTTTTTCCAGGACGAAGGCGGGGTCTTTACCCGCATGGAGCACACCCCGCTGGCGCTCTTTTTGCTGGTGATCTCGGCGATCTGGTTCGGGGGCTCCAACGCCGCGCGCGAGATCGTGGGGGAGCAGGCCATTTATCGGCGAGAGCGCATGGTCAACCTCTCGATCCCGGCCTATGTGGCGAGCAAGTTCGGGGTGCTGGGCTTCTTTTGCCTGATCCAGTGTGTGGCGCTGCTCGCGCTGACCTACGGGCCGCTGGGATTTCACGGGCACCCGCTGATGCACCTGCTCACGCTCTGGTTGTGCGCGCTGGCCGGACTGGCGACCGGACTCCTGCTCTCAGCAGCGGTGCGCACGAGCGAGGCGGCGATCGCGCTGGTGCCGATTGTGCTGATCCCCCAGGTGATTCTGGGCGGGGCGATCATGCCGGTGGAGCGAATGGACACGCTCACCCGGGCGCTCAGCGCCACGACCTTTAGCCGCTTTGGCTTTGAGGCGATGATCCACACCGAAGATCGCGCCCTGGCCTATGAGATCGCGCTCGAGGACCTCCCGATCATCACCCCCGAGCTGCCCGTGGCGATACCGCTGATGCCTCACCCCCTGGATCGTTTCTTCGGGGACGCCCAGGCCGGCCAGCTCCTTGATCTGGGCGCGCTCGGCGGCTTTACGGTGGTGCTGCTCGGGGGTGTGGCGCTCACGCTGCGCCGCCGCGAGATGGATTAGGACGCTCTGAGCCCCGCGTCCGCCGTCATCGACCTCGCCCGCTGCGCCCGGCGCGGCAAAACGCAGTGAGACGTTGCGCGTCACCAAAACTTGCCGACTTTTACGACGATTTACAGTCTTCGCCCCTCAAAGCGGCTGAAATTCTGTCGAAAGCTTCGCCGGTCTTTGCTACCATCGACCTGACAGAGTTTGGGTTATTCCCGGTCCACGGCTTTTTGCGCCACGCTGATTTCCCTGCAACGCGCTCCTCACCTCACAGGGTACGAACCATGCGAACGACGCTCATAAAATGGACGCTTCCCGCGCTGATCGCGCTCACCGCGCTGGCCTGTTCTGATGAAACTGACGTCACCAACTGCCCAGAAGGCCAGGAGCGCAACCCCGTCAGCGGGGAGTGCCGTCCCGGCGGTGATAACCCCAATGATCCCGACGGCGGCGACCCCGGTGACGCCGGCGACGACACCGACGGCGGCGGCGATCTCATCGACGCGGACCACCCCCACGACGGGCGTGACGATCTGGAGCCCTGGGAAGATGAGAGCGGCGACGGGGTGCCCAACCAGTACGACAACTGCCCCTTTGTCCATAACCCCGATCAGCTCGACAGCGATGGCGACGGCATCGGTGATGCCTGCGACAACTGCCCGGACACCTCCAACACCGATCAGGCCGCCTACGCGTCCAACCCGGTCGACGAGCGAGGTATCATCATGGGCAACGCCTGCGCCCCGGGCGTGGAGTACGTCGATACCGTCACCGACAGCGATAGCGACGGCATCCCCGACGTCATGGACAATTGCCCCAACGTGGCCAACGCCGACCAGGCCGACAGCGACGGCGACAGCATCGGCGATGCCTGCGACAACTGCCCCTTTGCGGCCAACGTTGACCAGACCGCCAGCCCCGGCAACCCCACCGGCCCCAACGGCCTTGTGGTCGGTGACGCCTGCGCGCCCGAGCCCGGTCAGATTCCCATCTGCGAAGAGCAGACCACTGAGTTTGAGCGTCTCAACCCCAACGTCTACGTCGTGCTTGACCTCTCTGGCTCGATGGACTGGGGCGTGGGTGGGCAAAACGACCACAGCCGCCCCAACCGCTGGGAGCGCGCCGTGGCCGGCATGAACACGGTGACCAACGAGCTTGCCGGAGAGATCCGCTTTGGCGTGGGCTCCTTCACCGGCAGTTGCAACACCAACGCGCTGACCAACCGCCTCTCGATGGGCGACCACAACGCCACCACCATCCAGAACGCCTACAACAGCCTGGATCCCAACGGCGGCACCCCGCTGGACTACGCGCTGCAGAACGTGCTCAACAACGACCGCGTCAGCGATCCCGGTGACAGCCTCGACGATCAGCGCGTCAAGTCCGTGCTGCTGATCACCGACGGGGAGCCGGGCTGCGGCGGTGTCGACGGTGCCGAAGATGTGATCGAAGATCTGCGCGACCGCGGCGTCTACACCTTCGTCGTCGGCTTCGCCTTCAACTCGCCAAGCCTGCAGCGCTTCGCGACGGCCGGCGGCACCGGCTCGCCCTACCTGGCCAGCGACGCCAACCAGCTGGCCAACGCTGTGCGCGACATCTCCAACATCCTGGTGAGCTGCTCGTACAACCTCGACCAGACCCCGCCCGATCCCAACCAGATCTGGGTCTCGGTCAACGGCACCTACCTGCCCCAGGCCGACATCTCGTACAACGGCAACGACAACGTGCTGACCCTCTCGGAGTCGGCCTGCTCGCAGGTCCGCTCGATCGACGCCGAGGCGCTCGACCTGCAGATCAAGATGGGCTGCGCCAACGCCTGTGTGCCCGAGCAGCCCACCGGCCTGTGCGACATCTACTACCAGACCTGCGGTGAGCCGCTGGAGTGCGAGAGCTGCTCAGCCGAGATCTGCGACGGCGTCGACAACAACTGCGACGGCCGCACCGACGAGGGATGCCCGGAATGCTCCATCAACGGCTCCAGCTGTGAGTCCGATGCGGACTGCTGCGGCAACCTGGTCTGCGGCAGCGAAGGCACCTGCGGCTTCGGCTGCTTCCCGACCAACGTGGCCTGCACCAGCAACGCGGACTGCTGCAGCGGCCAGTGCGCGCCAGTCTCCGGCTCGGAGTTTGGCTCCTGCATCGTCGGCTGATGCGGGCTAAGTCTCACGCCTGATGCATAGCCCCCGCGGACCCCGGTCCGCGGGGGTTTTTGTTTAGGGCGGACCCTCGGCGCGCGGGTCTCAGGGTGTAAACGCCCGCTGCATCTCCTCGAGGGCGCGCTCCAGGCTATCTTCGACCTTCTGGCGGGTGACCTCGGTGGCCTCCTGCGACGCGGGCTGCAAGAAGGCGTCGGGATCGTCGTCGGAGCGCTCGTCATGCGCCGGCGGCTCAGCCGGCTCATAGCGCTCATCGACGCATTGCGGTCCGACATAGAGCTCAAAGAGGTGGGTGCGCATCTTCTGTGCACGCGCCTCTCGCGCGGCCAGCTCGGCCTGGCGCGCCGCGCGGCGCTCGGCCCAGCCGAGGGGCTCCTCATCGCCGCCGGAGTGCGTGCCGTGGTAGGCTGCGTGTCTTGCGGCCTGGCGGCTGGCTTCAAAGGCGCGCTGTGCGACCACCTTCGCGCGCCGCTCCGCTTCCTGTTTGGCGTGGCGTTCAGCGAGCAGCCGGCGAGCGCGCTCGGCGCGCGACTCAGTGGCAACGCCCTCGGTGTAGCGGATGGTGCCGGCGGCTCGCAGGCCGCGCTCCCCGTGCACCCAGATCACCTGCGTGGAGCCTGGTGAGCGGACTTCCCGCCCCCCTTGCTCCCCACTCTCCCACATCCCTGCTCCCCACATCCCCATGCCCAACGCCAGGATACCGACGGCACCGATCGCGCTGGACTGGACAAGCCAATTCGGGCTGATCATGATCGCACCTCGTCAAAGACCCTTGTCGTCCCCACCCCTCAAATATGCCCCCGACTTCCTCCGGGTAAAGCAGGCCCCCCATGACTGAGACTTCACCCGCCCCCACACGCTTGCTCCTGCCCCTGGCGCTGGCGGCCTCGATCGGGCTGGCCGCCGCGCATCTACTGCTGACGCCGCCCCTTGTGGCGCTGGCCAACGCTCAAGTGCAGGTCGCCGCCGGCGCCTGGTTCTTCGCCCCGGCCACACTCGCCGCACTGGCTTTTCTGGTTGGCGGCGTGCAGCCGGGCCAGGCCCGTGACGATGCGGCGCTGCCGCCCGCATATCGTCCGCTCTTCGCCGCGCTGATCGTCCCGCTGATCCTGGGCGTGATGTCTTTTGTCAACACCCCGGCGCGCTTTCGCCCGGTGACCTGGCTCACCGACAGCGCAACACTCGGCCTGATGCTGGGCCTGGGGCTGGCGCTGGCCGCCCTCTTCTGGCAGGGCACAGTCCAGCAGCATCTTTTCAAAACTCTGCCCGTGCAGCTTCGCGCGATCCTCGTCGCCATGCTCAGCCTTTTGCCCCCGGCGGCCTTTCTGATGCACCCGCAGACCTCCGGGCTGCTTCGCAACGGGCTGCTCTCCGAGCTGCTCGCCAGCACTCTGGTGCTGGCCGCGCTTCACGAGGCCGGGGTCAGCCATCGCCTGGTCGCCCTCAACGCGATCGTGCTGGGTGTGGGCGTCGGCGTGCTCAACCACGCGATCCTGATCTAAACATCGAAACGTCGCCTCACCTTGCCAGCCATCGCGCCCTCGCCACCCTCGCCGCGTTTTCATTCTTGCCAGCTCAATATGTTCCCAGCGCGGTGTTTTGAAGGCGCCGGGAATCCTCCCCCGCAGCGTTGCGTTTCACCCAAAACCAACTCGCCGGTCGGTTTTTGCTACGCTTTGACGGCGCGACGCGTTATCCTCTTTCTCTGAGAGACGTTACGCGTTCTGGCGCCGGGGTGGTGCACACCCTTTTCCAATGGTTTCCACAGGGCTTTTTCTCCCGGCGACGGGCACACGCGAAGGCCGAGAAACGATGGACCCCATGCGACGGCGAACCTTTTTGAAAGTCAGCGCGCTGGCGCTTCCGGCGCTGGCGCTGGCAGGGGGCACCGCTCGCGTGGGCTTAAGCTGGTACGACCAGCCGGCGTCCCCGTCGACGGCCGCGCTGAGCGCGCGCGAGGTCGAGATCTGCCGCGCCATCTGCGACGCCCTCTACCCGGGCGACCACCTGGGGATGCCCCCGGGCAATGAGGTCGGGGTGGTCGAGGCCGTCGATGATTATCTGAGCGCCATCCCCGAAGACACCGCCGACCTGTTGCGACTTCTGCTTCACGCCATCGACGACTTCGGACGACTGGCCACGCTCCCACCGCGGGCTTTTTCGGAGCGAAGCCGCCGCCAGCGTCAGGCGATTTTGCGAGCCTGGGACACCTCCAGCTTTGGCGCGCGCCAGGACGCCTTTAAGGCGCTGAAGATGATCTTTGCCATGGGCTACTGCGAGGCCCCCGAGGTGATTCGCGCGGCCGGCATCGACTACACCTGCGGGGACTGGGAATGACCCTTCACGACCTCACCGGCCAGCGAGCGCGACGATGAGCGAGACCATCCTGGACTACTCCGCCGAAGATCATGTGGGAGCGCAGCTGCAGACCTACGCGACCTTCGAGGCGCAGCAGGCGCCGCAGAAGCAACATCATAAGGTCGACGTGGCCATCGTGGGCGCGGGGCCCGGCGGGCTGGTCTGTGCGGCGACGCTGGCCGCAGCGGGCTTGAGCGTGCTCATCGTCGATGAAGGACGCTTCTGGCCTCGCCACAGCTTTAAGCGAAAACAGAGCTGGGCGGCCAAACACCTGATGCAGGAGCAGGGCACGCGCGTGATGCAGGGAAACGCCTTCATTCCCCTGGCCAGCGGGCGCGGGGTGGGAGGGGGAACGCTGGTGAACTCGGCGATTTGCTTCAGGGCGCCGGACGCGGTGCTTGAGGAGTGGGTCGAGCAGTGGGGGCTTGCCCATTTTAGGTCGGAGCGCCGCGATCGGCTCTTCTCGGAGGTCGAGGAGGTCATCGGCGCGGCACCCACCCCCGCCGCGCTTGCGGGTGAGAACGCCCGGGTGGCGCAGCGCGGTTTTAGTCAGCTGGGCCTTGAGCATGCGTTTATGCCCCGAAACGCCCCGGGGTGTGTGGGCTGCGGCACCTGCCAGACCGGCTGCCCCACCGGCGGCAAAGCCACCGCCGACATCACCTGGCTTCCCCGCGCGCTACGCCACAACGCGCGGCTTTTTGCCGACACCCGCTGCGAACGTCTCACGCTCAACGCGCAGGGCCGCGTCACCGGGCTCATCGCCCACACGCGTCATCCCGAGACTCGCCAGGTGCGCGTGGAGCACACCATTGAGGCCGATCGCACTCTGCTGGCTGCCGGCGCGGTCAACACCCCGATTTTGTTACTGAATCAGGGGCTGGCCAACTCCAGCGGTCAGGTCGGTCTGAACCTGCGCGTGCACCCCACGGTCGCCGTGCTCGCAAAATTTGACGCCCCCATCCGCCTGTGGGCCGGCGCCACCCAGGGGTACTATGCCCACCACCCCGACGACCCGGAGATCTTGCTGGAGACCTTCTCGGCCTCCCCCGACGTCTTTTTGAGCCAGGCGGCGCGCGCCGGCGTCGATGTGAGCGCGGAGTTTCTAAGAGAGTTTCGCCACATGGCCGCCTGCGGGCTGCTCATCCGCGACAGCTCCTCGGGGCAGGTCAGCCCGGGCAAGGATCAGCGTGCAAAGGTGCGCTACAGGCTTGAGCGAGAGGACCAGAAAAAGCTCACCGCCGGGCTGCACACTCTGGTGGAGATGTTCTTTGAGGCCGGGTCGCGACGCGTGATGCCGATGGTGCGAAAGAGCCGCTTTTTTGAGAGCGTGAACGCGGCCCACGATCACGTGCGCATCCATCACACCCCGGGCGATCTCTCGCTCTACGCGAGCCACCCGATGGGCACCTGCCGCATCGGCGATGACCCGGAGCTCTGCGTGGCGCGTGTGCAGGATGGTCGCACCTACGACCACGAGGGCCTCTACATCGTCGACTCCTCGCTCTTTCCCAGCGCGCTGGGCGCCAACCCCCAGGTCACGATCATGGCCCAGGCCCTGGCGCTGAGCCGGGCCATCGCAGAGGCCTGATCGCCGCAGCCTGAGCCAACTTCCTCGACTTTTTTCCCCAAACCCTCACCATGCCCACCCCACCAGCCGACGCCCTGGCCATCGTCGACAGCCGGCCGCTCCAGGAGCCTGGCGACGCCTGCCACTTCGCCTACACCGACACCTCCGGCCGGGCCGGCCGCGGCGTGCTGATGCGCGTCGATGACCACACCCTGGTGGCCTTCGACGATCACTGCCCGCACTGGGGCGTGCCCCTTGGCGAGGATCCCTCCCGACTCTTTGATCCACGTGACGCCTCGGTGGTCTGCGCGATGCACGGCGCTCGCTTTGACCCGCGCTCCGGACTGTGCCACACAGGCCTCTGTGAGGGCCAACACCTCACCCGCTTTCAGATCCGCGAAGGCCCCACCGCGGGCCTGGTTATCGTGAAGCGCTCCGGGCTCTTTTAGTCCGCCTGTCATCACGTCTGCCCGGGGCCCCTGCATCTTTCAGGAGCTTCGTATGGACGTTCTCCCCTTCAAAGACTGGCTTGCCGCCTTTGATCCTTCCGCGCTCTACGCGCTGGGTTTTGGGCTGGGCGCGCTTCTGCTGGCGCTGGCGATCGTCACGCTGATCACGCGGCGCATCGCGCTGCCGGCGCTGCTCAGCTTTGCCAGCAAGAGCTCGATCGCCTGGGATGACATCCTGGTGGAGCAGAAGGTCTTGCACCGCCTGGCCGCGCTCCCCTCCCTGCTCACCCTGCAGCTGGGCATCACCTGGGTGCCGCATCTTCCCGCGGGCTTGAGCGAGGCCATCCGGCTGATCTGCTTATGCCTTGTGATCGTGGCGATCGCCCGCAGCATCAGCGCGCTGCTCTCGACCTTCAACGAGCTGCACCGGCGCTTCTCGGTCAACCGCGACCGCCCCATCAAAGGGTACCTGCAGGTGGTGCAGGTGCTCGTCTACTGTGTGGCGGGCATCCTGATCGTCTCGTTTTTGCTCGATCGCTCCCCGCTGATCCTCCTGAGCGGTCTGGGGGCGATGACGGCGGTGATTTTGCTGGTCTTCCGCGACAGCCTCTTAAGCCTTGTGGCGGGCATTCAGCTCACCCAGAACGATCTTCTACGCGTGGGCGACTGGATCGAGATGCCCCAGTTCAACGCCGACGGCGACGTCACCGACATCGCGCTCAACGTGGTCACGGTGCAGAACTGGGACCGCACGCTGACGATCATCCCCACCCATAAGTTTCTGGAGCACTCCTTTAAAAACTGGCGCGGCATGCAGCTGAGCGGCGGCCGGCGCATCATGCGCGCGATTCACCTGGACCTGGGCTCGGTGCGTTTTTTGAGCGACGAGGACATCGCCGGCCTGCGCACCATCCGGGTGCTGCGCCCCTACCTGGATCAGAAGCTCAAAGAGATCCGCGAGCATAACGAGAGCGCGCTCTCCGAAGAGTTCGCCACTGAGGGCATCAACCGACGCCGGCTCACCAACATCGGCACCCTGCGCGCCTACATCGGCCTGTACCTGCGCGAACATCCGGGCATTCATAAAGATATGACCTTCATGGTTCGCCAGCTCGAGCCCACCCCCCAGGGGCTGCCGCTGCAGATCTACGTCTTTACCAACACCACGGTGTGGGCCGAATACGAGGCCATCCAGGGCGATGTGTTTGATCATATCCTGGCGTCGCTTCCCCGCTTCGGGCTGCGCGCGTTTCAGGCCCCCTCCGGCGCCGACATCAGTCGCACCACCGAGGCGCTTCAGCCCCTGCGCCAGCTCCCCACCCCGGAGGCCTCGAAGGCCGGCGCGACGGCCTCCCCCTGATATCCACCCTCCCCTCCGGGAGTTGCCTCAGCGCCGCTCGGTCCACCACTGACCGTCGCGGCGCACCACCCGGGTCACCCCGCTGCGCTCCTGCAGGGTGCGGCCAGGGGGGCAGCGCGCCGCCTCCACATCGACCCGCTCCTCGCGGTAGGCCGCGTCACCGGGGAGCACCAGCACGGCCTCATCGCCCTCGGGTGCCTTATCGAGAAGTTGAGGCAGGACGGGGTCGATCGAGGCTTTTTCGATATCTGCAAAGAGACGCGCAAGGTCGCCGGGGGCCTCAAAACGCCGAAGATCTTCGAGCACGCAGAGGGTCGGCGGCGCGAGCAAGATCGCCCCCTTGCGGTACGCCTCGATGGCTTCGGTGGGGCCAATCCAGCGGCTCTCCACAAGCTCGCGCGCGTCGACCTGGACCGTCTGGCCAGCCGGCGCCCGGGCCACGAAAAAACGCGTATCGTAGCGCCGCGACTCAAAGTCCGGCGTGATCCAGCGCGCGTAATAATGAAGCCCGGCGGCGTTCAGGCGTACGGGCTGGCCAGCAACCTCTTCAAGCGCGTTTAAAAACGCCACCATCGAGGCACTCCCCGTGTCGAGCTTTCGACGCCACCGCTGCCAGCGCTCCGGCTCGGCCCCAAAGATCGCGGCGAGGCTCGCGTCATCGTCAGCGGCGTCCGCGAGCGTGGCCAGCATCATCCCCGTCTCTTCAAAGACCTCGCGCAGCGCGGCGATGAGGATGGCGCGCGCGGCATCTTCGTCGTCCGCCAGCCCCTCGGCCGCCTCAAAAGGTTGAGACAACGCCCCCTCCAGCGCCGCATCGGCATCGCGCGCGTCGACCCGACCGCCCGGAAACACCCAGCGATCGGCCATGAACGCATGCCCGCTGGCGCGGCGCATCAGGAGCACCTCAAGCCCCTGCGCGCCTTCGCGCACCAGCATCACCGTGGCCGCATCGCGGACCTTGACTGCCTCCTCCATCGCGCTTCTCCTCGCTTCACCTGGACGTCTGGCGTCGACTCGCATTGAATCGACGCCTCGCCACGTCGTATACCACAGTACGACGCACCGGCCATCGGCCCCCCCCTTTTCCCCGGCGCCCGACGATGAAGTGTTTGACTCTGCCCTCCCTCACGAAAAGAAACCTGCGCACTCTCGCACACTGGAGCGGGGCCTCTCTGCTGATGCTCGCGCTGAGCGCATCTCCGGTGAGCGCCCAGGACTTTGAGTACCGCGTCAACAACCGCGTGCAGGTCGGCCAGGGCCAGCCCTCGCTCACGCTGCGCTCGCCAGCGGCGCTGAAGGACGCCGAGCTGACGTTTAAGCGCTCCGACGGCCACACCACGACCCGGCGGCTGGGGAGCCTGGAGCGCGGTGAGGTCAAAGAGGTGATCATCGAGCAACCCCCGGGAACCTTTGATTACACCGTCACCCTGCGCGCAACCGACATCGACGGGGAGCCGGTGGAGTTTGAGCTTACCTTTGATGTGGCCTACACCGAGGCGCTCAAGGTGGAGGTGGACACCGACGAGGTGGAGCTCGGCCAGGGGCGTCTTCCCATTCACGTCAACCGCCCGGTAGAGAAAGTTGAGATCGAGTTCTTCGACGCCAACAACCGCCCCCTGGGCACGCACACCTCGCAGCATCGGGGGGCCAGCGGCGACATCGAGCTTCGTTTTGAGGTCCCCGAAGGCGATCTGGCCGCGCTGCGCGTGGCCGTGCACGACACCGAGGGGTTCTGGGAGTCCTTCATCCTGGAGCCTTTCTGGGTGGAGATCCCCCACCAGAGCGTGGTCTTCGACAGCGGGGAGCACACCTGGCAGGACACCGAGCTTCCCAAGCTCACCGAGACTCTGGAGCGGGTGCAGCAGGCCATGCGCGCCCACCGCGACAAGGGCCTGCAGATGCAGCTCTACATCGCCGGGTACACCGACACGGTGGGGAACGCGTCGAGCAACCAGGAGCTCTCGGAGCGCCGGGCGCGCGCCATCGGCCGCTGGTTTGCCGCGCAGGGCCTGGACATCCCCGTCTTCTACCAGGGCTTCGGCGAGTCGGTGCTGGCCAAACCCACCCCCGACGAGACCGCCGAGGAGGCCAACCGCCGTGCCATCTACATCCTGGGCAACGGCGCGCCACCCGCCTCCTCCGAGATCCCTCGATCCCGCTGGCAACGGGTGCGCTGAAACCTACCCCCCGATCCCCGCCAGGCGAGCTAAGATCGTGTCGATGTTGAGGATTTTTTCGTTCTACCGTCGCGATCGCAGCTTTACTTTACAGAAAAGCGGACCAGCTTTTCTTAATCTTTCGCCGTCCCTGGTCTATACTTTCCAAGAGCTCTTGCTGCCTCTTCGGCCCTCTTGCCGCGCCTCTCGGGCGCCCCGACATCCATGAACTTCGACACACCGCACCGCGCCCCGCACTCGCTGCGTCTCCTGGCGATGGGACTTCTGACCTCGTCTCTGCTCGCCATCAGCGCCTGCTCCGAGCCCACCATCGAGCCGGCCGCCGCGCAGAGCTACACCGCCGAGTGGGCCCCCACCCTTGAGGACGCGCTGCGCGAGAAGAGCGCCTCGGCGGCCGCAAGCCAGGCCCTCAAGGCGGCCTTCGAGAAGGGGGATGAGGCCCGCGCCGCAGGCAATGAGCCTCCCTTCGGGACGCTGGTCAATCAGATCTACCGGGAGCGGGAGTACGAGCCGACGCTGGTCAAAAACGCCACGCTCACCCCGGCCGGCGAAGCGCTCTGGAACGCGCTTCAGGTCGTCGACGATCACCAGCTCGACCCGGCGCCCTACCGCCTCGACGAGCTCGCCAGGCTCTTTGAAGAGCTCGAGGCGAAGAAGCAGGCCTACGCCGACTTCGAGGGGCTCAAGCCCACCGAGGCCGAGGTCGCCGCGGCCACCGCCTGGCTCACCGAGCAGCCCGTCTCCACCTTCGCGCTCACCGAAGAGAGCCACGCGCAGCTCACCGAGGCCCTGCTCAACGCACCGGAGGGCCAGCGCCTCAATGAGGCGCTCAAAACCTACGAGACGAAGTCCGCCGACGTCATCGCCATTGAGGCCAAACTCGAGCGCCTGCTGGCGCTGGGCCTTGCGCGCTACGCCCGCGAGCAGCGTTACTTCCGCCTCAAAGAGATCTTTGTGCACGAGCGTCACTGGGATGAGTACAACGAGCCCGACAGCCGCTCCACGCGCCCCGACAAGGCCAAAGGCCCCTTCCGCGCCGGCCAGGTCTGGCGGCAGGCCTCCCACGTGGCCACCGAGATGGCCAGGCGCCGCAAAGACGAGCTCTTCAATCAGGGGATCCAGGACACGCTGCGGGCGCTTATCGCCGCCGAGTCCCTGGATGACGCGCAGCGCGTGATCGACGCCATCCCCCCGCAGAACCCGCAGTACATGGGGCTGGTCAACGCCTACCGCCGCTACCGCGACATCGTGGAGGCCGGCGGCTGGCAGGAGGTCCCCACGCCCCGCTCGCTTAAGCCCGGGCAGCGCTCCGAGGCCGTCACCCACCTCAAGCAACGCCTGCGCATCGAGGGCTTCTATCCCGAAGACGCCCCCATCGACGAGCACTACGACGAGGCGCTGGAAGAGGCGGTGCGCGAGTACCAGCACACCCACCAGATGGTCGCCAACGGCCGGCCCCACAACGTCTTCTGGTACTCGATCAACGTGCCCGCCGAGCGCCGTCTGGCGCAAATCGCGCGCAACATCGAGCGCTGGCGCTCCACCAACACCCGCCACGCCGAAGACGATTCTTACGTCTTTATCAACATCCCCGACTTCAACGTCGAACTCTGGAAAGGCCAGGAGCGCAAACTTCGCTTTGCCGTGGTGGTGGGCAATAACAACAAAGAGGTCAACCCCCTCACCGGCGAAGCAGAACGCGCCAACCAGACGCCCACCGTCTCCGCTTATATCGACCGCGTCATCTACAACCCCTACTGGAACGTCACCCCGCGCATCCGCGCGGAGTCGATCCTCCCCGAGGTCAAAAAGCAGGTCATGGGCGGCTACGCCGCGCGTCTCAGCAACCTCTACAAGACCTCCAACCTGCCCACTCGCCGCACCGTCTCGACGGGCCTGGGCCTGGGCAGCGCTACCCCGACAAGCAACGACGCTCCGAGTGGCGGGCAGCCCGCCGCCGGCATGGTCGGCCGCCCCCCTCAGGAGAACGCTTCCGCACAGGCCGCCAACGCTCCGGCGGACCGACCGGACCGCGCCCCGGCCGCCGGCGATCCCGACGATGGCCCCGCCGTCCCCGTCGCGCCCGAGCCCGTCGATCTTCTGGAGTCGATCACCACCATGCGCTCCACCGAGATGGGCCGCACCCGCGCCTTCAAAACCGACGTCCTCCAACGCATCCTCGCGGTGCACTTCCCCGGTGACGAGGGCGCGGCGCGCTTTAAGGCGCAGTTCCCCTACCTGGACCCGGCCACCGGCATCGTCGACGTCTCGGTCACCAACCCCGACCACATCCCCTCCTGGTACGAGGAGAACCGCTACGAAGTCGCCTTCCCCGGCCGCACCTGGGAGTACGTGCGCATGCTCCCCGGCGAAGACAACGCCCTGGGTTTTGTGAAGATCATCTTCCCCAACCTGCATGACATCTACCTGCACGATACCCCGCATAAGCCGCTCTTCTCCCAGCCGGTGCGGGGCTACAGCCACGGCTGCATCCGCATGGAGCAGCCCCTGACCATGGCCGAAGCCCTGCTGGAGCTCGACGGACAGAACCCCAACGTCGACGCCATCCTCGAAGGCGGCGAATACACGCCCATCTTCCTCACCCACCAGGTGCCGGTGCATATCGAGTACTACACCGTGAGCGTCGACGATGAGGGCCGCCCCCACTTCCTGGCCGATGTGTATGGCTACGACGAAGAGAGCTGACACAGCCCGACCTCTCTCCCGACTCACTTCAAAGCAGCACCGAGCCGCACCTATGGCCACCAAACAACGCCTCGACCTCCTGCTGGTCGAGCGCGAGCTCGTCGAGACCCGCTCCCGCGCCCAGGCCCGCATCATGGCCGGTGACGTCTTCGTCAACGGCCAGCGCGTCGACAAAGCCGGCACCCGCATTCCCCTCGACGCCCCCATCGAGCTCAAGGGCGACGAGCTCCCCTACGTCTCCCGCGGCGGCCTCAAACTCAAAGCCGCCCTCGACGCATTCGGCTACGATTGCACCGACAAGATCGTCATCGATGTCGGCGCCTCCACCGGCGGTTTTACCGACTGCGTCCTCCAGGAGGGCGCCCTCAACGTCTTTGCCGTCGACGTCGGCTACGGCCAGCTGGCCTGGAAGCTCCGCCAGGACCCCCGCGTCATCAATATGGAGCGCCAGAACATCCGCCACCTGGCTCCCGACGCGCTCGACGCCCCCTGCGACCTGGCCGTGATCGACTGCTCGTTCATCTCCCTCGATCTTGTGCTGCCGGCCACCCTCCCCTTCCTCTCCCCCACCGCCGACCTCATCACGCTCATCAAACCCCAGTTCGAAGTCGGCCCCGACAACGTCGGCAAAGGCGGAGTCGTGCGCGACACCCGGGCTCGCCAGGACGCCATCGACCGGGTCATCGACCAGGCCCGCGCCAGCGGCATGCACTTCGTGAAAGGCATCGACTGCCCCGTCCACGGCCCGGCCGGCAATGTCGAATATCTGGCGTGGTTTTCGCGGACCTCCTGATCCGAGCGCCCCGGGACAACGCCAGCGGCGTCGACAGGGATTCGCAGTAGCGCTGCTACAGCTTCATCCCCGCCTCCTTGCTCCTTGCCATCGACCGCCCTGAATGCGCTCGGGTTTAAAGGTATGCGGGTGAATGATTCAACGTCGTCCGACCTGATGCGGTCGCCCCCCCCGCAAGCCCCCCATCGCGCGCACAAATCGCCCAACTTCGCGAACCCCGGCGCCCCTCAACCACCTAACCCCACAACCTCCTGACCACAAAACGCACACCACCAGACGCACGCACGAATCGCCCAACATCGCGAACCCCGGCGCCTTGCGAAGAAAACTCAACTTCGCCACTATGCGCCCGACTGCGACGCCCCCCGATCTCTCCTCCCCACGAGCCCTCCGATGACGTCCCCCACCCGCGCGCTGACGTTGGCCCTCCTGGCCGCCCTCCTCCTGGCCACCCCGGCCTGCTCCTCCTCACCCGCCGAAAACGACACCGACGCCCCGGGCTTTGATACAGCCGAGCCCGACGTCACCGAAGAGCCCGACAGCACCGAAGCGCCCGACGGCGACGACACGCCCCCCGATCCGGTCAGCGGTGAGACGCCGCTGATCCTCATTGGCTTCGACGGCTTTCGCCCCGACTACCTGACGCTGGCCCCCACACCCAACTTCGACCGTCTCATCCGCGAGGGTGTGGTCGCCGAGTCGTTGGAGCCGGTCTTTCCCACCAAGACCTTCGTCAACCTCTACTCGATCGTCACCGGTCTTTATGCCGAGAACCACGGCATTGTGGGCAACACCGTGCGCGACCCGGCCACCGGCGACCGCCTGCGCATGAGCGACGCCGAACTTCAGGGCCAATCGCGCTGGTGGGGCGGTGAGCCCATCTGGGTGACGGCCGAGAAACAGGGCAAGCGCGCCGGGACCTACTTCTGGGTGGGCTCGGAGGCCGAGATCGGCGGAGAGCGCCCCACCCACTGGGTGCCCTTTGCGACCCACTACATGGACCCGGCCCGCGAGCGCATCGACCAGGTTGTGGCGTGGCTCTCGGCCGAGGAGCCCGTCGACTTCGCCACGCTTTATTTCTCCGATCTTGACTCAGCGGGCCACTCCCAGGGCCCCCGCGGCTCGCGGCTCTTTAACGAGCTTCAGGAGGCCGACGCCAACCTGGGCTACCTCATCGACAAGCTGGAGGCCGCCGGCATCTGGCCTAACGTCAACATCCTCATCGTCAGCGATCACGGCATGACTGCGCTTGACGACGACAAGGTCATTCGTCTCGATCAGATCATCGACGAGCGCGACGTCTTTGTGGTGGAATGGACGCCTATCGCCAGCCTCATCCCGGACGCCGGCAAAGCCGACGAGGTCTACCAGGCGCTAAAGGCTGCCGAAGAGAACTACACCGTCTACCGCAAAGAGGATCTGCCCGAACGTCTGCATTACTCCGACAACGAGCGCATCCCCGAGATCCTCGTCGTCGCCGATCCGCCCTACTCCATCGCCAACCAGTACATTCTGGATAACATCGGCATCAACGCAGGCGGCCACGGCTACGACCCCGAGTTTGAGGAGATGCACGGCTTCTTCGCGGCATTTGGTCCCGACTTTAAGCAGGGCCTGCGCAGTGAGACGGTCAAGATCGTGGACCTCTACGCCCTGATGGCCCATCTTCTGGCGCTGGAGCCCGCCGAGCACGACGGCGACCTCACGCGCATCGGCCATATCCTGGCGGACTGAACGTCATCGCCGACTGCATCCTTTTTCAACTCAGTTTCCGAACCCGACGTATCCTTTTTTGGAGCCCCGATGAGTGCCCAGCGACAACGCCGACAGGCCCGCCGCGATGAACGCCGCGAAGAGCTCAAGCAGGCCGCCATCGAAGTCTTTCACGAGCACGGCTACCACGCCGCGCGCGTCTCTCAGATCGTCAAAAAGGTCGGCGTCGCCCAGGGCACCTTCTACCTCTACTTTGAAGGCAAGCAGCAGCTCTTCTCCGAGATCATCAGCGACTTTCTGGAGATGGTCGTCACCACCGTGGCCAGCTGGGAGCCCGGCGCGATCGACTCCCGCGAGGACCTGCGCGAAGAGCTCACCCGGGTCGGCCTGATGCTCACCGAGGAGCTCTTGAGAAACGAGCTCTCCACGGCCATCTTCTTCAACGAAGCGATGGCGGTGGCCCCGGAGATCAACGAGCTGATCCGCCATTTCTACGAGACGCTCCAGGCGATGCTCTCCGACTTCAACCGCATCCTGTGTCAGCGCGGGCTCATCGCCCCGATGGACTTTACGATCCTGGGCTCGATGACCATCGGCATGGTCGAGCGCGTGATCCTGGAGCGCGTCGTCTACGGCACGCTCAAAGACGCCGAGCCCCGCGCGATCGTCGATCACCTGATCATGCACTTCTTAGCGGGCACCATCGAGCCCATCGGGGAGCCTGCCCGCGCAGGTCATCCGGAGCCGCTTGAGCGCAGCGAAACGTCCGACAACGTCGCCCCCACCGAGGTCTAAACCATGGTCCGCGTCGTGCTCTGCAACTGTCCCCCCGAAGACGCCCCCGGCCTTGCTCGCCAGCTTGTCGAAGAGCGCCTGGCCGCCTGCGTCAACGTCATCCCCGGGGTGACCAGCTTCTATATGTGGGAGGGTGAGCTCTGCGAAGATCAGGAGCACACCCTGCTCATCAAGACCACCGAGGAGCGCTACCCCGAGCTCTCCGCTCGCCTGGCCGAGTTGCACCCCTACAGCGTGCCCGAAGACATCGCCCTGGACAGCGCCCGCGTGGCCGCCGCCTACCACAGTTGGGTTCATGAAACGCTCTCCCACAACTGATCCCATCGTCCGATTCGGTCCCCACCGCCAACCCGACGCCCCGTCGAGTTGGACGCTCTCGTTGAGCGCCCCGGGCAAGAGCGCGGCGATCAGCCGCCAGCGCGTCGGCGGCAAAGCCTACGGGCTCTGGCAGCTGGTCAGCGCCGGGTTTAACGTGCCGGAGGCCTTCGTCATCACGACCGAAGCCTTTGAGGCCGCCCTCTACCCGCTGGCCCTTCAAGCCACCTCCCTCACCGAGCTCCGAGAGGCCATCGTAGAGGCCGAGCTCCCCCGCACGCTTCTCGAAGAGATCGACGCCCGGCTGGCCTCAAGCGGCGCCGAGGCCTGGGCGGTGCGCTCCTCGGCCACCGGCGAAGACGGCAAAGCGCGCTCCTTTGCCGGCCAGGGCCTCACTCTGCTCGATGTGCAAGACAGCGAGGCTATCGCCGACGCCATCCGTCAGGTCTGGGCCAGCGCCCTTCGCCTGGAGCGCCTGGTCTATGAGGCCAACGACACCATCACCCTGACCCCGGCGCCGATGGCCGTGATCGTGCAGGCGATGCTCAAACCGGCCTGCGCCGGCGTGCTCTTCTCCCAGAACCCCTTGAGCGGCGACACCAACGAAGTTGTGATCAGCTGCGCCCCGGGCGCCGGCACCGCTGTGGTGCTGGGCCAGGACTCCGAGACCTTCTACCTCGACAAACACTCCGGCTATGTGCGCCGTCACGTCGCCGCCAGCGGCGAAGACGCCTCCCCCGAGCAGCCCGCCACCCTGAGCGCCGAGCAGCGCGTGGAGCTCACCGGCGCCGGCGCCACCATCGAGAGCGCCTTCGGGATGCCCGTCGACGTCGAGTGGGCCTACGCCTTCCCCCACCCCGACGCCCACCGCGCCGAGCTCTTCTTCGTGCAGGCCCGGCCGATCACCTCCTCGGCCGCCGGTGAGCCGCACCCCGACCAGGTCTGGACCAACACCAACGTGGGCGAAGCGCTGCCCGGGGTGGCCACCCCGCTGACCTGGAGCATTTTAGAGCGTTTCAGCCGCCGCGGCTTTGAGCAGGCTTTTGGCTCCCTGGGCTTAAGCGTGCCCGACGACGCCGAGCTTGTGCGCGCCTTCAAAGGCCGCATCTACCTCAACCTCACCCGCTTTATGAGCATCGCCAGCGGGCTGCCCATCTTCAGCCCGGAGCGCCTCTTTGAGATGGCCGGCGGAGGCGGCGTGGAGCTTGTGCGCGATGTCTACGAGCGTCGATCCAGGCGCGACTTCTTCAAACGCTTGCCCACCACCATCCCGAAAATCGTCGGCGCTCAGCTCTCCATGCCGCTCGTCGCGCCCCTCTGGGGCCGCTACTTCACCGGCAAGGTCGACGAGTTCTTCGACCGTGACCTCGCCAGGCTCTCCTCCACCGAACTTCTCGGGGAGCTCGATCACCTCGACGGGCTCTTTGAGCGCACCGGCCTTGTGATGCTCTCGGTGAGCTCCAACTTTTTGATGAGCTACGCGCTGACCTCCGAGGCGCTCCGGCTCCTGGGCGCTACCGGGATCGACGCCCCCTCCTCCCCCCGCGACTTCATCGCCGGCCTGGACGTCAAGAGCGCCGAGCCCGGTCTGGCGCTCTTAGAGCTCGGCCGCATCGCGCGCCGCTCCCTGCGCCTGCGCCGCCTCATCACCGAAAACGACCCCGCCGAGGTCCATGAAGCCCTGCACGCCCAGTCCCAGCACGACGACGTGGCGATGTTCCTGGTCGAGCTCGACGCCTTCCGCAAACACTACGGCCACCGCGCCCCCCGCGAGGCCGAGCTCGCCACGCCCCGCTGGCGCGAAGATATGAGCTTTCTCTTCGAGGTCCTCCAGAGCTTCATCGACGCCCCCCACCTGCCCAGCTCCACCGAGAGCGTACGCCAGCACCAACGCGCCCGGCAGCTCCCCACCCCCGAGCTCCCCGGCCCCTTCAAAAAAGCCCTCTCGGCGGTCATCGGCTTAACGCGCAAAAACGCCCGCCAGCGCGAATACATGCGCGACCGGGTCGTCGACGCCCTCGACGTCTACCGCCGCTTCTTTCTGGAGTGCGGCCGCCGCCTCACCGAACACAACATCCTGCAGAGCCCCGAGGAGGTCTTTTACCTGACCGCCCCCGAGCTACGCGCCTGGCTGGGCGCCCCGCACCTGGCCTCCACCTTCGCGCTGCGCGTGCTCGCCAGACGCGCCCTCTTTGAACATTACCGGCGGCTGCCCGACCCGCCGGCGACCTTTTTGCTGCGCGGCCACGAGATCATCGCCGACGACGATCTTCACACCCCCGCCCCCGACCCCGGCCAGGCCACCGGGCGCCTCAGCGGCCTGGGCGGAAGCCCCGGCCGCGTCACCGGGCCGGCCCGCGTCATCCTCGACCCGGCAAGCGAAGACGCCTCCATCCGCCCCGGCGACATCCTCGTCGCACCCTACACCGACGTCGGCTGGACGCCGCTCTTTTTGACCGCCGCCGGCGTCGTCATGAGCCTGGGCGGCCCCTTGAGCCACTCCTGCATCGTCGCCCGCGAGTACGGCATCCCCACCGTCGTCAACGCCCGCCGCGCCACCGAGATCATCAACAACGGCGATCTGATCACCGTCGACGGCGACCAGGGGCTTGTGTTCATTCACCCCCGCGACGACGCCCCCACCTCCTCCTGATCCCACCCGGGGCGCGTTGCGCTCACGCACCAGCGCCGTCCACCCCGCGGGGGATTGCTCCGACCACCTCGCTCGTTATTGCGACGATAACGCAGAAGTTGCCCCCGCAACCCCTGCGCCCAATATCCCGTCATCATAACGCTGCAGATGACCCAACGGAGCCCCCCATGAGCAAAAAAGACGCGATCCGCGCCATTGTCCCCCTCACCTCCACCCCCTGGCCCACCCTCGATCCCTTTCTTTTCTGCGTGCACCATAACGATCACTACCCGGTGGCCAACGAGAAGATGGGCCCCGACGCCTCCCTGGCCGGCCGCAACATCGGCAACGACTTTTCGGGTAAAGACGGCTGGTCGATGTACCACGGCGACACCGTCCCCGGGTTTCCGCGCCACCCTCACGCCGGCTTTGAGACGGTGACGATTGCCCGCAAAGGCTTCATCGATCACAGCGACTCGATGGGCGCCTCGGCGCGCTTCGGCCAGGGCGACGTGCAATGGATGACCGCCGGCAAGGGCGTGGTGCACTCCGAAGCGTTTCCGCTTCTGGACCGCGAGAACCCCAACACCACCGAGCTCTTCCAGATCTGGCTGAACCTCCCGCGGGAAGACAAAAAGAAAGACGCCTACTTCACGATGTTCTGGAACGAGACCATCCCCCGCCACCTCATCAAAGAGGGCGACGAGGTGGTGGGCGAAGTCGCGGTCATCGCCGGCACCCTGCACGGGCTTAACGCCCCCACCCCGCCCCCGAGCTCCTGGGCGGCCCGCGACGAGTCCAACATCGCCATCTGGACGCTTAAACTTCAGCCCGGCGCCTCCTTCACACTTCCGGCCGCCAACGACGAGACCGGCCGCGTGCTCTACTTCTTCGAAGGCGACGCCCTCACCCTGGAAGATGTCGTCATGGAACCCCGCCACGGCGCCCAGGTCGAAGGCGACGCCGAGGTCACGCTGAAAAACACCGGCTCCACCCTGGCCGAAGTTCTGGTGCTCCAGGGCCGTCCCATCGGAGAGCCCGTCGTCCAGCACGGACCTTTTGTGGGCAACTACCAGGGCGACATCCGCCAGATCATGATCGACTACCAGAACACCGGCTTCGGCGGCTGGCCCTTTGACGCCGACGCCCCGGTCCACCCCCGCGACAAAGGCCGCTTCGCCATCCACGCCGACGGCCGCGAGGAGAGCCCCGAAAACCCCGAAAACGCCGCCTAACTTTCAATTTTTAAATCAGTTTTTCAATCAGGTGATGTCGATCACAGCCCCTGACATGGCCACCGTGTAGGGCTGATTGGAAACGACGAGCGCCGCCCCCTCAGCGCATGAGGGCGCGGCGCTCGTTTCGTTGAGGCATCCTCAAAACTTACGCTAAACGCCCTTGCCGAGACGGCCCGAAGTCCCACAATCCACGGCGTCTTCCCAGATCCCTCATCGTCCTCGTCGTTCATTCACCTTCTTCTCCCCCCGGCAGTCTCCCCCATGGATCCCATCGCCCACACCCTGGCCGGCGCCACACTCGCCCAGACTCGTCTCAAAGAGCTCACTCCGCTGGCGACCGCCACCCTGATCCTCGGCGCCAACATCCCCGACATCGACGTCATCGTCTCCGTACTCGGCGACGACGCCTCGCTCCTGCACCGCCGCGGCCACACCCACGGGGTGCTCGCGATGATCCTCCTGCCGCTGATCCTCACCGCCCTGATGCTCGCCTACGACCGGCTCTGGCGACGCCGACGCGATCCTCAAAAAGTCCCCGTCGACCCCCGCGCCACCCTGGGCCTGGCCTACCTGGGCACCTTAAGCCACCCCGCCCTCGACTGGCTCAACACCTACGGGGTGCGCCTGCTCATGCCCTTCGACGGGCGCTGGTTCTACGGCGACACCCTCTTCATCATCGACCCCTGGATGTGGCTCTTGATGGGCGCAACCATCGTGCTGACCTACTCCCAGCGTCGCCTGGCCATCGGCGCCTGGATCGCGCTCGGCGCGGCAATGAGCGCGATCATCACCTTTGCCAGCATGGTCCCCACCCCGGCGAGCGTCGCCTGGTGGGTGGGTCTTCTGGCCATCATCGCCATGCGCGCCTCGGGCTACACACCTGAGAAACGCCGCCTGGCGGCGGCTTCCTGCCTGGCGGCCTTCTGCACCTACCTGGGCCTGATGGGCCTGGGCAACACCCTGGCCTCCTCCCGCGTCACCGAGCACCTGGCCGGCCAGGGCGTCGACGCCGAGGTCGTGATGACCGGCCCCACCGCCGCAAACCCCTTCGCCCGCGAGGTGCTCGCGCGCTCCAACACCCACTACCACGCGCTCAAACTAAGCCTCTGGCCCGGCGCCTCCTCCATCTCCTCCATCTCCTCCCGCTACGCCCCCGTCCCCATCGAAGCGCCCGACCCCATCGCCGAGGCCGCGCTCAACGCCCCCTCCCAGCGCGGCTTTGCCAACTGGGTGCGCTTCCCCGTCTTCGAGGTGCAATCCCACGACGAGGGCCACACCGTCTTCATCCGCGATCTTCGCTACGTCGAGCCCGACGCCACGACAAGCCGCGGCATTGGCATGCGCATCGTGGAGCTCGACCTTCAGCTCAACGAGCGCCCCGACACCGCGAGCGCGTCGCATTGAGCACCGAGCCCTGAGCCAAAAAAACGCCCCCCGACACCTTGAGGTCGGGGGGCGTTTTTCACTCAAACATCATGGCAAAGCACGTCGTCACTCCTGTGAGACGACCGGCCCGGCAGAACTTCAGCAGCCGCGCAGCTCCGAGCGAAGCGGCTCCTCCAAAAGCTCCCAGCACCCCTCATAGTCGAGCCCGGCCACACATTGCGTCGCCCCGCCGCAGCTCGCGTAACACGCCTCCTCCTGCGGCAGGAGCCCGTTGAGACAGGCGATCGCCTCCAGCATCTGCGCGCGATCCTCGAGCACCACCTCGTCGCAGCCGCTCATATCGTGCGCGAACACCTCCACGCACTCCTCCACACTCGAGAAAGGCTCGCTGTCGCACTCACAGCTCGCTTGCACCACCGCAGCCACACCCTCCCCGTAGGTCTGGCGCGCCGCATCGAGCATCCCCTCCGTCACCGGTGCCTCGTCGGGCATCGTGATCGCAGCGAGCGCCCCCTCAAAGGTCGCCGGATCTTCATAACGCAGCCAGAGGGCGGTGGCGCCATTGGGGATCGCAAAGAGCGCCGTGCAGCTCACCGTCTCCCCCATCGCCGCAACGTCGGTGGCAGTCTCCGCCGCGCAGCCGCCTTCAAGCAGAGCGCCCGCAACAAGCGCCTCCACCTGGGCCTCACCCTCGGTCGTGGTGATCTCCAGCGCAAAGCCCTCCACCACCATCCCCACCTCCGAGGTTACGCCCACATTCTCCAGCGTGGCATCGACCTTCAAAAAGACCTCCCCGGCCCCCACCGCCTCCTCGCCAGCCCGGTACGCATAGCTCGCGGGTGCCGCGCTCAACACCACCCCGCGCTCCTCCCCTCCGCCATCGTCCGCATCGGCGTCCCCCTCGGCGTCGGCATCATCCTGCACGTCCCCAACGTCCTCAACATCCCCCTGCGCCGCGTCCTCACCCGCGTCGTCTGTATCGTCCCCCGCGTCCTGCTCCACCCCGCTATCCGGCTGCGGCGTCGCATCGGGCGCATCCGTCGAACATCCCGCCACCCACGCCGCCGCCAGCATCATCACCATCACACGCTTCAACATCGTCGTCCTCACAGGCCACCTCGCTCGTCTCACACATCGCATACCCCCCATCCTTACCACCTCCCCCACCGACCGGCCATCCGCCCCCTCACAGCGCATAAAACGCCAGAAACCGCCATCATTGATCGTCTTACCCCAATCCAGAGCCTGTCTCATCCCCGCAGCGGCACCTACTCTTGGAGCATCACCCGTAGCACATCCGCTCGCCAGCCCCCCGGAGGCACCCCATGCACCGAAGCGAACGCGCTCGCCAGCACCGCACCTCCCCACCACCGCCCCCACACCACGCCCTGCTCATCCACACCCCGGTGGCCGGCCTGCGCTTTCACGAGTTCGAGCTGGCCGCCTTTCCCCTGGATCTGGGCCAACGCCTGCGCGTGATCCGCGAGCCCGACAACCCCTACGACGACCGCGCCATCGCGCTCTACGCCGGCGACCGCCGTATCGGCTACGTCCCGCGTCGCCTCAACAAGATGCCCGCGCGCCTGCTCGACGCCGGCTGGCCGCTCATCGCCCGCATCGAACACCTCACCACCGGGTACCGCGACCGCGGCCCTTCCCGCACCCGCCCCTCCCCTTACGCCTACCCCCGCGAGATGGAGATCATCATCGCCCTCTTCGTCCCGCAATTCACTCAGCCGCGATCCTGACGGAGGTTGTTTTCGAGCGCGCGGGCGCTCGGCACTTCTCGAAAAATAAAAAACCCGAGCGCATCCAGGGCGGGGCTGGCAAGGAGCCAGGAGGAGCGAGTAGCAGCGCTACCGCGACGACGCAGCGACACAGCCAGCGTCGTCCTGGGGCGCTCGGCACCGAGCGGATTCAGGGCGGGGCTTGACAAGGAGCCAGGACGACGCTGTGGCAGCGCTACCGCGACGACGCAGCGACACAGCCAGCGTCGTCCTGGGGCGCTCGGCACCGAGCGCATTCAGGGCGGGGCCTGACAAGGAGCCAGGAGGAGCGTGTAGCAGCGCTACCGCGACGACGCAGCGACACAGCCAGCGTCGTCCTGGGGCGCTCGGCACTTCTCGAAAAATAAAAACCCCGAGCGCATCCAGGGCGGGGCCTGGCAAGGAGCCAGGAGGAGCGTGTAGCAGCGCTACCGCGACGACGCAGCGACACAGCCAGCGTCGTCCTGGGGCGCTCGGCACACATCACTCACACCGGAACGCACAGTAAAGCCTCTCTTCACCCTCCTCCACCGGCACCGTGCAGGAGATGCCCACATAATAGGCCAGCGGATTCTCGGTGAGGATCGAGCAGGGCTTGCCCTCAATCGCCTCCACCGTGCTGCCGTGTTCCACATTGGAAGGCAGCGGACCGGCGCGGCGCTCGGCGTTGCCCTCATGCAACCACCCCGACTCATTGGCGTAGCCAAAGGGACGCGGGCCAATATGGGTCAGCGTGTAGGGGCAGCTCAGCTCGCAGCTCTCTCCCTGCGACGCCGGCTCCTCCCCTTCACAGAAGTCGGGGTGCGCAAAGCCACCGGCGTCGCGCGCACACGTCACCGTGCGGGTGCTCACGCCTCCGGGATTGATCTCCTCCACACACTCCACCCCGGTGCAGAGCCACTCGGTGGCCTCCCAGGCGATCTCGTGCTCCGGGCTTGCGCAGTAGCCAAAGAGGCTGACCTCGGCCACCTGCACCTCGCCAACCAGAGGCGATTCCGAGGTGAAGGTCACGCCGTAAGCCACATAATCACGCCCGTTGCCCAGCTCCTCGGGGGTAAAGACCACCTCCGAGCTCTCCGCATCAAAAGGCTTGGAGGTCACGCGATACCAGTGGGTGTTGTCGGCGCGGCGCCCCACCACCTGCACCGTCCCGCTGCCGCCGGCGGGGAAGTTCGTCTCGTCATAGATGAAGAACCCATCTGTGGGCGCGTGCACCTCCAGGCGTCGCAGCCGCGTCTCGCAGCGGAACTCCTTATAGAGCAGAGGATCATCATCCAGGTTTTCATAGATCGGCGTGATCGCCGCCGCATCCACCCCCTGATCGATCTGCCCGTCAAAGGCCGCCTCCAGGCGCTCGTCAAAACGACCGTCCACCACCCCCAGCTCCGGTCCCAGCGGGTAGAGCGTGCCATCGGGATCGGGCTCAGGGTCGGTATCCGGCTCGGGGTCTGAAGCATCCGGCTCCGAGACATCAAACTGAGGATCGCCCGTATCCTCCTCATCACCGCTATCCGGAAGCCCCGGACAGTTCGCCTCCACCGCCGCATCGCAGCCGCTGGCCTCCCCGCGCCGCGGACCATCATCGCCGCACCCGCTCCACGCCAGACTCGCCAGCACCCCGAACAGAATCGTTGTCTTCATCTTCATCGTCATGATCCACATCTCCACATCATCCGGCGCGTCAGGCCGCGCCCAAACCTGGCTCCGTCACGCTTATCGATCACCTGCGCCCGGGCTCAAATCACCTCTCCTGCTCAGGCCCGCATCCTCGCCAAGCTCGCCGCGTTTGTACAGTGACAAGCTGGCGACCGCTTACTACGCCGTGAGCAGAAGTTGACGTCGATGGCTGCGAGGTTGAGAGCTTCTCGGGCAAGGCGCAAAACGTAGGCGATGCTTTAGCGAGGCTTTGCAACGCCGCCCGAGATGCTCTCAACGCAGCAGACGCGGCGTCAACGATAGCTCACGGCGTCATAAAGCCTGACGCAGCGCGTTTAAATCGCTGGCCACCGGAGAAAAACACCCCGGGAAAAGAGGCAGGCACACATCCGACTACATTTTGCTTCAAAATGTGCTAAGGTACCGCCAACTCGTCATTTATTCTGGCGTCAGCACGCCGCCCTGACCGTGGTGGCAGGAGGCAGCTGACGCGCGTTGTCGCAAGACAAAATCAACCGAGGCACAGACGTATGAAGTTTGGTAGCAAGCAGGGAATTCGTCTGCTGATCTGCGCGATGTTCGCAGCCGGCGCGGTCGCATGTGGTGGGGAAGTTGAGCAGGGGGCCACCGGCCCCGAAGGCCCCGCAGGGGAGCAAGGCCCCCAGGGTGAGCCGGGTGAAGACGGCGCCCCGGGCGCCGACGGTGAGGACGGCGAAGATGGCGAAGACGGTGAGGATGGCGCCGACGGCCTCAACTCCCTGATCGCCACCGAAACCATTGAGCCCGGCGATGTCTGCGCCAACGGCGGCGTGGCCATCTCCACCGGCGTTGACGCCAACGCCGACGGCGTCCTCGACGAAGACGAGATCGCCTCCACCGAAAACGTCTGCAACGGCGTCGACGGCTCGCTCCTCTGCGACGAAGCCCTGGCCATCACCGGCTTCACCGGCCTTGACCAGCGCTTCTTCGCCGGCAATGTCAGCGACCCGATCACCGTGGAGACCAACGGCGACGGCGACCTCAACCTCAGCATCATCGGTACCGGCGCGGAGTTTGACGCCTCCGCCGGCGACGGCACCTTCACCATCACCCCCGAAGACATCGTCGAAGAGGGTGAGAGCCTTCAGTTCGCGCTGGTCGCCAATGGCGAGTGCGGCACCGCGGTGGCCAACTTCACCCTGGATGACGTTGAAGCGCCGGTGGCCAACATCCGCCTGGTCCACCTCTTTGACGGCGCCGAAGAAGTCGACGTGGCGCTGACCGGCACCACCGATGCCCTGGCCACCATCGACTTCGCCACCGCCGAAGGCCCGCTCGAAGTGGACCCGGGCAACTACAGCTTCGACATCATCGCCGATGAGACCGTCGCCGGCACCACCGACCCGGCCGACTTCCTGCTGGGTGAGTCCTACACCGTGGTCGCCTACAGCAACGCCGGCGCCCTGGACTTCATCATCCTCGAAGATGACGTCGTCAGCCCTGTGGCCGAAGGCAACTTCCGCCTGCGCGCCATCCACGCCGCCGACGGCGTGGGCAACGTCGCCATCAACGCCGGCGCCGACGAAGCCTCCGCCGCCGAGCTCGTCGCCGACCTGGCCTTCGGCGCGGCCACCGACGCCACCGACCTCGCCACCGGCGTGGAGTTCGTGCAGATCGACTCGGCCGGCACCCTCTTCGATTACATCGGCTTCTCGCCAATGGCCTTCCCCGAAGGTGCCATCGTCAACGCCTTCGCCTTCATGCTCGAAGGAGAGCCCCACATCTTCGTCCAGCAGCTGAGCAACGCCGGCATGAACACCATCCTCATCCCCGGCCTTGAGACCCTGCCGGTCTCCATCGGCGCCGACGTGCTCAACGCCACCGTGCGCACCGGCGGTGACGCCGAGTGGTTTGTCACCAACGAAGAAGTCAGCGCCGGCGACTTCGCCGCCCGCAGCGGCACCATCACCGACGAAGAAAGCTCCTGGATCGAAGTGACCTTCGAAGTCACCGAGCCCGGCGTCTTCGCCTTCGACTGGAAGGTCAGCGCCGAGAGCGCCAGCTTCAACTTCTACGATGGTCTGGTCTTCTGCGCCGACATCGACGCCGCCGAGAACTGCAACTCCGACGTCTCCGACGACGAGATCGGTGGCACTCCGGCCGACTTCGCCAACTACACCTACGAGATCGAAGCGGCGGGCACCTACACCTTCGCCTGGGTCTACGAGAAGGATGTCAGCGTCTCCGCCGGTCTGGACCGTGGCTGGCTCGACAACCTGACCTTCACCCCGGGCCTTCCCTGATCGCCGTTGAGCATCGCCTCAACCGATCACGACCGCCGCGGCGTCTCACCGAGACGCCGCGGCATCAAGGGATGATGAAGACCTATTTCTGGAGTACCGACGCTATGAACACATCTCCATCCTATAAACTCCGCCTGCTCCTCTGCGCGGCCCTGACCACCGGCGCACTCGCCTGTGGCGGCGCCGAAGCCGAGCAAGGCGCCCAGGGGCCCCGGGGCCCGGTGGGTGAACAGGGCGAACCCGGCGAAGACGGGCAGCCCGGCACCGACGGCGAAGACGGCACCGACGGCACCGACGGCACCGACGGCGAAGCGGGTCTCAACTCGCTCGTCATCACCGAGAGCGTTGAGCCCGGCGACGTCTGCGCCAACGGCGGCGTGACCGTCTCGGTGGGCATCGACGCCAACGGCGACGAAGTCCTCGATGAAGACGAAGTCGACGCCTCCGAGACCGTCTGCAACCAAAACGACGCGGTCGAAGACCTCTGCGACGAAGCCTTCGCCATCACCGGTGTTACCGGCGTTGAACAGGCCCTCTACGAAGGGCAGGTAAGCGACCCGATCACCGTGGAGTCCAACGACGACGCCAACCTCTCCCTGGCCTTTGTCGGCGGTGGCGAGCTTGCACCTGCGCTCACCTCCAACAGCACCTTCACGGTCACCCCGCAGGAGCTCGGCGAGGGTCAGCAGATCACCGTGGTGGCCGCCGGCCAGTGCGGCAGCGACGTGATCACGATCGCGCTTCCCGAGGTCGAGCCCTTCGAGAGCCTGCTGAGCGTGGTGCACGTCTTCTCCGGCGCGGGACTTGTCGATGTCGCCCCCTCGGGCACCCTCGACATCATCACGACCCTGGGCTTTGGCGAAGCGACCGGCCCGTTGACCCTCACCCCCGGTGAGTTCACCTTCGACCTGCTCGACCAGGAGACGGTGGTCGCCACCACCGACACCTACACCCTGGAGCCGAGCACGGCCTACTCCCTGATCGCCCATAACGACGGCGGATCACTGGCCTTCACCCTCATCGAAGATGACCTCACTGAGCCGAGCAGCGAAGGCACCTTCCGCGCCCGCATCGTGCACATGGCCGAGATCGCCGGCACGGTCGACGTCAGCGCGGGCCCCGACACCGGAAGCCTTGCTCCTCTGGCCACCGGTGTCGCCCCCGGCGACGTCGGCACCTTCGCCGAATACGACGAGACTGTCGGTGCGATCCAGATCGACGCCGGTGGCACGATCCTGACCTACGAAGACGGCGTCGACACCGCCTTCTTCGAGGGGGATATCGCCAACATCTACGCCTTCGACAACGCCGCCGGCAACGTGCGCCTGCTGGTGCACTACCTTAACTTCGAAGGCATCTCGGTGCTCCGCGCCAACCCCGGCGGCGCCCCGGTCTCGCTCTTCGACTTTGAAGACGGCACCGTCCCCGCTGAGTTCATCCAGGGCGGCAACGCCGACTGGTCTGGCACCGACGCCGACGCCAGCCAGGGCACCTTCTCTCTGGCAAGCGGCGACATCACCCACAACCAGACCAGCACGATCACCCTCACCTACGACTTCCCCTCGGCCGGCATCCTCGCCTTCGACTGGAAAGTCAGCAGTGAGTCCGGCTACGACTTCCTCTACTACTGCGCCGACCCGCTCTTTAGCTGCGCGCGCGGCAGCAACCTGGGTCGAATCAGTGGCTCCACCAGCTGGGCGACCGTGCAGTACCCGATCGATGACGCTGGCTCCCGCTCCTTTGAGTGGACCTTCGAAAAAGACGGAAGCGCTGACGATGGCCTGGATATGGGCTGGATCGACAACATCACCTTCGTCGGTGAGCCCAGCCTCCTCTAACACCTCCCCCTCACGGCAGCTTCAGCCCTCAGGTTGAAGCCGCCCGGGTGAGACGCCACACAAAAGCCCCGCGACCCATATGGTCGCGGGGCTTTTTTATCATCTCCAGCGTCGTCGCGCCGGGGCGCGGCACCTTATTTGGTCGCCGCCCACTTGCGAATCTCGGTGCGGAAGTACTCATCGGCCGCATCGGTCCAGCTAAAGTTCTCGCGGATGTACTTCACCGTGTCTTTCTCCACATCGGTGTAGCTGTTGCCATCCTTGACCGCCTCCAGAAGTCGGTCGGCGTCGCTCTTGGAGAGGCGCCCGTCACCCTGGCCTTTGGTCAACTTCTCGGCCAGCTCCAGCAGCTCACGATCGTACTTCTTGCCATCGATCTCTTTGTAATACGACATCGGGTTCTCCTCAGATATGGGGGGTCAGATGATGGTGCGATGCTGTAGTTCTAATGCGTCGGAGCTGCGGAGGCAAGCGGGGGGCCGGGGTGGAGCGAGGGGACTTCCGCTCACGCTGCACCCACCACCTTCCGCCGTCCTCGCCGCAGCTGCCGCTTAAGCGTGGTGCGCAGCATCGCCCGCCAGTTCGAAAGATCGAGCGGGGTGAGCGTGATCAGCACATCCCCCAGACCAAAGCCCGGGTTCTGCGCATAGAAGTAGCTGACGTGTGGGTCGCTGAGCTCGCGCTCGGTGATGGGCGCCACATCCGCGCGCAGGTGTTTGGGCACCGTGCCAATCCACTCGCCAGCGGGGCCCGGGCGCACGTTGTCGCTGTAGCGGGTGGCAATCTGGCGGCAGAGCTCGCGCTCGGCCGCAGGAGTCGGCTGATCATGGCGTGGCCAGAAGGTCTGGTAGGTGCGCGGCAGCAGCAGATAACTCTTGTAGCTGAACACCGCCATCGCCAGATCGATCGGAGTGCGCGGGTGCTTAAGCCGGGCCTCCAGAAAATAGGCCATCACCACCGTCTGCAGCACGTTCTTGCCGCGATAGCGGGGCTCCAAAAGCGCGTTGCCCGGGTAGAGCACGATGCGCGTCTGGCCCTCCACCTCGTAGCGCTGCACATCCATCGTGCCCACGCCCACCAGCGGCCCATCGGGGCGCTCGCGCACAAGGATCACGTCGCGTTTGCTCAGATACCCCTCCTCAATGACCTCGGGGCTGCCCTCCATAAAGCGGCTGGCAAAGGCGCAGACCCTCTCAACCTCGGCAGCGCTCAAGGAGGGGGTGGGGCGAAACTCCAGGCGCAATCCGTTGAGGCGCAGAGTGTTAGGAAGCAGTCGGTTCAGCATAGGCGACAAAAACTCCATCCATCCCACGAGGGCATATCATATAAGAGATGCGGCGAGTACCGCGTTTGAATGCAAGCCGACGGCAGCTTGTAGTTGATGTTTGATGGCGAGCGCAAGGGGGGTGCAACACCCTCCTTTTTTCGTGTTACGCCTCGCTTCGCTCGGCCCGATCGAGCTTCACAAAGTTCTCAATGCCCTCGCGCAGCTGCGCCACCCCGTAGCCCCGGTTGCAATACACAAGCTCCACCGACGACTTGCCGGCGGCGTCGGTGAGCTGGTCGCTGGCCTTATGGCTCAAGAAGTCGGTGAGCAGGATCACGATATCCACGCTCCCTTTTTGCATGCGGCCGGCGAGGGCCTGCACCTGGCGCATGTTTTCGCCCTTCTTCACCGGAATCCACTCAAAGGAGCCGGGCCGAAAGATGTTCTCGATGCGGGCCTGCGCCTCGCTGCGCGTATCGCCGCCGACCATGACCACACGCGAGTTTTGAAGCACCGCATGCCAGGGCCACCCCTCGGGCAGAAGCTCCTCGACGAAGTCGGGCTCAGCGTCTTTTTCGGCCTCGGCCGCGTCGATGGCGTGGCGAAGCTTCGAGAGCGCCGCGCCGCTCAAATGATCCCGAAAGGGCCGCATCAGGCGTACCAGCCGCGGATCGTCGCCGCCTAAGCCGCCGGGGGTCGAGAGGATGTCTTCGACCAGCGCGCGGATGCGGTCGACCGGCGGGCTTTTGTCGATCAGCGCTTCAATCTGCCCCAGCGCCCGCTCCGGGTTCTGCGGGGCGCTCTGCTCCTCGACCTCCTCGCCATAAAGATCATGAGCAAGACGCGCGAGCTCGCGGTGGTAGTAGGCGGCGTCCTCGCTCCAGCGCGCGCCGTGGGCCGGGTGATGATCGCGGGCCAGCCCGTGCACAAAACCCGCGCGCGTGATGCTAAAATGGTTGCTCAGCCGATGCAGTATTTTGACGGCGTCTTTATCGTTCTGCACCACGCCGCGGCAGGCCGCCGGCGTCTCGTCCTGAAGGTGCCGGTAGCGCGCGGTGATCATACACCCCAGAGCGACCTGCACCTCATCGGGAAGCTCCTCCCAGGCGCGCAGCCGATCGTCGTCGGTGGCCGCCTTGAGCTTTCCAAGCTCTCCGACCACCTGCGCATAGGAGCCGACCTTTAACGGGGGCTCCCCGAGCTGGTCGCGGATATCGGGCAAAAGATGCGCCACGAGGCGAGCGCCGGTGGCCGGCTGGCTCTTTGCCCCCGCCCGCAGCTTCATCGTTCTGGACAGGCTCGACGCGACCCGCAGCACAGGAGGTTTGCGCGCGGGCTCTTCAGGCCGCATGGATGAGGTCGCTTCAGAAAGCCGAGCTTCGTCGCTGACCTCTTCAGACACCTGCCCCTGGTGTGTCGTGCCGACCTTCGCGTCGGTCGCTGCGTCGCAATCGCGCGCGGTCGTCGCGTCGGCCTCACAACTCGCCAGGGAGCCTGTCCCCTCCCCGACTTCCAGCGCCCTCCCCTGATCAAAGAGATCAAAGACCTGCGCGCCCAGCTCGCAGAAGATGGCGTCGAGCCTTGCTTCCAGCCGGGCGCGCTCCTCGCGGAGTGCGCGGGCGCGCGCGGCGCTTTTTGCCGCCTGCGCGCTCAGGGAGACAAGCAGCGCGCGCAGCGCGCGGGCTTGATCGATCAGCCCCCCGAGCTCGGCGCTCTTGCTCAGGATGAGGCGCTCGTTGGCCGCCTCCCCGCTGGCCATCTCCTCGCTCACCGACTCTCGTTGCCCTGCATCATCCATCGCATCCTCGCTGGTCTGCCCCCCGCCCTGTGATCGTCGTGCCGCGGCGCGTCACGAACACATCATCATGGCAGACTTCCCCCCCGGATGAACAGCGCCCGGCAGATTCGACCGTCGCGAGTCACGGTGATCTGCGCTTCGCGCGAGATCGCGCGCGAACCCATGCCCGGATTCCCCTTATGTTATGCGCCCCTTCGCAATGCCTGTTACCCATTGGCAAATTGTCAGCGCTGCCGCTCACCGACGATACTTCAGGGGTCTGATGCCATCCCACGCGTGTGACCGTCGCCTGCCGACGCCCCCCTGACGCCGCCTCCCCCTCGCCAGTGCGGACCTTCACGTTGAGAGCCCCCCTATGACACCGCTGCCCTCGTCTCTACGCGCGACGTTTCGCCCGGCCCTTATCGCCCTGCTCGTGCTGCTGGCACTCAGCGTCCTCTCCTGCTCGGGAGAAGACACCGCCAACCGCCAAACCCCCGATCTGGACGTGGGGCTCGATGCCGATGACGCCGGCGATGTCACGCTTCCAAGCACGCGCGAGCCCCGCGTCATCGAAGGCGCCACACAGATTCCGCGCCCCGGCGACACCGTGCTCCCCTGCCCTCCCGAGGGCTGCCCGGCCTGCGAGGTGAATGCCGACTGCGATGATGGCATCGCCTGCACCGAGGATGTTTGCGACACCGAGGCCGGCGAATGCGTCGTGAGCACCGCGCACACCCGCTGCGACGACGGGCTCTTCTGCAACGGCTACGAGATGTGCGCCCCCGAAGACCCGCAGGCCGCCGAGAGCGGCTGTGTGGCCGGGGAGCCTCCGGTGCTGGCCGACGGGGTCAGCTGCACCCTGGACGTCTGCGATGAGGAGAACGACCAGATCGTGCACCAGGGTGACGATGCACGCTGCGAGAGCGACGAGCCCTGCGCCGTGAGCATCTGCGACCCGGTCGAGGGCTGCGTCACGGAGCCTGCCGAAGACGGCACCCTCTGCATGGACGACACGATGGTCTGCCAGGGGGGCGACTGCATCCCCTGCATCGATGACGCCGAGGGTTCGGCCGACTCGGGCTGCTCCGGCGGGGAGCCCTTCTGTGTGGATGGGGCCTGCGCGCAATGCGAAGACAGCGCCGACTGCCCCATGGGCCTGATCTGTGATGCCGGGGTCTGCACCGGCTGCACCACCAGCGAACAATGCGATGATGGGGCGAGCTGCACCGTCGAGGGCTGCTTTGAGGGAAGTTGCCTCTACTACCCCCTGCCCAGCGTCTGCGGCAGGGGCGACGCCTGCGCCACCCGCGCGCCATCCTGCTCTCCGCGCGACGCGCAGGCCGACGCTGACGGCTGCGTGCCCGGCCCCTCCAAACTCGATGACCTGGAGCCCATCACCTGCGTCGAGCGCAGCTGTGACCCGGCCACCGGCGCCATCACCGAGTCGCTTAACCAGGAGCAATGCGAGCCCTCCGGGCCCTGCGTCACCTCGATCTGCACCACGAGCGGCTGCGAGGAGGAGCCCTTAAACGCGGGCATCGCCTGTCTCTACGGGGAGACGGAGATGGAGGAGGGCTTCTGCGACGGCCAGGGCAGCTGCGCGGTCTGCGCTGACACCGTCGTCGGGGGCATTGACGCCGGCTGCGACGCGCTCAACCCTTCGTGTGTCGAGGGCAGCTGCACCACCTGCACCGACGAAGGCCCCGGCTGCCCCCGCGACTGCAATGGCGAGCTGGACGGCCCGGCCTATGAAGACGCCTGCGGCCAGTGCGACGCCGACATCACCAACGACTGCGCCAACGTCTGCGACGGGGGGGCCTGCTCCCCCTGCGAGATCGATGCGGACTGCAACGACCGCAACGCCTGCACCCTCGACCAGTGCGTCGAAGGGTACTGCAACAACGACCCGGCCCCGCTCGACGGCGACACCTGCCAGTCATCGGAGATCAACGTCTGCGTCACCTCCTACTCCTGCCAGGAGGGGAGCTGCCAGCGCGACGGCACCGTGACCTGCGATGGCCCCTGCCACACCGGCGGCGCCTGCCGTGAGGGCATCGGAGGCTGTGAGATCGACGTGGGCGCGAGCTGCGACGACGGCGATCCGAGCACCATCAACGACACCTGCTCGCCATGGGGCCAGTGTGTCGGGGAGTGCGCCGGCCCCGACGGCCAGCTCTGCGCCGAGGACGACGGCAACCCCTGCACCGTGCCCGCCTGCGACGGCGAAGGCGGCTGCACCGAGCGCATCACCCCGGGCGTAAGCTGTGAGATGGCCTGCGGCGCCGGCGTCTGCAGCACCGAGGGGGTCTGCGAGCCCGTCGACAACGTCTGCAACCCGGAGTCGATGCGCAGCTGCGCCGCGTTTGAGTGCCGCCCCGACGAGGGGGGCTGCGTGGTCGTCAACGGGGACCCAAAGTGCGAGCTCGATGGCGCCTCGTGCGTCAGCGCGCTGGGCCTGTGCTCGGCCGGAAGCTGCGGTGACGGCTTCTGCGATATCGACGCCGAGTACCGCAACAACGCCAACCACTGCTTTGAGGACTGCGTCCGGGAGGGCTGCGGCACCTCCCCCACCTCCTACCTCTCCTGCGACGAGCCCCTCAACAACGAGGCCGTGCTGGGCACCTGGAACTCCGCGATGAGCATCGCCTACGGCATCCCCGAGCTCGACGCCCGCCAGACCGAGACCATCCGCCGCCAGCTCGAAGACGGCGTGGAGTGGCTTCACTTCATCGTCGACTACTGCTCCCCGGGCGCAAGCTCCGGGCCCATCTGCGTCTGCAAAGACGACGACACCTGCGGCCTGGCCAGCACACCGCTTCGCGACCGCCTGGCGGAGGTGCGCGACTACCTTTTGAGCCACCCCGCGCGCATCGTGCAGCTCTATGTGCGCTCGTATCTGGAGCGTGGCGATCTGCGCGAGGTCATCGACCAGGCCGGCTTAAGCGAACTTCTCTACCGCCGCGCCCTCACCACCGCCGGGTTCTCCACGCTGGAGCCTTTCGCCGCCGCGCGCGCCCAGCTTATCGCCTCCAACCAGCGTCTGGTCATCTATGACCGCGACTTCGTCCCCCCCTTCAACATCTTTCTGGGCGACTCGCGTCGCTACGAGGTGGTCGACGGCATCCCCCGCACTCCGCCCCCGACCATCGTCTTCAGCGGGCAGGAGACGCACACCACCAACACCTTCAACTGCGTGACCAGCACCAACATCGGCCCCTCCGAGGCGATCGTCTCCCCGCCGATTTATGGCGTGGTGCATAACGCCGGCCAGGGCTCGTCGACCTTTGTGGGCGCGGCCTGCTGGAACCGCTACGTGCAGAACCACCTCTTCGCCTGCCAGGAGGAAGAGGGGCGCCGGCCCAATGTGATCTTTGTCAACTATTACAACGCCGATCCCGAACCCCTGGACTGGGCGCGTGTCGACAACGACATCGTCTCGGCCTGCCCCGAGGTGCAGCCGGACACCTGCCGCCAGGACAGCGACTGCGACGCCGGGGTCTGCAACCTCTTCGGGGTCTGCGTGAGCTGCACCGACAACGCCGACTGCCGCGACGATCAGTACTGCAACGGCTGGTTCAACGCCTGCTTTGCGGATCTTCCCGGCGGCGGCCTGTGCACCGAGCCCGAGGAGTGCGCCAGCGGGGTCTGCTCGCTCTTTACCTGCACGGGCTGCGAGCAAGACTCCGACTGCCAGGAGGATCAGTTCTGCGCCTTCGACGGCACCTGCTCCCCGAAGAAGGCCATCGGTGAGGGCTGCATCAACGCACAGGAGTGCGTCAGCAACACCTGCTACCTGGGCTACTGCACCGAGTGCGACGAGCAGTCCGACTGCGGCGATGGCACCTTCTGCTCGCTCAACCCCCTGCCGGGAGAGAGCGCGTGTATCCCCCCCAAACCCAACGGGGAGACCTGCGCGCAGACCTTTGAGTGCGAGTCCGGTAACTGCTTTGCGGGCTTCTGCGTCGCCTGCGATGCGCAGTCCGACTGCGCCGACCCCAACCAGTTCTGCTCGCTGGACCCGCTGCCGGGCCAGAGCGCGTGCATCGACCGTAAACCCAATGGCCAGGCCTGCGCCCAGGACCTGGAGTGCGCCTCCGACAGCTGCTACCTGGGCTTCTGTGCCGGCTGCAATGAGCAGAGCGACTGCCCGGATGCCAACACGTTCTGCTCCCTCGATCCCCTGCCCGGGGCCAGCGCGTGTATCCCGCTTAAATCCAACGGCCAGGCCTGCGCTCAGAACATGGAGTGCGCCTCCGACAGCTGCTACCTGGGTTTTTGTGTGGAGTGCAACGAGCAGAGCGACTGCCCGGCCTCCAACGAGTTCTGTTCGCTCGACCCCGCCCCCGGCGCGAGCGCCTGTATCGCGCGTAAGGCCAACGGGTCTGTGTGTGCCCAGGGCTTTGAGTGCACCAGCGGCCAGTGCACCGCCTTTGTCTGCGGCGAATGCGCCAGCGACGCCAACTGCTCCGCCAACGAGCATTGCGACGCGTTGAACAACTGCGCTCCCGACGTCGGCAACGGCGCCCCCTGCCTGAAAGACTCGGCGTGCACCACCGACCTCTGCCTCGATGGCTTCTGTGCCCAGTGCCGAAACGACTCCGAGTGCCCGGCAAGCCAGCACTGCGATGCGTTTAATAACTGCGTCAACGATGTGCCCAACGGATCGGCCTGCCTGCGCGACTCGGCCTGCACCACCGACCTCTGCCTGGCCGGCTTCTGCGCGCAATGCGAGAACGACTCCCAATGCCCCGCAAGCCAGCACTGCGACGCCTTTAATAACTGCGTCAACGACGTGGGCAACAACGCCCCCTGCCTGCGCGACGCCAACTGCTCCACGGGCATCTGCTCGGCGGGTTTTTGCGCCCAGTGCACCTTTGATGGCCACTGCTCCTCAAACCAGTTCTGCAACGTGTTTGGGGACTGCGAGAATAAGGTGCCCAACGGCTCTCTCTGTGCGGACTCGCGGGTCTGTCAGTCCAATTGCTGTAGTTTCGGGTTCTGCAGCAATTGCTAGAGGCCGGGCACACACGTGCGGGTGAGGCACAAGGCCTCACCCTACGGCATGGGGGGACAGCGTGCCTCGTCTCGTGTCGCGGCGCCCCCTGTGGGCGCCGTTTTTTTGTTCAGGGAGGGGGGTGAGGTTGGATGCCGGGGGCATCAAGGCGTAAAGGTGGGTCGGTCGTCTCACCCCTTTGCGATGTTCGCCTCATAGAACGCGTAGCGAGGTCAGGTATGTATCGCCCCGGTTATCCCGATCCCCTCACCCTCAGAGACGCGCTGCGGCTGGCGCAGATGTGGTGCGACTCCGATCACACCAAAAGGCGCGCCGGAGAGTGGGGCATCACCCTGGCGTCGGAGCTTGCAGGAGACCATGAGGCGATCATCGCACGTATTCTGCGCGCCTTTCCCTGGATGGCGTTGAGCTCGGTGGAGCCCGACTGGCCCCATGCGCTCTTTGATGGCGAGGTCTCAAGCTCGCTCGGGCCCCTTCAGCTGCGCGAAATCGCCAGCATCTCATTCTTCGATAACCCCACCTTCGACAAAATCCCCTGGGTCAACTTTAGCGTTTATCCCAACGCGTTCATCACGAAGGTCGAGCTCCATGAGGGTCATGAGCTGGTCTACGGGGAGGAGGCCACGCGCAAAAACCGCGAGCGGCTGCACCGTTCGCTGGTCGCGCTGGAGCCGCTTCTTGGAGGCCCGATCGTGGATGGATGTTCCGAGCAGTTTGAGGCGATCGAGCTGTATGGGATTCCGGAGGGGGCGGTGTCGTTTTGGGGTTCGGAGTGAGGGGGGTGGGGGAAACAATTAGGCAGTTGCCACGGCGTTAAGTTTCCGGGTCAGACTCACACATGGCCGACCACATTCCCTCCGCTGTGATCCCCCAGGTGACCGTCTGCGCAGTAACGGTGCCTGGAACCCAACTCGCTGCGCCAAATGCATGATGCGCTTGATATGCGCGACCGATCAATATTTCTCTCGCTCCACGCACACCGGAGCTCTCGCTGCTGGCATGCGCCAAAACCCGTTTGGTTAAGACGGAAGGCGAGTCACCCGATAGATCGACAGCGCCGCCGAACAACGTTGAGGCCTGTTCATGCGAGTCGTTGGCGAGTGCGCCGAGCCCATATCGCGTGTCGCCTCCAACGAAGAGTTGTTTGGGTTGTTCAATGTACTGCCGTGCTTGCTCAGCGCGTGTAAAAACGTAACCGACGTAGGCGACGCGATCGGAGGGGGCGCTTTCCCCACGCCATCGAGCACAGACGCACTCCGTCTCACGAAGTGAACCCTCGGCCGCGGAGTCAGAGGTCGGGTCGATCGCCGTGCCGGGACGCGTCGAAAGCAGGCGACGACGAAAGGCACGGTCCGCAACAGGCTCGCCACGTCCATCCTCTCGCTGCCAACAAAGACCATCCTCGTCGAAGCGCGGGAGCCAGGCAACCCAGCTCCGCTCCGTGTGTTGGGCGGGGTAGAGGTAGGTGAAGCGCGCGTCGCTTTGCAGAACATCGCCGATATCTTTGTACTCTGGAGCCTCCTCCGCCGCGAGGCGCGCGGTTTCGGCTGTCATGGCACCCCAGACCGCTCGCGCAGGGATGTAGAGCCGGCAACGGTTGAGGGAACCAGCGGGAACATGTCCGACAAAGAGTGGCCCTTCGAGGACCCACGTCCAGCGGTGAAGCGTCCAGGTCATCGTCACCTCGCTTTGGCGTGATAACGTGCGTAGACGAGGGCCTGACGTACCAGCTCGCGGGCCAGCAACAAGTTGTCGAGGTCCTTCGAGAGCTCCTTGATTGGGCCGAGGGCATCGCTGCCGCCGTCTTTCGACGCGACCAGGGGCGACGCCGTGGGCGTCGTTCGCAGGAACTCGAAAGATTTACTATAGACTTCGTTTGCTCCGTCTTTGTTCTTCTTCGATTTTAAGAAGAGGAAGGCGGCGTAGAGCCCCTGCTCCTCCAGCACCCCGATCACATCGGTCAGCAATGTTTCTTTGACGGCCTTGTTCGCCACGAGCTTCTGACCCAACTCGGCGCACTTCATATCGAGGATCTCCATCACTTGCCTCCTTCAGTGCTCGCGTCCGGGGAGTCGCTCTCATCTGCTCGTGAGGGCACCCTCAGCCGCCCCATGCCCCGTGTTCCCATCCCGCCGATGCCGAGGTGTTTAAGAAGCTCATGGGCCTTGGCGGTCTCCTTAAAGACCTGGGTCATGTCGGTGGCGGCGCTCACCTCCTTTCCGCCAACCTTAAAGTGCCCCGGATTCCGGCAGGTGATGTCCCACGCAAGCACGGTGCCACGAGGAATCGCTTCGTAGGTGAAGAGCGCGCCATCCTCGGCAGCACCCGTCGCCGGATCGATCGAGACCGACGTCCTGACCTCCAGGTTGCTGTTGACGATGTGGCTGAAGAGCTTGTCGGTGACAATGACCACACTATTGCGAATATGTTGCGGTACGCAGGTGAGCGCGTTGATGGCTTGCTTTGCCGCTTCGGGCATCGAGGCGCCGGGCAGCAGAAGCCATCCGAGGTTCAAGGGGGCACCTGCGTCGTCTGCCGTGTGTGCCTTGTCATCCCCGACACCGGCCATCTCGGGTTTGTCGAGACTCGACGGAGACGCGATCCAGCGCGGGCCCTTTCGCGTGGGCACGGGGAAAAACACCACATGCGCATCGCTGAACCCCGCCAACCCCGCGAAACCGCCGCCAGTGCTCTTCGCAAACCCAAAACACATGCATACCGGGCAGTCAGGCTGGCCGCAGTGGCCTCCCTGGCCCGCACAGTCAGGGTACTTGCCGTCCGTCTGCATCGCGACGTAGGTCCGGTACACGCCAGCGAGGCTCGATCCGGGGATCTTCGGGACGCGTGTCACCGGGTCGCGCACGATCGTGTTGTCGACTCGTCCGAGGCGGGCGCCGCCCGTGCCGACGTGGATCGGATCGACGGCAAACCCATAGACCCGGTGGGCCTCGAAACTCTTATGCTTAGTCATCGTTGGCCTCCAGGTTCTGTTTGAGGACTTGAAGCTGCCAGCGCAGAGCGCGCAGCAAGACGCCCGTGCGGGCAGCATCGACGAGGGAATCCAAAGCGGCGCCCCTCGCCCCGAGTTGATCGTGAAGCACGGCGCGGACGAAGACGAGCCAGGTCTCCTGCGCGTCGCGCGTGGATGATTCCGAGAGCCAGCGGTCACGCGCGTCTTCGATCGCGCGCAGCGCAGCGCGCAGCGCGCTCATGCTGGGCGCAACATCGCGCACCAGCTCCCAGACAGCAGCGCGCTCATGGACTTCGGAGAGGTAACATACCTCAGCGGGCGCAAAGCGACGCGCCGTGCTGTCGAGAAAGACGTTCGACAGGCGGGAGGGCCGGACTCGGACGCCATCCCCTGGGCGGAGATCGCTCACGTGTCGGTACACTCGCCCGTCAGGGTGCTGGAAGTCGCGGGGGGCACGCAGGCCCCCACCCTCTATGCTGAGGTAGGGATAGTGCGCGTCGTCCCGCCCGTCAGGCAGCCGCGTAGGCGTGCACGTCAGCTCCGACTCACCGTCGAGCCGGACCCAGCGCACGCAAGCGACACCATCGCGACGCCGCACATCAGCGACTCGCCATGTCTCTTCACTTTGCTTCAAATCATCCTCGATATTACGGGCTGCCTCAATGACAGCCTGGAAGGGCGTCATCCGGGGGAACGCGACCAGCCCTACCCGAAGTGGCAAACGCGACCAGACCCGCGCGAACTGCTCCTCCCACAGGGTCGCGGCAGCGCGCGCTACCTCATCGGCAACCTCGAGCGGGAGCAGCACGCGAAAGCGCCGGGGGCCCAACTCAAGCGGGATGATTGGCTGGTAGATGCCCAAATGGCCAATCTTCTCCTCGACTGCCGTGATGATCATCGAGACGGGCGATTTCGAGGTGTCGCTCGTCACCTCGATCTGTTGACCGTCGAGGACACGACAGCTCTCCGCTGCGTCGAAACAACGCGCAAGATTGGTGATGGTCACGAAATCATTGGTGGATTGCCGATACACAAGACCGAGAGGCGCCTCACGCCAAGTGGCATGATAGGTTTCCCGATCATTCCATGATCCACCGTCCGCCCGGGTGGCCTTCACCACGAGGCGACGTACGCGCCAGCGGTTTTCATGCGCGCTCGCGCGCTCGCGTATCATGCCTAAGAGTTGTTGAAAGAAGGCCTCGGCGCTCTTCCAGAAGCGGTGAACGCGACCCGGCGATGCGTTCTTGCGAAAGAGCTGGTGAGCGAGCCAAGCCGCCTTGTCGCGGTCAGACAAACTCAACCATTTTGGAGCACTAGAGCGGTCTTCGACGACTTTCCCGAAGAAGTCTTCCCAGCTGGAGTCGTGCTGGAATCCGTCTTGAAGTCCCCTCATTAAAGGTTCTTCCTTATCGAAGACGGAAACCCTGGCCGTAAGCTCCGCCACCATCGACCTCATTGGATATTGTGGCTCGATAGGGTTTGCCCTGTTTTTCAACACCGGTTTGTTGTTACGCCAATCCGCTATCGATTGCGCGCGCATCCCATCGATCTCGCTACCGTCGAGCCAACCGTCGATACCGAGATTTAGCGTCAGAAGCGCCATGCGATCATTATGGTCGGCGACCTCCGAGATCCAGATCGTGTCTTGCTGGACATCGTCATTTAGCCAGGCGCGCAACCGACCTCGCCGCCGTTTGTCACACAACGTGCATGTCTTTTGCTTGTCGCTCCAATCCCCGTTGCGTCGCACAAGACATACCGGGCAGGTGTGGCCGTTTTTGATCTCGCGCTCAAAACCTTTACGATCCGTACGTAACGCTGATGGGACACTCCACGAGCGATGCAACGGGACGCGGGTGGCGTGGCGAGCCTCTTGTAGCTGAGTCGTCATGGCGATAAACGATCGCGTCGACTCTGACATCATAACGATGGGCGGGGTGTCGAGGTACTGGCCAAGCTGATCGATCTCCTCGTCCAGAGCTTTCTTGATATCGTCGGCCTCTGAATCGCTGACGCTCCCTGCACCACCATCCATACGTTCGCCCGGGAACGTGAACGCAAGGGTCTGACCGTCGCGGTAGACGAGCCCCCCGAGCGCCAGGTCCACCTCGATGAGGCGGCAGACGTCATCGAAGAAGCGCTCAATCTGCGCGTGAGCACCTGCCCAATCTCCAATGCGTACTGCGCGGTCTTCATAATATTTGGTGCCTACGCCCACCGTGAGCACGCGCCAGCGCGTGGTTTTTTTTAAATCTTGCCAGTTCATGTTGCTGGCAAGCATCACGCCGGCAACGGCGCTCTTGAATAACGCCGCCGCTACGAAAGATTGGTCCCAGAGCGTCACGTCGTTGTTGGGAACGCGAGTCTCGGCGAGCGTGTCGAGGAATGCTTGTCGCGTGACGCTTCCGGCGCCGATCGCGTCTTCGCGCCATTGAGCCCATGGCGCAACATCGACGCATGAGGAGCTATGCAGCTGAGAGAGCTTGTCCAGTATGCGCGCAATCTCATCTACAATGGTTTGAAGACCTCTCGGCTGCAGAATTGCGGGAGGCTGAGCTAACAGGTTGCGCTCGGGGTGCCCAAAGGGTGAGGTGCGCCACATATGAGTGACGTCCTGTCCGAGATAGCCACTTGCATTCTTCGGGTGGTTTTTTTCAATACCCGACGCCATCGCGTGAGCAGCCTGGAGAAGCCCGACAATATTCTTTTTGGACCTACCTTCGTCGAAGTCGCTCCAGAACGATGTTAGTGAGGAAGGCCAACCATTTGCGAAGACAGTGGACGAGAGCCAACTGAGCTGCGCGTCGATATCTGGATTCAGCGCCGAGAACCACTCCTTATATTTGTAGGCGTTGCTCTGGCCGCCGTGACCTCGCAAGAAGTCCGGGTGCGCCTTGCCGGCCATATGGAACCAGCCGAGCGCCTCACACGCCAGCAGCACGGCGCGATGATCGCGCAGCGTTTGGAGCGGATCGGTCGTGCTCATGGTGCCCCCGCAAAACGAACGTCATCGACCTGTCGGCAGGCATCGGCAGCCGTGGTCTCTTGTTTTGTTCCACCCAGACCCGCGAGCTCCCATTTCAACTCGTTGGTGAGTCCCCAACCGGCGGTGCGTTTGGCCGAGATCCCGTAGACCGTCAGCAGCTTCTCAATGGCGTCGAAGAGCTTCTTGAACGTGTCGGTCGGCGCGGCTTCACCAGGATGCGGCAAGTAAACGAGGCGGAGCATGCCGCCGGTGCCTGGGGGAACGACCTCATAAACGATTGGATTTTTCCCCGCGCGTCGCTTCCGATCGTGGGGGTTGATTACCTCGAACCCGACCTTGTCGAACCAGGTGGGACGAAAGGCCAGAGCCCCGCGCTCGAAGTCTTCGTCCTCTCCCTTCTCGTTGCCGAAGAGGTGTACGATCCAGTCCGGGTCTTGCCAGCCTCGAAACAGGTTGTCGTGCTTTTCGAGGTGTTCGAGGAGCCCGGCCTCCATACGACACGCCCACCGCAAAAGCCCCTTCCAACTCGCCGCGCTCATGAAGGGGACACCGAAGACACGGTCCTTGCGAAGCGGGTTGTCGAGAACGTGGAAGGGACGGTCGTCCCTGGAGTACCAGGGCGTCTGCAAGGTGAATTGGACCGTGAGAGCGAACCAGCCTGGCACGGTAAGAGTACTGTCCGGGTCGAGCTTCAGGTCGTCGGGGAACGAGGCTGAGATGTTTTTGGCTTGCTGCTGGTACGTGCGCCGGAATTCCTCGCGACTTTTGTCACCTTTGGTCGGCCAGACAAGGCACTCGTCGGCCATACCAGAGACGAGGTCCGGTGCGGTCTTCGCCGATGGATTGATTTGTGGGCCGTGTAAGCTCGCGTAATAATCGTAGACCATCACGTCTCCTCCACTTTCAGCAGTTCGCCGAGGATCTCCGGCCCGGTCAGGAGCTTTTCGTCGTCGACGCTTCCTTTTCCCCATGCTTTCTCCAGACGCAGCTTGATCGTGTCGAGCGTGATGGCGTCATTGCCACCCTTCGGGTTGACGAAACCGAAGGTCCGCGGCGGCTCTCGGAAGCTGAAGACCTTTTTGCTCTCTCCAGGCTTTCCACGTCCTGCACGACGGCCCGCCAACCACGAATCGCCATTGCCCTTCTGGCTTTTCGGCTCGCTTCGCCCGATCACCTTGTTGAAAGTGCTGCGGTGGACATCCTGGCGCGCGAGATACTGTCCCGACACCGACCAGAAGTTCTCGAGGCTCGCCCACGTAACGCCGCTTTGCGAAGCGTTCCGCCAGCAGGAGTCGCGTGCGTAGGCTTCGAGTGTTGCCTTGTTTGCCGAAGCGACTCCATAGGACGCCTCGAGCGCAATAATTCCGAAATCCTGGTGGTGGACCTCGTTCTTGCGCTCGTTCTCCTCCGTCGGCTTGAAGACCGTCTTCCCACCGATGGCACCGTGCTCGGCGATGAGCCGCAACGTCAGGTCGAGTAGCGCCCACTCCTCGTCGCGGACCGCTCGCAGGGGCGTGAAGCGCAGCGTGAAGGACTTGTCTTTTTTGATCTGTTGGAGCTGGCCCTCAGCGTCTTTGATCTGTTGGGGCTGGCCCTCAGCGTCAGTTTCAAAGTCGAGCACGTCGAAGCGGAACTTCCGAGCCCAGCCTGTACAGCCGAAGAACTCGCAGACCACGCAATGCTTGCGGTCGATGCACTTCGTGTTCGACGGGTCGCAGGGCTTGCCGCCGAGACCGCGTGCAACGACCTCGTACCACCAACGGATCGAGCCGAGGAGCCCGGTGGTGATGAGTCGGCTCGAATCGACAACATCAACCAGTTCGTTGCGCCGTGTCCTCTTGTTGTACTTCTTTTTGACGCGAGCCGTGCCCGTCCAGAGGTTGGAGAGCGCTTTGACGGTGTACGTGCGCTGAGTCATCCGAGCCCCTTTCTTAGATTTATTCCATAGATGCGAGTCACTACTGGCATCTGGACGCCCCATCCCACCACGACGTTCCAGCGATCGACGAGCGCCCGACCCACACCCGACCTGAGCACGCCTTTGAACTCATAAATTCGCCTAAGAAGGTGTTGAATACGGTACGGCACAACGCTCCCCCTGATAGGGCACCAGGATGATATTGGCGTCTGTTTATCACAACTCTTTGAGGCTATCGATACGCTTTTTGATTCAAAAGTTGAAGTGTCTTAACGACGGAGAGTCATAACCCGTTCAATTGCCAGAAAAACTACGTCAGCCTGCCCAGGCTAGCTTCAACGGGGCCGCCTTTTGATGGAGGCGGAAGGCTTAATCGCACACCGTGCGCACCTCCGGTTTTTTTTGCGGGCTTCAACGGGGCCGCCTCCCGAAGGAGGCGGAAGGAGCTGACCAGCGACGGCGCGTTCCGCATCGACGCGGGGCTTCAACGGGGCCGCCTCCCGAAGGAGGCGGAAGGAGGGAGTGTTGTTTGTTGGAGGGCTATTCCCGTCCAACGAGCTTCAACGGGGCCGCCTCCCGAAGGAGGCGGAAGGTTTAATGAGGTACAGAATGTCGGATCTGATGAGTCGTGCTTCAACGGGGCCGCCTCCCGAAGGAGGCGGAAGGTTCTTAAGCTTCGCTTGGGGGAAGAGGAGGTAGTATCCGCTTCAACGGGGCCGCCTCCCGAAGGAGGCGGAAGGTCGATCACAATCCCGGATCGCTCGATCAATTTGCCGTGCTTCAACGGGGCCGCCTCCCGAAGGAGGCGGAAGGCGGAGAGCACCGCACCGTTCTCTGGGTTGCGGATTAGCAGGCTTCAACGGGGCCGCCTCCCGAAGGAGGCGGAAGGACCCCGAACTCGCGGAAGAAGACGAAAAACTGTACCTCCGGCTTCAACGGGGCCGCCTCCCGAAGGAGGCGGAAGGACCACGCTCAACGCCGAGTACGACGTGACCGTCGACGGGCTTCAACGGGGCCGCCTCCCGAAGGAGGCGGAAGGCATCACCAATGCTAAGGCCCTTAGCGGCGAGCTGCTTTCGCTTCAACGGGGCCGCCTCCCGAAGGAGGCGGAAGGCTCAGATTGGTGCCTCAACCTGTACTGGCATGATTAGCTTCAACGGGGCCGCCTCCCGAAGGAGGCGGAAGGGTGATTCGACCTGAGCTCGAAACGCTCCTGGCTGAGGGGCTTCAACGGGGCCGCCTCCCGAAGGAGGCGGAAGGGCGCGAACAGCGCGGCGGGCTTGCGCTCCACGCCGGTGCAGCTTCAACGGGGCCGCCTCCCGAAGGAGGCGGAAGGCGCAAGGCCACGGCGCAGGGGCAATATCAGATCACGAGCTTCAACGGGGCCGCCTCCCGAAGGAGGCGGAAGGGTCGATATTCGTAATGCAAAAATAATGGGAAGTTCAGAAGCTTCAACGGGGCCGCCTCCCGAAGGAGGCGGAAGGAAGGTTGGCGTCTGCACCATGAGCAAGCAGCGCATGCTTCAACGGGGCCGCCTCCCGAAGGAGGCGGAAGGCCCGCCAGATGTTGCCCAGCCAGCGGTTGCACCACGCGAGCTTCAACGGGGCCGCCTCCCGAAGGAGGCGGAAGGGTCAACGACGAACTCCGCTTCATGCTCCGCCAGCGCCTCGCTTCAACGGGGCCGCCTCCCGAAGGAGGCGGAAGGTAGCCCGGGTTGCAGCCGGAACACTTTCGGGAATGATGAGCTTCAACGGGGCCGCCTCCCGAAGGAGGCGGAAGGCGCCATGCCTTGCTCTTGCGAGGGTCTCGCGACCAGTGGCTTCAACGGGGCCGCCTCCCGAAGGAGGCGGAAGGCCCACCGGGCGACGTCGAACGCGACGAAGATCGACTCTTGCTTCAACGGGGCCGCCTCCCGAAGGAGGCGGAAGGTACTCCACGGGGTCGGACCCGCGGAGGGTCAAGTAGTCGCTTCAACGGGGCCGCCTCCCGAAGGAGGCGGAAGGGGTGGAGCCCCCCGAAGGTCTGCCCGTAACTTTAGACACGCTTCAACGGGGCCGCCTCCCGAAGGAGGCGGAAGGGTTCCCGTCACTGCACCGTTCTGATAGATACGGTGGTGCTTCAACGGGGCCGCCTCCCGAAGGAGGCGGAAGGTTCTCCAGCCCGTCGGCAAGCGCGGAAAACACCACGTGCTTCAACGGGGCCGCCTCCCGAAGGAGGCGGAAGGCTCACACGGCATTCTGAATTCCATGCCATAAACAGCGCGCTTCAACGGGGCCGCCTCCCGAAGGAGGCGGAAGGTCGATCCGCAAGAGTATCGCAAGATCAAGGCTGCCATTGAGCTTCAACGGGGCCGCCTCCCGAAGGAGGCGGAAGGAAGAAAGCCCCCATGGTCTGTTAGGATCATGGGGGCGCTTCAACGGGGCCGCCTCCCGAAGGAGGCGGAAGGCAAGCGCACGATCCAGCTCCCCGCGATGACGGTGCAGCTTCAACGGGGCCGCCTCCCGAAGGAGGCGGAAGGGATTGAATGAGTGGAGCCGGGTTCCGTACTTCCGCTCCCCGCTTCAACGGGGCCGCCTCCCGAAGGAGGCGGAAGGGCGATCTATTTCGCGGCAACTGAGACGAAGAGGAGGCGACGTGCTTCAACGGGGCCGCCTCCCGAAGGAGGCGGAAGGAACGGCGTTAGCGGCGAGTTCCTCTAAGGTCGTGTAAGTGCTTCAACGGGGCCGCCTCCCGAAGGAGGCGGAAGGAAGAACACGCTTCATTCTTTCGACGCGGTGAGGATGGCTTCAACGGGGCCGCCTCCCGAAGGAGGCGGAAGGCAAATAGTCGTCAGTTTGATCGCTAACTCCCTTTAGGCTTCAACGGGGCCGCCTCCCGAAGGAGGCGGAAGGGTGCAGCCAGCAGTCGCTCAAGGCGGCGCTGACGGGGGCTTCAACGGGGCCGCCTCCCGAAGGAGGCGGAAGGGGCAAGCGACATCGACCCGACGTATCGGGCGATGAAGCTTCAACGGGGCCGCCTCCCGAAGGAGGCGGAAGGGGGGAGCTGATGCTGGGCACCTGTCCCGACTGCAACGGCGCTTCAACGGGGCCGCCTCCCGAAGGAGGCGGAAGGCTGGAGACTATTTCCCAAGGCGTCATCTCTGACTCAGGCTTCAACGGGGCCGCCTCCCGAAGGAGGCGGAAGGGGTGCAGTCGGCGGTCGCGCTCTACAAGACGCACGCCGCTTCAACGGGGCCGCCTCCCGAAGGAGGCGGAAGGCAGACTATGTAGGTATGGAGATCCCCCCTCCTAACGGCTTCAACGGGGCCGCCTCCCGAAGGAGGCGGAAGGCAGTCGAAGAAATTTTAGAAGCGGAGGTGAACTAATGGGCTTCAACGGGGCCGCCTCCCGAAGGAGGCGGAAGGAGCACCTGCTATTACTTAGTGTAAGAGAGCAACCCAACCGCTTCAACGGGGCCGCCTCCCGAAGGAGGCGGAAGGCGGCGTGGAGAGGCCGCGCGACATGTTTGCCAACAGCGCTTCAACGGGGCCGCCTCCCGAAGGAGGCGGAAGGCTGTGCGAGAAGGCCCAGCGCCTCGGCTGCCTGGTTGGCGCTGCTTCAACGGGGCCGCCTCCCGAAGGAGGCGGAAGGAACTCTTAAGCTGCCGGGTGTGAATACAGCCTCGGGGGAGCTTCAACGGGGCCGCCTCCCGAAGGAGGCGGAAGGTTGACGATGTCCGTCGCCGACGAGTCCATGTTATGCCCGCTTCAACGGGGCCGCCTCCCGAAGGAGGCGGAAGGCTCGTGGGTCGAAACCATCACGAGGCGTTCCTCGGGGGAGCTTCAACGGGGCCGCCTCCCGAAGGAGGCGGAAGGGGCCGCTATGATGAGCGTAACGCGAAACGCCTGCGCCGCTTCAACGGGGCCGCCTCCCGAAGGAGGCGGAAGGGCCAGATGTTGCCCAACCAACGGTTGCACCACGCGACGCTTCAACGGGGCCGCCTCCCGAAGGAGGCGGAAGGTATCGTTGGACCCAATTGAGAGGTTTCAGATCAACAGCTTCAACGGGGCCGCCTCCCAAAAGAGGCGGAAGGGCGTGACGACGCTGATCAACTCGACACCGGCCGTGAAGGCGCTTCAACGGGGCCGCCTCCCGAAGGAGGCGGAAGGGCGCTACCCCGGCTCGGAGAGACGGGCGCACGACGCGCTGCTTCAACGGGGCCGCCTCCCGAAGGAGGCGGAAGGACAGGTAGGTGTGACCGTCGCCCTCGGGCACGAGCTCAGGCTTCAACGGGGCCGCCTCCCGAAGGAGGCGGAAGGCTCAAGGTCGGCCACTCCGCATATCTGAGGCGATAATGGCGCTTCAACGGGGCCGCCTCCCGAAGGAGGCGGAAGGAAGCGGAGATCGACGGGCAGGTGGAGATAGCGACCGGTGCTTCAACGGGGCCGCCTCCCGAAGGAGGCGGAAGGAAAATCGTAGGTGATGTTGATCTCCTGCTTGCGCTGGCCGCTTCAACGGGGCCGCCTCCCGAAGGAGGCGGAAGGACGGCTGCGAAGATGCAGACTCAGGCCAAGCCCCTTGCTTCAACGGGGCCGCCTCCCGAAGGAGGCGGAAGGAGTGTAGATGTGGGTACACAGAACGAAAATCTTAGAAGCTTCAACGGGGCCGCCTCCCGAAGGAGGCGGAAGGCGGCGGCCTCAGTGGTCCGGTCGGACTTTCTCAAACTCAGCTTCAACGGGGCCGCCTCCCGAAGGAGGCGGAAGGGCGCCCGAGCCCGCGCCGAAGAAGAAGGACGCCCCGGCTTCAACGGGGCCGCCTCCCGAAGGAGGCGGAAGGACGAGGTTGAGAAAGGCGGCAAAGCGTCTGACGCCAACGCGCTTCAACGGGGCCGCCTCCCGAAGGAGGCGGAAGGTGGGCATGCCCTACGATCGTGTCGCCGAGATATACGAGCTTCAACGGGGCCGCCTCCCGAAGGAGGCGGAAGGAGGAGAAGTGTGGGCACGCGAAGATGAGGATGGAGAGGTCGCTTCAACGGGGCCGCCTCCCGAAGGAGGCGGAAGGGCCCCCAACTTTGCGAAGGGAGGCAAGCTGCTGCTCTCGCTTCAACGGGGCCGCCTCCCGAAGGAGGCGGAAGGGCCGAGACGACCAGCCTGACCAAAGAGCAGGTCGCGGCGATGCTTCAACGGGGCCGCCTCCCGAAGGAGGCGGAAGGTGGCGAGAGTTTCGGGGCCACCTACGAGGGGTTCGAGTTGCTTCAACGGGGCCGCCTCCCGAAGGAGGCGGAAGGGACGATTAAGCGATACCGCCTGCCCACGGTGGTCGACGCTTCAACGGGGCCGCCTCCCGAAGGAGGCGGAAGGGTGCAGTTAGCGGATGGCACTTATGACATGTCTGTCAGGCTTCAACGGGGCCGCCTCCCGAAGGAGGCGGAAGGGACAAGAGGAGGGACGCTGTTCACCGAGATCGAACTCGCTTCAACGGGGCCGCCTCCCGAAGGAGGCGGAAGGAGCACTAGACCAAGCAGTGAAGAGTATGGCGTAATCAGGCTTCAACGGGGCCGCCTCCCGAAGGAGGCGGAAGGCAGGAAATGCAAAAGATGGTCACCGAAGTTGCAGAGCTTGCTTCAACGGGGCCGCCTCCCGAAGGAGGCGGAAGGGGAAACGACGGCGACGAGCTCCGACCACTGCTGCGAGGGCTTCAACGGGGCCGCCTCCCGAAGGAGGCGGAAGGGGCTTCTCAATTGAGCCCCTAGAAGAAGAGTGATCGCGCTTCAACGGGGCCGCCTCCCGAAGGAGGCGGAAGGGCGCCGACAAGATTCGCGAGCGCATCGCCCAGAGTGCGGAGCTTCAACGGGGCCGCCTCCCGAAGGAGGCGGAAGGACAGCGCAATCTTCGCCCCATCGGCGGCCATTCCCTGGCTTCAACGGGGCCGCCTCCCGAAGGAGGCGGAAGGCATATAGTTAACAACGGAAACGGCATAAGCACATCTTTGCTTCAACGGGGCCGCCTCCCGAAGGAGGCGGAAGGGCCGTCCAGTCTGCTGATGGTGGCGATTTCCGTGCTGCTTCAACGGGGCCGCCTCCCGAAGGAGGCGGAAGGAGACCCACACACTGTGTGGGTCAACACCATCGAGCAGCTTCAACGGGGCCGCCTCCCGAAGGAGGCGGAAGGTCGGCCTTGAACTCCTCGAAGTCGCCTCGGAGCTCGGGCTTCAACGGGGCCGCCTCCCGAAGGAGGCGGAAGGGTATTTTACGCCATCACTCAAGCTTGAGTTGGTCGCTGCTTCAACGGGGCCGCCTCCCGAAGGAGGCGGAAGGTGCCCGCCTCAATGTCGCCCTGACGCCCGGCCTCGCTCAGCTTCAACGGGGCCGCCTCCCGAAGGAGGCGGAAGGCGGGCAGGCTGCGCAGAACCTTGTCGCTCGGGTCTTGGCTTCAACGGGGCCGCCTCCCGAAGGAGGCGGAAGGATAAAAAATTTGTAGGAAGCTGCCCAGGTTGCAAAAAGCTTCAACGGGGCCGCCTCCCGAAGGAGGCGGAAGGCGTGTTTACGCCGGGCTCCGCCTCGCGGAGTCGGCCGGGCTTCAACGGGGCCGCCTCCCGAAGGAGGCGGAAGGCAGACATAGGACGCCTGCGATGGTGAGGGCGAGGGTCAGCTTCAACGGGGCCGCCTCCCGAAGGAGGCGGAAGGGCGGGCCTCCTCGGCGTTCTTCTCGGGGCCATCCTGCCAGGCTTCAACGGGGCCGCCTCCCGAAGGAGGCGGAAGGCCGAGCGCGTCGACGGGTGCTTTCAGGCGCTCAGTGAGCTTCAACGGGGCCGCCTCCCGAAGGAGGCGGAAGGCACGTCCGACCACGCGCCGGCGGTGTGGTCGTGCCCGCTTCAACGGGGCCGCCTCCCGAAGGAGGCGGAAGGAGGTCGCGGGGCGTCTCGGCAATATCCCCGGTGTGCACGAGGCTTCAACGGGGCCGCCTCCCGAAGGAGGCGGAAGGACTACGATGATGGCCTTTGATGAGTGACCTGACAGATAGCTTCAACGGGGCCGCCTCCCGAAGGAGGCGGAAGGGCCACATCGGCATAAGCCTGGATGGTCGCGCGCCCCTGCTTCAACGGGGCCGCCTCCCGAAGGAGGCGGAAGGAGCCTCAAGGCGATCCGCGAGATGCTGGAGGCCAACAAGCTTCAACGGGGCCGCCTCCCGAAGGAGGCGGAAGGCTCAGGCACCCAGCCCTCGCGGACGTTCGCCAGCTGCTGCTTCAACGGGGCCGCCTCCCGAAGGAGGCGGAAGGCTCGTTCATGCACCGTGCGAGCCCTCATGGAACGTGGCGCTTGCTTCAACGGGGCCGCCTCCCGAAGGAGGCGGAAGGTGGCTCGGGTCGCGCTCGCCGGTGCTCTACGCGTGGAGGCTTCAACGGGGCCGCCTCCCGAAGGAGGCGGAAGGGCGACGATCGGGATGAAGTGACGCGGATCTCCGAACTCCTCGCTTCAACGGGGCCGCCTCCCGAAGGAGGCGGAAGGCAGAAGCGTACATCGGAGAGAGCCTGGTCCTCACGCGCTTCAACGGGGCCGCCTCCCGAAGGAGGCGGAAGGCGGTGTTGCTGCGGGCGACCATCGCCCCAACAAGAGCAACCTGCTTCAACGGGGCCGCCTCCCGAAGGAGGCGGAAGGTAGAGAAAATCAATCACAAATTCTTCTCTCACGAAAGCCCGTTGCTTCAACGGGGCCGCCTCCCGAAGGAGGCGGAAGGCACCGCAGGATGCGTCCACAAGGAGATCGGCACCATCGGCTTCAACGGGGCCGCCTCCCGAAGGAGGCGGAAGGATGATCAACATATAGGGTTATCGGGATAACTCCAGGCTTCAACGGGGCCGCCTCCCGAAGGAGGCGGAAGGAGCCATACCCCACCAACCCCGGCGACGATCGGGATGCTTCAACGGGGCCGCCTCCCGAAGGAGGCGGAAGGGACTCGATACAGTCCGGGCGCGGCTTTCGCGGACGTGCTTCAACGGGGCCGCCTCCCGAAGGAGGCGGAAGGCATTCGCGACCCCTGGGCGCAGGCGATCGTGTACGGCCAGCTTCAACGGGGCCGCCTCCCGAAGGAGGCGGAAGGTCGAAAACGATTCCGCAGAGATGCTAGCGAAATTGTCAGGGCTTCAACGGGGCCGCCTCCCGAAGGAGGCGGAAGGAGGGCTACCGGCGAGGGCGCTCAGTTCGGGCAGGATCTCCGCTTCAACGGGGCCGCCTCCCGAAGGAGGCGGAAGGCAGGCGGGTGTCGGCCATAAAAGCCCGCTCCCAATCGCTTCAACGGGGCCGCCTCCCGAAGGAGGCGGAAGGCGGTTGACCGTCGTTCTGGCCAGACCGGAGCGCTCAGGCTTCAACGGGGCCGCCTCCCGAAGGAGGCGGAAGGGTGGCGAGATGGGAGCAGGAGGATAAGCTGCCGCGTAAGCTTCAACGGGGCCGCCTCCCGAAGGAGGCGGAAGGGCCAGAAACTGCGCCTCTTCTGCTCCCGATGCGAACAGCTTCAACGGGGCCGCCTCCCGAAGGAGGCGGAAGGGGGACTTGGTGTATAAGAGTGGTCGGAAATCACACAAGCTTCAACGGGGCCGCCTCCCGAAGGAGGCGGAAGGTCCACTCCGAGGCCCGCGTGTCGGTGATGGCGTTTACGCTTCAACGGGGCCGCCTCCCGAAGGAGGCGGAAGGGGCGTGCGAAAGGGTCGAGCTGGGTGCGGTTGCACTGCTGCTTCAACGGGGCCGCCTCCCGAAGGAGGCGGAAGGGCCGGTCCCGCTCCCCCGCCGTGCGGAGGATGGCTGTGCTTCAACGGGGCCGCCTCCCGAAGGAGGCGGAAGGATCGTGGTTCCAGGGGTAGGGGGTAAAGCGTTAAGGGGTGCTTCAACGGGGCCGCCTCCCGAAGGAGGCGGAAGGAATGATACCCGATCCCATGAACTCAGCTTGCCACCCGCGCTTCAACGGGGCCGCCTCCCGAAGGAGGCGGAAGGTCAGCCACGGCAAGCAGGTCTATGGCGACATGGCTGAGGCTTCAACGGGGCCGCCTCCCGAAGGAGGCGGAAGGGCCGAACGCGTCTACGCCCGCGCGCTCGGTCTGCGCGTGGCTTCAACGGGGCCGCCTCCCGAAGGAGGCGGAAGGCGCAAAAACTTCTACCTCGAAAGCGCGCGATCGGGTGCTTCAACGGGGCCGCCTCCCGAAGGAGGCGGAAGGCCCATCACCACTGTGATCTTGGAAGCCTCGGGGTCGCTTCAACGGGGCCGCCTCCCGAAGGAGGCGGAAGGAGCCAAAAGCCCCAGCGCCTCGGCGGCCTGGTTGGCCGAGCTTCAACGGGGCCGCCTCCCGAAGGAGGCGGAAGGGATGCGCGCAATCGAATTCCTCTAAAATATCTAAATCCTCTGCTTCAACGGGGCCGCCTCCCGAAGGAGGCGGAAGGCTGAAAAAACCTGACCACCGCCGGCGAGAGCCGGGAAGCGCTTCAACGGGGCCGCCTCCCGAAGGAGGCGGAAGGGACAAAGACGCGCTGGAGATCGTGGTGATGCCCGTCGACGCTTCAACGGGGCCGCCTCCCGAAGGAGGCGGAAGGCTGGTAGAAATGGGTCTAATTGGGGGTGATGCTAATATGCTTCAACGGGGCCGCCTCCCGAAGGAGGCGGAAGGCATCTTCAAAGGGAAGGTTGGTGATCGAGCAAGAATCGCTTCAACGGGGCCGCCTCCCGAAGGAGGCGGAAGGCGAGAATGGGCCATCGGGTGGCTCAATCTCATTCTCTAGCTTCAACGGGGCCGCCTCCCGAAGGAGGCGGAAGGCACGTCGTTCGGCGTCACGGGAGCGGTCACCAGCGTGCGCTTCAACGGGGCCGCCTCCCGAAGGAGGCGGAAGGTTTAAACAGCTCGAGGACAACACTTTCTTGGAGTGAGCTTCAACGGGGCCGCCTCCCGAAGGAGGCGGAAGGGTCGGCACAGGGCACCCCGGCCTGCTTCGAGCGGACGAGCTTCAACGGGGCCGCCTCCCGAAGGAGGCGGAAGGGGCGTCTGTCCGATCACCGCGCCAGCACTGGACGAGACAGATGCGTTTGCGAGCATCGCTCAAATCCAGGGGGTTCGTGCTATGGGAAGGGAGTGTTTCCATGCCTTTCAGTGTATCAAAAGACGTCTAAAAAACAAGCACTTACCCCCGAAAAACGAGCATCACCGGGGATCTTCTCACCACATCGACGCTCGCAACAGTATGGGGTTACTTACGCCCTCTTGCATAAGCACGATCTGGCACTGAAGTCATGCCAGAGCAGGTCGCCACGGTCCAGACCGAATCACCTCGCGGCACGATCGGCGGGAGCGATGTCGTCGTACTATTCCGGCGCGGCGATGTCTGCGGGTAGGTTGGCAAAGACTGATCTCACCAAACCGTCAGGATCTATGGATATGTCGACGTCGACGCACCCGAGAGAGTCAGTATCATTGGCAACGCTTCGGGCCAAATAACGTTCGCGGCTGCACAAAGTAGGCTCGGTCTTCTTCAAACACCTCACAGAGGTCCTTCTCGATACCCCGGACTAATACTTCGACCTCACAGAGGTCCACACACATACCCCGCCCCTTCTTCAAACACCTCCCAGAGGTCCCTGGCGATGACCCGGACTACTTTTGACACCTCACAGAGGTCCTCACACATACCCCGCGCCTTCTTTTAACACCTCACAGAGGTCCTTCTCGATGCTCCAGACTAATTTTGACACCTCTCAGAGGTCCTCACACATACCCGACGCCTTCTTCAAACACCTCCCAGAGGTCCTTTTCAATACGCTGGACTACTTTTGAGACCTCACGGAGATCCACACACATACCTCGCCACTTCTTCTAACACCTCTCAGAGGTCCTTCTCGATGACCCGGACTACTTTTGACACCTCTCAGAGGTCCTCACACGTACCCCGCGCCTTCTTTTAACACCTCACAGAGGTCCTTCTTGATGCCCCGGACTACTTTTGACACCTCCCGGAGGTCCACACACATACCCCGCTCCTTCTTCAAACACCTCCCAGAGGTCACGGATGATACCCTCGGACGAAACGTACGACCTGCCGAGGTCTCTCAAGGTGGCCCGGGCCACGTTCAGCCACCTTAGAGAGTTGTCTGAGGGTATCGTGCATAGGGTGGTTCTCCTCCCGCACATGCATCGCACGCATTCAGGCACCTTTTATCCTCCTCCAACCACTCAACGCTCAGAGCCGAATGGGAAAGATGACGCCTGAGGCGGTCATCTCAGCTGGCAGCTCTCATCGCGTTGACCGTGGATCGGAGTTCTGGCACGTTTTAATCATTCGGTTCTTAGAGTGCTGCGAAAGCAGGGTGGTGCCCCCACTATACCTGGGGGGATGTCGCCGTTATACACGCGTTGTCGGTCGGATCTTTTGGATGTGATGGAGATCCTCATCTGGCGTGAACCCAACGCGTAGCCTCATGTCGTATCGGGGGACCGAGAGCAGTCGCTTCGCACAGACGAAAGCGTCGGGTGGTCCGGTGTTTTCTGTGTGCGAAGTTACCCAAACTCTCGTCTTGCCATCACAGGTTCGCGTGGAGCCTGGTAAGACACGACACCTGAGGAGATTTTTATGTCGCTTGCCAACCTGAACAGCCCGTCGATGATCGCCGTGTTTGAGGATCTCTTGAACAGCCCGGAGAAACGCAAAATCTTCGAGAGCGATCCGATGGTGGCGCCTTTTATCGCCCCGATCGAAGCCGCCAACCGCGACCTGATCTTTCTGACCCGTCAGGAGGGAGAGTGCGCCCGTGAGCTCAAGGAGATTGGCGATGAGCTCAAAGAGTGCAGCGAGCGTCACAACGCGATCTGCCGCGCGCTGGACGCGGGGTTCACCTTCGCGGCGCATCTCTGCCAGACGCCTCGTGAACAACGCCCCATTGAGACCGCTCGCGCCGTGGTGCTTCCCGATGGTCTCAGCGTGATCAACAGCGCCTACCGCGATCAGGCGGGCCACGCGCTGCGCGTCGAAGATCGTCTTGACGCCCCGCTGCGCGACACGTTGGGCCGGGTACTCTTCGATGGCGAAGATCTCAACGCGCTGGTCGACGAATACGTGGCGATCGGGCAGCGCATGAACGTGTTGACCGCACGTCGTGCCGAGCTCCAGGGCGAAGATGATACCACCCGGATCAGCGCCAGCGATCTTCGTCAGGCGCGTTTCCAATGGATCAAAGTCACCACCTCGTTGGTCAACGTCGTGGAGCTCTCCAGCCTGAGTGAGAACGATAAGCGCCGGCTGCTGGCCAACCTGAACCATGCGCAGGCTCAGGCGCAGCCCCGTAAAACGCGCACGAGCTCGGAAGAGACCACCGAGCCCGACGTCGGTGATAAACATCTGGAAGGAGGCCCGAAGGCGGACGTCAAACTTCTTGATCCGACTCAAGGCGACGAGCCGGCCCCGGTGCCTGCGCCACTCACCGACGAAAAACCAGCGGTCGAGCCAGCCCGGCCCGGCACCCACGATCTGCGTGATATGAACTGATACGCCCACGCACGCGATTTATATGGAAGAGCCGGCTCCTCACCAGGAGCCGGCTCTTTTGGTTTTAGAGCACAATCGCTTTGCGTTGTTTGGGTCCAAAAGGCACGCCCAGATAATCGATCGCCCGCTGGGCCCGGCTGGCCTCCGCTCCCAGATCGAAAAAGAGCACCTGGTCGTCGTCATGATGAATCAGGGCGTCGAGCTCCGTCTTCACCGTCGCCAGGCTCGTCGGTCCCAGCGCGCAGGCAAAGACCGAATACTGCACGTGCTGGCCCCATTGCTTGAGATACTCAAAGACCTTGCGCAGCCTTTTATCGTCCGTGATGTCGTAGGTGATGATGAAGAGACGTACTTTTGTCGAGGTCATGGCTTCTCCTCTCTCGTTGCACACACGGTGCGTCACCAAACATGGAACTCAACGCGTGCGAAAATTCGGCATCGCTGCAATCTCTCCGGTGAGCACCCGTGCGAGCAGCCTGGCCTGAACGGCGATGATGCGTCGGTAGGAGATCGCGTAGCCGAAAAGAGGGTGAATCACGCTCTCGGCCATCCGCCGCTCATAGGCGGCGATCAGCGCTTTGCGTGCACCGGTCTTCATCGCCACGGCCTGCCCACTGCGCACGAAGTTCTCAGGGCTCACCTCACCGCGGCGCACCATCAGATACACCGCCGAATCCACGATCAGCCGCCGAAAAGGCTCCATCAGATCCAGCGCCATCGAAGGACGACCGTGGTGCGCGGTGTGATAAACGCCCAGATAAGCATCCAGCCCGGCGGCCTCCACGGCCAGCTGCGCATCTTTCACGAGCAACGCATAGCCAAAAGAAAGCATCGCATTCACAGGATCGCGCGGAGGTCTGCGATTACGCCCCTGCATCGCCCAGGCCTCATCGGCACCCTGCATTAAGGCGTCGAAGTGGGCCCAGTACTGACGCGCGCCCTCCCCTTCATAACCCAGCAACTGCTCGACACTCTCGGCCTTCTCCGCCTTCTTGCGAATGCGCGTGAGCTTGCGCAGCGCGCGTTTCGACTCCGGCCCTTCGGGCAGATGGCGCCTCAAAAAGACCCGGGCGTTGTAGAGTTTATCGGCGATCAACGCCCGGGCGATGCTGAGCGCCACCTCGGAGTCCGCATGCTTGAACTGCGCGATGCGCACCCTCACGTTGCGGCTCGTCGCGCTCTGCGTGCGTCCGTAATAAAAGCCGCCATACGAGAAGAAACTCACGGGCACATCCCTGCGAAGGAGCGCCTGCATCGCCTGGGTGGTGATCTGCACACCTCCCATCAGGTTGAGCTGACTCATCGCGCCAAGCCCCACCTCCGCAGGTTTCATCTCCGAGCCCCGACGCGGCGTGATTTTCAACATATTTTGTTTAAGACCGACCCTCGTCCCACCCTCGGTGACGTATACGGGCACCGCGTCATGGTCCGGTACCAACACGCGACGGATCTCTCCCTCCTCATGTTCGCCGCCACCAGTAAGCGCGTTGACCTCATCGGGCAGACACACCCCGTTGAGCGAGCACCCGCGGCATTGGGGGGCATCCACCAGGGGCGCCGGAGGCTTATCGAGCGAACGCGTATGACGCGCAGACATCGCGTGCCCCAGCGCCCAGGTCTCCATCTCTGGCGTTAACGCTTCGACCACCCGCTGGCGGCTTCCGTGGTACCAGGCCGCGATCGACGCCACCTGATAGCCCTGCGCCTTGAGCAAGAGCGCCTGCAAGGTGAGCTGAGCGCGATCGGCTTCCCAAAGCGCACCGTCCCGGGTGGGCTTACCCTTCTTGGTATCGACCGGCATCACCCGGCCCTCCTCGACAAGATCCACCAGATCGAGCTTGCCGGTGAGCCCCAACGTATCGTCGCTGAGCCAGAGCGAGCGGGTGTGCCACGGGTCATCACCCTTATTCTTCGAAGCCTCATCCGAAGCCTGGGGTGCGGGCATGGACCCTCCGGGTTGATCAACCCGGCGATGCACATGGCTGCCCTCCAGAGTGTGGGCATTATCCACGAACTCTCCGGCCACGTACTCCAGCCAGAAAAGTCGCGGGCAAAAGACATGAGCGTTAACCGCCCGGAGCTGCAAAGGATCGTCGAAGGAACTTCTCATCGCATACCTCTCCTGTCTGACGCCGAACCCGGGCCCCCGCCCCGATTGCTATTGTGTACGTAGTGAATCAGACCGGTTGTCACGTGTCTGTTCCCTACGTACGCACTGTCAAAGACCATCCCCCCACATCGTTGAACTTAGCCGGTCACCTCCACCGGGCTGAATAGCCCCAGCCCGAAGTGGGCGCCGTAACCCACTGCGATCGGACCGCGCACCGGCTCGGCAAACTCGATCGCAAAGCCAGCGCCGTGGTTCGGACCACGCTTACCGCCGCCACGCGAGCGTCGGGTCGCGAACTCCAGCCAGCGCACCTTACGCCCGGCGATGTTCAGCGCGTCCAGTGGCGCAATGCTCTTAACCTCGGGAAAGCCCTGGAGCTTGAGCAGGCGCAGCAAGTCATGCGCATCACCGCCGATCGTTAGCCCGCGCGCATCCACCTTCGGCTCACCGGATTTGCGGCGTTTGGGATGGCGCGTGCCCACAAAAGGCGTAAGCGAACGCCAGACCTTTGACTCCCCATAGATAGGAGCCTGACCGGCGCGGGCGTTGAATCCACCAAAGTCCTCCGGCGTACCCACGCCCAGCAAGATCAGCTGCAGATCGTGGCCATCCTTGCCCCAGAGGCGCTGTACGCTGTCCAGCACCCGGCGTTGGGCCTGCTCATTGAAGCCAGCAGGCGCCCAGACATTGAGGTGCGTAATACGGTCGGTGACCGGGTCGTTGGCTTCCGCGAACACAAAGGCGTGTTGATGCCCCTTAAGCGGTCGCCCCAGCGCATCGACACCGGTGAGCGTGATGTTGTCGTCGGTGCGGCTGGCCAGCGCCTTATGCAGTTTTTCGCACTGATAAAGCGCGGTGGTCAGGCGAGGCGGCACCTGGCTGACCACGGCGTAACGCGCCACCGTCGGCGCACCCATCACTTTTGGCGCTGGCACCTTCGGCGGCAGCCAGCTCTTGATGGGTGGTCGCACGATATCCACCCAACGCGAGCCCGGGGGCTGACTCCAGCCCGCCTTCTGCAACACATCGGTCTCGGCGCTGAGCACACCGACCACCGAGGTAGGGAGCGCGTCCTCAATATTCTGACGTTTCTTTTTGGAGAGCTTGACCTTCTCGGGGTCTTTGCCCTTCGCGATGGCTTTTTGACGATCCTCGTCAAGCTGACGTTGAAGCATCGCCTCGCGGTAGCCCTCGCGCCAGTAGCTGAGCTCGTCAGGAGTGAGCGGCATCAGCTGACGCGACGACTCGCTGCCCACCGACGCTTCAAACGCGCCGGCAGGCCCGGCGTTAGGCGCGAAGTTTTCGGGCAACGTGGAGAGACGCTCAATGTTTACCCAGGACTCCGCACGACCGAGATAGGCGATGCGAGGCAGCAACGTATCGAGCGCGTCCAGCGCGCCTGGCGAGAGATCAACATCGGGCCAATGGGCGATCACGATCGCGTCGCGGTCAACAACGAGAAAGTTGTCAAAGACCTTGGTCGTAGAGTTCTCATAAGGCCGCTTTTCGTCGATACGCATGTAATGACGCGTATGCGCCTGCACCACCTCCGGCAGCTGCCAGAGGGGGGCTGTATGGCTCAAGGCATCCACAAGCTCGCCGAGCTCCTTTTCAGAGACCTCGTCGCGGGCGCTGAAGTGCCGCACGCTGATCAGCGCGCGCAACAGACGCCAGGGCGATGGCGGCCACTCCACCACCCCCTCATTGACCTGACGGTCCCAGGGGGTGGCGTGCACATGCCCTGCAGTGTAGCGCAACGCCAGTGTAAGTTGGCTGGTCATGGGCATTCTCACTTCTTGAAGTGAACGACAGTAACGGGCTCGTCGGCAAAGAGATCGGAGGCGGCCTCGATCAGCTTCGGCATCGCCTCTTCCAGCTGAGCGATCTCCGGCAGGTTGTAGCCTTCGGGCCGCGTCACACGCAGAGTTTGGACGTCAAAGTCGCAGGCGGTACGAAGACGAAGCCCCTCACGCAAGAAACGCTGGATCTTGTAGAGCGCCAGTCCAATCAGGAGCTCCTCACCAGCCTGGCCAAGCCCGTAACCACGGATCTGCGCCAGATCGAGGTTGAAGTAGGCCGTGACCTCCCCAGTGTAGTCTTCGCGGTGGTAAGGGACGTTACCAAACCCTTCTTTAGCTTTGCCGTAAGGGGTGGTTTTTTCATCTCCCTTGGTGCCAGGTTGCACCCGGTCGACCTTCACGCCACCGTAGGCCGCCACGCCAACGTTGCGCGCTTCAATGAACCCGCTGACGACACGAGGGAGCCGAACCGTACCGCCGACCTTCTCAAGGAAAATACCATGCAACAAACTGTTGAAGTCGTACTTCGCCAGCACCGCAATCAGTCGGCGCCGATCGAAAGGATGTTGGCCGTTAAAGCCAATCTCATCTTTGATGGTTTTAAAACCGTCGCTTTTGACGATGTAGGGCGAATTTAGACGATGTGCCTCCAGAATCGAATTGGTTTCGACGCCGTCCTTAATGACAGACTTGACGTAGGGCAGCCCTTTGAGGGGCTCAACCAGATCATTGGCCCCTTCATCCCAGGCAGTGGTCTCCAGGCGGTTAGCCACGCTCTGGGCCGACTCCACCAGAAGCATCTGGGTGCCGTCGGGGGCCTGGTAGGTAGCAGCGCCCAGATCCGGGAAGCCGGTTGGCTGGAAGCGATGGCCCTGAATGGGCTTGAGGTCGGCTTCGATCAAAAGACGGGGGGAGTTGGCGAGCTGGTCGAAGAACATGGTGTGCTCCTTTTTGTTGGTGTGAGGTGAATCAACAGGGGTTAAAAGGTCGTGATTTGAAAGACTGAACAATTCAGGTGCTTTCTTCAGGGCGCAGCAGCGCGCGGGCCAGGCGATCAATGTCGCGAGACGCCAGCGGGAAGAGCAGCGCCGCGCTGGCCCGCTGAAGTTGCGCTGAGCTGGCGTGCACCACGTCGACGCCCGGCGCCAGGCCGCTGGCGCGAAGGCGACGGCTGGCCGTGGCCAGCGCAAAGGAGGAGCCGGCCAGCGCACGATGGATGATGGCGCTGTTGATAGGCACCTTCGTCTCGCGCACCTCCCAGCCCGCAAAGCAGAGTTTTAAGAGACCGTAGATGGCGTCCGGCCCCCAGGCGTCATGCTCAGATGCAGGAAGGGTCGGGATGCCGCTCATCAGGCTCAGCGCGATCACCAGCTCCCCGAATTTTTGTTCGTCGATGCGCCCCTCGATGAAGGCGGTGACGTCTTCGAGACGTGCGCTGCGTTCCCCGAGGTCCGGCCAGTGGGTGCAGCCGGTCTGGCTGGCGAGGATGAGGCGACGTTTCAAGATGGCCTGCATGCTCTCCAGGGGACGGGCGACATTCCAGACCACATCGCGCGAGGGATTCTCGGCCCAGCGCCAGCCTGTTTTGAGCGGTGTCACCGGCTCCAGATGCTCACGCAGGCGAAGTTGCCGGGATGAGGCCGAGCCGGGCTTACCAAAGCGGCCTTTCAGGCTGACTAGCGCCGCAGCCAGGCGAAACTCAGCGCTCTGATCGTAGGCATCGAGCACCCACCGTGGGTCATCGAGGATTAGCGGACGAAGTGCATTCTTTGGGTCCTTGCTCCAGGCATAACTGCCAGCCAACGCGCGCTGCGCGTTGCCCAGCGCGAGAAGAAGCCCGAGTAAGGGTGCGCCGCCCTGAGCAGTGTTCTGCTGTGTCAGCGCGAAGATCGCCTGCTCCAGACGACGCGCGGCCGAGACCACTCGTGCAGGCGCCGTCTTTGCGCCAGCCTTGTAGAAGAAGTGATCGAGCCAGTAGTCGATCGCGTTTAGCAGGTCGACGCGAGTGTTACGAGCAACGGGCACACGACCCAGGGGGATAGCAAAAAAGGCCTGGCCGTTACGTTCGTGAAAAGCGGTCCGCTCGAACGCGACGATACCGCGATCCACACCTAGAGACGCGACCGCTCGGGCAAAATCGACACCACTCTTGGCTGCGCGTTTATTCACCGTCGCGCGTCCTTCTGAAAAGAGTGACCTGAGTTCGGCATAGGAAGCCGGTTCGGACCACAGAGGTAACCAGACCTCGCCGCGAGACTTTGTCAGATCGCCTAAACTCGAGCTTCCATATCCCACGGAAGAGGCGCGCACGGTAAAGGGTGCGCTCATCGCGCCACCGCCTACGTTTTCCAGCCGGCGAGACGAGGCTGACGCAAAGAGCAACGCGCCCTCCATCATGAGAACGAAATCCCACGGGTTGATGACGGCCTTGCCGTCAAATCCCGCAGCGCTGTTTGCGCCCCCTGCCGACCCGGGCAAAAACTGGCCGATGGCATTTTTTGTCAGGACATCAATCGTTTGATCAAAAAACGCCCCGATCAGAGCTGATTCAGCGGTAGGGGTTGGCAACCCCGAATCCGGGTTCAGCACCTCGTTGAGCTGTTGCATGTAGTTGCTCGTCAGGTCGAGCTTTCCTTCGTTGCCCCCTGTCCCGAGGATCGGTGGATAATTAGGCCCATCATCCAAAAGCACGATGGCAGCATCGAACCATTCAAGGGCGTCATCATCCAGATGTGCGCGACACGCCTGAAGCAAAGGAGCCTTTCGGTCATCACTTTGAGCGAAGGCTGCACCGTCGCCTGTGATGCCGAGTCGATCCCGTTGTTCCATGCCAACATGAATGGCATTCCGTAGCTTTGCATGACGAGGAGACTGTCCTTGCACGATGGACTGCAACGTCTCATGGGCCGTGCGTTGGCCATCTGGATTAAACCCGCCGCCATTATTCCACGGCGCGATTATTGGTGATGGTTGATAGTCATTGAGGAAAAACGCGACGAGCTCGGGTTTTGACAGGCGGCTGACCAGATGAAACTGGTCGTCTTTCCAATACCCGCGGGCGCCGGGGTCGGCCTGTTCGGCCACCAGCCGAAGAATGGCCAGAGCTTTGAGGTAGTGGGCCAGCGGGGAAGGTTTGCAGCCGGTCAGGGCGATGGTGGTGGTGGGGTTCATCGGGCCTCCTGATCGTGGTCAGCGAGTGCGCTGGCGCGGTGGTCGGCCAGGCGAAGCAGGGATTCGAGGAGTGCGAGGCGGAAGGGTCCGAGCTCGGGGGCGTCGCGCAAATCCAGGCAACGCTCCAGCCAGGAGTTGGGGCCCAGGCGCATGGGGCTCAAGTCGAGGGTGGTGGCCTCAAGCGTGCTGCCGTCGGCGAAAGTGATGGCGGGGAGCGCGTCGCCCTGGTGGACGCCACGAGCGAAGAGGCGCCCGTCTTCGGGCGGAACTTCGGCGGGCAGAGAGCGGATGCTCAGGCGGACTTTGCCGTGGTGGGCAGCGATCAGGTACGCCACGGCGTTGGTGTCGCGGCCGGGAGGGGCACCGGCCAGATACGCCAGGGCCGAGGCCAGCTCGTGGCGGAAGTAGGGTCGAGAGGCTTTGCCCCGGCGATGGTCGGACTTGGCCCAGAGGGTATTGGGGTTAGCCGGGGGCTCGTCGCTGCCCTTCCGGGGCGTTAAAAGCATCTGCTGGAACACCGGGTGGGCTTTACCCACGTCGTGCCAGCGTGCGGCTTCCTTCAGCCAACCTTGCCACTGTTCGGGGAGTTGGAGGGTGTCGGCCAGGTCTTTGGTCGCATCGACCACATCAGCGCTGTGTTGGGCCAGGGTAAGCCAGCCGCCAACGTAGGTGCGGGGATCTTCGGCGATGTCTTCCAGAGAACTCGCGGCGGCGTTGAGACTGAAATCGGGCACCGGTTCAAACTTGCGTTTGGGAGGCCCGACAAAACCCAGCTCGGGGGTGTAGCCACCACTGGCGGCGTCGACGAGCACGACATCGCCAGAGCGCGGCGGATTGTTTTTGTTGAGCTTTCGCCAGCACCCGTCGACGGTATCGAAACCCCAGACGCTGGTCTTTTTGTTGGCAGCGAAGTCGCGGGCCTGGCCTAACGAGACGCGACAGAGCTCATCGGCGTTTGGCGCCTGAAGGTCATCCGCGGGGCGCTCGTCAGCAATCTCGCGCCAGAAGAACGACACGTCGGTGTCGTCGCCGTCGCGGATGTAGCGAGAAACATCGAGATCGTTGCCGCTTAGGTCGGCGGTGGTGTCGAAGAGCTCGAGCAGATCGCGGCGGCGCAGGATGGGGTAGATGGTCTGCGCGGGTTGCCAGTCGATGGCGCTCACACTTGCAGGCCCCACATCGTCGAGGTCACGAAGGATAGCGCGGGCTTCGTTAAGCTCCTCGAAGGTGTAAGGGAGGAGCACGTCGCCATCTTTCTCGTTCTGGGCCTCAAGGTCGATCCAGAAGACGCGGGCGTCGGCGAACTCCCCGTAGCGGTTGCAGCGACCGACGCGCTGCACAAAGGAGGGCCAGGGGGCAAGCTCGGTAAAGAGGGTGCGCGCGGAGATGTCGACGCCGGCCTCAATGACCTGGGTGGCGACGATGATACGGCCGCCTTCTTGATGCAGTGCCTCGGCATGCCGACGGCGATCGGCGCCCCGGAAACGGGAGTGCAAGAGGGTGACGGGCACCTCACCGGCGATTTTCTGAAGCTCCTCAAAAAGCTGCTGAGCGCGATTGACGCGGTTGACGACCACAAGAGTGAGCGAGTCGTCGATATGCTCGTCGATGATGGATGCCGCCAGGGCGTCAAGGTCTTTGCCCTTTTTGGCGGCGTCGCGGTCGAGGGTGACCGATGCCTTATGAAGGGCCTTGGTCGCGCCGGTGCGCATGAGCACGGCGTCATGCTCGTGATCGAGCGCGCCCAGCTGGTGGGTGCGCCAGCCCTCGTCGGGAGCGGGGTGGTCGACGGTGTTGAGCAGGTCATCGCTGAGCGTGGCGCTCATCCACACCGAATGTGAGGGGTAGGCCGTGCCCAGAGCCTTTCGGAAGGCGTCAAGTTGAGCGCTGGTGGGCACGCTCACGCCCATGAGCTGGGTCTCGTCGAAGATCCAGAGGGCGTCGTTATGCAGCCAGGCAAAGTGCATCGGCCAGGCGTAGCGGCTCATGCCGTAGCCGCGCATCAGCGCACGGGAGATGAGCATGTCCTGGGTGCCGATGATCACCGCATCACGTTCGGGGTGGGTGGCCCAGTCGAGCTCCTGCGCCCCGCCCATAAGCATGTTGACGGTGGGCGGCGTCTCAAACGAAGACGCCGCGGCCTCCACCCAGCTCTTGAAGTTTGCGTGGGTTTGCTCGACCAGCGAACGCATCGGCAAACACCACACCAACCTCCGAGGGGTGCGTGGGTCGCCGATGCTTCGGCGGTAAAGCCACGCAAGCCCCACCGCGGCGGTCTTGCCCAGGCCGGTAGGAATGTCGATCAGATCAGGCCATGCCCCCTCACCCAATGCCTGCTGGTAAGGGTATGGCGCATGCCCTGTTACGTGCTCAAAGAACGCTCGATAGCCCATCTCTCCCTCCACGTCGTACCGCTCGGTTGTCAGTGCGGACGAGTAAAAGGGAGATCGGGCAGAAAATCAAAGGTGTATTTTTATGTTAAACGATCAATGAAACTCGCAACCCCCCCCTCAAAGCCACCGTTAAATGTTTGTATTTAAAGAGAGATCGGGCACGACGATCGCGAAACACGGGCAAAACTATTTTTTTTGCGCTTTTGGCCCGACCAACGTTCCCCCCCTACCCCACCATCCACACCACCAACCCCACCGCCACCACCCCGTTGAGCACCGTCACCGCCCTCCCCTTCCAGCCTTCCCGACCAAACCAGGGCGCGCGCACTACCGCGGGCACCACCCGCACGCCCAGCCCCACTGTGAGCACCAGGGCTGCCCACCAGATCGCCTTCGGCAACACCTGCCAGGCGCCGAGCTGGTGGGTGAGGATGAACAAAAAGGTGGCCTCCAGCGCGGCGCTGATGGCGTCGAGGCGGCCGGCCGGGTGCTGGCGGTTGAGGGAGGCGGTGAGGCGTTTGAGGAACGACGCCTCGGGGGGCGTTTCGTCTGCCTCGGCGTCCTCGGGGGTAAGGGTGAGGCGGCGATGGAGGCGTAGTAGGGCCAGGGGGGCCAGCCAGGGGAAGAGCAGCCCGACCATGATGAAGAAGATCGAGGGGTCAAGGGGGGGCGGCTCGGGCGAGGGCTCGCTCAGAAGATCGACGGCGAAGCCGGTGCCGTGGGAGGTGTCGGTGAGCAGCACCACGGCGCGGCCGCTCTCGGGGGCCAGAGCGATGAAAGCAAAATAGCCGCCTGTGCGGCCGTTATGCCAGATGAGGGTCTCTGACGAGGCGTCGGGGTCGTCGGCTTTGAGGGTTTGGAAAAACCAGCCCAGACCGATCTCGGGGTCGCCCTCCTCGTCGAGGTGGTGGGGCTCAAGGGTGAGCGCCAGCGGGGGGAAGTCTGCGGCCAGGGCGTTGCGGGCCAGGGCAATAAGATCGGGCAGCGTGGTGCGCAGGCCGCCGGCGGGGTTGTAGGCGTCGAGGTGCCAGGGGCCGGCAGGGGTGTGGTTGGTGCGGTGGCCGGGCACGGTGTGGGGGTGCGCGGCTTCAAAGTCGCTCTCGGTGAGGCCCAAGGGCTCAAGCACGCGGGCCTGGAGGCGCTCCTCATACGACGCGTCGGGGCTGAGCGTGGGGTCGAGGGGGCTCAGGTCAACCTCCTCGAGGAGGCGGCCGAGGAGCGCGACGCCGAAGTTCGAGTAGTTCACGGAGCCGCGCTCGTGGAGGTCCTCGGCTTCCAGGGTGCAGATGGCCTCGAAGAGCTCGTCGCGGGTGGAGCCCGCATAGGGGTCCGAGGGCTGCAGAATCCCGCGCAACAGGCCGCGGCCCGGGGCCAGCCGGGGCAGCCCGGAGGTGTGGGTGGCGAGTTGCTTTAATGTGATGCTGCCGACCTCGGGAGCCAGCTCGCAGCGATGCGCTCCGAGCGCGGCGATGGAGGTGTCCAGGGTGACCTTCTCGGCCAGCACGGCGTCGGCCAGCAGGATGGAGCTAAAGACTTTGGTGATGGAGCCGGCCTCAAAGCGTGCGTCGTAGGTGCTCTGGTCGATGCCCACGCGGGCCTGTTCTTCGGAGCCGTCGGCGTTGAGCCGCCAGGCCACCGCGCCGCGGGTGTGGCCCTTGTCGACGTAGGCTTCGATGGCGAGTTGCAGGTCGTTGGCGTTTGAGGCGGTGTCGGGGCTTTGCGCGCTGGCGATAATCGGGGCGCTCAGGAGGCCCAGCGCGATCGTCGCCAGGAGGAGCAGGAGCTGTCGAGCGTGTTGGACGATCGGGCAGAAGACCATGATGACGACCTCGTCGAGCTGAACCACCAATCAAGGCGCATGGGGAGCGCCGGGGGGTGCTGGAGGTTGTAGCGCACTCTGGCGCGCATGAAAAAACCCCGCTTGCCAGCCTGGCGAGCGGGGTCTTTTGAGCGGGGCAGAACACGCGAGGGTTGCGTTACTCGTAGATCACGGTGAGGCGAGGACGCAGCGCGGTGTTAAGGGCCTCGCTTCCGTGGAAGATGGTGTCGCCCTGGAGGGCGCTGACGCGCAGGTCCACGGTCTGACCGGCCTCATAGCGCTCCAGGACGTGGGCAAAGAGCGCATCGCTCTCCAGCTCGACCACCTCCCGGGAGCCCTCCGCCAGCGTGGCGTTGGCCAGGGCGACGCCGGTGGCCGCCGGGCGGGTGATGTAGGTGACGACGCCGGGCTCCCAGGGCTCGGTGAGCGCGTCGAGCATCAGGGTGCTCTCGTCCCACACGCTTCGGGGGTGCAGCGTCAGGCGGACATCGACCACTCGCGAGCCAGGGGGCAGCGCGCCGACGTCAAAGCGCAGGTAGAACTCGTCGCCGGCCAGCGAATTGGCAGAGAGTTCCACCGACTCCTCAAAGACCCTGTCGGAGAAAAGCCCGCTCACCATGGCACTCTCTTGAGCGGCGTTGACCTGCTCCCAACATGCCTGGACCTGCAGCTCCAGGCGCGGATGGTAGGCTTCTTCGGGATGCTCGCTGGAGAAGAACAACGCATTGGAAACCATGTCGGGGGTCATCACCAGGTTCAGCGCTCCCTGCGCGATGGCCTGGTGCGATGCGTCGGCGAGTTCTTGATTTGAGAATGTCCTCTCCAGAATCTCTCCGTCGGTGAAGTTGCCCACCGGTATGCTGCCGAGATCTTCAAAGGTCATATTTTGCACATCCTGCCAGATGAGTGAGCCCATATCATGCACCGGTGAGGGAACACGTATGTTAATCGACCCGGTGTTGCCGACGTTGCCGAAGATGTAGAAGTAGAACTCTGCGTTACGGATGAAGGCGCGCGGCGAAAGCTCGCTCAGGTCAAATTGCAGAAAGCTTATATGGCGGGAGCTCAAAAGGTAGGGATAGGGTTCAAAGTAGAAAAACCTGTTTGAGCCGGTCGGGTTGATCGCCAGGAACTCAAGGTCAAAGGTCTCGTCCGGACGGTTGATTCTGAGAAAGACATCGTGAGTAAGCGGTGCCTGATAGTCGATCTCACACGAGGCGATGGCCAGGCGGCAGAGGGGCAGCTGACCGGAGCGAGGAACGCACGCATAGAGTGCGGGATCGCCGCAGCCCCCGTTATCGTCGGCGCAGAGATCCACATCGGCACACTCGCCCACCCCGACCCCGGTGTGGGTGCAGGTGAAAAAAGCCGGGTCGCCGCAGCCCCCGTTATCGTCAAGGCAAGGGTTGATCGTGGTGCACTGCGCGACGAGGTGGCCGCCCTCGGCGTCTTCGATGGCGTCGCATTGCACGAGGGCCGGGTCACCGCAGCCCCCGTTGTCGTCGAGGCAGGGGTCGATCGCGCTGCACTCGGCGACGAGGTGGCCGCCCTCGGCGTCCTCGATGGCGTCGCATTGGAAGTACTCCGGCACACCGCAGCCGCCGTTGTCGGTGAGGCAGGGATCGATCGCGCTGCACTCGGCGATGAGACCGCCGCTCTCCGCGTGCTCGATGGCGTCGCATTGGAAGTACTCCGGCACACCGCAGCCCCCGTTATCGTCGAGGCAGGGGTCGATCACGCTGCATTCCGCCAGCAGACCACCGCTCTCCGCATCTTCCAGCGCGTCGCATTGGAAAAACTCGGCGTCGCCGCAGCCCCCGTTGTCGGTGAGGCAGGGGTCGATCGTGGTGCATTCCGCCTCTCCCACATCGAGGTGGGTGCAGGCGAAGAACGCCGCGTCGCCGCAGCCGCCGTTATCATCAAGGCAGGGGTTGATCGTCGTGCACTGCGCAGCGAGTTCGTCGCTTTCGCCGTCCTCGATGGCGTCGCATTGCACGAGCTCCGGGTCGCCGCAGCCCCCGTTGTCGGTGAGGCAGGGGTTCGTCTCGACGATGGTGCAGTCGAGGCCGTCGCCCTCAAAGCCGGGGTTGCAGACGCAGGAGGGGCCGCCGGTGGCCTCCAGGTCGCAGGTGGCGTCGGCGTGGCAGCCGGGCTCGCAGGTGGCGGGGGCGCAGCCCGGTCCAAAGCCCTCCTCATCGCAGTAGTCGTCGGGCAGGCACAGGCCCTCGGTGCAGACGAGGTCGCCCTGGCAGGAGTCGTCGCAGGTGGCGGCGCAGGCCTGCGCGTCGGCCAGGCAGAGGCCCGAGTCGCAGTCCTCATCAAGGGTGCAGCCTGTGGGCTCCTGGTGATCGTCGGGGTGGCGAGCGTCATCGTCGGCGCTGCAGGCAGCAATAAGGCCGACGAGACAGAACATAAGGCCAACACGGCCCATCCATGAAAGCATCAAGGGACTCCTGAAGTCGTGCGCGACGAGCTGACATAAAAATCGCGGCCACTGCGTTGCGCAGCGGCCATCAACGTCACCATCCGTTCGCGACGCCGTAAACTAAATCAAGATTGTAAAAGGGAAAGATAAAGGCTCACGCCTTCGAGGTAGGCCACTACATGCCTTAACCCGGCCCGCCAGGGCAAGCCGCCTTTTGCCTGTATGTTGTTTTGTGAAACGCGTCGGCCTGCACGACCCTCGCGGCGACCCGGGCGAGGCGTCCTCTGCGCGTTGGCGTCGAAGCGTGCGGACGTAAAAAAGCCCGCTCGCCAATGGGGCGAACGGGCCGGGTCGATCAGGACGATGGAGTGACGTCGCCGGGCGTAAAGCGCCCGGCAACCTCATCGAATTATTCGTAAATTACCGTCAGACGCGGACGCCAGGCGCTCTCGGGGTGGTTGCGGCCGGCGAAGGTTGCGGCGTCGCCGGAGGCGGTGACGCGCAGGCTGATGGACTGCTCGGCTTCAAAGCGCTCCACCACGGTCTCGAAGAGCGCGGAGGTGTCCAGCGTGACGCGCTGGGCCGGGTCACGATCGGTGGAGGTGTCGAGCGTGAAGGTGGCGAGCTCTTCGCCCGCGGCGTCGGGGCGGCTGTCGTAGGTGACGGAGGCTTCGCCCCAGACCTCGGTGGTGAGGTAGTCGAGGGTGAAGGTGGCGTCGCCGCCAAAGTTGGTGGCGTCGATGGCCACAAGGTCAAGCTGAGCGCCGACGATCTCCGCATCCACCGGGATCTGCGACATATCAAAACGCACGTAGAACTCGGAGCGGTCGCGGTCGGCCACAAGGCCATCGCCTTCGCCCAGAGCTTCGCCGGGCTCGCGGCCGCTGACGGTGGCGTTGGCGTCAGGCAGGAGCACCGGCTGGTTGCACTCGCGCACCGTCAGGGTGAGCCGGGGGTGCTTGTCGCGCTCTTCGTGCTCGCTGGAGTAATAGAGGGTGGTGTAGTCGGGGGCGGTGAGCTTGAGCGAGACCCTTCCCTCCTCACGGAGTTCTTGAATCTTTTGGGCCAACTCGGCGCTCTCAGCGGAGACCGCGCGATCGACGGCCTCTCCACCGTACCAGAGGAACCAGTAGCCCAGGCGCTCGGCCAGGGTCTCCGGGGCGTTCTCCCAGCGGAGCTCGGCGGCGCGCCAGTCGTTGCTCACCAGGTTGACGAACGTGTTGCGCGTGCCGCCCCAGGCCATTCCGTCAAAGCCCACCATGTCGAGGCGAGCGCCGACGACGGGGAAGCCTTCGGGGAGATCGCGGATGTCGAAGCTCAGGTAGCTCTCATGGCGATCGCGAGCTCTGTACTCGTACACCTGCTCGTAGCTGCGAGCTTTTTCTGGCGGGTTGACCACCAGAAAAGGTTTCTCATCGAAGGCGGTGGAGGGGTCGGAGAGGCTGGTGAAGGTGTCTTCGAGCAGCGGAGCGGTGTGCTCGACGTCGCAGGAGGCGACGAACTTGCACAGGGGTGCCTGGCCGCTCAGGGGGATGCACTCGTAACGGGCCGGGTCGCCGCAGCCCCCGTTGTCGGTGGCGCAGAGGTCGATCTCGGAGCATTCGCCCACACCGACCTCGGTGTTGGTGCAGGCAAAGAACTCCGGGTCGCCGCAGCCGCCGTTGTCCTCAAGGCAGGGGTTGATGGTGGTGCACTCGGCGACGAGCTCTCCGCTCTCTTCATCGTCGACGGCGTCGCATTGCACGGTGCCCGGGTCGCCGCAGCCGCCGTTGTCCTCGAGGCAGGGGTTTGTCTCGATGATGGTGCAGCTCAAACCGTCGCCCTCAAAGCCATCGTTGCAGGCGCAGGCGGGGCCGCCGGCCGCTTCCAGGTCGCAGGTGGCGTCGGCGTGGCAGCCCGGCTCGCAGGTGGTCGGGGCGCAGCCCGGCCCCACACCCTCGTCGCAATAGTCGGCGGGCAGGCAGTGGCCCTCGGTACAGACGAGGTCGTCGCCCTGGCAGGTGTCTTCGCAGGTCGCAGCGCAGACCGCGTCGCCTGTGAGGCAGAGCCCCGAGGCGCAGACCGTGTCGGAGGTGCAGGCGTCACCGGCCGCAGCGAGCTGGCTTTCAGGGGCGGCGTCGTCGAGGTTGCAGGCGGAGAGCGCGAGCAGGCAGAGCGAGGCAAGCCCGAGGCGGCGCAGAGAGGTGAACATAGGAGAAGCTCCAGGGGTCGACCGTGCTCTCACAGGCTCTTTTGCAGGGAGCCAGAGGGCCGGGATTTGGTATCAGCACTGCTCTCTGGTCTATACAAAGGCCTCCCATCACGCAAGATGGCCTTTGTTTGCGCGGCCCGGCCACAATGTTATGGTCGCGCTTGCGCTGCCAGAGCTCGCTGCCCCAATCGCCGCCCTGCCCTGAATGACCCGCACCATGCGCGCTACCCCCTGTAGGAGTTGTCTGTGAAATCGTCCGCCCCCCTGAATCTATTTGCATTGCTGATCACCCTGAGCCTGGCCGCCTGCGCCACCGACGATCCCGCGCCGGTCTGCACCGGCGATGACACCGATGAACGGTGCGTCAGCGATACGGACACCGGTGACGACTCCGGTGACGAGCTTGATGCGGGCAACGACGTCACCGAAGAGCCCGATGTCACCGAGGAGCCCGATGTGACGGAGGAGCCCGATGTCACCGAGGAGCCCGATGTGACGGAGGAGCCCGATGCTGAGCCCGATGTCACCGAGGAGCCCGATGCTGAGCCCGATGTCACCGAAGAACCCGACGTGGACGAAGAGCCCGACGTGGACGAAGAACCCGATGTCACTGAGGAACCCGACGTCGCTCCTGATCCGACATCGGAGACCGTGACGATTCTGCTGGAGTGGACGGAGTCTCAGCCCGAGGACGTGGTCTACTCCGATCTGGATCTCTACTACTGCGAAGATGGCGTGAACTCTCTGGAGGACGCCAGCTGCGTCTACTGGAAGCATGACATTCAGGAGTGGGGACCGGGAGAGACGAATATCGCGGTGCTCTGGAATGACGCCGATGACGCCGGGCAGGTCGAGGATATTGAGCACGATACGCCGGCGAACGGGCGCTACCACCTGGGCGTGCAGGCGTATTGGGACGACGGCACCGGCGTGGGGGTCGGTGAGATCAACGCAACGGTGAAGGTGTTGGTCGGTGATGTGGAGGTCTACCGAGCCACCCAGGTCTTCGATACCTCGGCGACGATGTGGTACGCGGCGGTGCTGGACTGGCCCGAGCTGCGCTCTGGAGGCGGCGCGGGCATCAGCGAGGGGCCGGACTGTGTGAACAGCGCGCAGAACACGTGTGTGGGAGGCGGGCTCTACGACACGATGGTGTATCTCGACTAAACGAAAAGACAGATCGCGTGATCAGGCAGGGCAATCGCAACGTCCCACAAGGTTTTTTTTGGAGCCCCCACCCAATCCGTAGGGAGGGGTCTTGTGCCCCTCCGGAACTCCCAGGGCGGGGACCCACAAGGGGTCCCCCTACGGTGGCGGGTGGTGGGAACCCACTTTGCGATTGCCCTGCGTGATCAGACGGCGGCCCCTCCCGAGTGTTGGGAGGAGGCCGCCGCGTTTGCCTCTGGCGCGGGCGAATTTGACAATCGGCGCGTCTCCGTCGAGGGTTAACGTATTGTAATGCATGGATGGGCGGCGACGTGAGAGCCGCAGCGATGACAGAGAGATGCGGAGCCGAAAGGTGAAAATAAAAGCGTGCGTGGTGATGGGGGTGTTGTGGATGGTGGGCTGTGCGGAGAGCGTCGAGCAGCTCGATCCCTGTGCTGGCAATGCGTTTTCGCCCGAGTGCATTGAGGAGCCCATTCGCCAGGGCGATGGCCCGGATGTGGGTGGCAATGACGAAGACAGCGGGACGCCGGACGCTGGCCATGATCCCAATCCGCGGCCCGATACGGGCAGCGACCCCGATACGGGGAGCGACCCCGATGTGGGCAATGACCCCGATGTGGGCAATGACCCCGACACCGGCAGTGACCCCGACACCGGCAGTGACCCCGACACCGGCAGTGACCCCGATGTGGGCAATGACCCCGATGTGGGCAGCGACCCCGATGTGGGCAGCGATCCCGATGTGGGCAATGACCCCGATGTGGGCAATGACCCCGATGTGGGCAGCGACCCCGATGTGGGCAATGACCCCGATGTGGGCAATGACTCGAGCCTGCCCTCGGAGGTGCGCGTTGAGCTGTGGTGGTCGTACGAGGGCTCTATCGTGGAGCCGGATCTCGATATTTATTATTGCCCGCAATCCGCAGGGATGTTCAGCGGTCCGGGCTGTGTGTACTGGAACAATGCCTGGACGACCTGGGGCGGCTCAACGCTCTCGTTGAGCGACGCGCAGTCGCCCTATACCGATGAGGTGTTGGTGCACACCAACCCGGAGCCGGGGCGCTATCACGTGGGGGTGTATGCGAGCTATTTTGGCAACGCCTGGCACCGGGTGCCCGCCTATTTAACGGTGGAGATCGACGGGATCGTGGTCTTTACTGACGAGGTTTCCTTTGGCAACAACCAGGAGGGGAGCCTGTGGTATGGGGCGGTTATTGATCTGCCCCTGGATGGGGCCAGGGGAGGCGTGTACGCCGGCCTCCCCTGCACCTGGGGAGGGTGCTGGACCAACGGGACGTACCCCGATCGGGACACCACGCTGGAGCCTTAAGTCCGGCGCACCTCGCCAGGGATGGGCGATCATCTGCCGAGGCTCAACGCACGTGACGTCGGCCGAGCAGGCCGGCGGCGTGCAGGACCATAAAACCTAAAAGCACCACCGAGATCGCCCAGGGGCTCCCCTGGGCGCCTTCGCTCTGGCAGCCGGCGACGCGGGCATCGGGAGCATCGGGGTTATCGGCGTCGGGGACGCCGGCGTCGTTGAGGGCGGCGCCGATGCGCTCACCGAGGGAGAGTCCGGAGTCGGCGGCGTCATCGTCGGCGTCGGCGCTGCGATCGGGGCGCGGCTGACCGGGGACGTGCGGTTGGGTGCGCTGGCCGGGCATGTCGGCGTCTCCGGCGTCTCCGGCATCACCCGCATCGGAGCTGTAAGGCGCGGGGGTGTCCCCGGCGTCGGGCAGGGTGGGTGTGGGCGCGGGTTGGGTGGAGTCGGGTGGAAGCGTGCCCGGGGGGGCGGTGCCCGGCGGGGGCGTCTGCTGGGCCAGGGGGCGCATCTCAAGACGATCACGATCGGGGGGGGCGGCGTCGGGTGAAGACGCCTGAGCTGGCGAGGTGCAGAGGATGGAGACGAGGGCGATGAGGATGGCGCGCGCGCGCAGGTGAGAGCAGGCCATAGCGGGTTCCCCCCGGGAGAGTGTGGACGCCGTGAGCTATCAAACAGGTGCCGGTCGTGATGTGACGGGCACGTCTCTGAAAGTAAACACGGCTGCGGGGCGCGGCTTATCTGGCCTGCCTACATGGCGAGGGCGTACTCAGCCGCGACTTACTCCACCACGACCTACTCAACAACGTCGGGGGCGGCCTGGTGGGTGTTGCCGGTCTGGATGTTCCAGAGGGCGGCGTAGTCGCCGCCGAGGGCGACGAGCTCATCGTGGGAGCCCTGCTCGATGATGCGGCCCTGATCCATGACGATGATGTGATCGGCGGCGCGGACCGTGGAGAGGCGGTGGGCGATGATGATCATGGTGCGGTCTTGAGCCAGGCGGTTCATCGAGCGCTGGATGGCGGCTTCGGTGGCGTTGTCGACGGCGCTGGTGGCCTCATCGAGGATGAGCACGCGGGGGTCGCGCAGCACGGCGCGGGCGATCGAGATGCGCTGCTTCTGGCCGCCGGAGAGGGTTTCGCCGCGTTCGCCCACGATGGTGTCGTAGCCGCGGGGCAGCTCTTCGATGAAGGGGTGGGCTTCGGCCTGGCGGCTGGCGCGCAGGATGGCGTCGTCGTCGGCATCGAAGGAGCCGTAGGCGATGTTCTCGCGCACGGTGCCATGAAAGAGAAAGGTCTGCTGGCTGACCAGGCCGATGGCGCGGCGCAGATCGTCGGTGCGCAGCTCATGGAGGGGGGTGCCGTCGATGCGCACGGTGCCCTTTGCGGGCTCAAAGAAGCGCATCAGGAGGTTGATGAGGGTGGATTTTCCGGCGCCGGTGGCCCCGACCACGCCCAGGGTGGCGCCGGCGGGGATGCGCAGGTTGAAGTTTTGGAGGATGGGCTCGCGATCGGGGTAGGCGAACTCGACGTCTTCGAAGACGAGCTCTCCGCGGGCGCCCTCTTTCTCAAAGGGGGTCTGGCCGCTGATGATGGAGATGGGGGTGGCCAGGAGGTTGAGGACGCGGCGCGTCGACGCCATGGCGCGCTGGTAGAGATCGAAGGTTTTGCCCAGGCGAGTCAGGGGCCAGAGCAGGCGCTGGGTGAGAAAGACGAGCACCGAATAGACGCCCACGGCCAGGGTGCCCTCAATGGCAAGCATCCCGCCGTAGAGGAGTGTGGCGGTAAAGCCCAATACAATCGCCATGCGGATCAGCGGGCTGAACGCGGCGCTTAAGCGGATGGCGGCGCGGTTGGCCTGGCGGTAGTCATCGCTCTCCTGGGCGATGCGGCGGGTCTCGTAGCCTTCGGTGGCAAAGGCCTTGATGGTGGCGATGCCCGAGAGGTTGTTGGCGAGCTGGCCGTTCAGGCTCGCGACCTGCTCGCGCACACGCGCGTAGCGGGGCGCCAGCATGCGCTGAAACTTAAACGATCCCCAGATGATGATGGGGACCGGGAGCATGGCCATCCAGGCCACCTGGGGCGCCAGGATAAAGAAGGTCGTGACGATGACGATGGCGGTGGTGGCGACCTGCAGAATATCGTCGGCGCCGGTGTCGAGAAAACGCTCCAGCTGGTTGATGTCGTCGTTAAGGATGGCCATCAGCCCGCCGGTGGACTGCTCGTGGAAGTAGGCCATCTCCAGGTTCTGGATGTGGTTGTAGGCGTCCTGGCGAAGGTCGTGTTCGATGGTCTGAGCGAGGTTACGCCAGAGCCATTCTTGCAAATACTGGAAGGCGCTCTCCAGGCCCCAGACGATGACGGTGAGCGCCGAGAGGGCGATGAGCTGGTGGGTGACATCGACGATGCCCAGCGAGGCGACCAGGGAGTCTTCCTGCTCGACGACCACGTCGATGGCCGCGCCGATGAGTGCGGGCGGGGCCAGGTCGAAGATCTTGTTGAGCACCGAGGAGGTGGCCGCCGCCCAGACGCGTTTTCGGTGCGGCCGGGCGTAATGGAGCAGGCGTTTGAAGGGGTGTTCCGACTCGGAAGAGAGGCGTTGGGGGTTGACGTCGGGGGCGCTCATAGGATCTCGGTGCTGCGGGGAGGTAAAGCGGAAACGCGGGACGCTCAAACGCGCGGGTGGAGCATCTTCAACCTGTTATCTGTCGAGGATGGGGCCGCGCTCGATGATGTGGGCGCCCAGGCCGTTGACCGGGGAGTGGAAGGCGCGGGCGTTGACGCCGGCCTCTTCAAAGGCGTTGAGCATGGCCTCGGCGATCTGGCTTTTGCGGGCGCGGAAGTCGTGCAGCGCAAAGAGGGTCGGCCCGGCCCCGGAGATGGAGACGCCCAGGGCGCCGGCCTTGAGCGCGGCGTCTTTGACGGCGGCGAAGCCCGGGATGGTGGGGGCGCGCTGGGGCTCGACGACCAGATCATGGAGCGAGCGGGTGATGAGCTCGCGGTCGTCGCGGAAGCAGCCGGTGATGAAGCCAGCGAGGTTGGCGGACTGGGCGACATGGGCCTTGAGCGGCAGCGTCTCGCTGAGCTGGGCGCGGGAGAGGCGCACGTCGACGGCGAGCTCGGGCACGACGACCACGGCGCCAAAGTCGTGGGGGACGGGGATGCGCACGACATCAAAAGGATCCATCGCGCGCACGAGGATGAGTCCGCCGAGCATGGCCGGGGCGACGTTGTCGCCGTGGGGCTGGCCGGCGGCCAGGGTTTCGCCCAGGAGCGCGTATTTAAAGCGCTCGGGGAGGGAGAGGGGGGTATCGAGCACGGCGCTTGCGGCCACCACGGCGGCCACCGCGCTGGTGGCCGCGCCGCCCAGGCCGCGGGAGGTGGGGACGCCTTTAAAGACGCGGACCTCCAGGCCGAAGTCGAGCTTTTTGTCGATGGCCATCTGCACCAGGCCGGCGGTGGCGGTGTTGGCCTTCGGGTCGTCGGGGAGCGCGTTGAGCAGGGCGTCGTCGCCGCGGATCTCCACCAGGTGCACGCCGGGTTTTTCGACGCGCTCGACGCGCACACGGTCGGAGAGGCCGATGGCGCCGTCGACTTCGCTTAAGCTGAAGCCGAGGATATCAAAGCCCACCGCGACGTTGGCGATGGTGGCCGGGGCGACGGCGGTGGCGTGCTGGAGGCGTTGGTCGAGCATGGAAGATCCTTTTCACGGCAGGAGCGATGGTGGTGACGATGGCAAACCATCAGCGGTCAGGAGGCCCCGGAGGTGCGGGCGACATCAACAGACATCAACAGACATAAAGGGGCGTATCTACGGGACGTTCGGGATGGCCGGGCGCCCATCACCGCCCCCTTTAAAAGCGGTAGCGGATGCCCAGATCGGAGCTGAAGGGGAGGTTGAGCAGGTCCTCTTCGACCGGGCTGAGGTAATAGCCCAGGGAGGTGTTCAGCGTCAGCCAGAGCGAGCGGGTCAGGCGCAGGGAGAGGCGCGGGTTGAGGTGGGCGCCGAGCAGTGGCGAGTTCATGTCGTAGGTGCGGGTGCCGAGATCGCCGGGGCAGAGGAGATCGGGGGCGGGGATGCAGCTCTTGTCGGTGAAGACGCGCACCTCCGAGAGGCTGGCCAGCTCGAAGCTCGCGGCGATGCCCAGCTCCAGGGGGCCGAGCTCCCAGGCCAGGCGGCCGCCCAGCCAGGAGCGCAGGGTGGTGAAGTCGTCGCGCAAGAGCCCGTTGTAGTCGCGCAGCGAGTTGAGGAGCTGCAGGCCGGCGACGAGCTGAAACTCCCGGGTGAGCGCGTAGCTGACGCCCAGGCCCACGCCGATGTTGCCAAAGGGGCTCTGCAGCGGGGGGGCGACGCTCAAAAACGAGGCGTAGGCCATGCCCAGCTCCAGGCCCAGGCGGCCCTGGCCGCGGCTGGCCCGGAGATCGTCGGGGTTGGTCAGGGGCTCCTCATCGGGCAGGAGCACGCAGGCGGCCAGGCGGCTGGCCAGGCGGTTGGCGGCGTTTTGCAGGAGCGCCGGCTCCAGGCTGGCCAGGCGGATCGCCTCCGGCGGCAGAAAGCTCTCGGACTGCGCCTCGTAGAGAAAGGCGATGACGGTAAAGTCCTGCTCGGAGGTGGATGCGGCGCCGGCGGTGGGCTCGGCGGTGGGTTCTGCGAAAGCGTCGCCTGGCGAGGTGGGCAGCGCGAAGGTGTAGAGGAGGTAGTCGGCCTGCAAGAGCTCGGCGCTGCGGGCGGCCTCCTCAAGGGAGGGGCCGCCACTGGCGAGCTCGCGAAAGAGGGTGTCGCGGGCGCTGCGGTAGTACTGGACGATGAAGTCCGGATAGTAGCCCGGGAGGATGCGCCGGGTGGGGTCGAGCAGGATCATCTCCTGCATCAGCTCTAAGGGGCGCACCACGTTGGTGCCCTCTTCCAGGTAGCTCAGGGCCAGAAAGAGCAGGGTGTGGGCGATCTCCTCGGGGGCGATGCGATCGTGGTCGATGGCGCGGTAGTTCTGGAGCGCGCGCTCCAGGTGCGCGATGGCGTCATCGGCCTGCAGCCGCTTAAACGACTCTTCGCCCATCTCGGCCCACTGGCGCGCCAGGGCCAGGGTGCCCTCGTAGAGGGGCTCGGAGGTGATGGCGTCTTTGAGGGCGTCGGAGGCGACGAGCTCGAAGTCATCGGTGGGCAGAAAGTAGCGTCGGGCGCCGCGCTCCAGGCTCTGGTGGAGCTCGGTGGCCAGGGCTTCGTCGAGCGCATCGAGCTGGCTGGAGGCGGCGAAGGCGCGGGCATCGGGGGCGATGGCCAGGCGCGGGGGGCGCGCATCGTCGGGCTCGGGCGCGCTCTGGGCGGCAGCCTCGGCGCTCAGAGCGACCAAAGACAGGCAGAAGGCCCACGACGCCAGCGCCCGGGCCACCGCGGGCGTTCGCCGCGACCGGGATGTGGGGGTCGTGGTCGACGGGGGCATCGCGACTCAGTTGTACGGGAAAAGCCTGGGAAGCAGGACCTCATCGGCCTGCAAGTAATCGGTGGTGAGCACGAGGTCGACGGCGTTGGACACGATCCCCGGCCGGGGCCTGGGGGGGAGTCTGAGGGCGACGACCTCATCGTTATAGAAGAAGACCTGCGCGATGTAAAAGTGTTGGTTGGGGTTGGCCTCATCGAGGCCCTCGATGCGCGCGCGCAGGTTGGCGTCGAGCTGGTCGAGGGAGCCCTCGACAAAGAAGATGGCCTGACCCCAGCCGTTGGTCTCAATGCCCTCGGGGGCGTCTTCGACGACGCCGCTCTGCAGGCTGGTGGCGACAAGGGGCTCTTCGTTGATGTTCCAGGCGAAGCGCTCCTCGCTCTCGGCGTCGTCGATGACCACGGGGTGAGCCAGGCCGAAGCGGGTGGTGCCGCTCCTGGCGAGGATGCGATCGGGGGGCGGCGGCACGCTTAAGCGCAGATCGCCGGTGATGGCGTTGTCGCCGGGGAGGAACTGGGCGCCGGGGGTCAGGCGCACCGAGGGCTCGGTGCGGTTGATGGCGACCAGGACGATGGCGCCGTTTGTATTGACGGCCTCCACCCCGACCCAGAGCAGGCTGAAGACGGGGTGACGCAGGGTGTAGGTTTCTGGCGAGAAGGCGTTGGTGGTGGCGCCGAAGCGTGCGCGCAGGATCAGATCGTCGATGGTCTGGCAGGCGGCGTTGGGGAGCGAGGAGGAGGCTTCCATCAGGAGGGATGAGGGGGAGGCCTCGTCGTCGCGCTGGACCAAAAGCTGGAGGCGATCCTGGGCGTCGAAGCGCCCGCTTAAGCTTAAGCCCTGGTGGCGCGCGGTGGGGAGCAGGCGCAGATCGAAGGCGCGGTCGTCCTCGTTAAATGGCGAGGGCTGGGTCCAGGCGCAGCGGGACTGGTTCTCGGGGGCGTAGGCGTCTTCGCGGGCGCTGGCGCTGGCGAGCTCGTAGAAGCGCACGATCGCGCGCACGTCGTCGCCAAAGCGAAAGAGGTCGACGGCCAGGGCCTCATCGTCGAGCTCGGTGATGAGCGTCTGGCGGTAGTGGCCGCTTAAGTCGTCTTCGAAGGTGGGGCAGGCTGTGAGCGTCAGGGCGACAAGACCCAGCACGAGCGTGGCGATGCCCCGAAGCCCCCGAGAGGACCGAGGGGCCAAAACGTGCCGGGCAGGTTGTGAGACGAGGGCAGCGCGCATGGTACAGCCTCAACAAAACGAGAGGATCCGCGAGATGGGGATCCTTCTGGCAGTATAGGCCACAAGGGGCCGAAGGCCAAAGGGTGTAGGTGCAGGTGCGCGCCACGCGGCGTTGCGGGGCCCCCGGGCGGTGGGGGCGCGCTCCGGGGGTGGAGCAGCGCTTGACCAGATCGAGGTGGCTCGGGTCCGAATGGCGAGTTTGCGGGGCATGGCGAGCGCGCGATCGGACGCTTGAAACGAGGACGTCCGTGGATTAAGAGCGCCTGCAGGCGGTGTCGGCAGAGATCTTGCACAAAGGTCATGCAGGCCCGCGTCAGCCCGGGCCGGATCTGGCCAGCGCTCGCGCGCAACGCCGAGATCTTGTGGGCAGCCGCCCGGTGCACTACGCTTCTGTGCGTGGAGATCCCCCTGATGAAAAGCTCAATGACATCGATAACGAACTGGCTTGGACGCACAGCGCTTGCGGGGGCGCTCTCACTCGGTGCGCTCAGCCTGGGCGCGAGCGGCTGCGGCGAAAGTTTCGATGAGTCCGCCGAAGCCGACCCCAGGTTTGACGCTGATAACGACGCCAACCCTGGCGAGCCGGTGCCCTCGCTGGGCGACGCCGAGCAGGCGCTGATCGCCCATGACGTGGCCGGGGCGCGGGCGATGTACCAGCAGCGCCTGGAGATCAACCCGGCCGACGGAGACGCGGCGGCCGGTCGAGCGCTCTGCGATCTCTTGCTGGTTCCGGGGATGGCGGAGGTCGGGAGGCTGCTCACCGAGTCGCTGGGGGCATCCGAGCCGCTCGATGCCGCTGAGGTCCTCTACGGCAACGAGGGGCTTTTGTACTGGGCCAGCCGCGGGGCGCGCTGGGCCGACGACGGCCAATACCAGGGGATCCGCAGCCTGCTGGCCCCCGAGCTCCCCTGGGAGCTTGAGGAGCTGGAGTCGATCACCCGTTTTGTCGAAGGACTCCATGAGCCGGGCGACACCCTGGCGCGCCACCTGGTGAGCATCGCCAACGCGCTGGGCGGGCTCGATGCGCAGCTGCAGGTGGCGATCGACGATCCGAACTTCGTGCGCTTTTATGTGCCCGGGGAGGTCTTTCATGACCCCTCCCTGAGCCTGACGCTGGGGCGCGCGGAGCTGGCGACGATTCAGGCCGCGCTGCAGGTGGTGCGCGCGGCGCTCTACGCGATCTCGGCCTACGAGCATAGCTGGACGCTGGAGGAGACCTTTGGCGCCTGGCGCCAGGATGTGAACCTGGACGACGAGCGCTATGTGGCCGGCTACACCCCGACCGACTACACGGTGAGCTACCTGGACGCGCGGCTCTTTCGGCGGGTGGCGCAGCCGGATCGTTTGCAAGCCTCGCGCACCGCGCTCAAAGACGCCCTCTCCCGGGCCCGCGACGCGCTGCGTATGGGTCTGACCAGCGAGGTGCAGACGACCCTGCAGTGGGAGCAGCCCACCGTGGAGAATATCCAGCGCATCGACGCGCTCTTCAGCGCGCTGGCCGACGCGCTCTACGGGCCGACCGCCCTGCCCTACAGCGAGCCGGCGGTGATGCTCAACCTCTCGAGCTTTTTTGAGGGCGGGCGAGCGCTGCCGGCCGAGATCCCCTGGATGGTGCGCACCGAGTCGCTCTCGCGCGGCGATGAGGGCACGGAGACGACGGAGGGGAACTTCCCCTGGGAGCTCAACCCGGAGGCGGTGGAGGTGGGACTTCGCCAGGGGGTGGTCGAAGGCGTGAGCGCCGAGGAGAACGTCAACGTCGATCTTGGCGAAGGCGGGCTTGGCGGCTTTCTGGAGGCTCTGGGCGGCGCCTATGTCGACGCGGTGCAGGACGTCTACTTCACCACCCGCTGACGGGGGCGTTCCACGACCCTCCGCGCGCTCTGCCGACCTGTTGAAGAGGGGCCGCGACCGACGCGCGGGCAGGCCACAGCGAGGGTGGCCTGAGCGCTCGCTTCACACGATGTGGCAATACCCCGGCGTGCTCCTGTGTTACGATGGGTGCGTGCGCTGGTTGAACTTTGCCCCAGGATCGCTGTGACGTCTCGAACCGACCGGACCTCCCCTCTTCGCTTTCTCAAACGCCCGATGCTCGTGGGGGCGCTCAGCCTGATGGCGCCTGGACTTCTGAGCGGCTCGAGCTGCAGCGCGAACTCCTCGACGGAGACGCAGCTGCGGCCGCGTTATGTGGTCGGTCAGGCGCAGAGCGCGCAGGTGGCCGAGGAGTCTTTTGAGCGGCCAACGCTGGAGGAGATCCCGATCCGGGAGGCCGAGCCCGAGGTGCAGCTCAGCGAGGAGGAGTGGCGCGAGCGCCTGACCCCGGCCCAGTACCGGGTGCTGCGCGAGGAGGGCACCGAGCGGGCCGGCAGCGGGGAGCTGCTGCACGTTAAAGAAGAAGGGACCTTTGTGTGTGCGGGCTGCGGCCAGGCGGTCTTCTCCTCGGAGCATAAGTACGACTCGCGTACGGGCTGGCCGAGCTTCTATGCGCCGATCTCGGAGGAGGCGGTGGGCACGAAGATGGACACCAGCCACGGGATGCGCCGGGTGGAGGTGCATTGCAGCCGCTGCGGCGGGCACCTGGGGCATATTTTTCCGGATGGGCCGGCGCCCACCGGGCTGCGCTACTGCATCAACTCGGTGTCGATGGGCTTTACGCCGGCCGATGAGGCGCCGGTCGAGACGCCTCCCTCCGACGATATGCCCGCCGAAGACGCACCGGCGACGCGCTAGCGCCCCGCAACTCGCCGCGGCCCGGATCGCGTGTCACCGCGCGGCGGCGCGGGGATGGTGTCGGCGCGGGGGAGCGGGGTTTGAATACGCCAAGCCCGTAATTTTACAGCTGAATTGACATTCTCCACCCCTTTCTCCAAGGTGATCCCGTCTGGGCGCTCCTCCCGCGCCTGCCGAAATCCCCTGACAAAACGGTGGAGTACATCATGTTTCATCACGCGACTACTGGTCTGCGCACCCTGGCCGCGGGCGTCTTCGCCCTGGGCCTTGTCGCCTGCGGTTCCGACGCCGAGGTCAACGAGCCTCAAGCCACAGAGGGCGCCATCGTGGGGATGGTCTCCTTAAGCGACGGCGAAGACGCCGAGGGTGTGCTCGTGGAGACGGGCGCCCGCTCGACGACCACCGCCGACGACGGCTCGTTTCGTTTTGAAGACGTGAGCGCCGGCGCCGTTCTGGTGAGCGCGAGCCTGGAGGGCTACCGCCCGGCCGAGGCCTTTATCACCGTGATCGCCGGGCAGGACAACGCCGTGCAGCTGGTGCTGGAGCCCCGCTCGGCCGGCCCGCAGATCGTCAGCCTGAGCGCCGATGTGAGCGCGCTTGCTCCCGGTGAGCAGACCGGCGTGCGCGTGGAGGCCATCGACCCGGAAGGTGGGACGCTTGAGGTCAGCTGGAGCGCCACCGGCGGCTTTGAGGTGGAGGCCGATAGCGACGACCCCTTCTCGGCCACGCTGACCGCCCCCGAGGAGGCCGGCGCCGCTGGCGAGGTCGTGGTCACCGTCACCGACAGCGACGATCGTCAGGCCGAAGAGCGCCTGAGCGTGAGCACCGTCGGCAACGCCGCTCCGCAGATCACCTCGATCGTCGCTGACGCCGCGGTGGTGGCGCGCGGCGCTCAGGTGGGCTTGAGCGTCGACGCCACCGACGCCGAAGGCGGCGCGCTCACCTACGCCTGGAGCGCCCCCGAAGGTTGGGAGCTCGACGCCACCGACCAGGCCAGCGTGGTGGCCACCGCCCCTGATGCTCCGGGCGAAGTTGGCAGCTTCTCGGTCGTGGTCAGCGACGCGCAGGGCGCCCAGGCCAGCGCGCAGCTCAGCGTGAGCACCGCCCAGAACCAGGCCCCGCGCATCCGATCGGCCACCGCCCTTCCCGCCGAGGTGCTTCCCGGCGCGGAGATCGATCTTCAGGCCGAGGCCGTCGACGCCGAGGGCGACGCGCTGCTCTACGAGTGGCTGGTTCCCGAAGGCTGGGAGGTCTCCAGCGTCGTCGGCGCCCAGACCACCCTGACCGCCCCCGACGCCTACGGCGTCTCCGGGCGCATCACGCTGATCGTCAGCGACGACTTTGGCGCCACCGACCAGACCGAGCTCGTGGTCAGCACCCTGACCAACCAGGGCCCCACCATCTCCAGCCTCATCACCACCCGTCCGGTAGCGAACCCCGATGAGCTGGTGTTTCTGGAGGCCATCGCCTCGCACCCCTTTGAGGAAGAGCTCACCTACAGCTGGGAGGCCACCGGCGGCTTCAGCGTCATCACCGAAAACCGCCCGGTGAATGCGCCCGCGCTGCGCTCCCCGGACCAGGAAGGCGCCGTGGGCACCGTGCGCCTGACCGTCAGCGACTCGGCCGGCGTCACCGCTGAAGCGGCGCTCGTGGTGCAGACCCGCACCTATGCTGCGCCCATCATCAACAGCATCACGGCCATCTCTCCTGCGGAGTTTGGCGACAGCGCGCTGGTCTCCGTCTCGGCCCGCGACCCGGAGGGTGGCGACCTGAGCTACGTCTGGACCACCACCAGCGAGAGCGTCGTCATCCTCTCGCCAACCTCCCGCACCACCGAGATCCTCGGCGGCAACCCCGGAGACGTTGTGGTGCTGACCGTGGAGGTCACCAACTCCGTGGGCAAAACCACCCGCGGGGAGGCGCGCGTGCGCATCCCGAATCTCTAACTAATTTTGCATCGCCCCCCTCTCCCACGCCATCTGCGCGTGACGAGATCGAAGCCCGCAGCGCACTCCATGCGCTGCGGGCTTTTTCATGTCCATCACCTCAGCCCCCCTGGCGCGATCGAATTTCAGGTGTGATGGTCGCCGCCCTCTTGACCAGATTTGCAAAATCACAAATGTAAAGTTATGTTGCACAAGTTCCATCCCTCAACACCTCTGCCACCCCACCCGAACGTCCGGTCACCTCCTGGCCCGGCGTTCCTTCTGCGATAAGGAGCGTCATCATGCACGTCGTACGCCTGCATTGGACCCTGTGGCCGGTTGCGAGCCTGCTCGTCACCGGCCTTGGCCTGGGGTGCGGAGCCCCGGATGACACCCCCGGCGAGCTGCAGTCGCCTCCGGTGGGCACGATCGTGGGGCAGGTCACGCTGGAAGACAGCGCGGACGCCTCCGGGGTACGCGTGGAGGTAGGCGCGGCGCACGTGCTCACCGAAGCCGACGGCCGCTTCAGCTTCACCGTGGCCACCGGCAGCCGCCTGGTCGTGGCGTCGCTGGAGGGCTATGAGCCGCAGCAGGGTGAGGTCGAGGTCCTCGAAGACGAAGAGGTCGAGCTCAACCTGACCCTCTCGCGCGTCAACGCCGCCCCCGAGATCCGTGCGCTCAGCGCGGAGCGCGAGGTGCTCCTCCCGGGTGAGTCGGTCGAGGTGGAGGTCGACGCCATCGACGCCAACGGCGACGCGCTCAGCTACGCCTGGGAGGCCAGCGAGGGCTTTGTGGTAGAAGCCGGCGATTCCCCCGGCGCCTCGGTCAACGTGGTGGCCCCCGAGGGCTTCGGCGTGAGCGGAGAGGTGAGCGTCGTGGTCAGCGACGGGCGTGGTGGCGAGTCGAGCGCGACGTTGAGTTTGAGCACACGCAACAACGCCGCCCCGAGCATTTTGAGCATGTCGGCCGATCCGGCCTCGCTCTCCCCCGGCGGTGTGTCGGTGGTGCGCGTGGCGGCCGAAGACGCCGACGGCGACGCGCTCACCGTGACCTTCAGCGCCCCGGAAGGTTGGGCGTTGAGCGTCGACGAAGACGATCCTTTTGTGGCCGAGGTCAGCGCCCCGGACCAGCCCTCGGTCAGCGCGGCGATTGTGGCGGTGGTCCGCGATCCTTTTGGCGCCGAGGCCACGCAAGAGCTTAACCTGAGCACCGCCGCCAACAACGGCCCGCGCGTGCGCAGCCTGGTTGCGCTTCCGGCCCGCGTCGCCCCCGGCGCCACCCTGGAGCTCGTCGCCAGCGCGGTCGACGCCGATGGCTGGGATCAAGACCTCCTCTACGAGTGGCTGCTCCCCGAAGGCTGGTCGAGCGACACCATCGTCGGTCCCTCCATCGACGTTGTGGCCCCGCAGACCTACGGCGCCTCGGCGCGCATTGAGCTGATTGTGAGCGACCGCTACGGCGTCGAAGACCGCGCCGAGATCGTGGTGAGCACCGAGGAGAACCTCGGCCCCCGCATCACCTCGCTCATCGTCACCCCGCCGGTGGCCGAGCCCGGCGAACTTCTGGAGGTTGAGGCCAGCGCCTCGCACCGCTTCGAAGACGCCGCCGCGCTCACCTACACCTGGGAGGCCCCGCAGGGCTGGGAGGTCATCACGACCAGCCGTCCGGTGGGCCAACCTCTGCTGCGTGCCCCGCAGACCGAAGGCGTCAGCGGCGCGCTCACCCTCACCGTCACCGACGGTGCCGGCGCCAGCACCAGCGCCCAGACCACCGTGCAGACCCGCACCCTGGGAGCTCCGATCATCACCTCCATCAACGCCGACCTCGCCAGCCTCGTCCCCGCCTCCACCACTCGACTCGCCGTGCTGGCCAGCGACCCGGAAGGCGGCGACTTAAGCTACGCCTGGAGCGGCCCGGCGGGCTGGCAGATCGATGACGCCAGCCTGCGCCGCCCCACCATCACCGCGCCGGCTGGCTACCAGCAGTCGGCGACCTTCCGCGTCGACGTGAGCAATGAGGCCGGCAAGAGCGCCCGCGCCGAGATCATCGTCTCGACCATGGCCAACCCCGGCCCGAGCATCGCGCTGGCCTCGGCCCAACCCGACCAGGTGGTGCGCGGCGGGGAGATCGAACTTTCGGTCGACGCCTCCCACCCCCACGGCCTGGAGCTGAGCTACGCCTGGACGGTGCCCGCGGGCTGGACGCTCCTGAGCGACGGCCACCCGGCCCACGCGCCGCACCTCCAGGCCCCGGCCACCTCCGGCGAATCCGGCCAGGTCGTGGTCACCGTCAGCGACAGCGCCGGCGGTGAGGCTTCCTACGCTATCGGCGTGCACACCCTTCGCAACCAGGCCCCGGCCATCGCCGAGCTCGTCGTCGCCACCTCGCTCGTCGCCCCTGGCGAGGTTGTGGAGGCCTCGGTGGTCGCCACCGACGCCGACGCCGACGCGCTCACCTACAGCTGGAGCATCCCCGAAGGCTGGACCATCGTGGAAGGTCAGGACGCCGCCACCGTACGCGTGCAGACCCCCGATCAGTACGACGTCTTTGAGCAGCTCACCGTCACCGTCTCCGACGGGCAGGCACAAAGCTCGGCCAGCGCCACCATCGGCACCCGCTCCAACCGCGCCCCGCAGGTCAACGCCTTCTACGCCGACCGCATCATCGCGCAGGCCGGTGAGTCGATCGCGCTGACCATTGACGCCGAAGACCCGGATGGCGACGACTTCATGGTCCTCTGGGAGAGCAGCGATCCCAACTTCCTGGTCGGCACCACCGCGCCGGGTCAGGGTAGCGTGCAAACCTCGTCGGTGCGCGGCGCCTCCAGCCTCATCACCGCGCGCCTCGAAGATCTTCACGGCGCGACCACCTCGGTGAGCCTGCGCGTCTCGACCTACCCCAACCGCGCCCCGCAGATCGTGCAGGTGCGCGCCCCGGCCTCCATCCTCCCCGGAGAGCTTGCCGAAGTTCAGCTGAGCATCGAAGACGCCGACGGCGACGCGACCTCGGTGGCCTGGTCGGTCGATCACCCCGCCGCCTCACTGAGCCCCTCCGGCGACGCGGCCACCTTAAGCGCGCTCAACATCGGCGAAGCCTACACCGCCACGATCAGCTATGAGGTCAGCGACGGTCAGGGCGCGCTGAGCACGGGCTCTGTGGCCATCCAGGTGCGCGAGGGCGGCCAGCCCGCCCCCTTCAGCTTCGCGGACAGCGGCACGCCGGTGGACGCCGAGATCACCTCCGACGCCGTGGTCGCCGCCGGCTTTGAGGGCCAGGTCCTCGCCACGGTCAGCGGCCCCTGCGCGCTGCGTATCGACGGAGCCGCGGCCACCTCCGGCGCTCCGGTTGAAGCCGGGCAGTCGCTTCAACTTCATTACCCCGGCGGCCCGGTCGGCAGCGTCAGCTGCCAGCTGAGCCTGGCCGCGACCAGCGCCTCCTGGAACCTCACCATCTTCGAGCCCCTGCCGCTGGTCTTCGACACCTGCGACACCTCCGGTCGCTTCGGCCCCGAGCAGGCCGACTGCGACACCACCTACGCCGACGCCGACCTCTACGCCCCGCGCAGCGTCTCGGTCACAGCCGGCATGCAGCGCTGGAGCGTCCCCACCTCCGGCATCTACCGCATCGAAGCGCTGGGCGCGGCCAGCGGCGGCGCCCGCGACGACCACCAGAGCCGCGGCGCCCGCATCCAGGCTGAGTTCGAGCTGGAGGCCGGCGAGGAGCTCGTTATTGCCGTCGGCCAGATGGGCGGCATCAACGCCTCGGGTTACGAATGGGGCGGAGGCGGCGGCACCTTCGTCGTGCTCAACGACGAGCCGCTGCTCGTCGCCGGCGGCGGCGGAAGCCCGGGAGGTTGTAGCGTGTATACCGGGGGCAACGCGCTGGGCATCGGCGGCCAGACCACCCCGGAGGGCAGCGCCGGCAACGGCGGCGGACCGGCCGGCGGCACCGACGGAAACGGCGGAGCAGCCACCACCAACAGCTACCCCGGCGGCGCCGGCGGGGGCTTCTACTCCCACGGTCAGAGCGGCACCCGCAACTACTACGGCGGCTGCGAGTCCAGCGTCAACGCTTCGGCCGGCGTGACCTACCTGCCCTTTGAGCTCGACGCCAACCGCACCCAGGGCGGCGGAAGCTTTGTGAGCGGCGCCATCGGCGGCCGCGGCTGTTATCAGCCCACAAACGGCTTCGGCGGCTTCGGCGGAGGCGGCGGTGCCGGCGGTTGCGGCGGCGCCGGCGGCGGGGGCTACTCCGGCGGCGGAGGC